>NZ_JBHVVE010000001.1:0-171012 GCF_042883725.1 Kitasatospora sp. NPDC058184
CTCGGGCCCTGAGGCGTCCGGTCCTCACGGATCTCGAAGTCCAATGCATCCCCTGAACTGGGGTGTTGCAACGACTCCTAGAACCCAAGGCGTGGTCCCGACGCCCCTTCGGCGTGTGGTGCGGTGGCCCCGGCGCCGGGGCTACCGCACCCGGGTCACAGCGCGACGCCGAGCAGGGCGTCCACGGTGCGGGTCACCAGGCCGGGAGCGCCGATGTCGGTGCCGCCCCCGGTCTCCTGCCGGTCCGCCCAGCGGTCGACCGCGGCCAGCGCGGCGGGCGCGTCCAGGTCGTTCGCTAGCGCCTCGCGCACCTCGGCGAGCAGCTGCTCGGCCGAGGGGCCGTCCGGGCGGGAGACCGCGGCGCGCCAGCGGGCGAGGCGCTCGACGGCCTCGTCCAGGGTGCTCTTGGTCCACTCCCAGTCGGCCCGGTAGTGGTGCGAGAGCAGCGCCAGGCGGATCGCCGCCGGGTCGACGCCCTCGCGGCGCAGCGCCGAGACGAAGACCAGGTTGCCACGGGACTTGGACATCTTGTGGCCGTCCAGGGCGACCATGCCGGCGTGCACGTACGCCTGGGCGTACGGGTGGGCGCCGGTGGCGACCTGGGCGTGCGCGGCGCCCATCTCATGGTGCGGGAAGGAGAGGTCGCTGCCGCCGCCCTGGATGTCGAAGGACATCCCGAGGTACCGGAGGGCGATGGCGACGCACTCGATGTGCCAGCCGGGGCGGCCGTGGCCGAGCTCGGTGTCCCAGGCGGGCTCGCCCGGGCGGGCGGCCAGCCAGAGCAGGGCGTCCAGCGGGTTGCGCTTGCCGGGGCGGTCCGGGTCGCCGCCGCGCTCGGCGAAGACCGGGCGCATGGCCTCGCGGGTGAGGCCGGAGACCTCGCCGAAGCGCGGGTCGGCGTCGACCGAGAAGTAGATGTCGCCGTCGACGTGGTAGGCGGCGCCGGAGGCCAGCAGCTTCTGCACGATCGGGACGATCCACGGGATCGACTCGACGGCGCCGATGTAGTGGGCCGGCGGGAGCATCCGCAGCGCGGTCATGTCCTCGCGGAACAGGGCCGTCTCGCGCTCGGCGAGGGCGGTCCAGTCCTGGCCGGTCTCGACCGCGCGGGCGAGCAGCGGGTCGTCGACGTCGGTGACGTTCTGGATGTACAGGACGTCGTGACCGGCGTCCCGCCAGACGCGCTGCACCAGGTCGAACGCGTTGTAGGTGGCGGCGTGGCCCATGTGGGTCGCGTCGTAGGGCGTGATGCCGCAGACGTAGATCCGGGCGGTGCCGTCCTGCGGCACGACCTCCCGGACTGTGCCCGCTGCGGTGTCGTGGATACGGAGGGGGAGCCCCTGACCAGGCAGGGCGGGAACCTCGGAGGCGGGCCAGGCATGCATGGAAACAACTTTAACCTTGCGAACATTTGAAAGCCTAACCAGTACGAAAGATCGACTGGATTCGTTTCCTACCGTTGCCCGACAGTTTCCCGACTGGTATTGCACGGATCCGGCGCTGTCGGAACGCGTGGTGTACGCCCCCCGCACCCGGCTCCGGGCATGGGTGAGCGCCCGGTCGGCCCTGCCGCCGACCGGGCGCCCGGCTCCTCGGGTGGAGCGGCCGGAGCCGCTACGACCGCTGCCAGAGGGCCGGCACGTTCGGCGGCTCCCAGCCGGCCATGGCGGTGTGCGCCTGGAGGCAGGTGTAGGAGACGCCGGAGTAGGTCACGCGGTCGCCCGCGTTGTACGAGGTGCCCGCGGCCCAGCTGCCGCCGGGCGGCGTGGTCGGGCCACCGGTGGAGGTGGAGGTCGGGGTGGGCGTGGGGCTCGGCGTGCCCGGGGTCTGCGCCACGTTCAGCACGAAGTCGTAGCTGCCCTCGCGGGTCGACCCGTTCTGCCGGACGTTCATCAGCAGCCGGGCGTCGTAGATGGTGTCCGTGTTGTTGCGCGGCTCGCCCGGGAAGTACAGCTGGGTGGTGACGATCGAGCGGCCGGGGGCCTGGAGCTTGACGTGGATGTGCCGGGTGCGGCCCGGGTAGAGGCCGGGCACGATGGTGTCCAGCTTGTAGGCGCCGTTGGCGTCGGTGAACTGGTGGCCGCGGAAGGTGTATCCGCTGTTGTCGTAGTTGCCGCCGTCATCGGCCTGCCAGAAGTCCAGCAGCACACCGGAGATGGGCCGGCACGCGCGGCCGAAGACGTAGCCGCTGACGACCAGGCGGGTGCCGGGGCCGTCGTTGACCATCGAGCTGCGCAGCGGGGAGTTGGGCTTGAAGTACGGGCCCTCGGTCTGCTCGATGGTGGGGGCGTCGCCGTCGTGGCACTCGGGGGTGAGGGCGAGCGGCTCGCCGGTGCCGATCTGGTCCCGGGCCAGTGCGACCCCGCCGCCGACGAGCAGCGGGGCGGCCCCGAGCGCGGCGGCGGCCTTGAGGACGGTCTTGCGGCTGATCATGCCGTCGGGCGTGGGCATGCGCCGTCTCCTTATCGTGAGGCGGGGGGTGGGGGCGGCCCTTGCCATGGTGGGGGCATGACAAGGGCCGGACCGGCCGCCCGTCCGTGCGCGCCGGACCGGCCACCGGTGGCCACCAGCAAAGTTACGGGCCGTCCGGTGCGACCGCGATGGACATGATCCGGGGATCGTGGTGATTTCCGTCGACCCTGGACCGGAACTCCCCCGGGGTCATCCCGGTCTCCCGGCGGAAGAACCGGCAGAAGTACGCCGGGTCGACGAAGCCCGCCTCCTTGGCGACCTGACGGATCGTCAAATCCGTGCAGGCGAGCAGCCGTTTGGCCTCCAAGGTCTGCTGGCGGCGGATCAGACCGCCGGGCGTCCGGCCGGTGGCCTGCTTCACCAGGGTCTGCAAGTGCCCCGGGGAGACGCCGAGTTCCTGCGCGGTGGAGGCCACCGAGTGCCGCACCCCGCCCGGCCGGGCGATCAACCGGGTGAAGGCGGCGGCCACTTCGGCCGGGCGGCCGGGCACCGACGGGCGGTCGGCCGGGGCGCAGGCGCGCAGCGCCCGGACGATCAGGATGTGCAGGCTGGCCCGCAGCACGCCCTGGTAGCCGGGCCCCCTGGTCCGGTACTCGTACTCCATGTCGGCGAGCAGCGCGGCGACCGCGTCGGCCTGGTCGCCGAGCGCGAGGGCCGGGCGGGTGGCCAGCGCCCGCAGGGCGGCGAGGTCCTGGGGGTGGCCGAGCAGGAAGTCCTCGTTGAACAGGACGACCCGGCCGACCAGCTCCTCGGCGTCGGCCCAGTAGTGCACCTGGCCGGGCGTGATCACGCACAACTGCGGTGGCGCCAGCGGCCGGTGGACGAGGTCCAGGACGTGGGCGCCGTGGCCGCCGGTGACGTGGACGATCTCGTAGAACGAGTGCCGGTGGGGGAAGCCGGCCCGGGAGAGCGGGCCGATCGCGTCGAAACTGCCGATGGCGAAGGGGAGCAGCTGGGGCAGCGGGACCTGTAACCGGTGCAACGGCAGGTCCGGCGTGGTTCGGGGGGTGGGGGTCGTCCGTCGCACATCCATCGGAGCAGTGTGCGACCTGTTCCGGGGACAGGTCCAGACCATCTGCCGCCGTTTTCGACGAGCGGTCCGGACCACCGGCGCTCCGGGGCACCGGTTCGGGCACCGGTTCGGACCCGTCGGACCCGGCCTAGACCGGCGGCCAGGGGATCGCGGGCCAGTCCTCGGGCGGCAGCGGGTGCCGGCCGGAGCCGCGCAGCGCGGCCACCCGGGCCCGGGTGGCGTCCAGTTCGGCCGCCGTCAGGTGCGGGGCGAGGCGCTCGGCGAGCTCGCCGTCCAGCTGTTCGGCCAGCCGGGCCAGCACCTCCAGCGCCTCGGCGGGCAGCGGGTCGCCGGCCCAGCCCCAGAGCAGGGTGCGCAGCTTGTCCTCGGTGTTGAAGGTGACGCCGTGGTCGATGCCGTACACCCGGCCGTCGGCGGCCGGGATCAGGTGGCCGCCCTTGCGGTCGGCGTTGTTGAGCACCGCGTCCAGGACGGCGAGCCGGCGCAACCGCCGGTCGTCGTGGTGCACCAGCAGGGCCGTCCGCCCGCCCTCGACCTCGGCCCGGACGATCGGCAGCCAGCCCGCCTCCGGGCCGCGCGGGTCCTGGAGCGCGAGCAGCGGCTCGGCCGTCGGGTCCGGCTCGACCCACAGCTGCAGCATGCCGGGCCCGTGCGGGCCGTCGCGCAGCACGGTCGGCGGGATCAGCGCCCAGCCGGTCGCGGCGGACAGCTCGTACGCGGCGACCTCGCGGCCGGCCAGCGTGCCGTCCGGGAAGTCCCACAGCGGGCGCTCCCCGGCGACCGGCTTGTAGACGGCCTGCGCGCTCAGCGAGCCGTGCGCCACCGTGCAGTACAGCGCGGCGTTGGAGGCGTCGGTGAGCCGCCCGTGCACCGTCAGCCCGCCCTGGCGCAGCAGCGCGAGGGCGGTGGGCACGTCGGCGGCCAGCGCGGCGGCGGCCGTCGGGTCGGCCTGTGGCGGGGTGTCGGTGTTCAGCGCCGGTAGCCGTTCGCGCGCGGGCACAGGTGGCCCTCCGGGTCGAGCGGCAGGTTGCAGAACGGGCAGGGCTTGCGGCCGGCCGCGACCAGGTCCAGCGCGCGCTTGGCGAAGACCCGGGCCATCGCGCCGGACAGCCGCACCCGCAGCATGTCCGGGCCGTTCTCGTCGTCGGTGAAGGCCGCCTCGGCGGCGTCCTCCTCCTCTTCCTCCTCGACCAGCGCCTGCGCCTCGACCACCAGGCAGGCGTCCACGCTGTCCCAGGCCAGGGCCATGGTGCCGACCCGGAACTCCTGCTCCAGCGGGAGGTCCAGCGGCGCGGTGTCGAGCAGGTCGTTCGGGGCGGCGGCCGGGATGGACGTGTCGCCGCCGCTGCGCCGCAGCGCCTCGTCCAGGACCTCCTCGATGCGCTCGGCGAGCGCCGCGACCTGGGTCTTCTCCAGCAGCACGCTGGTGATCCGGCCCCGGGCGCTGGCCTGAAGGTAGAACGCCCGGGCGCCGGGCTGGCCGACGGTGCCGGCCACGAACCGTTCGGGCTGGTCGTAGAAGAAGACCTGACGGGGCACGCTCTCGCTCCGGATCGTGTCGGTCGGCGCGGTTCCGCCGGGGGCGGGCCGCGGCCGGATGGACTCGCTAGTCACCCTACGACCTTCGGGCTCCGGCCGGGGAGCCGAGCCGACGGCCGCGGGCGGGGTGGCACCCGGGGAAGCGAACGGTGCCGCCGCGGACGGCGCCTCCCCGGACGGCCCGTCGGCGGCGCGGCCTAGACGGTGCCGCCGATCACCGCGTCGCCGGCCGGGGTGGCCGCCGCCGGGCCGGGCCTGGGGGCGAGCGAGGCGAGGTCGCCGGTGTCGCCCATCCGCAAGACGAAGGGCCGCTGCGGGGTGTAGCGGATCGCGGTGACCGAACAGGGCTCGACGCTGATCCGCTGGAAGTGGTCCAGGTGCAGCCCGAGCGCGTCGGCCACCACGGCCTTGATCACGTCCCCGTGCGAGCAGGCGATCCAGACCGCGTCCTCGCCGTGCTCGTCCGCGATCCTCCGGTTCCACTCGCGCACCGCGTCCACCGTGCGGTGGCTCAGCTCGCGCAGCGACTCCCCGCCGGGGAAGGCGGCCCCGGCGGCGTGGTCCTGCACGGTGCGCCAGAGCGGCTCCTTGGCCAGCTCGGCCAGCGGACGGCCGGTCCACTCGCCGTAGTGGCACTCCCCCAGCCGCTCGTCCTCGGCCGGCGGCCCGAGCTCGGGCCGGACCGCCAGCAGCGGCTCCAGCGTCTGCCGGCAGCGCTCCAGCGGGCTGCTGACCGCCCGCACCAGCGGGATGCCGGCCAGTCGGCCGGCCAGCGCGGCGGCCTGGTCCCGGCCGGTGTCGTCGAGGTCCACGCCGGGGGTCCAACCGGCCAGGATTCCGGCGGTGTTCGCGGTGGAGCGGCCGTGACGGACGAGCAGCAGGGTGGGCATGGGGTCAGCCTACGGCCTCCGGGCCCGGCCGTGGAGACCGGATTTCCCGCCCGTCCGGCCCGCGGCGGCCGGGTCCGCCACCGCCCCGGCCGCCGGGGGCCGGTGGACCGGAATCCCCCGGATCCGTGCCGGACGGCCCCGCTCGGGTGACAATGGCCCGCATGATCGTCCACTGCGCCGCCTACCACGACGGCCGCCGCATCGAGGCCCCCGAGGACCTGGCCGGCGCGCTCGCCGCCGCCCGCGCGGCCGGTCCGGACGGCTTCGTCTGGATAGGCCTGTTCGAGCCCACCGCCGAGGAACTCGACCGCGTCGGCCAGGAGTTCGCGCTGCACCCGCTGGCCGTCGAGGACGCCGTCAGCGCCCACCAGCGCCCCAAGGTGGAGGCGTACAAGGGCTCGCTGTTCGTCGCGCTGAAGACCCTCGGCTACCACCCCGGCGGGCACGTCGTCACGGTCGGCGAGGTGATGGTCTTCCTCGGCCCGGACTTCGTGATGACCGTCCGGCACGGCGAGGACAGCCCGCTCGGCGGACTGCGGGCCGCCCTGGAGCAGGACCCCGAACAGCTGCGGTACGGGCCCAGCTCGGTGCTGCACTCGGTCTGCGACACGATCGTCGACGGCTACATGGACGTGGCCGCCGGGCTCCAGACCGACCTGGACGAACTGGAGGCGGACATCTTCTCCCCCTCCCGGGTCGACCGCGACACCGCCGGACGGATCTACGGCTACAAGCGCCAGGTGATGTCCGTGCGCCGGGCCACCGGCCCGCTGCTGGAGCCGATGCTGGCCCTGGAGCGCGGCGCCCGCTTCGTCCGTCCCGAGGCCGCGCCCTACCTGCGGGACGTCGCCGACCACGTGGCCCGGGTGAACGACCAGGTGGACGGCATGGACCGGCTGCTGTCCGACATCCTGAACGCCAACCTGGCGCAGGTCAGCGTCCAGCAGAACAACGACATGCGGAAGATCTCGGCCTGGGCGGCGCTGGCCGCCGTACCGACCATGATCGCGGGCATCTACGGGATGAACTTCGAGCACATGCCGGAGCTGCACCAGATCTGGGGGTACCCGGCGGTGCTGGTGCTGATGACGGTGGTCTGCCTGGTGCTGCACCGGGTGTTCAAGCGGCACGACTGGCTGTAGCTCCGCCGGTCGGACCACAGGCGGTCGGGCCGCTCGGACACCCGGCCCCGGTCAGGCCAGTCCGGCGCGCTCCAGCGCCTCGACACCGGTGCGCAGCGCCAGGATCCGCTCGTCCAGGGTGAACCCGGCCGGGGCCAGGGTGAGCGTGGTGACGCCCGCCTCGGCGTAGGCCTGCATCCGGTCGGCGATCCGGGCGGTGTCGCCGATCAGCGAGGTGGCGTCGATCAGGTCGTGCGGGACGGCGGCCGCGGCGCCCGCGTGGTCCCGGGCGAGGTACTTCTCCTGGACCTCGTCGGCGGCCTGCTCGTAGCCCATCCGCCGGGCGAGCTGGTTGTAGAAGTTCTTCTCCTTGCTGCCCATGCCGCCGATGTAGAGCGCGGCGTACGAGCGCAGGGCGTCGACCCCGGCCTTGATGTCCTCGCCGACCGCGAGGTTCACGGTCGGGCAGAGGTCGAAGCCCTCCAGCGTCCTCCCGGCCTTGGCCCGGCCGGCCGTCAGCGGGTCGAGGGAGAGCGCGGCGTGCTCGGGCGAGAAGAAGATGCCGAGCCAGCCGTCGGCGATCTCGCCGGTCAGCTCCAGGTTCCTGGGCCCGATCGCGGCGATGTACAGCGGGATGTGCTCGCGCACCGGGTGCACGGTGAGCTTGATCGGCTTGCCGGGGCCGCCGGGCAGCGGGAGCGTCCAGTGCTCGCCCTCGTGCACCAGGCGCTCGCGGGACATCGCCTTGCGGATGATCTCCACGTACTCGCGGGTGCGGGCGAGCGGCTTGTCGAACTTCACCCCGTACCAGCCCTCGGACACCTGCGGGCCGGAGACGCCGAGGCCGAGCCGGAACCGGCCGCCGGACAGGGTGTCCAGGGTCGCGGCGGTCATCGCGGTCATCGCCGGGGTGCGCGCCGGGATCTGGAAGATGGCCGAGCCGACGTCGATCCGCTCGGTCTTCGCGGCGACGAAGCTGAGCACCGTCGCGGCGTCCGAGCCGTACGCCTCCGCCGCCCAGCAGACGGAGTAGCCGAGGCGGTCCGCCTCCTGGGCCACGGCGATGTTGTCGGCGTCCATGCCGAGTCCCCAGTAGCCGAGGTTGATCCCGAGTCGCATCTGCCGCACCTTCCAGTGGGTTGGGGTTGGTCGCGAGGGTAACCGTGCCCGCACCGAACACGCTACTGACGGGTAGGGGTGGATCCGGTCACACCGGTGCTGTTGATCGTTCTGCGGGTCTGCACCTCTCTCCGCGCACCGGCCGCTACGCTCAGCCGACGTGGGGAGCGCTCTCCCCACCTGCGCGTTCACAGGGCCGCCGGGGCTCCCGGGGCCACCGGCCAGTGGAAGGCCCGTCCGATGGAAAAGCGTCACCTCGGCCGTACCGGCCTCCAGGTCTCCCGACTCGGCCTCGGCACCATGACCTGGGGCCGCGACACCGACGAGCAGGAGGCCGCCGAGCAGCTCAAGGAGTTCGTCGACGCCGGCGGCAACCTGGTCGACACCGCCGACGTGTACGCGGACGGCGGCGCCGAGTACCTGATCTCCCGGCTCACCGACAGCCTGGTCCCCCGCTCCGAACTCGTCATCGCCACCAAGGCCGGCAGCGTCCCCGAGTCCGCCCGCCGCTTCGACGGCTCCCGCGGCCACCTGCTCGCCGCCCTGGACGCCTCGCTGCGCCGGCTCGGCACCGACTACGTCGACCTGTGGCAGGTGCACTCCTTCGATCCGGTGACCCCGGTCGAGGAGACGCTCAGCGCCCTCGACATCGCCGTCTCCTCCGGGCGCGCCCGCTACGTCGGGGTCTGCGACTTCAGCGGCTGGCAGCTCGCCAAGTCCGCCGCCTGGCAGCACGCCCACCACGGGCGGGTGCCGCTGGCCGGGGCGCAGCTGGAGTACTCGCTGCTCCAGCGCGGCATCGAGCGGGAGGCGCTGCCCGCCGCACTGGACGCCGGGGTCGGGGTGCTGGCCGGCTCGCCGCTCGGGCGCGGGGTGCTCACCGGCAAGTACCGGCACGGCGTCCCGCAGGACTCGCGCGGCGCCTCGCCGTACCTGTCCGGATTCGTCCAGCCGTACCTCGGGGAGCGCTCGCGACGGATCGTGGACGCCCTCGCCACCGCCGCCGACGGGCTCGCCAGCACCCCGCTGGCCGTCGCGCTGGCCTGGGTCCGGGACCGGCCCGGGGTGGCGAGCGCCCTGGTCGGAGCCCGGACGGTGGCCCAGCTGCAGTCGGCACTGTCGGTGGAGGCGCTTACGCTTCCGGATGAGATCCGTGGTGCGCTGGACGACATCTCGTCGCCGGTGCACCACTACCCGGACCAGGGGTGGACGGAGCTGTGACCACCGGCCCGGGTCGTCGAGCAGAACCTGCAGTGGAGTGACCTTTGGAGCGGACGACGATGACTGACACGGGGAACGGCGCTCCGGAGGTGACCGCCGGGGCCAAGCTGACCCCGGAGGCGAAGGCCGCGAAGTTCGCGGAGCTGGCCCAGCGGATCCGCGGCATGCAGCCGGAGGACGCCGCGGACCGTGCCGCACGGGCGGGTGCCGCCCGTGCGGAGGCCTCGATGGCGGAAGCCCCGGCCGAGGAGGATCCGACGGAGGAGGCCCCGGAGCCCGGCGGGTCGGAGCCCGGGGAGCCGGAGCCGGCCGCCGCGGCCCCGGCCCCGGCCGCCCCCGTTCCGGCCACCCCGGTCGCGGCCGCCCCCGCTCCGGCCCGGGTCCCCGCCCCGGCCGCCCCCGCCCCGGTGGTGTCCGACCGGCAGCGCGAAGAGGTGCTCCGCGCCACCGTCGAGGTGCTGACCGCCGGCGGCGCCCCGGCCGACCTGGCGGCCGCCGCCGTGGCCGCGCTCGGCGAGGAGGCGCCCGCACGGCTGCGCGAGGACCCGTGGGCGGTGCTGGGCCTGCCCGGCGTCCGGCCCGAGCACGCGGACGGCTTCGCCCGGGAGCTGCTCGGCGCCGGTGCCGGCCCGGGCGACGAGCGCCGCGCCCGGGCGCTGGTGCCGTGGCTGCTGGAGCAGGCGGCGCTGCGCGGGCACTCCGCCCTGGAGCTGGCCGAGGTGGCGGTCGGGCTCGACCGGCTCCGGATGCCCGAGCCGGCCACCGCGATCCAGGCCGCCGTCGAGGACGGGCGGGTGCTCTCCTTCCAGGAGGAGCTGGCCGGCCCCGAGGCGCACGCGGCGGGGGGCGACGAGGAGGACGAGGCGCCGACCCGGACGCTGCTCGCCCTGGCCGGGCTGGCGATGGCCGAGGACAGCCTCGCCGAGAAGCTGCTCCAGCTGATGGCCACCTTCGTGCCGGGCGAGGACGCCGAGCAGCCCGGGGAGGCCGCCGATTCCGAGGACGCGGAGGCCGGGGCGGAGGCCGCCGAGGGCTCCGCCCAGCAGCCCCCCGCCGCCCCCGGCCCGGCCGCCTGGGCGGCCGCCGCCGAGGCCGCGTCGTCCTCCTCCGCGACCGCCCTGATCAAGGCCGTCGCCGAGCACGCCCTGGTGCTGCACACCGGCGGCGAGGCGGCCCGCGCCGAGCCGGCCGCGCTGGTCGCCGCCGCCCGCGGGCTCGGGCTGCGGGCCTGGGCCGCCACCTGGACGGACCAGGGGCGGGACTCCCTCGCCGCGCTCGCCGAGGCGGGCGCCGGGGCCCCCGTGGTCACCCTCGCCGAGCTGTTCTCCGGCGCCGCCGGCCCCGGCCGCGCCCCGGACGGCACGCTCGCCCTGGACCTGCTGGTCGTGCTGGACGCCCCGCTGCTGGACGTCGACCTGGCCGCCGTCGTCCTGGAGTCGCTGGCCGACGGCACCCGGCTGGTGCTCAGCGGGGACCCGGGGCAGCTCTGGTCGGCCGGCCCCGGGCGGGTCTTCGCCGACCTGCTGGCCGCCAAGGCCTGCCCGGCGGTCGCCTCCCGCACCCCGGACTTCGGCCCGATCGGCGAGCTGGTCTCCGGTGTCGGCATCGGCGAGCTCCAGCCCGTCGAGGCGCCGGACAAGGAGGTGGTCATCCTGACCGCCAAGGACGCCGGCGAGGCCGTCCACCGCGCCGTCCAGCTGCTCACCGACTCCATCCCGCGCGCGCTGGGCATCCCGGCCGAGCAGGTGGTGCTGCTCACCCCGGGCCACGGCGGCCCGGCCGGCACCCGCGCGCTGAACGCCGCCGCCAAGGCCCGGCTCAACCCCGGCCCCGGCCGGTTCGGCGGCTTCGACCCGGGCGACCGGGTGGTCGACTCCCCCACCCCCGGCGTCACCCGCCCGGCCCGGGTGCTGGACGGCGACGCCACCGGTCTGCACCTGGAGTACGCGGACGGCTCGCACCGGACCGTCCCGCCGGCCGAGGCCGCCCGGCTGCGGCACGGCTGGGCGCTGACCGTCCACCAGGCGGTCGGCCGGCGCTGGCCGGGCGCGGTCGTGGTCGTCCCGGAGGACGCCGCCCAGGCGCTCACCCGGCAGTGGGTCTACACCGCCTTCGGCCGCGGCGAGCGGCACCTGTCCGTGGTGCACGCGGCGGGCCCGGCGCTCGTCCAGGCCGTCGCCGAGCGCCAGGCGCAGTCGCGCACCACCCGGCTGCGGGCGGTCCTCGCCGAGAACGCCGCCTCGGCGTACTGACCGGCGTTCCGGCCGGCCCCGCTCCGGCGGGCCGCCGGCCGGAACGCACGACGGGCGGGCCCCGGTGTTCCCGGGCCCGCCCGTCGGTCGTCCTGTCCGCGTCAGTCGTCCGGGTCCTCGTCGTCGTAGACCTCGCTCACGTCGAACCGGCAGATCAGCAGCTGCGGGTCGGCGTGCTCGAAGGGCTCGGGCAGCCACTCGCCCGGCTCGGTCGGCTCGGTGGCCGCGACCCAGAGCGTCGAGTCGGCCTCCTCCAGGCCGAACTCCTCGCTGCGGGCGGCGATCTCGTCGGGCTCGTACTCGCCGAACAGCACGCCGATCGCGGCGTTCACCCCGCCCGCGCCGGCGCCGCCCGGGGTCAGCGACTCGTCCAGCCGCTCGGCCTGGGCACGCAGCCGCTCGGGGTCGACGACGTGGTAGTCACGGCGGATCAACACGCTGATCGCCTCGGGCTGTTCGGGGCCGTGGTACCCGCCGGGGCCCTCGTCCCCGGGGATCTCGAAGGGCGTGACCTCGTCGTAGGCCTCGTACAGGAGCTGGTCGTAGGCGATGGCCGCCGTCGCGAGCTGCTCGTAGGCGGCGGTGACGGCGGGATCATCGGCTGCGTTGGGGCTTGACACCGCTTCCAGATGACGGTCGATGGCGGCCTTGACCGCCTCAGCGGCGGCGCGTACCTCGGCAATGGTGGGCTGCGCGGCATCAGACATGGTGCAGACGCTATCTCCCCGCGGTGTCGCCACGCACAGCGGTTGTCACCTACACCCGCGATTTCACCGCAACTTCCCCCCTGATGTCCGATCCGTCCCGCTTCGTCCCCACGCGCCACCGGCGCGAAGCGGGCGCGGAGGGCGCACGCCGGGCCCGCCGAGGCCGTCCGGCTGCCGCTTCGCGCGCCGGGATCGGGGTATCCCCTCCACAGTGGCAACAGGACTGATGCACTGTCAGTCGGCGGCCGGGGCCGCACCCGTTCCGACCGTCGCCCGCGCACGGGAGGACGGCCGGAAATACCCGGGCCGACTGTCCGGGGCAGGCCGTAGGCTTGCCTGAAGGTGATCCCCAGGAGGAGCGTTTTGACCCCACGGAAGCCGGTCCGGCAGCCGGAGTACGAGTACCAGTCCCTGCGCATGCCGCGCGGCACCACGCGCAACGCGGCGCGCCAACTGCTCACCGAGCACGCCGAGTACGGGCACTGGGAGCTCGACCGGCTGCGGTTGTTCCCCGACGGCAGCCGGACGGTCCGGCTGAAGCGGCGGATCATCCGGCAGGTCCGGAACTGGTGACGGGCGGGGCACCGCGGCCCCGGGCGGCAGCGAGCCCTCACGCGTCCGCGGCCGCCCGTTCGCTCGGCGGCCGCGGATGCGTCGTTCCTCAGGTACGCCCGGGGGCGGGCGCGCACCGGTCCCGTTCAGCGCGCGCCCTGGTTCCCCTCCCGCCGTGTCAGCGGGCGCCGGCCCGGGCCCGGCGGTAGAGCACGCCGCCGCCGAGCAGCATCGCGAGGCCGGCGGCCCCGAGCAGCTCGACGTTGCCGGCACCGGTGGTGGCCAGCTGGGCGGACGGCGCCGGCTTGGCGGCGGGCGCCACGGCCGCGGACGCGGAGGTGGCCGGAGCCACGCCGGTGCGCGCGACGCTCGTCACCTCCTCGGAGGAGGTCTGCGGCGGGGTCGGGCAGGTCTCCACGCAGCCCTCGGCCGGCGGCGTCGGGGTGACCTTCTCGACCTTCTCCACATTGGCGCAGTCGTTGCCGAAGGCCGGGTTGCCGACGCCGGCCACGTTCACCGAGTTGCCGCAGGCGTTGACCGGAACGTCCACCGGCGCCTGGACGCTGTTGCCCGAGAGCACGCCCGCCGAGTTGGCGGCGACACCGGAGGCGCCGGCACCCGGGACGTCGACACCCGTGCCATCGGCACCCGGAACCTTGGTGGCCGGACCCGCGGCGTCCGGGACGGCACTCGCCGGGAGGGTACTGGCCGGCAGAGTGCTGGCCGGGAGGGTACTGGCCGGAGCCGTGGCACCCTGGCTCCCGCTGGCACTGGAGCTGTCGGTACGGTCGGCGCCGGTGGCGCCGGACTGGCCGCCATGGGCGGGCTTGGACGCCTGATGGCCGCCGCCGTTGACGTTGGCACAGCGGTTGCCGAAGGACGGGTTCAGCAAGCCGATCACATCGATCGTGTTGCCGCAGGCATTGATCGGCACCTCGATCGGCACCTGAACCGAGTTGCCCGAGACGACACCGGGTGAACCGGTGGCCACCCCCTGCGCGTCGGCGCCCCCCGCGTAGGCGTAGCCGGCGGTCGAGGCCAGCACACTGCCGGTGGCCACGGCCGTGAGGATCCCCTTCTTGGCTACTTTCCTCATGTTTTCCCCTGACATTTCGAGACGACGTGTCGACCTTGGCATGAACCTTGCAAAAAAGTCGGAATTTCCGTATATCCGTAAATCACGCAAGGGCTTCGGCTGCACACGGGTTAACGAGAGGCCAACGGGGAGGTTGAGCAACGAAACCCCGCTTCACTCGATCGAGTGATCGTGTCGGATCCCGTGTATCCGGTATCCCAGCGGGGACGCGAACGCCCCCGGCGCGGCGCGTCCGCCGCCCGGGGGCTCGCGTGAGTCGGCTCAACAGGCCCCGACGGCCCGGAGGTCGACTCAGAAGTTGGCGCAGTGGTTGGCGAACGCCGGGTTCAGCACGCCCACGACGCTCACGGTGTTGCCGCAGAAGTTGACCGGGATGTGCACCGGAACCTGGATCTGGTTGCCCGAGACGACACCCGGGGAACCGGCGGCCACACCCTCGGCGGCGGCGCCGCCCTGAGCGGACGCGACACCGGCGGCGGCGAGCACCAGGCCACCGGTGGCGGCGGCGACAGCGGCGATCTTCTTGACCTTCATCATTCCTCCTGTATGGACAACGCAACCCGTTCGGCGGGCTGCACAGGGATGAACGACGCTGCGGCAAACGGGGTACGGAGTGGATCTCCCATTCACCCGCAACGGTGAGATCTCGCACACATGATCGGCCTGGAATTCCGAGCAGAATCGCTTCTGTCGATCTCTTTCTTCCTGTCCCACAATCATCAGCTCGGACAATGCGGTCGGCCCGCCCCCGGAACCCCGGGAGCGGGCCGACCCAGTCACCTGATCAGCGCGGGCACCGCCGCGCGGAACGGCTCAGCAGGCGTCGATGAAGCGGTCCAGCACCCGGGCGCCGAACTTCAGCCCGTCCACCGGCACCCGCTCGTCCACGCCGTGGAACATCCCGGCGAAGTCCAGCTCCGGCGGCAGCTGGAGCGGCGCGAAGCCGAAGCAGCGGATGCCCAGGTCCTGGAAGGACTTGGCGTCCGTCCCGCCCGACAGGCAGTACGGCACCGCGCGGGCGATCGGGTCCTCGGCCCGCAGCGCGGTCTGCATCGCCTCGACCAGGGCCCCGTCGAAGCCGGTCTCGATCGCCTTGTCCGAGTGCAGGCTCTCGCGCTTCACGCGCGGGCCGAGCACGCTGTCCAGCTCGGCCAGGAACTCCTCCTCGTAGCCGGGCAGGAAGCGGCCGTCCACGTGCGCGGTGGCCTGACCGGGGATCACGTTGACCTTGTAGCCGGCGCCGAGCATCGTCGGCTGGGCGGTGTTCCGCAGCGTGGTGCCGATCATCTTGGCGATGCCGCCGAGCACGCGCAGCGTCTCGTCCATGTTCTCCGGGTCCAGCTCGACCCCGAGCGCGTCCGACAGCTCGTCCAGGAAGGCCCGGACGGTCTTGGTGATCCGCAGCGGGAACTGGTGCCGGCCGAGCCGGGCGACCGCCTCGCACAGCTCGGTGATCGCGTTGTCGTCGTTCTCCATCGAGCCGTGGCCGGCCCGGCCCTCGACCGTCAGGCGCATCCAGTGCATGCCCTTCTCGGCCGTCTCCACCAGGTAGAGGCGGACCTGGTCGTTGACCGTGAAGGAGAAGCCGCCGACCTCGCCGATCGCCTCGGTCACGCCCTCGAACAGCCCCGGGTGCTTGTCCACCAGGAAGCGCGCCCCGTAGGTGCCGCCGGCCTCCTCGTCGGCGAGGAAGGCCAGCACGATGTCGCGCGGGGGCTTGCGCCCGGTGCGCAGCCGGTCGCGGATGACCGCCAGGGTCATCGCGTCCATGTCCTTCATGTCCACCGCACCGCGCCCCCAGACGCAGCCGTCCGCGATCTCACCGCCGAACGGGTCGTGGGTCCAGTCCGCCGCGTTGGCCGGCACCACGTCGGTGTGGCCGTGGATCAGCAGGCCCGGACGGGAACGGTCCTCGCCCTCGATCCGGACCACGGTCGAGGCCCGCCCCTTGGCCGACTCGAAGATCTTCGGCTCCAGCCCGAACTCGGCGAGCTGCTCGGCCACGTACTCGGCCGCCTTCCGCTCCCCCGGGCCGGATCCGTCCCCGTAGTTGCTGGTGTCGATCCGGATCAGATCGCGACAGATCTCGGCGACCTCCGACTCAGCCGTCACCTTCGGCGCCGCCGACTCGCTCCGCTCGCTCACGGTCACTCCTCGCGTCTTGGGCCCGCACCGACGCACCAGCGCGCCACCCCCAGGACCTGCACCCGGGCCGTACGAGCACGTCCGCCCATCCTCCCCCAGCCCCCGATCCCGATCCAGCCCCCGCACGTTCCCGAAACCCGCTGGTCACGCCCCCGCCACACGCCGCCCCTTGCCCCCGCCACCCGTCGGACCCGCCCGCCGGGAGCCCGCCGGAAACCGTTTTGGGACCCCAAGCCGATCTTTGCTACAGTTACATCTGTCAGCGCGACGGACGAGAGATCGGAAGCCGCGAGGACGACACCTAGTCCGGGTGGCGGAATGGCAGACGCGCTAGCTTGAGGTGCTAGTGCCCTTTATCGGGCGTGGGGGTTCAAGTCCCCCCTCGGACACCGAAAGAAAGGCCCCAGTTGATCTGGGGCCTTTCTGCTTTTCCGGTGCGGATCGCCCCTGTGGCGCGGGTCACCGCTGTGGTGCGACCGCCACGGGCGGATGCCCGGCCGGTGGGAACCGGCCGGGCATCCGGGTGGGCCTGGCCCGACGGGACGGTGCGGGTCACGCCCGAGGTGGCAGGGCTCGGTCAGCCCTCGTTGGCAGCGGCCGGAGCGGCGGCCTCGGCCGGGGCCGCAGCGGGGGCGGCAGCCTCGACCGGAGCGGCGGCAGGAGCCGCAGCCGGGGCGGCGGCGGCGGGCGCGGCGACCGCGGCGGCCGGGGCGTCGGCGGGGGCCGCGGCCGGGTCGACGAAGGTGGCACCCGAACCCGTGAAGGAACCGGTGACGCCGCTGTCGTCCGCCCAGATCCAGAAGTCCTCGTGCGAGACGCCATCGGGGCCGACGTGGGATTCGAGGGCCGCGAGACCGGCGCCGTTCTCGTTGGCGGTGAAGTAGCCCTTGCCGTAGTTCGCGTCGATGCCTCCAGTGCCGGCCGAGGCGAGGCCGGCGCAGCCGAGGACCAGCGGAACGGTGAGGGCGCCGACAGCCACGACTCGCTTGAGAGCACGCATGAAAATCTCCTCCACGGAGTTTCTGGATCGAGTGGCGGCGCCGGTCGGCCCCGCCGCGATTCAGACAGCCACGGCCCGCACCCCGCCGCAACCGGCGCCGCGACCCGTCCGGCCTCACGCCCCGTCAGAATCGCCGATCCCACCAGCGGAAATACAGTTCGTATGCCTATCTCGCAGGATCAGTCGGCTGGAGCACTCCCCCGTCACCCCTCGTCCCGATCGGCCCCCCGCCACGGACCGCCGCCGCACCGCCCGTCCCGCCCCGTCCCTCGGCAGCGTCATTCGAACGGGCCGATACGCGGCTCCGGCGTACGGGAACGGTTGGCTGGCGGCTCGGGCGCCCGACGCACTCTCGCGGATCGCACGTCCGGCTCCCATCGAAGTCCCGCCCTCGGCGGGCGGGTTGACGGACCACCCCCTTGACAGGCGCGCCGCACAATGCAGAATGACTTCATTATGAAGCAGGTACATACATCGGAGGAAGCGGCGGCCGGCCCGTTGGGGCGGGATGCCGAGGGCCGGCTGTACGACAGCAGGGTGCGGACGGCCATGGGCGTGTTCACCAAGGGCGGGGACACCCTGGCGCTGGAGGCGGCGGCCGCCGCACGCTCGGCGTTCCACGCGGTGGAGAAGCTGCGGGCGCACGGATCACGAGGACGGGGGCTGAGCGCGGGGGCGCTGGACGTGCTGGTGCGGCTCGGTGCCGCGAGCAGGGCGGGTGGAGCGGACGGTGGGGGTGAACCGGGCCTGACGGTGGGCGAGTTGGCCCGGGCCGGCGGGGTGAGCCCGCGCAATGCGACCGGCCTGGTGGACACCCTGGAGCGGGAGGGTCTGGCCCGCCGCTCCCCCGACCCGAACGACCGCCGGGCGGTGCTGGTCACCGCGACGGACGAGGGGCTGGCCTGGCTGGAGGAGTTCCGGGCGCCCACCGAGCGCGCGATGGCCGCCGTCTTCCGCGGCTTCAGCCCCGAGGAGCTGGCCCAACTGCGGCACCTGTGCCTGCGGTTGGTGGAGAACCAGCAGCAGATCGAGCAGTACCTGACCGCGGTCCCGGACGGCCCGGGTGCGGAGGTCAGCTGACCCCGGATTCCTCCGTGCGGCCGGCCGGGGCGGCCTCCCGCTTCGGCCGGCCGCGCAGCGCCTCCGCGGTGATGAAGGCCGCCACCGTGGACACGATCAGCAGCGGCATCGAGTTCGCCGCCTCGCCGCCGAGCAGGGCCGCCGCGAGGACGGTACTGGTGACGGGCAGGCCGGTGACGGCGGCACCGGAGGCCGCGAGGCCGACGGCCAGGGCGGGCGCGGCACCGAAGCCCGGCAGCGGCGCGCAGGCCGTACCGAGCGCCGCGCCGAGCAGGATCGCCGGGAAGATCGGGCCGCCGCGCAGGCTGCCGAGGGCGATCGACCAGCCCAGCCCCTTGCAGAGCACCAGGGCGAGCAGCGCGCCGACCGGCCAGGCGGCCGGGTCGGCGGCGAGCGTGCCCAGGGTGGCCTGCCCGGAGAGCGCGGCCTCCTCCGGGGAGCGGCCGGTGAGCAGGGCGTACGCGGCGAGGCAGCCCCCGACGGCGACCGCGCACAGCACGGTGCGCAGGGCCGTCTGCCGGGCGGTGCCGGTCGTGGTGAGGGTTTTCACCCGGCGGCCGACGGTCTGCCCGGCCACGCAGACCACGGCGATCGCGACGGCCAGCGGGACGCCCCAGAGGAAGTCACCCGCGTCCGGGACCCCGCTCTTCGGCACCTGCGGCAGCGAGAGCGCGCCGATCGCCAGGCCGGTCCAGTGGCCGAAGCCGGTGAAGACCAGCGCGCCGACCCCGCCGGCCAGCAGGCTGGGCAGGATCAGCGCGATCAGCTGCGGGCCGCCCAGCCCGGCCGCCTCGATCAGCATCACGGCGGCCACCAGCGGGCTGCCGAAGATGGTGGAGATCGCGGCCGCCGCCCCCGCCGTCCCCAACACCGCCACCAGCTGCGGCTGTTCGGCCCGCCGGGCGGACCGGACGGCGAGCAGGGCGAGGCCGCCGCCGAGCGCCATCAGCGGTGCCTCCGGGCCGAGCACCACGCCCAGCGGCAGACCGGCGAGCGCGGCCAGCACCACGCCGGGGACGGCGACCGGCGGCGTGGGCGGGCCGCCGAGCCCGTCCACCGGGACGTGGCCGCCGCGCCCGGGCAGCCGGGTCACGACCGGGGCGAGCAGCAGGCCGGCCAGCAGCAGCGCGGGCAGCGGCCACCACCAGGGGGCGCGCCCGTAGCCGGCCGCGGCCGGCAGGCTCTCCCAGACCCAGTGCTGGAGTTCGTGCTCCAGGCCGACGAAGCCGAAGGCCGCCAGCGAGACCGGGATGCCGACCAGTGCCGAGATCAGCAGCAGGCGCGGGTAGCCCTTGTGCAGCAGCACCTCGTGCAGGGTCGGGCCGCTGCCCGGCTGCCGGGACGTCGTCGGCATCGCCGCTCCCTCGCGCTCCCGGGCCGCCCGCCGCCCGGGAGGCCCCGTCCTGCGACCGAGTCTCGCCCGGCGCCGGGAGCCGTGCACGGCGCACGGGCCGTCAACCGGGGCCGCGGCGGGCGCGGCTGCGCCGTCCGGGTGACGGTCGGGGGCGGCGCGTACCGGGGCGGGGGCTCCTTGCCGGGCCCGTACGACGGGCCTCAGCGGGCGTCGGTGCCCAGCGCGCTCTCGATGCTCTGGACCATCCGCCACAGCGGCGCCCGGCGGCTGGCGACCAGCACCACGACGTCGTCGGACTCGCCCTCGGCGGCGGCCTCGGCCGGGCGGTCGCCCCAGGTGCCGGTGACGAAGGCCATCGCCGCGTCCACCTCGGCCACCCAGTCGCTCTTCCCGCCCGAGCGCAGCCAGGTGCGCAGGGCGTGGTTGTGCGCGGAGACGACGGCGGCGGCGATCACGTCCGCGCGCAGGGGGCCGTCCGGGCGGTCGGCGAAGCGGCCGCGCAGGTAGGCGGCGAGGGTGTGCTCGTAGCGCCAGACCACGGACAGCTCGTACGCCCGCAGGCCGGGCACCTTGCGGGTCAGCCGGTAGCGCTGGACGGAGAAGGAGGGCTGCTCGGCGTACATCCGCAGGACCAGGCGGGCGGCGTCGCAGGCGTGCTTGACCGGGTCCTCCTCGCCGGTGCCGGACTCCAGGAACTCCGTCATCTCCGCGAGGCTGCGCTCGTGGTCGGGGAAGACCACGTCCTCCTTGGCCGGGAAGTAGCGGAAGAAGGAGCGCCGGCCGACGCCGGCCAGCGAGACGATGTCGTCGACGGTGGTCTGTTCGAAGCCGCGCTCCAGGAAGAGCTCGAAGGCCGCGGCCACCAGCGCCTCGCGCATCGCCGGCTTCGAGGGCCCGTCATTCATGGGCTGGTCCTGCTCTTCCTTCTCGCTCATCCACCGGAACCTAACATCCGTGCGCGGGGTCGGCGCCGACGGCCGGGCCGCTCCCGGGACCGGCCGTCGGTGCCTGTGCGTGCGCGTTACGGGAGGTTGCGGGCCATCACGATCCGCTGGACCTGGTTGGTCCCCTCGTAGATCTGCGTGATCTTCGCGTCCCGCATCATCCGCTCCACCGGGTAGTCCCGCGTGTACCCGTACCCGCCCAGCAACTGCACCGCGTCCGTCGTGATCTCCATCGCCGCGTCCGACGCGAAGCACTTCGCCGCCGCACCGAAGAACGTCAGATCCGCGTCCCCCCGCTGCGACTTCGCCGCCGCCGCGTACGTCAACTGCCGCGCCGCCTCCAGCTTCATCGCCATGTCCGCCAGCATGAACTGCACACCCTGGAACTCCGCGATCGCCTTCCCGAACTGCCGGCGCTCCCGCACATACCCGTTCGCGTAGTCCAGCGCACCCTGCGCGATCCCGATCGCCTGCGCCGCGATCGTCACCCGGGTGTGGTCCAGGGTCCTCATCGCCGTCGCGAAACCCGTCCCCTCCGCACCGATCATCCGGTCCGCCGGGATCCGCACGTTGTCGAAGTACACCTCACGCGTCGGCGACCCCTTGATGCCCAGCTTCTTCTCCGGCGCACCGAAGGACACCCCCTCGTCGCCCTTCTCCACCACGAACGCCGAGATGCCCTTCGACCGCTTCTCCGGATCCGTCACCGCCATCACCGTGTAGAACTCGGACACCCCCGCGTTGGTGATCCAGCGCTTCACACCGTTCAGCACCCAGAAGTCCCCGTCCCGCACCGCCCGGGTCTTCATCCCCGCCGCGTCCGAACCCGCCTCCGGCTCCGACAGGCAGTACGAGAACATCCCCTCGCCCCGCGCCAGCGCCCCCAGGTACCTCGCCTTCAACTCCTCCGAACCCGACAGCTGCACCGGCAGCGACCCCAGCTTGTTCACCGCCGGGATCAACGAGGACGACGCGCACACCCGCGCCACCTCCTCGATCACGATCACCGTCGCCAGCGCGTCCGCCCCCGCACCGCCGTACTCCTCCGGCACGTGCACCGCGTGCAGGTCGTTCCCCCGCAACGCGTCCAACGCCTCCTGCGGGAACCGCCCCTGCTCGTCCACCTCCGCCGCGAACGGAGCGATCTTCGCCTCGGCCAGCGAACGCACCGCCTCACGGAGCATCCCGTGCTCCTCGGAGATCCGGAAGAGATCGAAGTCCTGGCTCATGATCGCCACTCCTGTTTCACGACGGTACTCAGTACCCTTCATTATGCATGCGCGCGGCAAAAAGGGAACTCAGTGCCTTCCCTTGACGGCACTGAGTTCCCTATCCTTTTCGTGCCGAACTTCTGGCGTACACCCGCCGCGGTTCCGCCACGGTTCCACCGCACGAAGCCGGTCCGAGCGCAGGGAGATGACAGCGTGGTCCACTCAGCCATCGATGCCGACACCCGCAGCACGACGCTGTACTTCCAGCGCTGCGCGTGGTGCAACAACCCCACCTTCCAACGGCTGCTCTGCCCCACCTGCGGCTCCACCGAGCTGCGGCTGGAGCCCAGCGAGGGCACCGGCGTGGTGCGGCGCTGCGCGGTCGAACAGGCCCGGACGCCGCTGGTCCGTCAGAAGTCGCTGATCCGCATGGCGGAGGGCTTCGACGTCTGGTGCATCGTGGACGGGATGCGCAGCACCGTCCCGGTCGGCACCCGGGTGCGGCTGCTCTCCTCCCCCGACTCCGACCAGCCGGAGCTGCGGCTGCTGCCGGTCGAGGAGCCGCCGCCGGTGCAGGACACCGAGCCGCGCCCGCTGCCGCCCACCCAGGGCGGCTTCACCCAGCACCTCGCGGCCTTCGTCGCGGAGTGACCGGCGACGCGGAGAAGATCACGGCCCGGACGGAGGCGTGACCGGGACGGGCGGCGCGCGAAGGCGCCGCCGGGAGACGACGGAGGGCGTGGCACCGAGTGGTACTCGGTGCCACGCCCTCACTGTCAGGCGGACCGGGCTCAGGCCTTGCGGGCCTTCACCTCGGCGGTGAGCTGCGGCAGCACCTCGAAGAGGTCGCCGACCACGCCGTAGTCGGCGAGCTCGAAGATCGGGGCCTCGGGGTCCTTGTTGACGGCCACGATGGTCTTCGAGGTCTGCATGCCGGCCCGGTGCTGGATGGCGCCCGAGATGCCGTTGGCCACGTACAGCTGCGGGGAGACCTGCTTGCCGGTCTGGCCGACCTGGCTGCTGTGCGGGTACCAGCCGGCGTCCACGGCGGCACGCGAGGCGCCGACGGCCGCGCCCAGCGCGTCCGCGAGCTCCTCGACCACGCCGAAGCCCTCGGCGGCACCGACGCCACGGCCACCGGAGACCACGATCGCGGCCTCGGTCAGCTCGGGGCGGCCGGAGGACACCCGCGGGGTGCGCGAGACGACCTTGGCGGCGTTGCCGGTGAACGCCACGGCGACGTCCTCGACCGCGCCGGCCGCCGGGGCGGCCTCCGGGGCGACGGCGTTCGGCTTGACGGTGATGACCGGCGCGCCGTTGCTCACCCGGGAGTCGACGGTGTACGAGGCCGCGAACACCGACTGGGTGGCGATCGGGCCCTCGTCGCCGGCGCGCAGGTCGACGGCGTCGGTGATGATGCCGGAGCCGATCCGCAGCGCGACGCGCGCGGCCACCTCCTTGCCCTCGCCGGAGGACGTCACCAGCACCGCGGCGACGTCGTTCGCCTTGGCGATCTGGGCCAGCGCGTCCACCTTCGGGACGACCAGCTGGTCGGCGAACTCCGCGCCGTCGGCGACGTACACCTTCGCCGCGCCGTACTCGCCGGCCTTCGCCGCGATGCCGGCCGCGGCCGCACCGGCGCCCAGGACGACGGCGGACGGCTCACCGATACGGCGGGCCAGGGTCAGCAGCTCCAGGGCCGGCTTGCGCACCGCGCCGTCGGCGTGGTCCACCAGGACGAGAATCTCAGCCATTGCTCAATGTCTCCGTGTATTCGCTGGGTCGGGGGGTGGGGGCGGCTCAGATGAACTTCTGGTCGGCGAGGAAGGTCGCGAGCGACTTGCCGCCCTCGCCCTCGTCCTTGACGACCGTGCCCGCGGTCCGCGCCGGACGCGCCGCCACCGACTCCACCGCCGTCCACGAACCCGCCAGACCGACCTCGTCCGCCTCGATGCCCAGGTCGTCCAGGTCCCACGACTGCACCGGCTTCTTCTTCGCCGCCATGATCCCCTTGAACGACGGGTACCGGGCCTCACCCGACTGGTCCGTCACCGAGACCACCGCCGGCAGCGCCGCCTCCACCAGCTCCGTCGCCGCGTCACCGTCCCGACGGCCCTTCACCACGCCGCCCTCGACCGACACCTCCGACAGCAGCGTCACCTGCGGCACACCCAGCCGCTCCGCCAGCAGCGCCGGCAGCACACCCATCGAACCGTCCGTCGACGCCATGCCACCGATCACCAGGTCGAACCCGGCCTTCTCCAGCGCCTTCGCCAGCACCGCCGACGTCCCGACCACATCCGTACCGTGGATGTCCTCGTCGTTCACGTGCACGGCCTTGTCCGCACCCATCGACAGCGCCTTGCGCAGCGCGTCCTTCGCGTCGTCCGGCCCCACCGTCAGCACCGTCACCTCGGCGCCCTCGTTCGCCTCCGCGATCCGCAGCGCCTGCTCCACGCCGTACTCGTCCAGCTCCGACAGGAGGCCGTCCACACCCTCCCGGTCGGTGGTGTGGTCGTCCGCGAAACGACGGTCACCCGTCGCGTCCGGGACGTGCTTCACACAGACGACGATCCTCAAGCTCATGAGCGGTTCTCCTGTCACGGGTGCACGGGTGCACTGATCCATGGCCTCAGGCATGCCGAGGGTACTGAGTGCCAAGTCCGGCCCGGGCACGACCCGCGCACCGCAAGCGCCACCTGGACCGGCAGACCGTGTCGACTCCCGTCGACTGGCGTCAGAGGCTCCACGGAGAGAATACGGCACTCAGTACCCCTCGTAAAGGAACTCAGTACCCTTCCCGCTCCCGGGGCCGGACGAACGGGCGCGGAAAGCGGACACAAGGTTTCCGCAAGCACCCGCCAGATCCCCTCATGGATTCCGCCAGGGCGTCCGGGGACCATCGGCCACGAGGCCCGTCGAGGGCCGGACCTGGGATCAAGGAGGGGGAGAAGGATGACCTTGGTACACGGGGAACAGGACACCACGCCACCCCGCGGGAAGCGCGGCAGCACGGCCTGGAGCAACAACGGGCCGTGGGAGACGCTGCAGGACCGCAAGGAGGTGCTGGTGGTCGCCCAGACCATGGTGTACGCGAAACGGCTCCACGACTTCTACTCGCTGCTCGCCTCGGACCTGCGGGTCCACGTGCAGTTCACGGTGGCACCGCACGTGTTCAACAGGGGCGCCACGGAGGTCCTCCGGGCACTGGGCGGCACGGTCCTGCCGTGGGAGCAGGCCGTCCGGCAGGAGTTCGACCTGATCCTGGCCGCCGGCTCCCAGGGGATGGAGCAGTTGCACGGCCCGGTCGTCCGGCTGCCTCACGGCGCCGGCAACATCAAACTGTCCCGGCGCAGCACGCCGGACGGCGAGCGGGCGGCCATCGGCCTCGGCCCGGACTACCTGTGCTGGGAGGGGCGGCTCGTCCCCGCCTCCTTCGCGCTCGCCCACGAGGAGGAACTGCTCGAACTCCGGCGCACCTGCCCGGAGGCCGTCCCGATCGCCGAAGTGGTGGGCGACCCCTGCTACGACCGGATCGCCGCCGCGGTGCCGCACCGGGAGCGCTACCGGGCGGCGCTGGGACTGCGGCCGGAGGAGAAGCTGGTGCTGGTCTCCTCCACGTGGGGCAACGGCTCGCTCTTCACCCGGCTCGACGCCGTGCTGCCCCGGCTGACCTCCGAGTTGCCCCAGCACGGCTACCGGACCGTCCTGCTGACGCACCCCAACATCGCCGCCGCGCACGGCTCCTACGCCGTGCACTCCTGGGCGAG
The DNA here is from genome assembly GCF_042883725.1 of Kitasatospora sp. NPDC058184. NCBI lineage: Bacteria > Bacillati > Actinomycetota > Actinomycetes > Kitasatosporales > Streptomycetaceae > Kitasatospora > Kitasatospora sp. NPDC058184. The sequence continues at coordinate 25,507 of NZ_JBHVVE010000001.1, forward strand.
GGCCACCGCACGCGGGGCCGTCACGGTCATCCCGCCCGAGACGGACTGGCGGCCGCTGCTCGTCGCCGCCGACTTCATCATCGGGGACCACGGCTCGGTCACCCTGTACGGAGCGATGACCGGCGCTCCCGTCCTGCTCGCCGAGTACCCCCACCGCCACGTCAACCCGCGGTCGCCGGCCGCCCAGCTGGCCGCCACCGCTCCGGCACTCGCCCCCGGACACCCCCTCGTCGACCAGCTCGGCTACGCCGCCGAGCAGTACCGCCCGGAGGAGTACGCCGCCATCGCCGCCCGGATCAGTTCCGAGCCCGGCCGCTTCGACCGCAACGCCCGTCGGTTGCTGTACCGCGTCCTCAGGCTGGGCCAGCCCGCCCACGTCCCGGGCCCGGAGCCGCTGCACCTGCCCGACCCGCTGGACGCGATCGCGGCGGCCGGGTCGCGGCGGGACGGATGAGCGCGGCGGTGCACAGGGTGCGGCTGGCGTCGGTCGCGGGGGCGACCGGGCCCACCGGGGTGGAACGGCCCGCTCGGGCGGAGACCGGGGCCGCTCCGGAGGCCGGGCCGATGGACGTCCGACGGACCGCGGTGCTGTTCGAGGCACAGGTGAGTTCGGCCGTCGGCACCGTGCACGGGCTGCTGGCGGCGGAGCTGCCCGCCGGAGCCGGGCCCGCAGCGGCCGGTCCCGGATACGTGGACGAGCACCTCGCGCTCGACCTCACCCGGACTTCGGCGGCACGCTGGCGCCACCAGGCGGACGTGCTGCACGCCGGACGGCTGACGACAGACGGCGTCCTCGCCCGGCTCAGGGCGGTCCTGGCCACCTACCCGGGCTGTGCGCTGGCCACCGCCGAGCACCGCGCCGGAGCACTGCTGCTCCTGGCCCGGGACGGGGCGCCGCTGGTCCTGCAGCCGGCCCGGGCGGCCGGCGAACCTGTCCCGCCGCTGGCCGTCGGCTCGATGGCCCACGCCTGGCTCACGCTCGGCCGCCGGCTGGCCGAACTGGCCCGGGTCGACGTGCTCGGGTGGCATTCCCCCGTGTTCCCGCGGTCCTGTTTCAGGGCCGTGGACCGGCCGGGCGGCCGGGTGTAGCCGGGGGGCCGGAGTCCGTGTCGTAGGCGGCGAGGCGGTCGGCCAGTCTGGCCGCCTCCGCCGTCGCGGCGAGTTCCCGGTAGCGGGCCAGCGACTCCTCGAACCGGGCGCGCGCGGCGGCGGGGCTGCCGCGCCGCTCCTCCAGTTCTCCGGCGAACTCCAGCGTCCGGGCCTCCCAATGCCCCGACAGTCGGGCCCGGAAGCCGGCCAGCGCCTCCTGGAGGCAGCGGTCGGCACGGTCGTACCCGCCCAGCGTCGTATGGGCCACCCCGAGGAAGGCGATCGCCCGGGCCGCCTCGTAGTCGTCCCCGATCGAGGCCAACTCGCGGTGCGCCCGCTCGATGGAGGTGACGGCCTCCGCCGCCCGGTCCGCGAGCAACAGCACCTCCCCGTGCGCCAGCCGGGCCAGGGCCGAGCCCCGCAGGTAGTCCTGGGCCTCCCGGATCCGGACCACCTCGCGCAGACAGTCGGCGGCCTCGTCCAGACGCCCGGTCATCCGGTGAGTCTGGCTGAGCCCGTACAGCGCGTCGGCCTGTGCCAGCGGCTGCGCCAACTCCCCTGCGAGGTCGAGTGCTTCATTGAACCAACGAGCCGCCTCGGCCGCCTCGCCGGCGTTCCGCAGACCGTTCCCGCCGGAGGTGAGCATGCGCAGCTCGCCACGGCGGTCGCCGTCCGCCCGGGCCGCACGCAGGCCGATCCGGTGGGCCTCGACCCAGAGCCGGGCCGGACGCAGCCGGAGGAACAACGGCCACATGGCGTCGGCGAGTTGCCAGGTGGCGGCGTTCCGGCCGCAGCCGGGCGCCCAGCGCAGCAGGTCGGCGAGACGGTCGCGCTCCTCGTCGAGCCAGCCGAGCGCCTGCGTGTCGTCGGCGAACTCCCGGGCCGGGTGCACCGGCAGGGTCCGGTACTCGCGCGGCAGCGTGCGGTGGCTCGGGGAGACGACCGCCTCGGCGGCGGTCGTCGAGGCGAGGTACCAGTCGACGATCCTGTCGGTGGCGGCGCGGCCGACCTGGGCGTCTCGAAGTCCGGCTCCGTGCCCTTGGGCGTGCAGCCGGACCAGGTCGTGGAAGCGGAACCGGCCGGGCAGCACCTCCTCCAGCAGGTGGACGTCCATCAGTTCGTCCACCAGCCGGTCCGCCGCCACCCGGTCCACGTCCGCCACCACGGCGGCCGCCTCCACGGTGAACTCGGCGAACGGCAGCAGTCCGAGCAGTCCGTACAACCGGGCCGCGTCCGGCTGCAGCACGTCGTAGGAGGCGTCCAGCAGGTCCCGCACCGCCTCGCCGTCCGCGTGCAACGCCCCGAGGCGGTCGGCGCCGCGCCCCAGGATCTCGGCCGTCGCGGCGAGCGACTGCACCGGGCGGGCCGCGATCCGCGCGGCCGCCAGGCAGATCGCCAACGGCAGCCCGCCACAGGCGTCCACCACCTCGGCGGCGGCATCGCTCTCGTCCACCACCCGGCTCCTGCCCACCCGCTCGGCAAGGATCTCGGCGGAGGCCTCCGTGGCGAGCGGGCCCAGGGACCGGAACACCGCGCCGTCGATACCGAGCCCGGTGAGCCGGCGGCGGCTGGTCACCACGACCACCGTGTGGTCCGAACCGGGCAGCAGCGGCCGCACCTGGGCGGCCGTCGAGGCGTTGTCCAACAGCACCGCGATCCGGCGCCCCGCCGCCAGCGAGCGCCAGAGCGCGGCACCCTCCGCCATGCTCCCGGGCACCGGGGAGACCCCGAAGGCCCGCAGGAAGCCGCCCAAGGCCTCGGCGGGGTCGGCGGGGCCTCCGGGTGCGTAACCGCGCAGGTCCGCGTAGAGCTGGCCGTCCGGGAAACGGCCGGCCAGGCCGCGAAGCCACTGCGCGGCCAGCGCCGTCTTCCCGACCCCGGCCGGACCGGTCACCACCACGGTGACGTCGGCCGACGCCGCCTCGGCGGCCAAGGAATCGTCCAGCGCCTCCAGATCGGCTTCCCGCCCCACCAACCTGCGAGGGCAGGGCGGGAGTTGCCGCGGCGTCGGCAACGCCGACGACCCGTGCAGGTGCAACCCGCCGTGGATCGCGCCGGCCTGCACCACCGGGCCGGAGACCGTCGCGGCACCGGCCAGCGAGTTCCGTACCACTCCGTACGGCAGGTTGACGTCGTTCACGGGCACCCGCCGAGCACGGTCGATCCTGTCACTGGCCCCCCAGCCTCGGACGAATTATCGGTGCGGCGCTATCACATGACGTATCGTCAAGTCGAGATTATTCCCAAAAGTACGGCCCCGGAACCCCACAGTGGTATAGCCGGTTGCCCCGGACGCATGCGATGCTCACCCGCGACACAGCAAGCTGGTAGCCAACCGGCGGGGGACGTCACGATGAAGGTTCATCTCCTCGGTTCAGTTGAACTGTCGGTGAACGGAGAGCCATTGGCGATTCCGTCCGACAAGCGACGGCAACTGCTGGCCGCCCTGGCCCTGGAGGTCGGAAGGCCGCTCTCCCACGACTCGCTCGCATACCGACTGTGGGGCGAGGAACCTCCGCCCAGCGCACTGACCAGCCTCTACAGCCACGTCTCCCACCTGCGCGCACTACTGCGGCGGGCGGCGCAGGCCTCGGGGGCGAATGCCACCGGGGACGTGCCCACGATCGACACCCAATCGCACACGTACATTCTGCGGGCGGACCCACTGCTGATTGACTGGCACCGATATCTGGACCTCTCCGACCAAGCCGGACTACTCGCCGAGAACGGACAGGACCACCAGGCCAGAACCGTGCTCAGCCGCGCCACCAACCTGTGGTGCGGCGAACCCCTGGCCGGCCTGCCCGGCACCTGGGCCCAGAACACCCGCGCCGCCATGGCCGACCAGCACTTCACCACCACGCTGCGCCGGATCGAGATCGACCTGCGCATCGGCCACTTCGCCGAACTGATCCCCGAACTCACCGCCCTGCGCGAGCACCGCCCCACCGACGAACGCCTCGCCGGCCACCTGATGACCGCGCTCTACGCCGTCGGCCGACAGACCGACGCGCTGGCCGTCTACCCCGCCGTCGCCCGTCTGCTCCGCGCCCACTTCGCCACCGAGCCCGGCGAACCGCTCACCCGCCTCCACCAGCTCATCCTGCACGGCGACCCGCTCCCCGGGCCGCCGGTACGGAACGAGACCGTACTGACCCCCGCCCCCCAGGCCGTACCGCCCGCCGACATCCCCGGGCGGCACCGGCTGATCGGCCGGGAGGACGACCTCCGCCGCGTCCTGCCCGGCCCTGACACCCGGCTCGCCCGCGGCGGCGTCGTCACCGTCTCGGCGATCCTCGGCATGCCCGGGGTCGGCAAGACCACCCTCGCCCTGCACGCCGCCGACCTGATGCGCGAGCACTTCCCGGACGGCTACGTCTACCTCAACCTGCGCGCCCACGTCGGCAACCAGCCGCCGCTCACCCCGGAGGCCGCAGGCGCCCTGCTGCTCAGACGCCTGGGAGTACCCGCCAGCACCATTCCGCTCGACGCCGACGAGGTCTTCGCGCTGTGCGCCGAGGCGCTGTCCTCGCGCCGCGCCGTCGTCATCCTCGACGACGCCTCGAACGCCGCTCAGGTCCGCCCGCTGCTGCCGCCCGCCCCGTCCGCCCTGGTACTCGTCACCAGTCGCCAGCGGCTGACGGAGCTCCCGGACGCTCGGCCGGTGTTCCTGGACGTGCTGACAGTGGACGACGCCGTGGCCCTGTTCACCAACGTGGTCGGCCCCGAGCGCTCGACGGACCCGCAGAGCATCATCGAGATCGTCGAGCGCTGCGGCCACCTGCCCCTCGCCATCGAGATCGCCGCCAGCCGCTTCAAGGGCCGCCCGTCCTGGACCCTCGCCCACTTCGCCCGGCGCCTCTCCCGGAAGAACGGCAGGCTCGCCGAGATCCGCAGCGGCACCTCCAGCATCGCCCGGGTCTTCGAGGTCTCCTACCAGTACCTTTCCGCCAGCCAGCGGTCGGCATTCCGGCTGCTCGGCCTCTACCCCGGACCGGATTTCGGCGTCCATGCGGCAGCGGCCCTGCTCGGGCGGAGTGTCGATGAGACTGATGAGGTTCTGGAGGCATTGTTGAACTGCCACCTGATCCAGGAGATCGCACCTGAGCGGTACCAACTCCATGATCTATTGCGGGAGTTCGCAATGGCGCTGGGCGTCGATCGGAAACAGCGCGAATCGGCCGACCGCCGCCTGCTCCGTTTCTCCCTGCACGCCGCCGACCGTGCGGACCATCTGCTCTACCCGCACAGATCGAGATCACACCTACCAGACGATCACCAACTCGGCCCTCTTTCAGATACATTGGGCGACATCGCCATGAACTCACCGGAATCGGCACGCACTTGGCTTGAGGTCGAGCACGCCGGCCTGATCACCCTGACGGCATACGCTCACGTCAGCGGCCTCGCGGAAGCCGGAGCCTGGCTCGCCCACGTCCTGGCCGGCCACCTGAACGCCGAGGCCTACTGGAGCGAGGCACAGGACATGCACCGAGCGGCCGCGACCCACTGGCGGTCGCAGACGAACGACCGACAGGAGGCGTGGGCGCTGATCGACCTGGGCGCGACCCTCGCCCACGCGTCCCACTACGAGCCCGCCGCCGAGGCCCTCGAACGCGGCCTCGCTCTCGCCCGCACGGAAGGCGACCTGGACGCGGCGGCGAACGCCCTCAATCTCCTCGGACAGCTGCGGTGGCATCAGAGCCGGCTTCACGAAGCCCTGGCCCTCCAAAAGGAGGTGCTCGCCATTCGACTGGAGCAGGACGACCAGTGGAATGCCGCCCGCTGCCTCGCCAACATCGGCATCCTGCATCGCTCGACCGGAGATTCGAAATCGGCATTCGCCGACTATGAAAGCGCCCTTCCATTCGCCAGAAAATTCAACGACAGAGTTCTTGAGTTTCGAATACTCAACAATCTCGGAGAACTCCACCTCGGAGCCGGGCGGAGTTCCATGGCACGCGAAACATTCGAACACATTCTGGAGATCGGGGACGGCCTCATGCCACAACTGGAGCTGTCCGTCGTACGCACAAACCTGGCGGCGACACTCACGATCCCCGATGAGCTCGAACATGCCCTTTCGCTTTACCGGTCGGCTTTGACAACCTTCCGCGAGGTCGGCAGCGTCCGTTACGAAGCCGACGGTCTCAACGGCCTCGGCAAGACCCTGTCGGCAGCGGGTCGGCACGACCAGGCACGCGACCAGCACGCGGCCGCCCTGCAGTTGGCCAGATCCATCGGCGCGGCCCGGGAGGAGGCCGGGGCTCTGCGCGGCCTGGGCCACTGCGAGGCCGCACTCGGGAATACGACCGCCGCCGCCGCACATCTGACCGTAGCCGTACGCCTGGCCGAGCAGGTGAATATCGCCGACGAAGCCGCGCTGGCCCGCTCGGCGCTCGCCAAGCTTGTCATATAATCACTACCGGAACTCTGTTCTCTTCCAGATCGCCAGCTCGACGTTCGGGACACTTTCTGTCTAGGATCTGCCCACATCGGTGATCATGCCGACCGCAACTGAGGCAGAAAGTCACTACGTTCCATGAACATGCTCATGCACATATTCCTGTTCGCTGCTTCCATGCCTCTCTGGTGCTAGCCGCGTAGGACGACGGCCGCCTCTCCCGTGTACACGCGGAACGTCAGCGTCTCCTGAAGGTAGAGCTGAATCGTTTCGGCATCGTGGGAGAGGTAGCCCACGGAGGCGTCCTGGCCGAGGTGGAGTTCGAAGTCGCCGCCTCGGGTGGAGAGCAGGTAGGCGCCTTCGATGGCCGGGGCCCAGATGATCTCGCCGTCCAGGAGGCGGGTGAGGTGGTTGTGGACCGGATAGCCGCTATCGCTGGTCTCGTTGACGGCGGTGAAGGCAGCGGCGCCGAGCAGGAGTGAGTAGGGGCCGCCGACGCCGGCCAGGCGGAGGGCGGTGAGGCCGCGGCTGACGGCCTCCGGGTATTCGCGGACGTCCTCGGGAAGTTGGACCGGCGGGTTGGTGGAGGCGGCGCGGATGCCGTCGATGGAGGCCGCGCGGTAGCCCTCGAAGACGGCGCGGTCCTCGGCCAGGGCGAGCTTGCGGCCCGCGTCCTTCACGGGTTGCCAGTCGGAGTCCCGGGAGCCGCGTTCGACGTCGTCCACGGCGTCGCGGCGGACGGTGAAGGGGACGCGTAGCTCGACCACCGGCTGGGCGGTGCGGGCGCGGGCCTGGATGCCGTCCGTCGGGGGGTCGATGGCGGTCAGGTGGCCGGTGCCGACGGCGGCGAGGGTGGCGCCCTCGGGGCCGTTGAGGTCGACGACGCGGCGGCCGGCGATGTGGAGCTTGAAGGTCTGGCGGGCCTCCTCCTCGATCTCCTCCCAGGCGGCGGCGGAGATCGGGGCGAGGTCGCGGTGGAGGTTGTCCATGGGCGGGGTCCTGTTCAGGGGGTCTGCTTGAGGCTGCCGATGCCGAGCGAGCCGTCCCCGGAGCGGGAGGCGGGGGCCGCCGAGGGCGCCGGGGACGGGGAGTCGAGGAAGTCGGCGGTCGGGACGAAGAACAGCCCGCCGGTGACGGCGGTGGAGAAGTCGAGCAGCCGGTCGGTGGTGCCGGGCGGGTTGCCGACGACCATGTTGCGCAGCATCTGCTCGGTCACCCCGGGGTCGGCCGCGTAGCCGATGAAGTAGGTGCCGGACTCGCCGCCGCGGTCCGCGGAGCCGAAGGTGCCGTACGGCATGTTGAAGCGGACGATCTTCCGCTCCTCGCCGTCCGGGCCGGTGATGACGGTGAGTGCCACGTGCGAGTCGGCGGGTTTGGCGTCGTCGGACAGTTCGATGTCGTCGAGTTTGGTGCGGCCGACCGCCCCCTCCTGTTGCTCGACGCTCAGCGCGTTCCACTTGTCCATGGCGTGCACGTACCGCTGGACGAGGACGTAGCTGCCGCCGGTGAACCCCGGGTCCTCGGCGCCGACCAGGGCCGCGCGTTCGGCGGCCCGGCCCTCCGGGTTCTCGGTGCCGTCGACGAAGCCGAGCAGGTCGCGGTCCTCGAAGTACTTGAAGCCCTGGACGGAGTCGACGACGGTGGCGGCCCCGGCGAGCCGGCCGGTGAGCTGCGCGGCCAGTTCGAAGCAGAGGTCCATCCGCTCCGCCCGCAGGTGCAGCAGCAGGTCGCCGGGGGTGGCCGGGGCGCGGTGGCGGGGGCCGGCGACCTCCTGGAAGGGGTGCAGGGAGGCCGGGCGGGGGCCGGTGAAGAGGCGGTCCCAGAGCTCGGAGCCGATGCCGGTGACGCAGGTGAGGCCGCCCTCGGGGGCCCGGAAGCCGACCGCGCGGCGCAGTCCGGCGAGTTCGGGCAGCAGGTCGCGGACGGCGGCCTCGCGGCCGGGTTCGACGGTGAGGACCAGGAAGACGGCCGCGCTGGTCAGCGGGGAGAGGACGGCTTGCGATTCGGCCTGCATGGTGGTGGATCTCCTCGTCGTCGTGGCTTTTCTCAGGACGCCCGGGAGGCGTCCCACTCGGCGCGGTAGTCCGCGAAGATCTGCTTGAGGTGGTGCCCGATCTTCAGGTAGTCGAGGTCGTCGAGGTTCGCCAGCGAGACCCGGACGGACCATTCGGGCCCGTCGAAGCCGCCGCCGTTGAGCAGCACCACGCCGGTCTGCTCGGCGAGCCGGAACAGCGGTTCGGTGGGCTCGTAGTTCTTCTCCAGGAAGGTCGCGAAGTCCTTGCCCGCGACCCGTTCGGCCTCGGCCAGCAGGTCGAGCTCGACGTAGTAGCCGGCCCGCCCGGGGTCGTCCGCGATCTTCATTCCGGAGCCCTCCATCAGCAGGTCGAGCCGCCGGCGGACGATGCCCTGCACCCGCGCCTTGTACGCCTTGCCCTCGGGCAGCAGCGCGAACAGCGAGAAGAGCACCATCTGGGCCTGCTGCGGCAGGCTGAGGCCGGCGGTGTGGTTGAGCGCGACCTGCCGGGAGTCGGCGACCAGCCGGTCGATGAAGCGGAGCTTCCCGGGTTCCAGGCTCAGCGTGCCGTACCGCCGCGCGAGGCGCTCCTTCCACTCCGCGGGGAGGGTGGCGATCAGGTCGTCGATCACGTTGTCCCGGTCCAGGCCGATCACCCCGAGGCGGTGGCCGGTGGCGCCGTAGTGCTTGGAGTACGAGTAGACGAGCAGGGTGTTGCGGGGCAGTTCGGCGGCCAGGGTACGGAAGCCGTCCACGAAGGTGCCGTACACGTCGTCGGTGACGATCATCAGGTCGGGGTTGGTGGTGGCCACGATCTGCTTGATCTGGTCGGTGACCTGCCGGGACAGCGCCAGGGAGGGCGGGTTGCTCGGGTTGACCAGGCAGACCAGCCTGATCCCGGGGTCGGCCAGCTTGGCGACCTCGTCCGCCGGGTAGCGCCACTCCCGCACCCCGGTCTCGACCAGCTTGTCGGCCTGGATCCGGACCACCTCGAAGCCGTAGGTGTCCAGTTCGGGGATCTCGATGTACGGGGTGAACACCGGCACCATCAGGGCGATCCGGTCGCCCTTGTGCAGCAGGCCGTTCTTCGTCAGCGAGTCGAAGACGTAGCACATCGCGGCGGTGCCGCCCTCGGTGGCGAACAGCTCGGGCTGCTGCGGCGACGGGGGCCGCCGGTCCATCAGCTCCTCCTGGAGGTAGCCGCGGACGATCCGCTCGGCGTGCACCAGCATCCGGTCGGGGACGGGGTAGTTGTCGCCGATGCTCGCGTCGGCGAGCTCGTGGAGGAAGGCCTCGCGCTCGAACCCGAAGCGGTCGACGGCGAGTTCGACGCTGCGCCGGAGCAGCTCGATGCCGGGAAGCCCGGGGTGGCCGCGGACGAAGGCGTCGAAGCGGCCGGCGATGCCGGACCGCTCCGGCATGCCGCCGAGGTCGTCGGCGGTCCAGACCCGGCGGCTCTCCGCCAGCGCGAAGTGGCCGAGCGCGAGGCAGGCCTCGCGGGGGCCGGTGCAGACCCAGTTCGGGTTGCCGCGACCGGCGTTGAGCATGTGGGCGGTGGACTTGCCCTTCTGCCCGGGCTCGTCGCGCTGGTAGGCCTCGGCGAGCCGGACGAACTCGGCCTTGAGCTCGAAGGGGCTGAGCCGGGCCAGTCGGCGGATCTCCTCGCGGCCGGTCGTGGGCTTCGTCATGGCGTTCTCGACTCTCCTCGGGAAGACGGGCGTTCGGCCCGGCAGGGCGACGGCGGCGGCGCCCCGGACGGCCCTCCTCGCCGCACGGCGGCGGCGCCGGTGCTCGACGCGATGATGTGACGGTCCGTCATGTCAGCTCCCCAGCATGCCGACCAGGATCGGTCCGGTGAGCGGGAGCAGGAAGTTGGAGATGGTGTAGGTGATCGTGTAGCCCAGCATCGGGATGCTGCTCTGCGCGACGTTGGTGACGGCGGTGATCGCCGGGGTGCTGCACTGCTGGCCGGCGATGGCGCCGACCAGGATCGGCGGCTCGATCCTCAGCAGCTTGCGGCCGACGAACAGCGAGAGCACGGCCGGGACGGTGACCATGAGGATGCCGGACAGCGGCAGCAGCACCGGGTGGTCCTTGAGCAGCGCCGCCGCGTCCGGGCCCGCGGCCAGGCCGGTGACCGCGATGAAGACGGAGAGCCCGAGGTCCTTGGCGGTCTGCGCGGCGACCGGCGGATAGGCCCCGAAGGTGGGCCGCTGGGCCCTGAGCCAGCCGAAGACCAGACCGGAGACCAGGCAGCCGCCGCCGGTGCCGAGCGAGAGCGCGGCGTTCCCGGCGTGCACGGTGACCAGGCCGATCAGCACGCCGACGCAGATGCCGAGGCTGATGTAGATGTAGTCGATGGCGTCCTTGCGGATGCCGACGCCGGCCTTGGCGGCGAACCGGTCGACGGCCGAACGGGCGCCGGTGACGGTCACGGTGTCGCCGCGGTGCAGCTCGGTGTCGGCGATCGCGGGCAGGTGCTGGTCGACCCGCTGGATGTCGGTCAGGTAGATCCCGGAGGTCGTGGACGGCTGCTCCTCGGCCAGCTCCCCCGCCGTCCGGCCGACGAAGTCCCGGTTGGTGAGGACGATGTCGCGGACCACCAGCGGGCTGTCCAGGCCGGGCACGCCGGAGGTCTCCGGGCCCAGTTCGTGGCCGGTGTCGATGACCGCCTCGCGGCGGCCGACCAGCAGCACGAGGTCGCCGCGGCGCAGCCGGAAGTCCCGGTCGGGGTGGAGGGTGCGGCCGTCCCGCCGGACGCCCTCGACGGTGACCAGGCCGGGCTGGACCTCCTCGACCCGGGCGATGGCCGAGCCCTCGCCCTGGGAGACCAGGTAGGTACGGCCGACCAGCGGGGGCAGTGCGGGCTGCTCGTCGGCGGCCGGCGCGCCCTTGCCGCCGCGCAGCCCCTCCCACAGTTCCCGGGAGGCTTCGGGCAGCTTGATCCGCATGACCAGCGGGAAGATCTGGCTGGTCAGCAGCACGATGGAGACCAGTCCGAAGAGGTAGCAGACCGAGTAGGCGGCGGCCACGTGGTTCTGCAGCTGGGCGGACTGGTCGGCGCTGATGCCGGAGAGGTTGGCGATCGCCTCCTGGGCGGTGCCGACCACGGCCGACTCGGTGGCCGCCCCGGCCAGGATGCCGGCCGCGGTGCCGACGTCCAGGTCGAAGGCCTTGCCGATGCCGTAGGCCATTCCGACGACCAGCACTGCCTCCATGATGCAGAGCACCGCGAAGCGCAGGCCCTTGGCGTTGAGGTTGGCGAAGAACTGGGGGCCCGCGATGTAGCCGAGCGAGAAGATGAACAGGGCGAAGGCGACGTTCTTGACATCGGCGTTGACGCTGACGTGCCGGCTGCCGATCAGCATGGCGACGATCAACGTGCCGCAGATTCCGCCGAGTTGGATCGGCCCGACGCGCAGTTTGCCGAGCAGGTAGCCGAGCGCCAGGCAGACGAACAGCGCGAGGACGGGGTTCTCCCGCAGCAGGCTCACGGCAGCCGCCCCCGCCGCGGTGCGGGGACGCCGAACGGGGGACGGACCAGCACTAATCTGATCATGGGAATGATTACACCGCAAAGCGGACAATCCGGCACGGCCGACGCGCATCCGAACGGCATCGGCGGACGACCCCGCCGGACGGGCTCACCGGACGGGCCCGCCGAGCGGACGCGCCGAGCGGACGCGCCGGGAGGCTGTCCCGACGGGGCCGTTCGGACCGGGGGCCGAGGCCGGCTCAGACCCGCAGGGCCGCCAGCTGCTCGGCGAACGGCACCACCTGGTCGGGCAGCGCCGGCGCCGCCGGGGCCCGCCCGGCCAGCAGGGCCGCCAGCTCGCCGGCCGCCCGGTCGATCCGGCGCGGCAGGCCGTCGGTGAGCCCGTCCCCCGCCGCACCCCAGTCGTCGGTGGCCGCGTAGACGGCCGTCGGCAGCACCACCGCGCGCAGGTAGCTGAACAGCGGGCGAACGGCGTGCTCCAGGGCGAGCGAGTGCCGGGGCGTGCCGCCGGTGGCGGCGATCAGCACCGGCTTGCCGGTGAGCGCGTCGTTGTCGACCACGTCGAAGAAGGACTTGAACAGGCCGCTGTACGAGGCCGTGAAGATCGGCGTCACCGCGATCAGGGCGTCCGCCTCCGTGACCGCCTCGATCGCCGCGCGCAGCCCGGCGCCGGGGAAGCCGGTGACGAGGTTGTTGGCGATCTCCACCGCCAGGTCCCGCAGTTCGACCACGGTGACCTCCGCCTCCCGCCCCTCCAGGGCGAGTCGGCGCACCGTCGAGTCGGCGAGCCGGTCGGCCAGCAGCCGGGTCGAGGACGGCTTGCTCAGCCCGGCACTCACCACCACCAGCTTGAACGCGGTCACTTGGCCACCTCCACGGTGTTCTCGTCCTTCTCGTCCTTGGCCGCGACCAGCGCGGCGTGGGTCGGCCCGTCCGGCACCCCAGCCGGGCGGCCCTTGGCGAACTCCTCGCGCAGCACCGGCACGACCTCCTCGCCGAGCAGGTCCAGCTGCTCCAGCACCGTCTTCAGCGGCAGGCCGGCGTGGTCCATCAGGAACAGCTGGCGCTGGTAGTCGCCGAAGGACTCGCGGAAGGTCAGGGTCTTCTCGATGACCTCCTGCGGGCTGCCCACGGTCAGCGGGGTCTGCTCGGTGAACTCCTCCAGCGAGGGCCCGTGCCCGTACACCGGCGCGTTGTCGAAGTACGGACGGAACTCGCGCACCGCGTCCTGGGAGTTCTTCCGCATGAACGCCTGTCCGCCGAGGCCGACGACCGCCTGCTCGGGCGTGCCGTGGCCGTAGTGGGCGAAGCGCTCGCGGTAGAGGTTGATCAGCTTCTTGAAGTGCTCCTTGGGCCAGAAGATGTTGTTCGCGAAGAAGCCGTCACCGTAGTAGGCGGCCTGCTCGGCGATCTCGGGGCTGCGGATCGAGCCGTGCCAGACGAACGGCGGGACGTCGTCCAGCGGGCGCGGGGTGGAGGTGAAGCCCTGGAGCGGGGTGCGGAAGCGGCCCTGCCAGTCGACGACCTCCTCGCGCCACAGCTGGTGCAGCAGCGCGTAGTTCTCGATCGCGAGCGGGATGCCCTGGCGGATGTCCTGGCCGAACCAGGGGTAGACCGGGCCGGTGTTGCCGCGGCCCATCATGACGTCCACCCGGCCCTCGGCCAGGTGCTGGAGCATCGCGAAGTCCTCGGCGATCTTCACCGGGTCGTTGGTGGTGATCAGCGTGGTCGAGGTGGAGAGGATGATGCGGTCGGTCTGCGCGGCGATGTAGCCGAGCATGGTCGTCGGCGAGGACGGGACGAACGGCGGGTTGTGGTGCTCGCCGGTCGCGAAGACGTCCAGGCCGACCTCCTCGGCCTTGCGGGCGATGGCGACCATCGCCTTGATCCGCTCGTGTTCGGTCGGGGTGCGGCCGGTGGTCGGGTCGGTCGTCACGTCGCCGACGGAGAAGATTCCGAACTGCATGCTGATCACCACATCCCAGGTAGTCCAACTTTCAACCACCTTAGCATCCGGATGGGGCCCGTTATTCCCCCTCGTCGCCTCCCGTTCCCTGCGACGACAATGGAAGGCGCGGGTGGGCAAGGGACGGCGCGGGCGGCCAGGAAAGGCTCCGGAAGGGCGGCGGACGATGGGCCCGTACATCGCGGTGAGCGCGCTGAGCCACGAGGGCCTGGTGCGGGAGCACAACGAGGACAGCCTCACGGTCGGGCCGTGGACGCTCTGCGCCACCGTGACCACCAACCCGCAGACCCTGCTCTTCCCGCTCGGCCCACCCTGCGTGATCGCGGTCGCCGACGGCCTGGGCGGCCACCCCGGCGGCGAGGTGGCCAGTGCCCTGGTCGCCCGCCGGCTCGCCGCCGACGGGGGCGCGCTGGACGGCGAGGAGGCCGTCCGCGAGGAGCTCCTGGCCTGCAACCGGGCCGTCTACGCGGCCGCCGCCGAGGAGCCGGAGCTCGCCGCGATGGGCACCACCGTCGCCGGGCTGGTGCTGCTGCCCGAGTGGGCGCTGGCCTTCAACGTCGGCGACAGCCGGGTCTACCGGATCACCGGGGACGGGCTGCGCCGGGTGAGCGTGGACGACAGCCCGCCGCTGCCGCCCGGACGGCGCACCACCTCGGTGGTCACCCAGACCCTGGGCGGCTCGCTCGGACTCACCTTCGTCGAGCCGCACGTCCGGGCCGTGCCGCTGGCCGCCGGGGACCGGTACCTGGTGTGCAGCGACGGCCTGACCGACCCGGTGCCCGAGGAGGAGCTGGCCGGGCTGCTGGAGCGGTCGTTCGAGGGGGCGGACCGCTCGGACGGCAGGGCGGCGTTCGAGCTGTGGAAGGCGGCGATCGAGGCCGGCGGGCCGGACAACATCACCCTGGCGCTGGTGCGGGTCGGCGCGTAGGGCGCCCGTACGGAACGGACCCGCCCCGGGCGGGGCGCCGTAGCGCTCCGCCCGGGGCGGTCACCTGTCCGTTCGCCGTACTCGGCTCACATTTCGCTCGTGACGCTCACCCCGCTGAAGCCCTGCTGGGCGTAGAGACTGAAGAAGATGTAGCCGCCGGCCGGCGGGTCCGTGACGGTCAGCGTCTCGGAGTTGTCCGGGCCGGTCGACCGCGCGGTGTTCGTGTCGGTGTAGGCCCAGCTCGTCGGGTTGTAGTAGAGGTCGCCGTTGCCGGTGCCGCCGCTGGTGGTGATCTTCACCTGCTTGGTGCCGGCCGGCACCAGGAGGTAGAAGTGCGCGTAGTTGCCCGTGGTGGCCGCGACGTTGCTGCGGGTGCAGTTGGCCGCCAGCAGCCGGGTGTCGGTGCCGGTGCACTCGGGCAGCGGGGTGCCCGGCGTGGTGGGCGG
Organism: Kitasatospora sp. NPDC058184; assembly: GCF_042883725.1. NCBI lineage: Bacteria > Bacillati > Actinomycetota > Actinomycetes > Kitasatosporales > Streptomycetaceae > Kitasatospora > Kitasatospora sp. NPDC058184. The sequence continues at coordinate 40,850 of NZ_JBHVVE010000001.1, forward strand.
GTTGCCGCTGCCGTCGGTGGCGCAGCCGCCGGACGCGCACTTGGTCAGCCAGCTGTCGAAGTCGGCGTCATAGCGGGTGCCGATGGTGGTCTTCAGGATGGTGCGGGCACCGTCCCAGTCACCGGTGCGGTACTTGGCGAGGACCGCGTCCAGGTCGGAGCGGTGCTGCTCCAGCATGTAGCGCACGGCCAGGTAGCCCCAGCGGTAGACCCGGTCCTGGTCGCCGTAGCCGGTGTCGAAGAGGTCGCTCAGCTTGTAGGTGTGGCGGGCGGCCGCCGCGATGGCGCCGTCGTTGTTCACCTTGCGGTACGAGTAGGAGACGTACTCCGCGAAGCCCTCGACCCACCAGACGGTCGGGGTCTTCATGCCGGCCTCGAAGTCGCCGTACATGTCGAACCGGCCGTCGAGGTAGTGGGTGTACTCGTGGTTGAGGTTCCAGATCTCGAAGGACGGACGGGCCCACTCGGCCTCGTAGCAGAGGAAGCGCGGCTGGTTGTCGGCCTTGGTCGGGTCGCCCTCCAGGTACATGCCGCCGTTGTTGGTGTCGATGCCGTAGATCGCGGCGGCGAGCACCTGGTAGTCGAGCGAGGAGTGGAAGGCCACGACCTCGATCGTCTTGTTGTTGTCGTCCTTGACCGGGCCGCTGTCCTTGGCCACCGAGTGGAAGTACTCGTCCTGGCCGTTGAGGCTGGTGCAGGCGGTGTTCAGCTGGGTGGCGTCCAGCGCCTGGGCGAGCAGCGTGATGCTCGGGCTGCAGGTGTGCTTCACGGTCAGCACGCCGGCCTTGAGCTGGGCGGACTTGTCACAGGTGCCGTAGAAGGAGCAGTTGCCCTGGTCGTAGTAGTCGACCGCCTCCGCGACCGCGGCCCACTGGAAGACGGTGCGGCCCTTCGGCTCCGACTTCTCGACCAGCGTCTTGGCCAGCGGACGGACCTTGGCCTGGAGGGCGGTGTCCTTCAGGAAGCGGGTCAGCTCCTTGGTCGCGTTGTAGACCAGCACGCCGAAGCTGTCGCCGAGCAGGGCGTTGTTGCGGGTCGCGAAGTCGGACAGCGCGTCCAGCACGCTCGGGTCCGCCTCGACGGCCGCGTCGAAGCCGGGCACCTGGTGGCCGCGGAACAGCACGGTGAACACCGGGTTGACCGCCCAGGCCATGCCGGCCGGGTTCCAGGTGTCGGCCTTGTAGTCGCCGAGCAGCCGCTTGACCACCGGCAGGAAGCGGACGTTCTCCTGCGCGCTGTCGATCAGGGTGACGGCCTCGCCCAGGATGGGCGCGTTGCCCGAGGCGACGTCGCGCGAGTGGGCGCTGTTGAAGAAGGCGTCCAGCCCGGACTGGATCGCGGTCTTGAGGCCGGCGCCGTACTCGCCGACGTCCTCCTTGTGGTACCACTGCACGAAGTAGCCGGCGCGCAGGTAGAGCACCAGCTGCTCGACCGAAGTGCTGTTGTCACCGGGGTAGTTGGCCGAAGCGTCGCGCAGCGCGTAGGCCACCGTGTTCATCTGCTCCTCGCGGAACGCGCCGCGCGCGTCGCCGCCGGTGAGCTGGAACAGGCTGTTGATGCAGTTGATGTCCGCGCTCTTGATGTGCTGGACCAGGTCGCTGCCGGTCCGGCCGCTGAAGTCGCCGACGGTACAGGCCTGTTCGGCCGCCGCGCCGAGGCTGAGGGCCTTGGCGGTCGGCCGGACCTCGGCCGGCCGGGTGTCGACCGAGAGCGGGGCGCGCTGGTCGACCGAGGCCAACTGCTGCCCGCTGTCGGCTCGTTCGGCTGCGCCGGTGGCGGGCTGCGGGGCCGGCCCGGTGGGGACGGGCGCGGGCGAGCCGCCGGGGGTGGGGGTGGCGGGGGCGGCCTGGGACTGCGGGGCGAACAGGCCGACCGCCAGGAACAGGGACAGGACGAGCGTCAGCAATCGTGCCAGCTGCGGGAGTCGCAGCAGACGTGAAGGACTCACGTGGGGGCCTCCGGGCCGTCGTCGGCCGCGATTTGGGGCGCGGCCGGTGGGGGGTGTCGAGGACCGTTGGTGACGGCGCCGCGTGGGGAGCGGTTCCGTCGGGCACGGTGGGGGGTGTGACATGTACCATGGCACATCTCACATGGCCTTGGGAACCCGGGGCGTTGTGCGCAGTTTGCGGGGAATTCACGGAGGGATCGTGGTGGCGGTCCGTCAACAGACCCGCCCCGGACGGGGCGCCGTAGCGCTCCGCCCGGGGCGGTCACCTGTCTGGGGTCAGCCGGGGTCGGCTCACATCTCGCTCGTGACACTCACCCCGCTGAAGCCCTGCTGGGCGTAGAGGCTGAAGAAGACGTAGCCACCGACCGGCGGGTTGGTGACGGTCAGCGTCTCCGCGTTGTCCGGACCCGCCGAGCGCGTGACGTACGCGTTGGTGTAGGCCCAGCTCGTCGGGTTGTAGTAGAGGTCGCCGTTGCCGGTGCCGCCCTTGCTGGTGACCTTGATCTGCTTGGTGCCGGCCGGCACCAGGAGGTAGAAGTGCGCGTAGTTGCCGGTGGTCGCCGCGACGTTGCCGCGCACGCAGTTGGCCGCCAGCAGCCGGACGTCGTTGCCCGCGCACTCCGGCAGCTGCGGCTGGCCCGGCGTGTCGGTGGCGCAGGCGCCGGCGGCGCACTTGGTCAGCCAGCTGTCGAAGTCGGCGTCGTAGCGGGTGCCGATGGTGGTCTTCAGGATGGCGCGGGCGCCGTTCCAGTCACCGGCGCGGTACTTGGCGAGGACCGCGTCCAGGTCCGAGCGGTGCTGCTCCAGCATGTAGCGCACGGCGAGGTAGCCCCAGCGGTAGACCCGGTCCTGGCTGCTGGTGGCGTAGACGGTGTCGAACAGCTCGCTCAGCCGGTAGGCGTGCTGCGAAGCGACCGCGATGGCACCGTCGTTGACGACCTTGCGGTACGAGTAGGAGACGTACTCCGCGAAGCCCTCGACCCACCAGTCGATCGGCTGGACCTGGCCGGCGTCGTAGTCGCCGTACACGTTGAACCGGCCGTCGAGGTAGTGGGTGTACTCGTGGTTGAGGTTCCAGATCTCGAAGGACGGGCGGGCCCACTCGGCCTCGTAGCAGAGGAAGCGCGGCTGGTTGCCGACCGCCGCCGGGTCGCCCTCCAGGTACATGCCGCCGTTGTTGGTGTTGATGTCGTAGATGACCGCGGCGAGCACCTGGTAGTCGAGCGAGGAGTGGAAGGCCACGACCTCGATCGTCTTGTTGTTGTCGTCCTTCACCGGGCCGTTGTCCTTGGCCACCGCGTGGAAGAACGCGTCCTGGCCGTTCAGGCTGGTGCAGGCGGTGTTCAGCTGGGCGGCGTCCAGCGCCTGGGCCAGGATGACGATGCTCGGGCTGCAGCTGTGCTTCACCGTCAGGTTGGCGGCCTTGAACTTCGCCGGGTCGTCACAGGTGCCGTAGTACGAGCAGTTGCCCTTGTCCCACCAGTTCACCGCGAGCGTCACCGAGCCGCGCTGGTACATCGTGGGGCCGGTCGGGGCGGACTGCTGGGCCAGGGCCCGCGCGTAGGGGCGCAGCCGGGGCAGCAGGTCCGGGTACTGCATGAAGCGGGTCAGCTCGTTGGTCGCCTCGTAGACCGTCCGCCCGTAGGTGCCGCCGTGCAGGCCCTGGTTGCGGGAGATGAAGGTGAACAGGGCGTCCAGCACGCTCGGGTCGGCCTTGACGGCGGGGAGGAAGTCGGCCTCCCAGTGGCCGGCGAACAGCGCGGTGAGCGCCGGGGTCACCGCGTAGACCATGCCGTTCGGGTTCCAGGTGGCGCTGTCGTAGTCGGACAGCAGGCGCTTGACGACGGGCAGGTAGCGGGCGCTGTCCTTGATGCTGTCGATCAGCGTGGCCGCCCGGGCCAGCGGGCTCGCGTTGTCCGCGGTGACGTCCCGCGAACGGGGGTTGGCGAAGAACGCGTCCAGCGCGGCGCGGGAGGCGTCCTTCAGGCCGCTGCCGTAGGGGCCCACCACGTCGGGGTTGTAGAACTGCGTGAAGTAGCCGGCCTGCAGGTAGAGCATCAGCTCCGCGATCGAGCCGCTGTCGTTGCCCTGGTAGCCGTTGGCGGCGTCGCGCACCGCGTTCGCCACGGTGACCATCTGCGACTCGCGGAAGGCGTTGGCGGCGTCGCCGCGGCCGATCTTGAACAGCGAGTTGACGCACTGGAGGTCGACGGACTTGATCTGCTGGACCAGCGCGCTGCCGGTCCGGCTGGTGAAGTCGCCGACGTTGCAGGGCCGGGCGGCGGCCGCGTCCAGGCCGAAGGCCTTGGCCTGCGACTGCCCGGCCGTCGGCAGGCCGGTGAGCGGGGCCGTCGGCGACTGGGGCACCAGGTCCTCGGGGCTGAGGCGCTTGCGGCCGTCCGGCTTCGCCGGGGTGGTGTCGGCGCGGCTCTCGCCGATCGCGGGCGGCGGCGCCAGGTGGGCGGGCGCCGTGCCGGCGGGCGTACCGGCGGGGGTGCCGCCGGGGGTGGTTCCGCCGGGGGTGGGGCCGGCGGGGGCGGCCTGGCTGAGCGGGGCGAACAGGCCGACCGCCAGGAACAGGGACAGGACGAGCGTCAACAGTCGTGCCAACCGCGGGACTCGCAGTAAGCGTTGGCCATTCACGTGGGGGCCTCCGGGCCGTCATCGGCCGCGATTTGGGGCGCGGCCTACGGGGGAGCGAGGACCGTCCGCGACGGGACCCGTGGGGCGGGTCCGTCGTGGAAACAGTGGGGATGTGCCATGTAATATTGCACACATCACACATCATTGTGAAGGCCTTTACCCAAGCCCTACCCATCCGGAAAAGCGGAAGGGCATGGCGACGTCGTCGTCACCATGCCCTTCGGGCCCGCGGATCGGTGGAACCGACTACCGCCGGATTCCGGCTACTTGCGGAGCAGCAGGATCACGCCCGCCGTCACCAGGCCGACCACGACGGCGGCCGCGCCGTACGCCAGGCGGTGCGCCCGCAGCACCGGCAGGAAGCGGTCCACGGCATAGCGGCCGGGGCCGGTCAGGGCGAGCGCGGCGGCACCGGCGGTCAGCAGCAGCTCGTACTCGCTGCCCTTCGGGGCGAAGAAGCCGCCGCCCCAGGTGACGGCTATCGCGTTGACCATCGTGCCGACGATCGCGGCGCCCGCCAGCGGGGTCAGCAGGCCGACGGCGAGGGCGAGTCCGCCCAGCGTCTCGGTGAGGCCGGCCACCACGGCCATGGCGTTGCCGGCCGGGTAGCCGCTCATGGTGAAGAACTGACCGGTGCCGTCGATCCCGCCGCCGCCGAACCAGCCGAACAGCTTCTGGCTGCCGTGCGCGGCCATGGTCAGGCCGAGGGCCAGGCGCAGGAGCAGGAGTCCGGCGTCGTAGGCGTGCGGGGAGGTCGTCGCGGACCCGGCGGTGTCCCGGGTCGGGCTGACGGTGGTGGTGGCGGCGGTCGTGCTCGGGCTGCTGCTCGGCATGCGCGTCTCCATCGATCGGGGTTCGGTCGTCGTCCGGCGCGGCCGGACACGGTCAAGGGTTGTGGTGGTGCGGCAGGCAGGGATCGTCACCCGGCGCCATTGTTCAAATTTGAACCGCCGCTTCACCGACCGTACCCCGAAGTTCGAATTTGAACAACTGACGGGCCGTCGGCGACTCGCGGGCCCCGCCCCGGCCGGAGAGGGTGGAGACATGGCCCACCACAGGCAACACCGACGGGAGACCCGGACCGGCACCCCGTACCCCGAGGCGCTGGACGCCTTCGGCGAGCGCGTCCGACTGATCACTCCCAAACAGTGGGACTCCCCCACCCCGTGCAGCGACTGGTCCGTCCGCGACCTCGTCAACCACCTCACCGGCGAACAGCTCTGGGTGCCCGAACTGCTGATGGGCGCCACCGTCGGCGAGGTCGGCGAGCGCTTCGACGGCGACGTGCTCGGCGACGACCCCGTCACCGCCTGGACCGACGCCGCCGCGGCCGCCCGGGAGGCCTGGGCCGTCCCCGGCGCCACCGAGCTGACCGTCCACCTCTCCTTCGGGGACACCTCGGGGCAGTACTACCTGGACCAGCTCACCACCGACCTGGTGATCCACTCCTGGGACCTCGCCGAGGGCATCGGACGGCACACCCGGCTCCCCGACGGGCTCGTCGGGTTCGCGCTCGGCGAGTTCGCCGGGTACGGGGACCTCTCCGGCAGCGGGCTCTTCGACCCGCCGCTGCCGGTGCCCGAGGACGCCGACCCGCAGACCCGGCTGCTCGCCCTCACCGGGCGGCGGGACGGGGGGTGACCGGGACCCACGGAGGGTGAGCGGGCACTACGGGGGGTCGGCGGAGCGCGCCTCCGGGCGGGCGGCCCGGCGCCGGATACTGGAAGACAGCGGGGGAAGTCTTCCGTGCGAGAGGCGGGCGGGCCATGAGCCGCAGGCCTGACATCCTCGGCGAGTTCACCGCCGACCACCGGGCGGTCACCGAACTGCTCGACCGGATCGAGGCCGCACCGGCCGGCGACCCCGGACGCGGCGAGCTGGTGGCCCGGCTGACCGACCTCCTCTTCACCCACTGCGCCGCCGAGGAGGAACACCTCTTCCCGGTGGTCCAGCACGACGTGCCCGACGGCGGGGCCCTGGTCTTCCGCAGCATCCACGACCACCTGGCGATCGGGCAGTACCTCGCCGACCTCCAGGGGCTCGGACCGGCCGAACCGGCCTTCGACACCCTGCTCCGCGGCCTCGCCGAAACCCTGCGGCGGCACCTGCGGGGGGAAGAGGAGCAGCTGTTCCCGGCCGCCCGCAAGGCCCTGCCCGCGGCCGCCCGCACCGCGCTGGGCGACCGGCTGCGGGCGGAGCGGGCCGAACTGGACGCCCCGGACTGATCAGCCGAGCCGCCGGCCCGTCCCTCCGGGCCCGCTCATTCCTTCAGGCCGGATCATTCCTCCGGGCCGGATCAATGCTTCGGGCTGATCACCGCGAACCGGGCGCCCTCGCGGTCCCGCAGCCGGGCCACCCGCCCGTACGGGGAGTCGAAGGCCGGCCCGAGCGCCCCGCCGCCCAGCTCCGCGGCCCGGGCGACCGCCCGGTCCGTGTCCGGGACGGCGAAGGACACCTCCCAGTGCGGCGGCATCCCGGCCGGGCCGCCGGCCTGCTCCTTGGCCAGCGCCGCGACACTGTGGCCCTCGGCGCGCAGCACCACCCGGTCGTGCTCCCAGCGGACGTCGAAGCGCTCCGGGTCGCGGCCGTCCCAGCGGAACACCTCACCGTAGAACAACGCCGCCGCGAACGGGTCCGGGGTGCGCAGCTCGATCCAGACCGGCGCCCCGGGCAGGTCCAGCTTCCGGGCCCGGCCCAGCGGGCCCTCCCAGATGCCGAACACCGCGCCCGCCGGGTCCGCCGCGAAGGCCACCCGTCCGGCGTCGAAGGCCAGCGGGCCGACCGCCAGGGTCGCGCCGCGCTCCCGCACCGCGTCGGCGGCGGCGTCGGCGCTCTCCGTCCCGAAGTAACTGGTCCACGCGAGCGGAACCGCCCCGACACCGGCGACGCCCAGCCCGGCCACCGCCTCCCCGCCGGTCACCGCGTGCACGTACGGGCCGAGGCGGTCCGGCCCGGGCTCGAACTCCCAGCCGAGCAGCGGGCCGTAGAACGTCTTCGCGTCCTCCAGGTCCGGGGCCATCAGGCTCACCCAGCACGGCACGGCCGCCACACAGCGCACCCGGGCGACCGTCTCACCGCTGCCCATCGCGAACCTCCTCCGCCCACCCGGCCGCCGGGCCCCTCCCGACTCCCACGGCCCACCGGCCGCCCGGGACGCCCACAGCCTAGGGCGCCACCCTCACCGCCCCGGGGAAGCCATGCCCGGGATCAGCGCACCCAGTTCTTGAGGGGCTCGGTGTCCAGGGAGATGCCCACCGGGTCGGGGAGGCGGACGGCCTTGCCGAACGGCAGGGTGTGAACGGTCTCGTAGCGGACGCCGTCGGGCTGACTGTGGACGATGATCTCCGCGGAGTCCCGGTCGATCAGCAGGTAGACGGGGATGCCGGCCTCGGCGTAGGCGCGGGGCTTCTCGACCCGGTCGCGACGGTCGGTGTCGGAGTCGTAGGAAGTGACCTCCGCAACCATCAGGACCTCGCTGGTCGGCGCCCAGTCTCCGTACCCCACGAAGGCGTCGGCATCCGCGAGTGTGCCGTCGGGACGGGCGCGCCCGTCCCGGTAGCCCTCAAGCCTCAGCCCTTGGTCATGAAGGAAGAGCTCCGGCCGAGCCTGGATGCAGATCCGAAGGAGCCACTGGACGATGCGGCCGTGGTCGCCGTCTGGCACGGGCTTGATCCCCAACTTCCCGTTGATGAACTCCAGCCGGATGCCTTCGACGGTTCGGCCCAGATGCCGGGCGAACTCCTCGAACTGCTCGGGCAGCATCTGCGGGCGCTCGGAGATCGCAGTCACGGGCCTTCCTCCTTCGCCTGGACACCCTCCGGGTCAACGAGGTCCCCGGCGAGTGGTTACGGGCCGTCCTGGCTTGACGATAGCCGAGCCCGCCAACCCCCTGCTCATGTGACGCAGGTCACATGACCAGGGGAAATTCCGGGGACGGATTCCCCGTTTCCGAGTACGTTGGAAGAAGCGGGGAGATTTTCCCCGGTATCCTGATGAGGAGCAGTCGTCGTGACCACCACCGCCGAGTCGGTCCGTCCCGCGGGGAGCGCACGTACGCCGAAGTTGCGTGCGGACGCGAGCCGGAACCGGGAGCGGATCGTGCTGGCGGCCCGGGAGGCGTTCGTCGAGTACGGTGCGGACGCGCCGCTGGACGAGATCGCGAAGCGGGCGGGGGTCGGCAATGCCACGCTGTACCGGAACTTCCCGGACCGGGTGGCGCTGATCCGCGAGGTGGCGGTGCTCGTCAAGAACCGCATCCTGGCCCTCGCCGAGACGGCGACGGCGGAGGCGGACGCCCCTGACGGCAGTGGGCCGTTCGACGCCCTCCAGCGGTTCGCGCACGCGTCCGTCGGGGAGAAGGTCGGCGGTCTGTGCACCCTGTTCAGCAACCATGTCGACCTGTACGACCCGGAGTTGACCGAGATCCGGGAGCGCCTGCAGGCCGCCGTGGGCGGGCTGATGGAGCGCGCCCGGGCCGCGGGCGAGCTGCGGTCGGACGTCGACCACGGTGACCTGTTCATCGCGATGAGCCAGCTGACCCGGCCACTGCCGAACACCGCCTGCCGACTGCTCGACGACTTCGTCCACCGGCACCTGCAGATCTTCCTGGACGGCCTGCGCGCACCGGCTCCTTCGGTGCTGCCCGGCCGGGCCGCGACCTTCGAGGACTTCCAGCCCCAGAACTGACCGACCCACCAGTACCGACCCCCTGCCAGTAGGGGCCCGACCAGTACCAGCCGTCCGGGCGCGCGCCGCCGTGCCCCGGCGCGCCCTGCCACCGCACCCTCCCGGTGCGGCGACCCGCCGTGCCCGCCGCACGGCACCCGACCGTTCACGCACACCACACGCACCGTGAAGTGAGTACCCCCATGTCTCGAACCGACGCCGCCCGACCGGCGACGCTGCCCGATCCCCGGCGCTGGAAGGCGCTGATATTCATCGGCCTCGCCCAGCTGATGGTCGTCCTCGACGCGACCATCGTGAACATCGCCCTGCCGTCCGCACAGCGGGACCTGGGCATCTCCGACGGCAACCGCCAGTGGGTGATCACCGCCTACGCGCTGGCCTTCGGCGGGCTGCTGCTGTTCGGCGGCCGGATCGCGGACCTCTGGGGCCGCAAGCGGACCTTCATCGTCGGCCTGACCGGCTTCGCGCTGGCCTCCGCGCTCGGCGGCGCCGCGGCCAACACCGCGATGCTGCTGGGCGCCCGCGCACTCCAGGGCGTGTTCGGCGCGCTGCTCGCGCCGGCCGCGCTGTCGCTGCTCGCGGTGACCTTCACCGAGGCCAAGGAGCGCGCCAAGGCCTTCGGCATCTACGGTGCGATCGCCGGTGGCGGTGGCGCCATCGGTCTGATCCTCGGCGGCCTGCTCACCGAGTACATGAACTGGCGCTGGACCTTCTTCGTCAACATCCCGTTCGCCATCGTGGCCGCCGTCGGCGCCGTGATGGTGATCCGCGAGCCCGCCGAGGGCCGCAACCGCAACCGGCTGGACGTCCCCGGCGTTCTGCTGGTGACCACCGGCCTGGTCTCGCTGGTCTACGGCTTCACCCGCGCCGAGTCGGACGGCTGGTCGTCCGGCACCACCATCGGCCTGTTCGTCGCGGCCGCCGTGCTGCTGGCCGCCTTCGTGCTGGTGGAGCTCCGGGTCAAGGCCCCGCTGCTGCCCCTGCGCGTGGTGCTCGACCGCAACCGCGGCGGGGTGTACCTGTCGCTGGGCATGGCCGTGATCGGCATGTTCGGTCTGTTCCTCTTCCTGACCTACTACCTGCAGATCGTGCTCGGCTACAGCCCGGTGCTGACCGGCGTGGCCTTCCTGCCGATGGTGGCGGGCATGATCACCGGCTCGACCCAGATCGGCGCCCGGCTGATGACCCGGGTCCCGGCCCGCTACCTGATGGCGCCCGGCTTCCTGGTCGCCTCGGCCGGCATGTTCCTGCTGACCCACATCAGCCTGGACACCTCCTACCCGGCGCTGATCCTGCCGGGCCTGGTCCTGATGGGCCTCGGCATGGGCACCGCGTTCATGCCGGCCATGAGCCTCGCCACGCACGGCGTCCAGCCGCGCGACGCGGGTGTGGCCTCGGCGATGGTCAACACCTCGCAGCAGGTCGGCGGCGCCATCGGCACCGCGCTGCTGAACACCATCGCGGCCAGTGCGACCACCGGCTGGCTGGCCTCGCACGCCACCGCCGCGGCCGCCGCCTCGCCGGAGGCCGCCAAGGTGCTGCAGTTCCAGGGCATGGTGCACGGCTTCTCGACCGCGATCTGGGTGTCCTTCGGGATCCTGGTGGCGGCCGGCGTCGTCGCCTTCACCTTCATCAACGCCGGCCGGCCGGGTGCCTCGACGGGCTCGGACGCGGGCTCGGCGGCCGAGAACGACGTGCCGGTGCTGGTGCACTGACGCGCAGGGGTTGCTCGGGTGCGTACGCGGCCCGTCCGGTGTCCTCCACGACACCGGGCGGGCCGCACGCCGTTTCCGCCCGGGACACCCCGGGACGATCCGACCCCGGACGGTCCCGGACGGTCCGGCCTCGGACGTCCCCGTACGGTCCGGCCCGCGGAATCCGGCCCACCGGATACGCCCGCGAGTTCCTCACATCCCGGCCCCAGGGCGACCTTGTTCCACGGTCAACCTGTCGCCTAAGGTGAGCGAAGCGCTTCGTTCCGTGTGCACCCTTGAACCTTCCTGCACACTCCTGGCCACGACCCTCCGGCCTGCGCTTTTTACTTTCTTGACACGCGCATGACACACAGCGTTTCGCGATACCCGCTCGACAGTGTTCTCCTCGCTCCCGAAGCCAGAGAAGAGCCCCGCCATGTCGCCATCGCACACGTACGACCGGTACCGCCTGCCACGGTTCCACTGTCCCGGCGCCGGAACCGCGCCGCGTACGCCCAGACGATCGCCCCGGAACGCGCACCGGACCTGAAGCGGCCGGAACGCGCGCGAACGGCGCCCACACGATCCGACCGACCGAGAAATCACTCCGGACGTGAAGAATGACCGACCGCCTGGACTTCAGCCTCACGCAGTTGCGCTATTTCGTGGAATCGGCCGAACTCGGAAACATCTCGGAAGCGGCCGAGAAGCTCAGAGCCTCGCAATCGACCGTCTCCTCGGCCATCATGCGGCTGGAACGCCAACTCGGCGTGCAGCTGCTGCTGCGCCACCACGCCCGCGGGGTCACCCTCACCCCGAACGGGCGGGACCTGCTCCTCGGCGCCCGCGCGCTGCTGGGACAGGCCAGGAGCCTCCAGGAGCGGGGGGACGCGCTGGCCGGCGGCATCGAAGGCCGGCTCGGCGTCGGGTTCCTCACCCCGGTCGCCCCGTTCCTGCTCCCCCAGACCCACCGGATCACCGCGGAACGCCACGCGGGCCTGCGGCTGACCACCCGGGAGGAACCGGCCGACCGGCTGCTGGCCCTGCTCCGGGACGGGCAGTGCGAACTGGCCGTCACCTACGACTTCCTGAGCGGCGGCTCCCGGTTCGTCCCGCTGGCCGAGCTGCCCATGCGGGCGCTCGTCGCGGACGACGACCCGTGCGGCCGGGCCGACCCCGTCCGCCTGGCCGAGCTCGCCGAGCGGCCGTTCGTCGCCCTCGACGACCCGCCGCTGCTGCTCCACTTCGAGAAGTTCTTCGCCGACGTCGGCGTCCCGCTGCCACCGGTGGTCACCGCCACCGGGCCGGAGACCGTCCGCGGCCTGGTGGCCGCCGGGTGCGGGTTCGCCCTCGTCCACCAGCGCGCCCACCGGGCCACGACGCTGGACGGCGGCCGGATCCGCTCGGTCGAACTCGCCGGGGACGCGCCGACCGCGTCGCTCGGCGTGGCCGCCGCCCCCGGCCTCGCCCTCGACCGGCGCGGCCGCGCGGTCCTGAACGTGCTCAGGTCGGTCGTCCCGACCTGCCGTCTGTGAGACCGGGCGCGCGCCCCCTTCTCGCCACACCCCCTCATCCCCGCGACACCCGTCGGAGGAATGCCGTGTTCGCCATGCTCTTCGCCGGCCAGGGCAGCCAGCACAAGGGAATGGGCGCCGAGGTCCTCGAACGCTACCCAGGACTGGTCGGATTCGCCTCCGACCTGCTGGGGTACGACCTCGCCGCCCTGTGCACCAAGGACCCGGACGGCCTGCTCGGCCGGACCGAGTACACCCAGCCGGCGATCTTCGTCGTCAACGCCCTGCACGGTTTCGAGCGCACCCACCGGGAGGACCGCCCGGCGGACGTCTACCTGGGGCACAGCCTCGGCGAGTACAACGCCCTGCTGGCCGCCGGGGTGTTCGACTTCGAGACCGGGCTCCGGCTGGTCGCCAAGCGCGGCGAGCTCATGGCCGCGGCCTCCGACGGGGGCATGGCCGCCGTCCTGGACACCCCCGAGGAACGGCTGCTGGAGCTCCTCGCCGAGCACGGGATCGACGGCGTCGACATCGCCGGCCTGAACACCCCGTCACAACTCGTCATCGCGGCCACTCCCCCCGTGCTGGCCGCCGCGGTCGCATGCCTGGAGGAGAACGGGATCCGGGTCGCCCGCCTGAGGGTGAGCGCGCCCTTCCACTCCCGCTACATGGAGCCCGCCCGCGTGCGCTTCGCGGAATTCCTCACCGGCTTCGCATTCGCCGCACCCCGCACCCCGGTCGTCTCCAATGTCACCGCCCGGCCGCACCGGCCGGAGGAGACCGCCCGGCTGCTGGCCGAACAGCTCGTCGCCCCGGTGCGCTGGACCGACTGCGTACGAAGTCTCCTCGACCGGGACGACGACGTGGAGTTCACCGAGATCGGGGGCACCTCCCTCACCCGCATGGTCGACAAAATCACGTCTGGAGCCTGAACGATGGAATCGACGACGGACACGATCCGGACGTACCTGGAGGAGCGCTTCCTCTTCGAGTTCGACGATGAGACCACCCCGGACACCGACCTGTTCAAGGCCGGGGTCATCGACTCCTTCGGCTACGTCAGGATGATGCGCTTCCTGGAGTCCGAGTTCTCGCTGGCCCTCGACGGCGACGAGATCCTCATGAACGTCCTCGTATCGCTCAACGCGATCGATGAATTCGTCCAGAAGAAGCTCGCCGGGGAATAGGGGGACTGCCATGTGCGGAATCGCCGGGTTCCTCGCGGACCCACCACTGACCGGAGCACCGGACGAGGTCATCACCTCGATGCTCTCGACCATCCGCCACCGCGGACCGGACCAGGCCGGCTACTACCTGGACGACGGGCTCGCGATGGGCACCGTACGGCTGGCGATCGTCGATCCCGCCGACGGCGCCCAGCCGATGTCGGACCCGACGGAGCGCTACTGGATCTGCTTCAACGGCGAGATCTACAACCACGTCGAACTGCGCGCGGAACTGGAGGGCCTGGGCCGCCCGTTCCGCACCGACCACTCCGACACCGAAGTCGCCCTCCAGGCCTGGATCCAATGGGGCCCGGCCTGCTTCGCCCGCTTCAACGGCCCGTTCGCGCTCGCGATCAGGGACACCGCCACCGGCGGGCTCGTCCTGGCCCGCGACCGCTACGGCAAGCGCCCGCTGTACTACGCCGAGCACGGCGGCGCCCTCCTGTTCGCCTCCGAGGCGAAGGCCTTCGGCGCGTTCCCCGGCTTCCGCTTCGAGCTCTCCCCACCGGACCTCGCGTCGATCTACGCGGTGTGGACGCCGCTGCCCGACCGCACGCCGTTCGCCGGCGTCCGCCAACTGCCCATGGGCTGCTACCTGGAGGCCGGCGGCGACCGGCGCTCGCCGCGCGCGTACGAGGAACTCTCCTTCGACGTACCGGGCTTCGACGGCACCGAGCCGGAGGCGGTCGCGTTCGTCCGGGAGAGCCTGCGCACCGCGGTGGAGCTGCGCCTGCGCTCCGACGTGGAGGTCGGCGTCTACCTGAGCGGCGGCCTCGACTCCTCCGTGGTCACCAGCCTCGCCACGCAGCTGTCCCGGCACCAGGTCCGCACCTTCTCGGTGGCCTTCCGGGACAAGAACTTCGACGAGTCCGACAGCCAGCTGCTGGTCGCCGAGCACCTGGGCACCCTGCACTCCGCCCTCCCGGTCACCGGCGCGGACATCGCCGACAACCTCCCGTCGGCGGTGTACCACGCCGAGGTACCCGCCTTCCGGACCTCCTTCGTCCCGATGTTCCTGCTCTCCCGCCACGTCCGCGACGCGGGCATCAAGACCGTGCTCAGCGGCGAGGGCTCCGACGAGGCCTTCCTCGGCTACTCCCTGTTCCGCGAGACCATGCTGCGCGAACGCTGGCACGGGCTCACCGACGCCGAGCGGCGCGCCGGACTCGCCACCCTGCACCCGGAGCTGGCGCACTTCGGCCCGGCCCACCAGGGCCACCTGCTCGGCCTGTACCAGCAGTTCGCCACCGAGCGGCTGCCCGGCCTGTTCTCCCACGAACTGCGGTACCAGAACGGCAGGTTCGCGGCCCGGCTGCTCGCCTCCCGCAAGGACCCGTTCGCCGACCTGCTCGACCTGGTCGCCCGGGCGCCGGGCTACCAGGCCATGTCCGCGGTGCAGAAGGCCCAGTGGCTGGAGTACAAGACCCTGCTGCCCGGCTTCCTGCTCTCGACCCAGGGCGAGCGCGTCGCCCTGGCGCACAGCGTGGAGAACCGCTGCCCGTTCCTCGACCCGGCGGTGGTCCGGGCCGCCTCCGCGGTCAACCTCCGCTTCGACGACGGGTGGAACGAGAAGGCCGTCCTGAAGAAGGCGTTCCGCGCCGAGCTGCCGCAGTGGACCACGGACCGCCCCAAGCAGCCCTACCGCGCCCCGGGCAGTGAGGTGTTCAAGGAGCACCGCCCGGACTACCTGGAACTCCTCCTGTCCGACACCGAGTTGGGCAAGCTCGACTTCCTGGACCAGCGGTTCGCCCGCCGCCTGACGGACCGCGTCATGGCCTCGCCCGCCGAGGACGTGAGCACCAAGGAGGACCAGGCCTTCGTCTACCTGCTCACCACCGCCGTGCTCCACCGGCAGTTCGTGCTCGACGGCGCCGGCCGGAACGGCGGATCGGCCGCCCCGGCGCTCGACCTGAAAGTGACCGTGGACCGGCGCCACGCCGTCCGGACCGGAAAGGAGGCCCGGTGACCACCGACGGCATCGCCATCATCGGACTCGCCCTGCGCTTCCCCGGGGCCGACACCCTCGCCACGCTCTTCGACCACCTCGCCGCCGGACGCTCCCTGATCACCGAGGTCCCGGCCGAACGGTGGTCCAAGGAACGCTACTTCGGGGACCCGCGCAACGGCGGCGAACGGACCAACAGCATCTGGGCCGGGTTCATCGAGGACGCGGACCGCTTCGACGCCGCCTTCTTCGCCATCTCCCCGCGCGAGGCCGAGACGATGGACCCGCAGCAGCGGTTCGCCCTCGAACTCGCCTGGAAGGCCGTCGAGGACGCGGGCTACCGCGCGAGCGAGCTCGCGGGCAGCCGCACCGGGGTCTTCATGGGCGTCTGCCACGCCGACTACGCCGAACTCATCGAACGCGACGACGTGGCGACCGACGCCTACTTCCCGACCGGAACGGCGTACTCGATCGTCGCCAACCGGCTCTCCTACCACTTCGACCTCCACGGCCCGAGCATCACCAACGACACCGCCTGCTCCAGCTCCCTGGTGTCCGTCTACGAGGCCGTGACCGCGCTCAACAACGGGGACTGCGACCTGGCGCTGGCCGGCGGCGTCAACCTGTGCTGGTCCCCGAAGCACTTCGTGGCCTTCAGCAAGGCCGGCATGCTCTCGCCCACCGGCCGGGCGCAGGCCTTCGACGAGGGCGCCGACGGGTTCGTCCGGGGCGAGGGCGGGGCGGTCCTGCTGCTCAAACCGCTCGCCCGGGCGATCGCGGACGGCGACCCGGTCCACGGGGTGATCAAGGGCGTCGGCACCAACCACGGCGGCCGGACCAACTCGCTGACCGTGACCAGCCCGACCGCCCAGGCCGCGCTGATCGAGGACGTCTACACCCGGGCGGGCGTCGCGCCCGGCACCGTCGGCTACATCGAGGCGCACGGGCCGGGCACCCCGGTCGGGGACCCGATCGAGATCGTCGGCCTCAAGCGCGCCTTCCGCAACCTGCACGAGGCCGCCGGGACCGAACCCGACCCGGACACCACCGGCATCGGCTCGGTCAAGACCAACATCGGGCACCTGGAATCCGCCGCCGGGGTGGCGGGCATGGTGAAGGTCGTCGCCGCCATGACGGCCGGGGTGCTGCCCGCGACCGTCAACTTCCGGAGCCTGAACCCGCTGATCAACCTGGCCGGCAGCCCCTTCTACATCGTCGACGGGACCCGGCCCTGGCCGGCCGCGGACGGCGCGCCCCGCCGGGCCGGCGTCAGCTCCTTCGGCTTCGGCGGGACCAACGCCCACGTGCTGATGGAGGAACCGCACCGCCGCACCTCCTCGGCCGGCGCGCCGGGCCCGTACGTCGTCCCGCTGTCGGCGCGCAGCCCCGAGCGGCTGCGGGTGCTCGCCGGGCTGCTGCGCGAGCACCTGCTCGCGCCGGAGTCCGCGCTGCTGCCGCAGCAGTCGCCGGCCGACATCGCCCACACCCTGCGGGTGGGCCGCGAACCGCTGGCCGTCCGGGCCGCGCTCGTCGTCGCCGACCGGGACCAGCTCGTGGCCGCGCTGGGGACGCTGGTGTCCGGCGAGCTCCCGGCGGGCGAGGCCGCCAACCCCGCCGGCGCCGGCCCCGAGCTCATGACGGCGGTCGCCGACTGGCTGGCGGGCGGCGACGCGAGCTGGCCGCACCACCCCGGCGCCCACCGGGTGCGGCTGCCCACCTACCCGTTCGCGCGGGACCGGCACTGGTACCGCGTGCCGGAGCCCGTCGCCCCCGCCGCCACCGGGCAGCTGCACCCCCTCGTCCACCGCAACACCTCCGACCTGGCGCAGCAGCGCTACACCTCGACGTTCACCGGCGCCGAACCCTTCCTCGACGACCACCGGGTCGGCGGCCGCCGGGTGCTGCCCGCCGCCGCCTACGTCGAGATGGCCCGGGCCGCCGTGGCGCTCTCGGCCACCGGCACGGGGACCGTCCGGCTGCACGACCTGGCCTGGGTGCGGCCGATCACCGTCGACGAGGAACCCGTCGACGTCCAGGTCGAACTGACGCCCGGGGACCACGGCATCGCCGTCGCGTTCGTACGCGACGGCACGGAGCACGGCACCGGCCGCGCCGCACTCGTCCCGCCCGCGCCGCCGGCCCCGCTCGACCTGGCCGCGCTGCGCGCCTCCTGCCCCGACCCGGCCGAGCCCGACGCCGTCCACCGGCGGCTGCGCGCCCAGGGCCTGGAGTACGGCCCGGCCATGCGCGCGCTGCGGGAGCTGCGCACCGGCCCGGACGGGGCGCTCGCCCGCATCCGGCCGACCGAGCCCGAGGACGGCGGACACCTGCTGCCGCCGAGCCTGCTGGACGCGGCCTTCCAGGTCTCCGTCACGCTGATGCCGGACACCGCCGGGCCGACCCTGCCGCTGGCCCTGGACGAGGTCCTGGTCCACGGGCCGTGCCCGGCCGAGAGCTGGGCCTGGATCCGGCGCACCGGCGGTTCCGGGGGCTCCGGCGGCTCCGGCGCGGTGGCCACCTTCGACATCGACCTGTGCGACCACGAGGGCACCATCCACGCCACGGTCCGGGGGCTCGCCCAGCGCGCCACCGGCACCGGCCCGCGCGTCGTCACCGCCACCACCCGGTGGACGGACCGGCCTGCCGTCCCGGGCGGCCCGGCCCGCACCCCGCACACCCCGGAGCTGCCGGGCATCGCCCCCTCGGCCCCGGCCGACGGCGTCGAGGCCGTGACGGACACGGTGTTCGCCGCCGT
This sequence comes from Kitasatospora sp. NPDC058184, assembly GCF_042883725.1. Taxonomy (NCBI): domain Bacteria; kingdom Bacillati; phylum Actinomycetota; class Actinomycetes; order Kitasatosporales; family Streptomycetaceae; genus Kitasatospora; species Kitasatospora sp. NPDC058184. The sequence goes on from NZ_JBHVVE010000001.1 coordinate 59,260, forward strand.
CCGGGAGCTGCTGCTCACCCGGCCCACCACCGAGCACCGGTTCGTGGTGCTGGTCGACGGGCGGGTCCCCGCACACTTCCACCGGCCGCTGGCGGGCCTGTTCCGCACGGTGGCCCTGGAGAACCCGCTGGTCACCGGCCGGGTGGTGCGCGTCGACGGCCTGGAGGGCGCGGACCCGGCGACGATCGAGCGGATCGTCGCCGAGGAGTGCGCGGACGAGGGCGCCGACAGCGAGGTCCGCCGCCGGGCCGACGGGGTCCGGCAGGTGCTGGAACCCGTCGACGCCCCGCTCGCGGCCGGCCCGGCCGTACCGGAGCTGCGGACCGGCGGGGTGTACTGGATCACCGGCGGCCTGGGCGGCCTCGGTCCGCACCTGGCCCGCTACTTCGGCCGCGCCGGGGCCACGGTGGTGCTCAGCGGACGGTCCGCCACCGGCCCGCTCGCCGAGCTGCGCGCCGACGGCGTCGACGCCCACCACCTGCCGGTGGACGTGGCCGACGCCGAGGAGGTCCGGGCCGCGGTCGAGACGATCCTGCGCGACCACGGCTCGCTCGACGGCGTCGTCCACGCGGCCGGCGTCCTGCGCGACCAGTACCTGGTGCGCAAGGACCTGGCCGACGTCCGCACGGTGGGCGCGCCGAAGATCCGCGGCGCGCTCAACCTCGACGCCGCCACCCGCCACCTCGACCTGGACCACTTCGTGCTCTTCTCGTCGGTCGCCGGGGTGTACGGCAACCCCGGCCAGTCCGACTACGCCGCGGCCAACGCCTTCCTGGACGCGTTCGCCGCGCACCGGCAGTCCCTGGTCGACGCCGGCGAGCGCACCGGCCGTACCGTCGCGGTCAGTTGGCCGCTGTGGGCCGACGGCGGCATGACGATGGACGCGGCCGGCCGGGAGGCGATGCGCCGCGAGCGGGGCTGGGAGCCGCTGCCCACCGAGGACGGGCTGCGCGCGCTCGGCGGGGCGCTGCGCGCCGACGCCCCGGCGCACGTCGTGGTCGGCTACGGCGCGGGCGCCACGCTCGCGGCCCGGCCCGCCGTACCGGTCCGAACCGCCGTACCGGGCACACCGGTTCGGACCGCCGTACCCGCCGGCCCGGTACCCGGCGGCGACGGCGGGGACCTGACCGAGCGGACCGAGGAACTGCTGCGGCGGATCGTCGCCGAGGTCCTCCGGCACCGGCCGGAGGACCTCGACCCGGCCACCGACCTCGTCGCGTACGGCATCGACTCGCTGAGCATCATGGGCGTGACCGCCGAGCTGGAGAAGCTGTTCGGGCCGCTGTCCAAGACCATCTTCTTCGAGTACCTCAACATCGCCGACGTCGCCGCCCACTTCGTGGAGTCCCGGCGGGAGCAGTTGGAGGCCGTCCTCGGCGGGGCGGCGCCGCGGGCCGAACCCGAGCCGGAGCCCGTCGAGGTACCCGTCCGGACCCCTGCCGCCGTCAGCGCCGTCGATGTCGCCGAGGCCCGCGCGGAGCCGTCCGGCCCGCACCGGGACCGCGACGACCGGCACGACATCGCGATCATCGGGGTCTCCGGGCGCTACCCCGGCGCCGACACCCTCGACGAGCTGTGGGAGCTGCTGGAGAACGGCCGGCACAGCTTCACCGAGGTCCCCGCCGACCGCTGGGACCACCGCGTCGTCCACGACAGCGACCGGGCCGTGCCCGGCAAGAGCGTGATCCGGACCGGGACCTTCCTGCGCGACATCGACGCCTTCGACCCCCGGTACTTCCGGATCTCCAAGCGCGAGGCCGAGCAGATGTCCCCGGAGGTGCGGCTGTTCCTCCAGGCCGGCGTGCAGGCGCTGGAGGACTCGGGCTACTCCCGGGAGACCATCCGGCGCCGCTACCAGGGCGACGTCGGCGTGCTCGTCGGGACGATGAGCAACCACTACAACCTGTACGGCTTCCAGAACAGCCTCATCCGCGGCGCCCCGCAGAGCGGCAGCTACACCGGGACGATCCCGAACATGCTGTCCTACTTCTACGGCCTGACCGGGCCGTCGATCTTCGTGGACACCATGTGCTCGGCCTCCTCGACCTGCGTCCACCAGGCCGTGCAGATGCTGCGGGCCGGCGAGTGCCGGATGGTGGTCGCGGGCGGCATCAACCTGCTGCTGCACCCGTACAACCTGATCACCTCCTCGCAGGAGCACTTCACCACCGGCACCTCCGACGTGATCCGCAGCTTCGGCGTCGGCGTGGACGGCACCATCCTCGGCGAGGGCGTCGGCGCGGTGGTGCTCAAGCCGCTGGTCGACGCGGAGCGCGACGGCGACCACGTGTACGCCGTGATCAAGGGCACCGCCCTGTCCAACGCCGGTGTGCGCAACGGCTTCACCGTGCCGAGCCCCGGCATGCAGGCCCGCGCGATCGAGAAGGCCGTCGAGGACGCCGGGATCGACCCGAGGACGATCGGCTACGTCGAGGGCCACGGCTCGGGCACCGCCCTGGGCGACCCGATCGAGGTCCGCGCCCTCACCTCGGCGTTCCGGAAGTACACCGAGGACCGGCAGTTCTGCGCGCTCGGCTCGGTCAAGGCCACCATGGGCCACCTGCTCGCCGCCGCCGGGATGGTGGGCCTGGCGAAGGTGCTGCTCCAGCTGCGGCACGGCAAGCTGGTGCCGTCCCTGCACAGCACGGAGCTCAACCCGGACATCGACTTCGCGGACACCCCGTTCCGGGTCCAGCAGACCCTCGCCGACTGGCAGCCGGTCGTCACCACGGTCGACGGCCGGGAGGTCACCCACCCGCGCCGGGCCGGCCTCACCTCGATCGGCGCCGGCGGCATGAACTCCCACATCATCCTGGAGGAGTACCCGCCGCGGCCGGAGCGCCAGGAGCCCTTCGGCGAGCAGCTGTTCGTGTTCTCCGCCATGAACGAGGACGCCCTCGGACGCCACCTGGCCGTCTTCCGCGACCACCTCGCCGGGGCCCGCGAGGCCGACCTCCCCGACATCGCCTTCACCCTGCGGGTCGGCAGGAACGAACTGCCGCACCGCTGGGCCTTCGTGGCGGCCGACAAGGCGGCCGCCCTGGCCGCCCTGGACGGCTGGGCGGCGGGCCGCCGGGACCTCCCGGAGCACGAGATCGCCCGGACCTGGCTCGCGGGCCGGAGCGTCGACTGGGACCGGCTGCCCGCGGCCCGGCGGGTCCCGCTGCCCCCGTACCCCTTCGACCGGGTGCGCTGCTGGGTCGAGGTGGACGAGGACGCGCCGACCGTGCTCGCCCCGCTGGCCCACCGCGAGCGGCTGCACCCCTTCCTGGGGCGCAACGAGTCCGACGTCCACGGCCTGCGCTACACCGCGGACCTGCGGCTCGACGACCTCCAGGACTACACCTACCGCCAGGACGGGCTCCCCGTCGTGGTGTCCACCTTCGCCGTGGACCTCGCGCTCGCCACCGCCAAGGCCAGCGGGTACGCGGCCGAGCCGGCCGTCCACGACCTGCGGGTGCTGCGGCCGGTCGACTGGTCGGCCACCGACCGCCTCGTCACGGAGTTCGCCGACGGCCACGGCCTGGTGCGGGCCGGGGACGGGCCGCCGGTCGTCGAGTTCACCGTCCGGGCGGCCGACGCGCCCACCGGCCGGATCGACCTCACCGGCCTGCGGCAGGTGCTGGACCGGGCGGGCCTCCTGGCCGAACTGGCCGAGGGCGGCGTCGTCCCCCGGGCCGCCTCCTGCGCCGTCGACGCGGTGTCCGCCGCCCCGGACGGCAGCACCGTCCTGCACCTGTCCCGCCCCGGCGTCCAGCAGGACCACGTCCGGCGGAACGTGACCGTCGAACCGTCCGTCCTCGCGGCGATCGCCCTGGGCGTGCAGTGGACGGCCCGCCGGGCCGGGCACCCGGACTGGCAGCGGGTCGCGCCGCACCGGATCGACCGGATCGCCGTCCGGTCCGGCGGGCCGGTCGCCCACGTCCTCCTCGGCGCCGACCGGATCCTCCTGGCCGACGGTTCGGGCGAGGTCCTCGGCGCGCTGGAGGGCGTGCTGTGCGGCACCGGGGGGACGCCACCGGCGGCCCGCCGGGCCCCCCGGCCCGCCGTACTCCGCCCCGAGCCGGGTACTCCCGCGCCGGCGGAGGGCACGTCCGGACCGACGGGTGCGGACGGGGTCGTGGAGGTGCTGCGCGAGATCGCGGCGGGGCTGCTGAAGTTCGAGCCGGAGGAGCTCGACCCCCGGACCGGCATGGACGAGTTCGGCTTCGACTCGATCTCGCTGGTCTACTTCGCCAAGCAGATCGAGGAGCGCTTCGGCGCCAAGGTCAGCCCGGCCGTGTTCTTCGACCTCAGCACCCTGGAGGCGCTGGGCGCCCACCTGGTCGCGGAGCACGGGGCCTCGGCCGCGCCGCGCCGCCCGGCGGCCCGCCCCGCGACCGTCCCGGCAGCCGTCCCCGTGACCGCCGCCGTGACGACCCCCGTGACAACCTCCGTGACGGCCCCCGCCACCGGGCGCCGGCCCCTCCCGGACCGGCCCGGGAGGGCCCCGGACACGCCGATCGCCGTGATCGGCGCGGCCGGACGCTTCCCCGGTGCCCGCGACCTCGGCGAGTTCTGGGCGAACCTGCTGGCCGGGCGGGACTCCGTCACCGCCTTCCCGCTGGACCGCTACGACGAGGAGCAGCGCCGGGCCATCACCGCCCTGGACTTCCCCCGGCGGATGGGTGCCCTCGACGAGGTCGACGCCTTCGACGCGGCGTTCTTCCGGATCCTGCCGCGCGAGGCCGAACTGATGGACCCGCAGCACCGGCTGGTGCTGGAGACGGTGTGGCAGGCGCTGGAGGACAGCGCCCACCGCCCGAGCGAACTCCCCTCCAACACCGGGGTGTTCATCGGCGTCACCAACAACGACTACGCGACCCTGCTCAGCACCCGCGGGGTGCGGCCGGACGCCTTCACCGCGACCGGCACCAACCACTCGATCCTGGCCAACCGCATCTCCTACCTGCTCGACGTGCGCGGCCCGAGCGAGCCCATCGACACCGCCTGCTCCAGCTCGCTGGTGGCGGTGCACCGCGCCATGGAGGCCATCCGGTCCGGCGCCTGCGACCTGGCGATCGCGGGCGGGGTGAACGTCCTGCTCGACGCCGGCACCTTCGTCAGCGCCCACCGCGCGGGGATGCTCAGCCCGGACGGCCTGTGCCGCACCTTCGACGCCGACGCGAACGGCTACGTGCGCGGCGAGGGCGTCGGGGCCGTCGTCCTCAAGCCGCTGGCGGCGGCCGAGCGGGACGGCGACGCGATCCTCGGCGTGCTCCGGGGCAGCGCCTACAACCACGGCGGACGGGCCAACTCGCTCACCGCGCCGAACGCCGACGCCCAGGCCGAGCTGGTCACCGCGGCCGTCGGCGACCTCGACCCGGACACCATCGGCTACATCGAGACCCACGGCACCGGCACGGCCCTCGGCGACCCGGTCGAGGTCCGCGCGCTGCGCACGGCCTTCCGCCGGCTCGGCCGGAGCGACGACGGCGCCTGCGGCCTGGGCTCGGTCAAGACCAACATCGGGCACCTGGAGTCCGCCGCCGGCATCGCCGGGCTGCTGAAGGTGCTGCTCTCGCTCCGGCACGGGGTGCTGCCCGCGAACCGGCACCTGCGGCGGGTCAACCCGTTCGTCGAACTCGACGACGGGCCCTTCCACCTGGTCCGGGAGAACGAGCCCTGGCCGCGTCCGCGCGACCGCGACGGCCGGGACGGGCCGAGGCGCGCCGGGGTCAGCAGCTTCGGCTTCGGCGGCGTCAACGCCCATGTCGTGGTCGAGGAGTACGTCCCGGTCCGGGCCGGCCGGGAGGAGCCCGCCGGGGACGTCCTGGTGCCGCTCTCGGCGCGCACCCCGGGGCAGTTGACCGACCGGGCCCGGGACCTGCTGGCCTTCCTGGAGCGGTCGGAGGGGGTGTCCCTGCGCTCGGTCGCCTGGACCCTCCTGGCCGGCCGGGAGGAGATGGCCGAGCGGATCGCCTGGACGGTTTCCAGCGTGGCCCAACTCGCCGACCGTCTACGGGCGTTCGTCGCCACCGGCGACCGGGGCGAGGCCGCCGGTCCGGCGGCGCGCTGGCTCGCGGGCGAGGCCCTCGACCGGTCTGCCTGGACCGGCGGAGCGACGCCCGGCCGGGTGCACCTGCCCGGGTACCCCTTCGCCCGGGACCGGTTCTGGCACCCGGAGGCCGAGCCCGCCCCGGCGCCCGCCCAGGCGCCTGTCGCGGCACCGGACACCGAAGCGGCCGCCGTCCCGGAGGCCGTCACGGTCCTGTCCGTCCCGGCCTGGGCTCCGGCCCCCGCCGCGCCGGGCCGCCGCCACGACCGCCGCGCGGTCGTGCTGTGCGGGGTCGACGGCGACGTCCCCGGGGCGATCCGGCTGGAGACCGCCAAACAGCGGCCGGAGAGCCGGTTCCGCGACCTGTCCTGGCAGCTGCTGGAGACCGTCCGGGGCCTGGCGGCCGAGGAGGGCACGGTGCTGGTCCAGGTGGTCACGGACACCGCGGCCCTGGCCGGCCTGCTGCGCTCGGTGGCCAAGGAGGACCCCGGGGTCCTCGGCCAGGTGATCGTCCTGGACGGCGCCGCGGGCGTCGACCCGGCCACCGCGGTCACGGAGAACGCCGACGGCGCGGACGACCTCGTCCGCTACCGCCACGGCGTCCGGCAGACCCTCGGCTGGACCCCCGTCGCTCCCCCGGCCACCGGCTCCGCCCCGCCGTGGCGGGACGGCGGCGTCTACCTCGTCACCGGCGGCGCCGGCGGCATCGGCGCCGCGACGGCCCGCCGGATCGCCGCCGACGTCCGCCGGTCCACCCTCGTCCTCGCGGGCCGGTCGCCGGCCGACGAGCGGGTGGAGGCGCTGCTGGCCGACCTGCGGCAGGCCGGCGCGGTCGCGCGCTACGTGCGGGCCGACCTCTCGCGCTGGGAGGAGGTCCGCCACCTCGTCGCCGAGGCGGGCGAGGTCACCGGGGTGGTGCACGCCGCCGGAGTGGTCCGCGACGCCCTGCTCGCGGAGAAGACCGCGGCGCAGTGGGAGGAGGTGCTCGGCGCCAAGGCGGACGGCCTCGTCCACCTCGACCGGGCCACCGCGCACTGCCCGCTGGAGTTCGTCCTGGCCTACTCCTCCGGCGCCGCCGTCACCGGCAACCCCGGGCAGAGCGACTACGCGGCCGCCAACGCCTTCCTCGACGAGTTCGCCGCCTCCCGCAACGCGGCCGTCGCCCGGGGGGAACGGCGGGGCCGGACGCTCTCCGTGGCCTGGCCGCTGTGGCAGGACGGCGGCATGACCGTCGACGACCGCACCCTGGCCTACCTGTGGGAGGACCGGGGGCTGGTACCGATGCCGACGCCGACGGGCCTCGCCGCCCTGGTCGACGCCTGGCACACCGGGGCGGACCGGGTGTGGGTGCACCACGGCTCGCCCGCCCCGGCCGCTGCTCCTGCCGCTGCCGCTCCGCCCGCGCCCGCACCGTCCGGGGGCCGCACCGCGGACCGCGCCGTGCTGGACCACCTGCGGGAGGTCTTCGCGGAGGTCAGCAAGCTGCCCCCGCAGGCGGTGGACCCGGACCGGCCGTTCGTCGACATCGGTCTCGACTCGGTGATGGTGATCCAGCTCAACCGTGCGCTGGCCCCGTTCTACCCCGAGGCCTCCTCGACCCTGTTCTACGAGCAGCCGACCCTGCGGGCGGTGGCCGCCCGACTCGGCGGCGCACGCCGCCCGGAGCCCGTACCGCAACCCGTACCGGAGCGGGCGACCGGGCCCGCCCCGGCGGCCCCCTCGGGACGGGCCGTCCCCGCCGGGGAACCCGCCGTCGGGCGTACCGCCGGGCGCGCCGCCGGCCCCGACGAGCCGATCGCCGTCATCGGGCTGAGCGGCCGCTACCCGGGCGCCACCGACCTGGGCGAGTTCTGGGAGAACCTCAGGGCCGGCCGCGACAGCGTCCGCGAGATCGACCGGTGGCCGCTGGACGGCTTCTTCGAACCCGACCGCACCACCGCCGCGACCACCGGGCGCAGCTACAGCAAGTGGGGCGGGTTCCTGGACGGCTTCGCCGACTTCGACCCGAGGTTCTTCGGCATCGCCCCGCGCGACGCCTACGCGATGGACCCGCAGGAGCGGCTGTTCGTCCAGGCCGCCTGGGAGGTGCTGGAGGACGCCGGGTACACCCGCACCCGCCTCGCCGAGCAGCACGACCACCGGGTCGGGGTGTTCGCCGGCGTCACCAAGGTCGGGCACGCCCGGCACCCTGCGGGCCGGCTGCCCTCGGGTGAACTCGTCGTCCCCGGGCTGTCGTTCGCCTCGCTGAGCGCCCGGGTCTCCTACCTGCTCGACCTGCGCGGGCCGAGCCTGACCGTGGACACCATGTGCTCGGCCTCGCTGACCGCGATCCACGAGGCCTGCGAGCAACTCCGCAGCGGCGCCTGCGAGGTCGCCCTGGCCGGCGGCGCGAACGTCTACACCCACCCGCTGGACTACGTCGAGCTGTGCCGCTCCGGCATGCTCTCGCCCGACCGGTACTGCCGCAGCTTCGGCGCCGGCGGCCACGGGTTCGTCCCGGGCGAGGGCGTCGGCTGCGTGCTGCTCAAGCCGCTGTCCCGGGCCCTGGCCGACGGGGACCGGGTGCTGGGCCTGATCCGCGCCACCGGCGTCAACCACGGCGGGCGCAGCACCGGTTACACCGTGCCGAGCCCGACCGCCCAGGCCGCGCTGATCCGTCAGGTGCTCGACCGGGCCGGCGTCTCGGCGCGGCAGGTCGGGTACGTCGAGGCGCACGGCACCGGCACCGAGCTGGGCGACCCGATCGAGGTCGCCGGCCTGGCCGCGGCGTTCCGGCAGGACACCGAGGACCGGCAGTACTGCGCGCTCGGTTCGGTGAAGTCCGGCATCGGGCACCTGGAGGCCGCCGCCGGCGTGGCGGGCCTCACCAAGGTGCTGCTGCAACTCGGGCACCGGGAACTGGTCCCCACCCTGAACGCCGAACAGCCCAACCCGAACATCGACTTCGGGTCGTCCCCCTTCCGGCTCCAGCGCGAAGCGGCGCCCTGGCACAGCGAGGGCCCGCGGATCGCGGCGGTGTCCTCCTTCGGTGCCGGCGGCTCCAACGCGCACGTGATCGTCGAGGAGTACCCCGTGCAACCCGCAGACGGCACCGAGGACGGCGCCGAACACGTCGTCGTCCTCTCCGCCCGGACCCCCGACCGACTCGCCGCCTCCGTCGACCGGTTGGCCGCGTTCCTCGACCGGGCCCCGGACACCCCGCTGGCCGACCTCGCGTACACCCTCCAGGTGGGACGGGAGGCGATGGCCGAGCGGTACGCGGTCGTGGTCTCCTCCACCGGGGAGCTGCGGGACGCGCTGCGCGAGGGCCGGGGGCTCCGGGGCAGCGCGGGGACGGCGCCCGACGGGCTGCTCGCGGAACTCACCGCGGACGGCGAGCTCCAGGAGCTGCTCGTCCGGCGCTGGAGCGCCGCCGGGGAGCTGTCCAAGGTCGCGGCCCTGTGGGCGTCCGGCGTCGCGATCGACTGGCGGAGCACGCACCGGGAGGCGCGGCGGACCATCGCCCTGCCCACCTATCCGTTCGCCGCGGAACGGTTCTGGATCGGCGACCTGGCCCGGTCCGGGGACGTTCCCCCCGCAGCACCCGTTCCCCCCGCGGCCGCCGAACCGGTCGACCTGGACGACCTGGCCGGTCTTGACGAACCGGCCGAACCCGCCGACCTGGACGGGCTGGTGCCCGCGCTGGTGCGGGAGAAGGTCGCCGCCGCCCTCGCGATGGACACCGGCGAGGTCCTCGACGGGTCGGCGTTCGCCGATCTGGGCCTGGACTCCATCCTCGCCGTCCGGCTGGTCCACGAGCTCAACACCGCGCTCTCACTGGACCTTTCGACCACCGTGGTCTTCGACCACAGCACCGTCGACCGGCTGGCCGCGCACCTGCTCGCCGAGCACCGGGACGCCATGGTGCCCGCCCGGACCGGCGGCGGGGCCCGGCCCTCGGCCGCGCTCGACGCCACACCGGGCGCCGCGCCTGACGCCGGAGCCGCCGACGGCGGCGCCCCGGTCACCGACCGCCGTCCCGCCACCGGACAGCCGGTGGCCGCCCCCGGCCCGGTGGACCGCGGCCCGATCGCGGTCGTCGGCATGAGCGGCCGGTTCGCGGGCACCGGCTCGCTGGACGAGCTGTGGACGCGGCTGGAGAACGGGGACGACCTGGTCACCGACGCCACCCGCTTCCGCCTCGACGGCCTGAGCGCGTGCACCCGGGGCGGGTTCCTCGACCGGATCGACGAGTTCGACGCGCTGTTCTTCAACATCTCCGGCACCGAGGCCGCCGCGATGGACCCCCAGCAGCGGCTGCTGCTGGAGGAGTCGTGGAAGGCCCTGGAGGACGCCGGGTACGCCGGCCGGATGGACCGGCGACCGTGCGGCGTGTACGTCGGCGCCTGGGCCGGGGACTACCTGGAGCTGCTCGACCGGGACGCGCCGGCCCAGGCCCTGTGGGGCAACATGGCCTCGGTGATCCCGAGCCGGGTCAGTTACGCCCTGGACCTCAAGGGCCCGGCGATCGCCGTCGACACCTCCTGCTCCAGCTCGCTGGTGGCGCTCGACCTGGCCTGCAAGGACCTCTGGTCCGGCGAGACCTCGATGGCCCTGGCCGGCGGGGTGTTCGTCCAGTCCACGCCTCGGCTGTACGGGCTCGCGGGCCGCGCGGGGATGCTCTCCCCGAGCGGGCGCTGCCACAGTTTCGACCACCGGGCGGACGGCTTCGTCCCCGGTGAGGGCGTCGGGGTGGTGGTGCTCAAGCGGCTCGCCGACGCGCTGGCGGACGGGGACCACGTCCACGGCGTGATCACCGCCGTCGGGGTCAACCAGGACGGCGCCACCAACGGCATCACCGCCCCGAGTTCGGTCTCCCAGGAGAGCCTGATCAGCGGGCTGTACGAGCGGGCCGGCGTCGACGTGGAGCGGATCGGCCTGGTCGAGGCGCACGGCACCGGCACGCCGCTGGGCGACCCGATCGAGTTCCGGGCCCTGGACCGGGTCTTCCGCGCCCGGACCGACCGCGCCGAGTACTGCGCGCTGGGCTCGGTGAAGACCACGATCGGACACGCCCAGTTCGCCGCCGGCATCGCGGGCGTGCTGAAGGTCCTGCTGGCGCTCAGGCACCGGCGGATCCCCGCCGCGCTGAACTTCGAGACCGCCAACGAGGCGGTCCCGCTGGCCGGCAGCCCGTTCTACGTCAACACCCGGACCCGTGACTGGGCGGCCCCCGCCGGCGGCCCGCGCTGCGGCGTGGTGAGCTCCTTCGGGGCCAGCGGCACCAACGCCCACGTCGTCATCGAGGAGGCGCCGTCGGCCGAGCGGCCCCCGGCGCCGAGGGCGGACCACCCCGTGGTCCTGTCCGCCCGGACGGAGCAGCAGCTCGCCGAGCAGCGGCGCCGGCTCGCGGCGCACCTGCGCGCCCACCCCTCGGTGGAGCTGCGCGACCTCGCCCACACGCTGTGGGTCGGCCGGAAGCGGTTCGAGCACCGCTTCGAGTGCCTGGCGGGCGACACCGCCGAACTGGTCGCGGTGCTCGACGGCATCGCGCCCGCCCGTCCGGTCGGGGACGCGCCGGCCCCGGCCGGGGGACGCCTCGTCCCGCTGCCGACCTACCCGTTCGCCCCGGACCGGCACGGGCCGGCGGCGGGCCGCGACCGCGACCGCGTCACGCTGTCCCGTACGGACGGGCTGCTGCGGGACCACGTCGTGCAGGGCCGGCACATCCTGCCCGCCGTCGCCCATCTGGAACTGGCCCGTCGGGCCCTGGGCGGCACCCGCGTCCGGATGACCAACGTGACGTGGGTCCGGCCGCTGGAGGTCGGGCCGGAACCCGTCGAGGTGCTGGTCGACCTGCGCACCGACGCCCGCGGCGGCCGGCGGTTCACGCTGTCGACCGGCGGGACGGTCCGCAGTGAGGGCACCCTGGCCCCCTCCGACGCCCCGCGCCCGGCCCGGGTGGACCTCGCCGCGCTGCGCGCGCGGTGCCCGGAGACGGTGCCCGGCGAACGGATCCACCAGGCCCTGCGGTCGATGGGCATCGAGCACGGCCCGAGCCTGCGGGCCGTCCGGCAGGCGCACGTGGGACCCGACACGGTGCTCGCCGACCTGGTCCTGCCCGACGCGGCCGAGCCGGGCGCGCTCACCCCGGCCCTGCTGGACTCGGCGATCCAGGCCACCGTCGCGGCGCACCTGACCGAACTGCGGGACACCGCCGTGCCGTTCGCGCTGGAGCGGCTCGAGCTGTTCGCCCCCTGCACCCCGGCCATGACGGCCGTGGTGCGGGGCCTGGCGGCCGGGCCGCTCGGCCGGCTCGACATCGACCTGGTGGACGAGGACGGCGAGGTCCGGGTACGGCTGGTCGGCTACAGCTCCCGCCGGACCGGGAGCCGCACCGAACCCCGCCCGGAGGCCCCTACCGGAACGGCCGGCGCGGACCGGCCCGAGCCCGCCGTCGAAGGCGCCGTCGAGGCCGCCGTCGAAACCGCCGTCGAACCGGCCCTCTACGCCCCGGTCTGGGACCCGATCCCCGCGGACGGCGCCCCGGTGCCCTCCGGCGCGGACCGCGTCCTGGTCGTCGGCGGCCCGGCCCCGCTCGACGGCGCGCTGCACTGGCCGCTGCCGGCCTCGGCGAGCGTCGAGGAGGCCACCGCCGCGCTGCGCGGACTCGGACCGGTCGACCACCTGGTGTGGGCCGCCCCCGAGGCCGACCTCGCGCCCACCGACGCCGCCGGCTACACCGCCGCGCAGGAGGACGGGGTGGTCGCCGCGTTCCGCCTGGTGAAGGCGCTGGTCGCGGCGGGCTACGACGCCAGGCCGCTCGGGATCACCCTGGTGACGACCCGTGCGCTCGCCACCCACGCGGACGACGAGGTCCAGCCCGCGCACGCCGGGCTGCACGGCCTGTTCGGCTCGCTGGGCCGGGAGTACGGCAACTGGACCGTCCGCCGCGTCGACCTGGACGGCTCCGGCTGGCCCGCGGACCTCACCGCCCTGCCCGCCCAGTCCCCCGACGACGCCTGGGTCCGGCGGACCGGCCAGTGGCTGGCCCGCCGCTGGGCCCCGTGCGAGGCCCCGGAACGGCCGGTGTACCGGGAGGGCGGCGTGTACGTCGTCATCGGCGGCGCCGGCGGGCTGGGCTCCGCGTGGACCCGGCACGTCGTGCGGGACCACGGCGCCCACGTCACCTGGATCGGCCGCCGGGCGCACGACGCCACCGTGGCGGACCGGATCCGCTCCGCCGGAGGACCGGAGCACGTCCGCTACCTCCAGGCCGACGCCGGCGACCCGGCCGCGCTGCGCCGGGCCCTGGCCGAGGTCAGGCGCCGCCACCCGCGGGTGCACGGCGTCGTCCAGGCGGCGCTGGTGCTGCGGGACAGCACCGTCGCGCGGATGGACGAGGCCGACCTGCGCGCCGCGCTGGCCGCCAAGGTCGACGTGACGACCGCCATGGCCGAGGCCTTCGACGGCGAGCCGCTCGACTTCGCGGTCCTGCTGTCCTCCATGCAGTCCTTCACGACCGCCGCCGGCCAGGGCAACTACGCGGCCGGCTGCACCTTCAGCGACGCCTACGCGCACGCCCTCGGGCAGCACTGGGACACCCCGGTCCGGGTCATGAACTGGGGCTGGTGGGGCGGGCTCGGGAGCGTCACCTCCGAGTTCTACCGGGAGCGGATGACCCGGGTCGGGCTGGTGTCGATCGAACCGCCGGAGGGGCTCGCCGCCCTGGCCGCCCTGCTCGGCGGCCCGCAGCGGCAGCTCGCCTACGTCCGCACCGACCGGCGCAACACCCTGCCCAACTTCGACCGCGCCACCCGGGTCTCCGCGCACGGCCCGGCCGTCCTGCCGCGCCCCGGCACGCTGCCGGCCGGCGTCGACGAGACGGACGCCGCCCTGGACGAGGTCGTCCGGTGGCGGCGGGCCGAGCGGGACCCGTGGCTCGCCAAGGTCCTCGCCGCCCAGCTGGCCGACGTCGACCGCGCGGCGGTCCTGCCGCAGTACGCCCAGTGGTGGGAGCACGCCCAGCGGCTCCTGGTGCCGGCGGAGCCCGCGGACCAGGTGCTGGCCCGGTGGGAGCGGCAGTGCGCCCGGTGGTCCGCGGACCCCGACCGGGCGGCGGAGCTGCGCCTGGCCGCGGCCATGCTCGGGGCCCTGCCCGGGATCCTGACCGGCCGTGTCCGGCCCACCGACGTGATGTTCCCGCGCGGCTCCATGGAGCTGGTGGAGGGCTGCTACCGCGACAACCGCGCCGCCGACCTGTTCAACCGCGCCATGGCCGCCACCGCCGCCGGCCTGGTCGCCGACCGGCTGCGCCGGGACCCGGGCGCCCGGCTGCGGATCCTGGAGGTCGGCGCGGGCACCGGCGGCACCAGCGTGGGGATGTTCGCCGCCCTCCAGCCGTACCGGGACAGCATCGAGCGCTACGTCTACACGGACGTCTCCAAGGCCTTCCTGAACCACGCCCGGGCCTCGTACGGGCCGGAGGTCCCGTACCTGGACTGCCGACTGCTCGACATCGAACGGCCGCTGGCCGGGCAGGAGGTCGCCGAGGGCGCCTTCGACCTGGTCATCGCCGCGAACGTGCTGCACGCGACCAAGGACACCCGCAACACCCTGCGCAACGCCAAGGCCGCGCTGCGGCCCGGCGGTTGGCTGCTGCTGAACGAGCTCTCGGCGTTCGACCTGTTCAGCCACGTGACCTTCGGCCTGCTGGAGGGCTGGTGGCTGTTCGACGACCGGTCGCTGCGGATCCCCGGCTCGCCTGCGCTGTCGCCCGGGAACTGGCGGGACGTGCTGGCCGGTGAGGGCTTCCGCACCGTCGTGTTCCCGGTGTCCCGGGCGCTCCCGTTGGGGCAGCAGGTGATCGCGGCGGAGAGCGACGGGGTGGCCCGGCAGCGGGTGCCGGCGGCACCGGCGGGAGGCGGACGGGAGACGTCCGCGGCGCCCGACCGGCGCCCGCCGGCCCGGGCCGTCGACACCCCGCCGGCCCGGCCGCAGGCACCCTCCGTCGACCCCCGGCCCGCCCGGCCCGTCGATGCTCCGCCCGCCCGGCCCGTCGACAGCCGGCCCGTCGACGCCCGGCCCGCCCGGCCGGTGGAGACCCTGCCGGTGGACACCCTGCCGGTGGACACCCTGCCCGCCCGGCCGCCGGCCGATCCGGCGGCGCTGGTCCTGGCCAAGGCGGCGACCGTGCTCGGCATCCCGGCCGAGCGGATCGACTCCTCGGCCCCGCTCACCGACTACGGCCTGGACTCGATCCTGGTCCTCCAGCTCACCAACGCCCTGCGCGAGGACTTCGGCGAGGACGTCTCCCCCACCCTGCTGTTCGAGGCCGAGAGCGTCGACGCCCTCTGCGCCCGCCTGGCCGGCGCCCCCGACACCACCGACAGCACCGACAGCACCGGTGAACCCGGCCGGCGCTGGGCGCTGTCCCGCGGCCAACTGACCATGTACCGGGACCAGGTGCGCTGCCCGGACTCCGTCGCCTACCACCTCCCGCTCCTGTTCGAGGTCCACGGCGACCCGGACGAGGCCGCGCTGGAACGCGCGGTCCGGGAGCAGGCCCGGATCCACCCGCTGCTGGGCGCGGTGGTCGCCGAGCGGGACGGCGTCCCGTACCTGGACGTCGATCCGGCCCGGGGGCCCTCCTTCGAACGGGTCGACCTCACGCCCACCACGCGGGACGGCCGGCTGGCCGCGCTGCGCGAACTGGTCGGCGCCCCCTTCGACCTGGCCGCCGGCCCGCTGGTCCGGGCGCACCTGGCCGCCCTGCCCGACGGCCGCCGGCTGCTGCTGGTCACCGCGCACCACATCCTGCTGGACGGGACCTCGACGGCCCTGCTGGTCCGCACCCTCAAGGACGCCTACCGGGGCCGGGGTCGGCTGCGGAGCGCCGAGTTCGGCGACTACACCGCCTGGGAGGAGGAGCTGCTGGCCGGCCCGCGCGGGCAGCGGCACCGGGACCACTGGCTGGCCGAACTGGCCGGCGCGGACGGGCGGTTGGACCTTCCGTACGACCGCCCGCCGGTCCCGGGGCGGCTGCCGCGCGCGGACGTGGTCGTGACCCGGCTGCCGCGGGAGCTGGCCGACGCGGTCGCCACGACGGCCAGGAGCCACCGGGTCAGCGCCTCGACCGTGCTGCTCGCCGGCTACACCCGCTTCCTCCACCGGGTGACCGGCCAGGACGACCTGATCGCGGGGGTCACCACGGCCGCCCGCTACGAGGAGCGGTTCCAGGACGTCGTCGGCCAGTTCGCGAACTGCCTGCCGATCCGGTCCACCGCCACGGAGGACGTCGCCGGGCTGCTCCGCTCCCTCCACCGCCGGGTGCTGGCCGGGATCGAGCACGGCGCCTACCCGCTGGCCGAGATCGTCCGGGCCCGGGGCGACGGGGACGGACCGCTGGTGCGGACCAACTTCCTGTTCCAGAACTTCGACGGCGCGGAGCTGCTGACCAACGGGGCGCCCACCGCTCCCGGCGACCTGGACCTCCGGGCCTTCGACGACCTGCCCTACCCGGGGGAGTATCCCCTCGCCCTGGAGGTCTACCGGGACGAGGACGGCTACAAGGCCTTCCTGAAGTACGACACCCGGCTGTTCGAGGCGGCCACCGCCCGGTGGCTGGCGGACGACTGGCTGGCGGCCCTGCGGGAGGTCGTGGCCGGCCGGTAGCGGGGCCGGTGTCCCCGCCGCCGGGCGGGGACACCGGAGGGCCGGGCCCGCGGCACACGCCGCGGGCCCGGCCCTCCTTTTGCCAGCCGGTCAGCCGGTCCGGTGGTCAGACCAGGGTCGCGAGCACCGACGGGTCGTACGGGACCGCCCCGGCCAGCCCGCCGCCGAGCGCCCGCTCCGCCCAGTCGGGGTTGGCCAGCAGCGGCCGGCCGACCGCGACCAGGTCGAACTCGTCGCGTTCCAGCCGCTCGACCAGCTCCTCGATGCCGGTGAGCCCGGCCGGCCGGGTGAAGCCGTCGGTGAACACGCCCTCGCCGTACTGGCGGTCCAGGCCGACCGAACCGACCGTCACGGCGGCCCTGCCGGTGAGCTTGCGCGCCCAGCCCGCCAGGTTGAGGTCGCTGCCCTCGAACTCGGGCAGCCAGTAGCGGCGGGTGGACGCGTGGAAGGCGTCGACCCCCGCCTCGGCCAGCGGGGTCAGCAGCTGCTCCAGCTCCTCCGGGCTCTCCGCGATCCGGGCGTCGTAGCG
Organism: Kitasatospora sp. NPDC058184; assembly: GCF_042883725.1. Taxonomy (NCBI): domain Bacteria; kingdom Bacillati; phylum Actinomycetota; class Actinomycetes; order Kitasatosporales; family Streptomycetaceae; genus Kitasatospora; species Kitasatospora sp. NPDC058184. Next base: position 76,479 of record NZ_JBHVVE010000001.1, read on the forward strand.
GCCGACCTTCCACTGGGAGAGCCGGAAGAGGACCGGGAACCCGGGGCTCACCGCCGCCCGGACGGCCTGCACCACCTCGGCCGCGAACCGGGCCCGGGAGGCCGGGTCGCCGCCGTAGCGGTCGGTGCGGCGGTTGGTGCCGTGCCACAGGAAGTCGTCGATCAGGTAGCCGTGCGCGCCGTGCAGTTCGACCCCGTCGAACCCGAGCCGCTCGGCGTCCGCGGCGCCGCGCGCGAAGGCGGCCACCGCGTCGTCGATGTCCTGCTGGCTCATGGCCCGCCCGGCCGGGCCGCCGTCCAGGCCGATCCCCGAGGGCCCCTCGGCGGGCGGTTCGGTGCCCGGGCGCTGCACCCCGGTGTGCCACAGCTGGGGGACGATCCGGCCGCCCGCCGCGTGGACCAGCGACACCACCCGGGACCAGCCCGCCAGCGCCTCCTCGCCGTGGAAGTGGGGGACCCCGTCGTAGGCCGCGGCGGCGGGGCGGCCGATGTAGGTGCCCTCCGTGACGATCAGCCCCACCCGGTGGGCCGCACGGCGGGCGTAGTACTCCGCGACGTCCGGGCCCGGCACCCCTCCGGGGGACTTCATCCTGGTCATCGGCGCCATCACGATCCGGTTCGGGACCGTCAGGTCGCCCACGGTGAACGGCTCTCCCAAGCCCGCCATTGTTCCTCCCGAGTTCGTCTGAATTCCGGGCCGGACGCCCCGGGCGATATCCCGCCGCGCCGCGGCGGTGTTTCCGTCCGTCTCATACCGGAGGTCCGTGCGTCGGCAATTCGACGATTATCGGGGCTATCGTTCCCGGCGTCCAGCGGCATCGGCCCGCCCGGCGGCCGACCGCCTTTCTGCACCGCGCCAGGCGATGCACTGCATCGACACAATCTTCTTGACCTTGCCGAAGCGGGTCGCGGATAGTGGTCCGCGGTGGTTCCGCGCCGCCCTTCCGCACCGGCACCGGGCCGTACCCGCCCGTACGCCGAAAAGCGTCTCTTCTGCCGAAAGGCGTCGCGGACAGGTTTTCCGACCAGGGAGAGGCGGCGGAACCGGAATGGAACGGGAATTGGCGGGAAAGCGGGCGGTGGTGACCGGCGGAAGCCGCGGCATCGGCGCCGGCATCGCACGGAAGCTGCTGGAGAGCGGCGCCACCGTCGTCACCACCGCGCGCAAACCGACCGGGGACACCCCGGCCGAATCCGCCTTCGTCCCGTCCGACCTCAGCACGGCGGCCGGTGTCCGGGAATTCGCCGACACCGCGCTGGAAATCCTCGGCGGCGTGGACATCGTGGTCAACAACGCCGGCGGCTGTCGGACCTTCCAGAGCGCGCTGGACATCGAGAAGGACTGGCAGTACACCGTCGACATCAATTTCCTCTCCGCCGTCCGGCTCAATTCCGCACTCGTCCCCGCGATGCGTTCGGGAGGCGGCGGCGTCATCGTCCACATGTCCTCGATCGCCACCGTCTCGTCCTATCCGGTGATCCTGCACTACGCCGCCGCGAAAGCCGCCCTGGAGGTCTACCACAAAGGGCTGGCGACCGAACTGGCGCCGGACGGCATCCGGGTCGTCGCGCTTTCCCCCGGGAACGTCATGACGCCGGGCGCGGACGAGGCCCGGGACGGGATCGCCGACTACCTCGGGCTCGGGACGGACACGGCGGACTGGGCCGAGGGGATCCCGCTCGGCCGGATCGGGCGCACCGAGGACATCGCCGAGGCGGTCGGGTTCCTGGTGTCCCCGCGCGCCTCCTGGATCACCGGCAGCAACCTCGTCATCGACGGCGGGCGGATCGCGGCACTGTGACCGCCCCCGGGACCGGAAGGACTGACAACATGACCGCGACGGACGACGGGCCCCGCGCCTATCCGTTCGGCCCGACGCACCGGCTCGACATCGACCCGGAGCTGGCCGCGGTCTGCGGCGAGCAGCCCGTGCTGAGGGTCCGTCTGCCGTTCGGCGGGGACGCCTGGCTGGTCAGCCGCTACGCCGACGTCCGCGCCGTGCTGGCCGACCCCCGGTTCAGCCGCGCCGAGGCGGTCGGCGACCACGTGCCCCGCACGGTCTCGGCCGGCCTCCCCCGCACCTCGATGCTGAGCATGGACCCGCCCGAGCACACCCGGCTCCGGCGCCGGGTGGCCAACCCGTTCACCCTCCGCCGGGTCGAGGCGCTGCGGCCGCGCGCCCAGGAGATCGTGGACGAGCTGCTGGACGCGATGATCGCGTCGGGCTCGCCGGCCGACCTGACCAAGGCCCTGACCTGGCCGCTGCCGGTCACCATGATCTGCGAACTGCTCGGGGTGCCGCTCGCCGACCGCGACCGGTTCAACTCCTGGGTCGACGGCCTGCTGACGCTCTCCGACCCCGAGCTGTCCGCCCGCGACCGCGGGCACCTGAACGACTACCTGGCGGGCCTGGTCGCCGAACGCCGGGTCCACCCCACCGCCGACCTGCTCGGCGAACTGGCCTCCGTCGAGGGCGAGGAGAACGCGCTCACCGAGGAGGAACTGGTCGGCCTCGGGGTCAGCCTGCTCTCCGCCGGCCAGGAGGCCACCGCCAACCAGATCGGCAACTTCGTCTACACCCTGCTGACCCGCCCCGAGCTGTGGCGGGAGCTTGTCGCCGACCCCGGTCTGATCCCCGGCGCGGTGGAGGAGCTCTCCCGGGTCGTCCCGATCAGCGCCACCGCCGGGTTCACCCGGATCGCCGTCGAGGACCTGGAGCTCAGCGGGCAGAAGATCCGCGCCGGCGACGCGGTGGTCGCCGAACTCGGGCTGGCCAACCGGGACCCGGAGGTCTTCGAGCAGCCCGACCGCATCGACTTCCACCGCAGCGCGTCCCCGCACGTCACCTTCGGGCACGGCGTGCACCACTGCCTCGGCGCGCAGCTCGCCCGGATGGAACTGCGCACCGTGCTCGGCTCCCTGGTCCGCCGTCTGCCGGGGCTGCACCTCGCCGTCCCGCCCGAGCGGATCAGCTGGCGCACCGAACGCCTCATCCGCGGGGCCGACGCCCTGCCGGTCGCCTGGTGAGCTCCGCCACGGCCGGGGCCGGCCACCGTCCGGGCGCGACGGGGCAGTCGGAAGGGCCGGGCGCGACGGGGCAGTCGGAGGCCGTACGGGCGGCACTCGCCGATCCGGCCACCAGCCCGGCCGAGATCATGGCGACCGTCATGGCGGCCTACCGGGACCGGCCGGCCCTCGGCGAACGCGCCCGCGACCACGCGACGGGGCGGCTGCTCCCGAGGTACGACACCGTCAGCTACGGGGAGTTGTGGGCGCGCGTCCGGGCGCTCGCCGGGGCCTGGGCGCACGAGCCCGGGTACCGGCTGGCCCCGGGCGACCGGATCTGCGTCCTCGGCTTCAGCAGCACCGACCACGCCACCGTCGACCTGGCCGGCGTCCACCTGGGCCTGGTCTCCGTGCCGCTGCACGCCAGCGCGCCGCTCTCCCAGCTGGCGCCGATCGTCGCGGAGACCGGGCCGCGGCTCCTCGCCACCAGCGTCGAACGGCTGGACACCGCAGTCGCCGCGGTGCTCGGGCAGCCGTCGGTCCGCCGCCTCCTGGTGTTCGACCACCACCCCGGGGTCCCCGCCGAGCGCGCCGCCGTCGAGGCCGCCGCCCGGCGGCTGGCCGAGGCCGGCGGCACCGCCGTGCTCGACACGCTCACCGCCGCGGTCGGGCGCGGCGCCCTGCTGCCCGACCCCCCGCTGCACGTCCCCGCCCCGGGCGAGGACCCGCTGGCCCTGCTCCTCTACACCTCCGGCAGCACCGGCGCCCCGAAGGGGGCGATGTACCCGCAGCGCCTCGCCCGCAACGCGTGGTGGGGATTCGTCTACGGGCCCGCCGACGTGCCGTCCGTCGTCGTCCACTACATGCCGCAGAGCCACCAGGCGGGCCGGATGTCGGTGCTGGGCACGCTCGCCCGGGGCGGCCTGGGCTGCTTCACCGCCAGGAGCGACCTGTCCTCCCTGTTCGAGGACATCGCGCTGGTCCGGCCCACCGAGCTGACCATGGTCCCCCGGATCTGCGACATGCTCTTCCAGCGGTACCGCGGCGAACTCGACCGGCGGGCCGGCGAGCCCGGCGACGTCGACGCGGCCGTCAAGGCCCACCTGCGGGAGACCGTCCTGGGCGGGCGGGTGGCGAAGGCCTTCTGCGGGACGGCGCCGCTGTCCGCCGAGGTCGCGGAGTTCGTCGAGTCCTGCCTGGGACTGCACCTGTACACCGGGTACGGCTCGACCGAGGCCGGCGGGGTGCTGCTGGACACCGTGGTGCAGCGCCCGCCCGTCCTCGACTACAAGCTGGTCGACGTCCCGGAGCTGGGCTGCTTCCGCACCGACCGGCCGCACCCGCGCGGCGAGCTGCTGCTCAGGACGAGCGCCGCCATCCCCGGGTACTACCGCCGGCCCGAGCTCACCGCCGCCGTCTTCGACGAGGACGGCTACTACCGCACCGGCGACATCATGGCCGAGGTCGGACCGGACCGGCTGGTCTACGTCGGCCGCACCAAGGACGTGCTCAAGCTGTCCCAGGGCGAGTTCGTCACCGTCTCCCGGCTGGAGGGCGTCTTCCTCGGCAGCCCGCTGGTCCGGCAGGTCTTCGTGTACGGCAACAGCGAACGCTCCCACCTGCTCGCCGTGGTGGTGCCCACCCCGGAGGCGACCGCCCGCGCCGACGGCGACCCGGCGGCGCTCAAGCTGCTGATCGACCGGGAACTGCGGCGCACCGCCCGGGAGAACGGGCTCAACCCGTACGAGGTGCCCCGGGACTTCCTGGTCGAGACCGAGCCCTTCAGCCCGGCCAACGGCCTGCTCTCCGACAGCCACAAGCTGCTGCGCCCCCGGCTCCATGAACGCTACGGCGCGGCCCTGGAGCGCCGCTACGCCGAACTCGCCGACGAACAGGGCCGGCAGCTGCGGGAACTGCGCCGGACCGGTGCCGACCGGCCGGTCCAGGAGACCGTGAACCGGGCCGTGCGCGCCGTCCTGGGCCGGGCCGACGCCGGCGCGGACACCGGCGCGCGGTTCACCGAGCTCGGCGGCGACTCGCTCTCCGCGCTGTCCTTCACCACCCTCCTGAAGGAGGTCCTGGACGTCGAGGTGCCGGTCGGCGTCGTCCTCGGCCCGGCCACCGACCTGGCCGGGGTGGCGGCGTACGTCGAGGCCCGGCGCACCGCCCCGGGGAGCAGGCCCACGGCCGCCTCCGTGCACGGCGGCGGCGCGACCGAGGTCCGGGCCCGCGACCTCACCCCGGACCGGTTCATCGACGCCCCGACCCTGGCCGCCGCGCCGGGCCTGCCCGGCCCCGCGGAGTCCCCCCGGACCGTCCTGCTGACCGGCGCCAACGGGTTCCTCGGCCGCTTCCTCTGCCTGGAGTGGCTCCGCCGGCTGGCCCCGTCCGGCGGCCGGCTGGTCTGCCTCGTCCGCGGCCGCACGCCCGCCGACGCGGCCGAACGGCTCGCCCGGGCCTTCGGCGCCGGGGGCGAGGCGGCCCGGCTGTACCGAGAGCTGGCCGCCGGCACGCTGACGGTCCTCGCCGGGGACCTCGCCGAACCGCGCCTGGGCCTGGACCGGGCGGTGTGGAACGGGCTGGCCGAGTCGGTGGACCTGGTCGTCCACCCGGCCGCACTGGTCAACCACCTGCTGCCCTACGCCGAGCTGTTCGGCCCCAACGTCGCGGGCACCGCCGAACTGGTCCGGCTGGCGCTCACCGAACGGCTCAAGCCCGTCACCTACCTGTCCACCGTGGCCGTGCGCGGCGGAGCCGGGCCGTCCGCGCTCGACGAGGACGCCGACGTCCGGGAGGCGATCCCGCACCGCCGCCTCGGCCGCGGCTACGCCGACGGGTACGCCGCGGGCAAGTGGGCGGGCGAGGTGCTGCTGCGGGAGGCCCACGAACGGTACGGCCTGCCGGTCACCACGTTCCGGTCGGGCATGATCCTCGCGCACAGCAGCTACCCGGGACAGCTGAACGTGCCCGACGTGTTCACCCGGCTGGTCCTCAGCCTGGTGGCCACCGGGATCGCGCCGCGGTCGTTCCACCGCGGCGGCGCGCCCGCGCGGTACGACGGCCTCCCGGTCGACTTCCTCGCCGAGGCGGTCACCGCGCTGGGCACCCCGGGCCCGGACGGCTACCGCACCTACAACGCCTGGAACCCGCACGACGACGGCGCCTCGCTGGACACCCTCGTGGACTGGCTGGTCGAGGACGGCCACCCGATCCGGCGCATCGACGACTACGACGACTGGTTCGCCCGCTTCACGACCGCGGTCCGGGCCCTGCCGGAACGGCAGCGCACCCACTCGGTGCTGCCCCTGCTGCACGCCTTCGAGCAACCGGGCGAGGACCGGCCCGCCCCGGCCCCGCGGTTCCGGGAGGCCGTCCGGGCGGCCGGGATCGGGCCCGACCGGGACGTGCCGCGGCTGTCCCCCGCCCTCGTCGCCAAGTACGTCACCGACCTGCGCGGCCTCGGCCTGCTCGACCGGCACCCCTCCCCTTCCCGCCCGCACTGAACGGAGAAGCCCATGGACCAGGACCTCGACGCGACGGTGGACGCCGGACTGCGGCTGCTGGAGGCACGCGACCTCGCCGGCTTCCGGGCCCTGTGCACCCCCGGCGCCACGGTGTGGCAGAACGACGGCGACGGCACCCGTCCGATCGACGCCCGGCTGGAGCGGATCGCCGCGTTCTTCGCCACCGTCGACTCCCTGCGGTACGAGGTCGTGCGCCGCTTCCACAAGCCCGACGAGGTGCTCCAGCAGCACGTCCTGGTGCTGGAGGCGCCGGACGGCACCCGCAGCCGGGTCCACGCCACCACCTACTTCCGCTTCGAGGACGGGCTGATCGCCGAGATCGAGGAGCACCTGCAGTAGCCCCGGCTCCCTGGTTCCCTGGATCCGTGGGTCCGTGGGTCCGTGGGTCCCTGGATCCGTGAGGCCCTGTTCCGCTCAAGTCGCTGGTTCGTCAGGGAGGTTCGGTGACCGGCCGAGTCGTCTACGCGTCGTTCGAGTTCCAGTTCCCGCTGGGCGGCATCCGCGTCCTGAACCAACAGGTCGCGCTGCTGCGGGCCGCCGGCGTCGAGGCGTACCGCTGGACGCCCACACCGGGATTCCGCTACACGTGGTTCGACGACGACGTGCCGACGCTGTCCGGGATGACCCTGGACCTCGGCCCCGAGGACGTCCTCGTGCTGCCCGAGGTCAGCGTGCTCCCGGGCCGCGACCCGGCTCCCGGCGGCCGCAAGGTCGTCTACTCGCAGGGGCACTACATCCACTTCCTGACCTGCCCCGCCCCCGGCCCGTACCCGGGCTGGTCGGCCCGGCCGGCCCTGTGGACGGTCTCGAAGGCGGGCGCCGACATGCTCCGCCGCGCCCTGCCCGGGTTCGAACCGCACCTGGTGCCGAACACCGTCGACACCGGGCTGTTCCGGCCGGCGTCGACCGGGCGGGTCCGGCGCATCGCGTGGATGTCCCGCAAGCGCCCCGTCGAGAGCACGCTGCTCCACCGTCTGCTCCACGCCGACCCGCGGTCCAGGGGCGTCGAGCTGTACGACATCCACGCGGTTCCGCACGAGGAGGTCGCCCGCGTACTGTCGGACACCTCGGTGTTCATCGCGCTGGGAGCGCCCGAGGGCGAGGGCTTCGGCCTGCCGCCGGCCGAGGCGATGGCCAGCGGCTGCCTGGTGACCGGTTACGCCGGCGGCGGCGGAGCGGAACTGTTCGACTCGCCGTCCGCGTGGCGGATCCCGGAGCTCGAAACGGACCGGCTGGCGGACCGGGCCCTGGAACTGCTCGACCTGCCCGGCCAGGACGAGGTGCGGCGGGCGGGCCGCCGCTGGGTCTCCGAGCGGTACACCACCGAGGCCGCGGTGGAGGCGCTGCTCGACGGCATCCGCAAGGCGCGCGCCCTGCCCGGCGGCGCGGCTCCGGCCACCCATCCGACCGCCTGGATGGAGGAGTTGCTGAGGCGCTTCCCGATCCCGCCGGAGGCGTACGCCCGGATGGAACCACCGACCGCCTAGGACCCGCCGCCCTTCGGCGCACCGACCACCCCGAATGGAAATGGGGATTACCCCCCGGTTATCGTGGGCACCAGTGCGAATCGGGGACTCCTCCCCGCTTCCTTCGGATCGAGGTGCGTGCACATGACCCGGAATCAGAGCCCTGGGCGGGGGCAGCGGGCCGCCGACTGGGCGGACGGCCGGCTGGGGATCTACTCCCTGGCCAGGGCGAACCTGCGGAAGATCTTCCCGGACCACTGGTCCTTCATGCTGGGCGAGATCTGCCTCTACACCTTCGTCATCATCATCCTGACCGGTGTCTGGCTGACGCTGTTCTTCAAGCCCAGCATGGGCGAGGTGGTCTACGCCGGCTCGTACGTGCCGCTCAAGGGCGTCCCGATGTCGGAGGCCTACGCCTCCACCGTGGACATCAGCTTCGAGGTGCGCGGCGGCCTGCTGATCCGGCAGATCCACCACTGGGCGGCGATCGTCTTCGTCGCCGCCATGTTCGTCCACATGATGCGGGTGTTCTTCACCGGCGCCTTCCGCAAGCCGCGCGAGATCAACTGGGTGTTCGGCTTCCTGCTGCTCTTCCTCGGCATGCTGGACGGCTTCTTCGGCTACTCCCTGCCCGACGACCTGCTCTCCGGCACCGGCATCCGGTTCATCGAGGGCTCGATCCTCGCCGTGCCGCTGGTCGGCACGTACATCCAGATGTTCCTGTTCGGCGGGGAGTTCCCCGGCCACGACATCGTGCCGCGGTTCTTCACCATCCACGTGCTGCTGATCCCGGGCATCATGCTCGGCCTGCTGGTGGCCCACCTGATCCTGGTTTTCTACCACAAGCACACCCAGTGGGCGGGCCCCGGAAGGACCGAGAAGAACGTCGTCGGCATGCCGCTGATGCCGGTCTACCTGGCCAAGGCCGGCGGGTTCTTCTTCCTCGTCTTCGGCATCGTCGCGCTGGTCGCCGCGATCGCGACCGTCAACCCGATCTGGGCGTACGGCCCGTACCGTCCCGACCAGGTCTCCACCGACGCCCAGCCCGACTGGTACATGGGCTTCGCCGAGGGCCTGATCCGGATCATGCCCGGCTGGGAGATCGGACTGTGGGGGCACACCCTCAACCTCGGGGTGCTCATCCCGTTCGCGCTGTTCCCGCTCGTCCTGGGCGCCATCGCCGTCTACCCGTTCATCGAGAACTGGGTGACCGACGACAAGCGGGAGCACCACCTGCTCGACCGGCCGCGCAACGCGCCCGTCCGCACCGCGCTCGGCGCCGCCTGGATCAGCCTCTACCTGGTGGCCCTGGCGGCCGGCGGCAACGACCTGATCGCCACCCACCTGCACCTGTCGCTCAACTCCATCACGTACGCCGCCCGCGTCGGCTTCTTCGCCGTCCCGGTCGCCGTCTTCGTCATCACCAAGCGCTGGTGCCTCGGCCTCCAGCGCCGCGACAGGGAGAAGGTGCTGCACGGCCGCGAGACGGGTGTCATCAAGCGCCTGCCGCACGGCGAGTTCACCGAGGCGCACGCCCGGCTCACGCCGCGGGAACTGCACCGGCTCACGGCGCACGAACAGCCCCGCCCCCTCGAACTGCCCGCCCCGGTGGACGAGAATGGAGTGGCCCGCCCGGCGGGGGTGCTCACCCGCACCCGGACCCGGCTCTCCCGCGGGTTCCACGGCGAGGGCGGCCGGATCCCCAAGCCCACCGCCGAGGAGTTCCACGAGATCACCGAGGGCCACGGGCACTGACCCGCACCCCCCGATGACACAGGGAGGACAGGTGCACGACCGAACCGACCGAAGCGACCGGACCGACCAGGCCGACCCGACCGACCGGATCGCCGACAGCAGGTACCTCCTGCTCACCACCTTCGGCGAGGACGGCAGCCGGCTGGAGTCACAGCTCTGGGTGGTGCAGGACGGCACGGCCCTCGGGGTCTGGACCCCGGCCCACTCCGGCGAGGCCGAACGGATCCGCCGCCACCCCCGGGTGCTGATCGGCCCCTGCGACGCCCACGGGCGCCCCACCGGCCGCCGGATCCCGGCCCGGGCCCGGCTCTGCGACGCCGACGACACCGCCCGCTACCGCACCTCGCTGATCAACAAGTACGGCCTGACGGCACTGATCGCGCTCGCCCGCAGCCGGTTCCGGGTGGGGCTGGCCGGGACGGTCGGCATCCGGATCACGCTGAACGAACTGGAACGGCGGCTGGTCGGGCCGGAGTGGCTACCGCCGGCCACCTACTGCGTCAACTGACGGGCCGTCGCGTCCGGTCGTCGCGTCCCGTCCGATCGTCTCGCCTGATCGTCAACCTCCGTCGAGTGCCGGGGCCTTGAGAAGGTCTGCTCCGGCACTCGACGCTTTCCGGCGCCGTCCCGACGCGCTTCGACGCGACTGCTGGCAGCGGGCCGGAGGTCACGACAGCGGGTGGGTCGGGACCGGACTGACCTCCTGGATCTCGGCGTGGGCCTTGGTGAGCAGCTGCGAGGCGAGCTCGTTGAGCGCGCGGGCCCCCGCGATCTCCTCGCCGACCCTCAGCTGTTCCGGGTCGGAGGGGTGGCGGCTGCTGTAGCCGTGGGCGCGCAGTTCGCTCCCGTCGCGCAGCCGCAGCAGTGCGGCGGCGCTGGTCCGTGCCCCCTCTTCGCGGAACTCCATCTCGATGTGCCAACCGACCAGAGTCTGCATGGCGGATCACCTCCATCGGTTACCCCTCCAGAGTGCGCCGCACCCACCGTGAACACCAGGCCAGCCGGTCCGGGCGGCATCGGGGGCGACATCGGCGCTGAGTTGAACACGTTCAACTCAGCCGCGTAGAGTCGGCGGCGCAAGCTATTTGAACGCGTTCAAGGGGGTGTGTCCACGATGGCTTCGCTCACGACGGCCGTGTCCGCGATGGGCCCGGGCACCACGGAACTGGTCGACCTGCTGGTCCTGCTCGGCATGGGAGCCGTCGTCCCGCTCGGCCTCGCCCTGGTCGACGAGCCCGGCCTCGCCCGGATCCGCCGGCTCTGGCCGCTCGCCGCCGTCCCCGGCGCGCTCTCGCTCTGGCTGCCCCGCGGCGGCGACCTCGCCACCGGCTGCGCCTTGCTCTACGCGCTCGGCACCCTGGCCGTCGCCCTGCACGCCCCCCTGCGGCTGGCCCGCACCCGCTCGCTCGCACCCGCCGAGGTCGCGGTGCTCACCGCGCTCGCCGCACCCTCGGTCGCCGGGGTCGCCGGGGTCGCCGAACGCTCCGGCTACCCGCTGTTCGGCTTCGAACCGCACATCCTGGCGCTCACCGTCCCCCACTTCCACTACGCCGGATTCACCGCCGCCCTGGTCGCCGGACTGGTCTGCCGCGCCGCCCGCCCGGGCTCCGCCCCGGCCCGCTGCGCGGCCCTCAGCGTCCCGGCGGGCACCCTGCTGGTACTGGCCGGCTACTTCCTCGGCAACTGGTGGCAGTTCGCCGGAGCCGCCGTCCTGACCACCGGAATGTGGCTGGTCGGCCTGGTCACCTGGCGCGACCTGCGCCCCCGCACCGGCGACCGGACCACCGCCCGCCTGCTCGCCGCCTCCTCGGCCGTCCTCGCGCTCACCATGCTGCTCGCCCTGTGGTGGGCACTCGGCCGGGCCGCCGGACTCCCCCACCCCACCCTGACCTGGATGGCCGCCACCCACGGCGTCGGCAACGCGCTCGGCTTCGCCCTCTGCGCGCTGCTCGCCTGGCGCCGGATCACCGCGGACCGGACCGACGCCACCCGGACCGACGCCACCCGGACCGACACGACGGAGACCCCCCGATGAACGACTACAGCTACCCCGAACAGGGCGCCAGCCGCACCGGCCACCTCCCCGCCGGCTACAACCACCTGCGGCACAGCGCCCTCATCGGCCACGGCCGCCCCGCCCTGGAAGCCGCCGGCGCCGCCCTGCTCGACTGGCGGATGCACCGGCTCGCGGGCGTCCGCATCGACGCGACGGCCGACCGCGCCGCCCCCGGCGTCGCCGTGCACTGCGCCATCGGCCTCGGCCCCCTGCGGGCCGGCGCCCCCAACCGGGTCCTGGCCACGGTCGACGGCCCGGACCGGTACGGCTTCACCTACGGCACCAGGACCGGCCACCTGGCCCAGGGCGAGGAAACCTTCCTGGTCGCACTCACCCCCGACGGCGAAGTCCGCTTCTCCGTCACCGCCTTCAGCCGCCCCGTCGCCTGGTACGCCCGCCTCGCCGGCCCACTCCTCCCCCTCTCCCAACGCGCCTTCGCCCACCACTGCGGACGCGTCCTCACCCGCATCGCCACCCAGGCCACCTGACCAGCGCCCCAGCACCATCAACCCCCCGATCCCCCCGGCACACCCCCGCTCGCCACCACCGTCATCGCGCAGACCGCCCAGGCGATGGCGGAGGCCGGTCAGAGGGCGGGCCGGCTGGACGGCAGCCGCGAGGTGGGCGGCCGAGGCCGAGCAGGTGGTGGCGGAGGCCGGCTGGGTCCAGGGCGGGGGCGGGGCGTAAAACGGCTGGTCGGGGCGGGGGTGTGTTCGGGATGATCGGCGGATGATGTCGATGCGACCGGTCCTGGAGATCTTCGCCTCCGACGGCTTCACGCTCTGGCCGACGGCCGAGCTCGGGCCGTACGGGGATCTCGCGCTGGACGGGCGGTTGACGTCGGACGAGGTGGGCACGGCGGTGTGGCGGCTGGCGGACTGCAACGACGTCGAGCCCGACCCCGGGCAGGCCGAGGGGCGCGGTCCCCGGTCGGCGGACCCGTTGGGCGCGTTCCTGCACGCGCTGTTGACCGAGCCGCACCCGTACGCCCCCGGCGGGCTGGTGGTGACCGACTCCGCCACCGGCGCCGTCTTCAGGCCGGGCTGCTGCAACGGGCTGGAGGACTGGCGCGAGTGGCTGAACGTCACGGACGGGTCCGGCACCGCCTGGTTCGGCCACGACCCCGACGCCCGGGCCGAGTGCGTCGGCCGGGTGGTCCGGCTGACCCAGGACGCCGAGGGCGACGAGGGCCCGGTGGTCGAGTTGCCGGTGGACGAGCTGCGCCGGCTGCTCGCCGGAGCCGAGCGGGACCTGCGCGACTTCCTCGCGCTCGCGGCGGGCTGGGCCGAGCGGCAGCTGCCCGGGCACGCCGCCGCCGTCACCGCCGCGCTCGCCCGAGCCCTGGACCCGGACCCGGACCCGGACCTGAAGCCGCCGTCATGACCAGCTTCCACACCCACCGGGCCCGGGTGCACGACGCCTCGCTCCCGCCGTACCGGCGGCACAGCGCGCTGCGCACCTGCCTGACCCGCTTCGCCCCGTACGGCCTGCGGGCGACGTACCACCACCTCACCGTCAGCGCCCGGATTCCGCGCTTCCTGGAGGCCGACCCGGATGCCCTGGTCCGCGCGGTGGACGAGTTGCACGAGGCGCGTGAGCTGTGGCGGGCCAGGGCCGAGGAGTACGCGGAGCGGCGCCGGGCGCAGAAGCGGGCCGGGCGGCGGCTGCCTCCGGAGACGGCCTGGTGGCACGTGCGCTGGTGGGGGTCGCCGAACGCGGCCTGGGAGCACGACCCGTTCCTGCACCCGCCGTTGCGGCTGCCCGACTACGTCCGGCGGCAGAACGCGCTGCTGGACGGTGCCGTGCTGCCCGGGTGCTCGGCCTGCGGGGAGCAGGGCCCGCCGGTGCCGCTCCCGACCGGCCCCGGCGACGACCGCGGCGACGGTCACGGCCACGGCCGGGCCGAGCTGTGCCGCTGCTGCGCGCGGGTGCTGACGCCCTGCGGTTGCGGGCGGTGGCACAGCTTCGAGCCGGCGCTGCGGACCGGCTGGAGCCGGATCTGGGGTCGGGAGCACATGACCGGCGGCGGCGAGCCGAGCCCGTACTGGCCGGGTGTCCGGGGCGCGGCCCGGGTGGAGCGGTTGGAGTCGTGCACGATCCACTGGGGGTCAGGGGTGGTGTACGGGGATCGCGACCAGTAGCGCGCCGCCGTCCTGGACGCGGACCTCGAAGTGGTCGATGTCCGCCAGTCGGAAGGCCGCGCCGCCGGTGGTGCGCACGGTGCCGTCGCCTCCCCCGCCGCCGTTCCCGTAGCCGCCCGCCGGGACGGACCAGGTGGTGACCGTCTGCTGCTCGCCGGTGTGCGAGACGGCGACCAGGCTGCAGGTCAACGGGCCCTGGACGCCGGAGAGTTGCAGGCTGACTCGGGTGCCCCAGGTGGTGCCGTCCAGGCCGACGGTCGCGTGCGCGCCGGTGCCCGGGTCGGTGGCGCTGAACTGCTCGGCCACCGCGACCACGGCGGGGGTGTTGTCGGCGGTGAGCACCGCGGCGGTGACGGCGGGGCCGGCCGCCACCATCGCGGTGGCGGCCAGGGCCAGCACCAGCCGCCGCACCCGGCCCCGCCGCCGGGTGGCACCGACCTCGGCCACCAGCCGGTCCAGCAGTCGGGGGTCGGGCTGCGGGGCGGGACCGGCCGGGTCCGTTCCGGCCGCCCGCGCGGTGGCCGCGTACTCGGCCAACAGCGGCTCCACCGAGCCGAGTTGGGTCACCTGCTCGGCGCACTGCGGGCAGTCGGCGAGGTGTTGCTCGAAGGCGGCGCGCTCGACGGGTTCCAGCAGGCCGAGGACGTACGCGCCCGCGTCGACGTGCACCGGGCCACCGGGCGCCCGGTCGGGGTCAGGGGTGGGGTCGCGGTCGGGGTGCCTGGTCACGATGTCACTCCCCGTTCCTCCAGCGCGAGCCTGAGCGAGCGCAGCGCGTAGAACACCCGCGAGCGCACCGTCCCGGCCGGGATGCCGAGTTCGGCGGCCGCCTCGTTGGCCGTACGGCCCTTCAGGTAGGTCTCGACGATGATCTCCCGGTGCACGGGCGAGAGGTCGCCGAGCGCGTCCGCGACGGTCATCATCCGCAGCGCCCGGTCGATCTCGTCCTCGGCGGGCAGCTGCTCCAGTGCCGAGGCGTCCACCTCGCGCGGCCGGGCCATGGCGCTACGGTGGCCGTCGATCACGATCCGCCGCGCGACGGTGACCAGCCAGGGCCGCAGCGAGCCGGCCTCCGGGTCGAGCCGGTGGATGTTGCGCCAGGCGCGGAGCAGGGTCTCCTGCACGACGTCCTCGGCCCGCTGCCGGTCCCCGGCGACCAGGTGGAGCACGAACCCGAACAGCGGACCGGCGTGCTCCCGGTACAGGGCGCGCATCAGGTCCTCGTCCGGCGCCCCCGTGTCGTGGCCGCCGGTGCGGCCGACGGGGTGCTCCTCGGTCACCACTTCATCGTTGCGCACCCGGGCCTCCTGGGCGAGGGCGGTCGGAGCCGGTCATCGGGACCGGTCATCGGAACCGGTCAGTAGCCCGGGGTGCTGGGCGTCGGGTTGCCGGGTGCCGGGGTGCCGGGCGTCGGGTTCATCGGGCCGGAGTTCGCGGCGCCCGCCCTGCCGCCGGTCGGGGTCAGCGCGAACCAGGTGCCGGCCACGCCCTGGCCCTTGGTGTCGCCGGGCTTGGTGTCCGGCGAGTAGCGGTAGGCCGGCCAGCCGTTCAGGGTGACCTGCTTGGTGCCGTCGTCGCGGGTGACGGTGCCGACCAGCTTGCTGTCGATGCCCTTCACCGTGACGTTGCCGTTGCCGTCGGCGTGCTCGGGCGGCCAGATGACGGCGCAGCTGCCGTTGCAGTAGGACTCCGGTGGGCTGTTCCGGTCCTGGTCGAAGCGGTAGAGCGTGAAGCCCGCGCTGTCGGTGACGATCGTGCCCAGCTTCGGGTCCTGGGTGGTCTGCAGGGTGACGGCCGCCGGGGTGCCCGGACCGCTCGGGCTGCTCGACGGACCGGAGGAGCCGCCGGACGATCCGCAGCCGGCGATCAGGGCGGCCGCCGCGATGCCGGACGCGGTCAGCGCGAGCGTCCGCCGGGTGCGGAGTGTGCTGCGCATGGGGTGCCTCCCTCGGGGGGAAGGGGTCGGAACGGACCGGACACCCTTCCGTACGGGCGGCGGCCGCCGGCTGCTCACTCCCTGGCTCCGGCAACCGCCGGAACGCCGCCGGAATACCCCGCCGACCGGGACGGTTGTGGCGGGCACATGGCCTGAACCGCCACGTCCGGAAGGGAAGGAATCACGAGATGAGCAACACGGTCGAGCTGACCAAGGAGAACTTCGACGAGATCGTCCCGGGCCCGGAGGGCAAGGACTTCGTCTTCATCGACTTCTGGGCCGGGTGGTGCGGGCCGTGCCGCCAGTTCGCCCCGGTGTACGAGAAGGCCGCCGAGCGCCACTCGGACCTGGTCTTCGCCAAGGTGGACACCGAGGCGCAGCAGGAGCTGGCGGCCGCGTTCGACATCCAGTCGATCCCGACGCTGGCGATCATCCGTGAGGGCGTGCTGGTCTTCTCGCAGCCCGGTGCGCTGCCGGAGGCGGTGTTCGAGGACCTGATCGGCCAGGCCCGCGAGCTGGACATGACCGAGGTGAAGCGCAAGGTCGCCGAGGAGCGGGCGGCCGGCGGCCAGGCCTGATCCGGACGTCCGAAGACAGGCCCCAAGGCCCGGGGAGCTGAAGCTCCCCGGGCCCTCGGCATGCCCGCTCCCCGCTCTCCGGGGCCGTCCGCCGCCGCACCCGCCGTCACGACGGCTCGGCGCCCCAGGCGGCGAGCCGGTCCGCGAGCGCCCGCACCTCGGCGCGCAGTGCGGCGGGTTCCCGGACGGTGAACGGCCACCCGAGGCCGGCCAGCAGCACCGCGACGCCGTCCAGGTTCTGCGCCCGGGCCCGCAGCAGCACCCGGTCCTCGGCGAGTTCGGTGAGCGTGCCGACGGCGGGCGGCAGCCGGCGGCGGGCCTCGGCGAGGGTGGTCCGCAGCTCGACCTCCACCCGGTGCCGCCAGGGCGCGCCGGCCAGCGACTCCACCACCCGCTGGACCGGGTCGTAGTCCTCCGGCGGCTCGAAGCCGGCCTCGCCCTGTTCGACCCGGGTGATCCGGTCCAGCCGGAAGGTGCGCGGCTCGCCGCTGCGGTGGTCGAGCCCGGTGGTGTACCAGCGCCCGGAGTGGAAGACCAGCCCGTACGGGTCGAAGTCGCGTTCGCTGGGCCGGTCCTCCCGGTCCCGGTAGGCGAGCCGCACCCGGCGACGGCGGCGGGCCGCCTCGGCCAGGGTGAACAGCGCGGCGGCGGCCGGGCCGGGGCCGGTGGCGGGTGTGGCGGTCAGTCCGAGGGTCTGTTCGACGGCCGCCACGCGCTCGCGCAGCGGCTGCGGCAGCACCCGCTGGATCTTGGCGAGGGCCGTCCCGGTGGCCTCCTCCCCCACCGACAGGCCGGAGCTGCGGCCGGCCAGCAGGCCGAGCACGACGGAGGCGGCCTCGTCCGGGGTGAGCATCAGCGGCGGCAGCCGGTAGCCGGGCCGCAGGCGGTAGCCCCCGTAGCGGCCGCGGTCGGCCTCGACGGGGATGCCGAGTTCGGTCAGCCGGGCGACGTAGCGGCGGACGGTGCGCTCGTCCACGTCGAGCCGGGCGGCCAGGTCGGCGCCGGTCAGGCCGGGGCGGTCCTGGAGCAGTTCCAGCAGGGCGAGGACGCGGCTGACCGGGTGTTCCATCGCGCGCACTCCTTTCCTCGGCGGAAATCCGGGCGACTTCTGTCCGGATCCGATCCTAGAGTCGGCGGTGGAGGAGGCCCCGCCTCGATGGAGCCCCTCGCGGGCCGCCCGTCGAGACGTCCACGGCTCGTCGCGGCCTCCCCGGACTTCCCACCGACGAAGGAGCGATCCGCCATGAGCACGTTCGTACTGGTCCCCGGATTCTGGATCGGCGCCTGGGCCTGGGACGAGGTGGCCGCGCCGCTGCGCGCGGCCGGGCACCGGGTGTACGCCGTCAGCCTGCCCGGAGTGGGCGAACGCGCGGGCGAGGAGGGCGAGTTCGGGCTGGAGGACCACATCGCCGACCTCGCCGGACTGCTGGTCCGGGAGGACCTGTCGGATGTCGTCGTGGTCGCCCACAGCGGCGCCTGCGCCCCGGTGGGCGGGCTCGCGGACCGGATGCCGGAGCGGATCCGCCGGGTGGTCTACCTGGACAGCGGCCCGCTGATCGACGGCTCGTCGGTGTACGACCTCTGGCAGCCCGACTACCAGAAGACGGCCGATGCCTCGGTGGTCGACGGCCGCCTCCCGCTGCCGTCCTGGGAGTACCTGGGCGAGCAGGGCACGAGCACGGCGGGGCTGGACGAGGCCGCCCTCGCGTCCATCCGCTCCCGCTCCACCCCGCACCCGGCCGGGGCGTTCCGGGACCGGCTGCGGCTGACCGGCGCCGGGGCGGCGCTGCCCCAGGCGCTGGTCTCCTGCTCCTTCCCGCTCTCCCAGGTGCGCGAGCTGATCGCCGCCGGGCACCCGTACTTCGCCGGGATGTCCGGGCCGAACTGGGAGCTGCGCGAACTGCCCACCGGGCACTGGCCGATGTTCTCCCGCCCGGCCGACACGGCGGCGTTGCTGGCGGAGCTCGCCGCGCTCTGAACCCGCCTGTCCGGCCGCCGGTCCGTCTCCTCGCCCTGTCCTGTCCGTGCCCGGTGGTGCGCCCCACGGCGCCCTCGGCGTGTCCGTCCGTCGCGCAACCGCGCCCGGACCGGCAGGATGGGGCCCACGCCGTACCCGAGCGAGGAGCGAGCACCCGTGCGCGAGCAGCCCAGCCGGACCGAACCGCCGGACGCCGTGCCGGAGTTCCGGCCGGACGGCGGTCCGGGGCCGGCCGGCCCGCGGCGTGCCCGGCTCGGCTCCCGCGCCCGGCTCACCCCGCGCTCCCTTCTCGCCCCACGCGTCCCGCGCTCGCGCGACCGGCGCGAGAAGTGGCCGCGGTGGGCGGTCCGGGTCACGCTCGGGTACGGAACCGCAGGCGGCAGCGGCGGGCCCGGGGTCGGGCGCGACCGGCCGCTCGACACCCGTGGGCGCACGCCCGCCGCCCCCGCCCGGCGGGCCGGGGCGGCCATCGAGACGACGGAGGACAGGGCATGACCAGCACCGCCGAGGAGTACGACGTCATCGTCCTGGGGGCCGGTCCGACCGGCGAGAACGTGGCCGACCGGACGGTCGCCGCCGGGCTGCGCACCGTGATCGTGGAGGCCGAGCTGGTCGGCGGCGAGTGCTCGTACTGGGCCTGCATGCCGAGCAAGGCGCTGCTGCGGCCGGTGGCCGCGCTGGCCGACGCCCGCGCGGTGGCCGGCTCCCGGGAGGCGGTCGGCGACCGGCGGCTGGACCCGGCCGCGGTGCTGGCCCGGCGGAACTCCTTCACCTCCGACTGGAAGGACGACGGCCAGGTGGAGTGGCTGCGGGACACCGGCATCGAGCTGGTGCGCGGCCACGGCCGGCTGGCCGGGGTGCGGACGGTGACGGTGGAGGCCGAGGACGGCAGCGAGCGGGTGCTCACCGCCCGGCACGCCGTCGCGGTGTGCACCGGCAGCCGCCCGGTGCTGCCCGCGCACGTGCCGGGGCTCGCCGAGGCCCACCCGTGGACCAACCGGGAGGCGACCGGGTCGCAGACCGTCCCCGGGCGGCTGGCGGTGGTCGGCGGCGGGGTGGTCGGGGTGGAGATGGCCGCCGCCTGGCGGGCGCTCGGCTCCGAGGTGGTGCTGCTGGTCCGCGGTGACGGGCTGCTGCCGCGGATGGAGCCGTTCGCGGGCGAGCTGGTCGCGGAGGGCCTGCGGGCGGCCGGGGTGGACCTCCGCTTCGGCACCGAGGTCACCGCGCTGGAGCGGGCGGACGGCTCCGGGCCGGTGACCCTCACCCTCGCCGCCCGGGACGGCCGGAACGGGGACGGAAAGGGCGGGGACGGCCAGGGCGGGACCGGGACGCTGACCGTCGACGAGGTGCTGTACGCGACCGGCCGGGCCCCGCGCACCGCCGACATCGGGCTGGAGCAGGTCGGCCTGAAGCCGGGCGGCTGGCTGGAGGTGGACGACAGCTGCACGGTGCTCGGCGTGGACGGCGCGGAGGGTGTGGACGGCGCGTGGCTCTACGCCGTCGGGGACGTCAACCGCCGGGCGCTGCTCACCCACCAGGGCAAGTACCAGGCGCGGATCACCGGCGCGGCGATCGCCGCCCGCGCCGAGGGGCGCCCGCTGGACACCTCGCGCTGGGGCGCGCACTCCGCGTCCGCCGACCTGGCGGGCGCGCCCCAGGTGGTGTTCACCCAGCCCGAGGTCGCCGCCGTCGGCCTGACCCGGGCCGCCGCCGAGGCCGCCGGACTGCGGGTGCGGACCGTCGACCACGAGATCGGCTCCGTCGCCGGGGCCTCGCTGTACGCCGACGGCTACCGCGGCCGGGCCCGGGTGGTCTTCGACCTGGACCGGCAGGTGATCGTCGGCGCCTGCCTGGTCGGCCCCGGGGTCGCCGAGCTGCTGCACTCGGCGACCGTCGCGGTGGTCGGCGAGGTGCCGATCGACCGGCTCTGGCACGCGGTGCCCTCGTACCCGACGATCAGCGAGGTCTGGCTGCGGCTGCTGGAGGACTGCCGGGGGTAGCGGCGCCCCCGGCACGGACGGCCCCCCGGGCGGTCGGCGCGGCGAGATGTGACCACCGGTGGACGGCGGGACACTGGCACTCGGGGGCCGTCCCGGGGGGCCGTTGCTCGTGACCAGGTGGTGTGAGACATGACCGAGGTGCTGTTGGCCGTCGGAACCGAGAAGGGCCTCTTTCTCGGCCGCAGCCGCGACCGGCTGACGTGGGAGTTCAGCGGGCCGCACTTCCCGATGAACGCGATCTACTCCGTCTCCGTCGACCGCCGCGACGGCCGGACCAGAGTGCTGGCCGGCGCCGACAGCAGCCACTGGGGGCCGTCGATCTGGCGCTCCGACGACCTCGGCGCGAGCTGGTACGAGCCCCCGCGGCCGGCCATCCGCTTCCCGGAGTCCACCGGCGCCTCGCTCACCCGGGTCTGGCAGCTCCAGCCCGCCGGGGCGGAGGCCCCCGGCGTCGTCTACGCGGGCACCGAGCCCGCCGCGCTGTTCCGCTCCACCGACGGCGGCGAGACCTTCGCCCTGGTCGAGGCGCTCTGGAACCACCCGCAGCGGCCGCAGTGGGGCGCCGGCTACGGCGGCCAGGGCCTGCACACGATCCTGACCGACCCGCGCGACCCGCAGCGGCTGCTGGTCGCCGTCTCCAGCGGCGGCGTCTACCGCAGCAAGGACGGCGGCGACAGCTGGCAGCCCTCCAACACCGGCCTGCGCGCCGAGTTCCTCCCGGAGGAGAGCCAGTACCCGGAGTTCGGCCAGTGCGTGCACAAGATCGCCCCGGACCCGGTCCACCCGGACCGGCTCTACCTCCAGAACCACGGCGGCGTCTACCGCAGCGACGACTGGGGCGCGAGCTGGCGCTCGATCGTGGACGGCCTGCCCGCCGAGTTCGGCTTCGCCGTGGCCGCCCACCCCCGCCGGGCCGACACCGCCTACGTCTTCCCGCTCGGCGGCTCGGACGACCGCATCCCGCCCGGCCGCCGCTGCCGGGTCTTCCGCACCACCGACGCCGGCACCAGCTGGCAGCAGCTCGCCCACGGCCTGCCCGGCGAGGACCACTACGGCATCGTGCTGCGCGACGCCCTGCGCACCGACGACGCCGACCCGGCCGGGATCTACTTCGGCAACCGGACCGGCGACGTGTACGGCAGCCGGGACGAGGGCGAGAGCTGGTCCCTGCTGGTCTCCCACCTGCCGGACGTGCTCTGCGTCCGGGCCGCGGTGGTGGCCTGACCCGGTGGCTGCCTGATGCGGTGCCGGCCCGACGCGGTGGTGGCCGGAAATAACCGGTTGCCGGACGGCGGGGCCTCGGTGAACATGGCCGCCGACGAACGATCACGCGATTGTGGGGTGGGCCATGGCCGAGGACTGGGTGGTCAGGCGGGGTACCGACGGCGAGCCGGTGCTGCGCTACCTGCTGGACGAACGGGAGGGCCGGCCCTGGGCCGACCTGCTGGAGGTCCTGGACGAGTCGGTGGACGCCGCCGCGTTCGTCCGGGCCGAGCTGCCCGGCTGGGTGGTCTCCGGCCCGCCCGGGCTCGGGCAGGAGCTGGTGGCGCACGGCGCGCGGGTGCTGCGGCACGCCCACACTTTCCGCCGCGACCTGCGCGCCGACCCCCCGCCCGCCGACTGGGCCGGGACGCCGCTGCGCGAGGGCCTGCGCGCGGTGCCCTGCGACCGCGCGCCCGAGGAGCTGTACGAAGCCTGGCGGGCCGCCTTCGCCCCCGACCACGTCGACTTCTACCCGGGCGAGGACGCCCGGGTGGTGGCCGAGCGGATCACCCCACTGCTGGAGGGCGAGGTCATCGGCCCGGTGCTGCCGTCCAGCCTGCTCGCCGTGGACGCCGAGGACCGCGTGGTCGCCGGGCTGATCCTCACCGACCGCGACGGCCTGCCCTGGATCGGCGACGTCTTCCGCCACCCGGAGCGCGGCTACCGCGGCCTCGGCGCCGACCTGCTGCGCCGCGCCGTCGGGGACGCCGCCGAGCGCGGGCTCGCCGACGTGACGCTGGTGGTGTCCGAGGGCAACCCGGCCCGCCGGGTCTACGAGTCGCTGGGCTTCCTGCTCCAGGAGACGTCACTGACGGTGGTCGTGCCCGACGCCTGAACCCCTGGGCCTCCGAACCCCTGAGCCGGGTGGCCGGGCCGCCGGACACGTGCGCCCGGGCTACTTCCTGTGCCCGCCCTCGATCCGGGCGCCGCGCACCACGACCATGGTCAGGCCGACCGCGACCAGCAGCTCCGCCCAGAAGAACGCCGCGTAGTCCAGCAGCGAACCGATCGGCGGGCTGCCGGGCGCGGCGTTGCGCATGCCGACCAGGGCGAACAGCGTGGCCGCCATCCAGCCGAGGGCGGGCCAGACGATGCCGCGCCGCTGGCGGACGATCAGCCAGGCCGCCACCAGCACGGACAGCGCCAGCGCCCACATCGCGGCCATCATGAACCAGGCCAGGATGAAGGTGCTGCGCGAGCGGCTGATCCGCTCGGTCACCACGACGGCGCCGCCCTCGCTCTGCTGCTCGGCCTGCTTGAAGACGAAGAAGGGGTCGGCCTCCTCCACGCCGATCACCACCGGGACGGGCTGCCCGCCGGCGGTGGCCTGGAAGCCGATCAGCGCGTGGTAGTGGTCGAAGGGGTAGTCGGTGACCCGGCCGTCGAGGAGGCTGAACGCCACCGCGCCGGAGGCGACCTGCTGCCCGGCCGGGTACCTGAGCACGGTCTGCTCCAGCGAGGTGGTCTCCAGCACCACGTCCCGGGCCGGGACCAGCAGGCTGTCCGGCTGCTCCAGGGCGCCGTGCGGGTGGACCAGGACCTTCGCGGTGAGCGTCTGCGCCGCCGCGTCCACCCGCTGGAGCGTCACGTCGACCTCCAGGAAGTCCGGGCCGGGCACCGTCCCGACCACCTGGACGCGGCCGCGGCTGGAGCGTTCGTCGAGGTAGAGCAGCAGCCCGGCGACGACGGACAGCACGATCGCCGCCACCACGGCGTACGCGCGCCAGGGCCTGACCTTCGGCCGGGGAGCGGTGCCCGCGCCGCGCGCCCGGGCGTGGACGCGGACCCGCGGCCGGGCCGCCGGGCGCGTGCGCCGGACGGCCCGCCGGTGCGGCGGCGCGCCCATCGGCCTGCTCATCGGCCTGCTCCACGGTCGGCGGTGGCGGCTGCGGGTGCCGCCTGTCCCGCCACCCTCCGGGCGGCCGCGGCCGGGGCGCAACCGCAGAGGGCCGATCGGGCGGGCCCGAGACTCGGCAAAGACGCTGGTCGGAGGGGCTGTGTAGGCTCAACGGTCATGGCGAGGGTGACACGGGACGATGTGGCGCGGGTGGCGGGGACGTCCACGGCGGTCGTGAGTTATGTGATCAACGACGGGCCGCGGCCGGTGGCGGCGGCGACCCGGGCGCGGGTGCTCGCGGCGGTCGAGGAGCTCGGCTACCGGCCGAACCGGGTCGCCCAGGCGATGGCCCGGCGGCGGACCGACCTGCTCGGGATGGTCGTCCCGGACGCCCGCCAGCCCTTCTTCGCCGGGCTCGCGCACGCCGTCGAGCAGGCCGCCGCCGAGCACGGCCGACTGCTGCTGATCGGCAACTCCGACTACGCCGACGAGCGCGAGGCGCACTACATCCGCGCCTTCCTCGGGATGCAGGTGGACGGTCTGGTCCTGGTCACCCAGGACCCGGCCACCCCCGGGCTGACCGGCTTCGACGTGGCCGACGGCACCCCGGTGGTGCTGCTGCACCACCGGGCGGAGAGCACCGGCGGCGTCGCCGTGGTCGCGGACGACCAGGGCGGCGCCCGCGAGGTGGTCCGCCACCTGCTCGGGCACGGGCACGCCGAGGTGCACTGCTTCGGCGGCACCCTCGCGCTCAGCCCGCACGACCCGGTCACCGGGCGGACGGCCGGCTGGCTCGCCGCGCTGGAGGAGGCCGGGCTGCCCACCGAGGGACGGCTCACCCCGGCGCCGTTCGACCGGGTCCGGGCGCACGCCGAGGCGCTCGCCCTGCTCGCCCGTCCCGACCGGCCGTCCGCCGTGTTCTGCACGACGGACGACCAGGCGATCGGCCTGCTGCGGGCCGCCGACGACCTCGGCATCCGGGTGCCGGAGGACCTCGCGGTGGCCGGCTTCGACGACATCGCCGAGGCGGTGATCGCCGGGCCCGCGCTGACCACCGTCACCACGGCGCAGGACGAGATGGCCCGCGCGGCGGTGGAACTGGTCCTCGGCGGGCCGGAGCGCCGCGCCCAGGGCGCCCGCACCTTCCCGGCCCAGCTGGTGGTCCGGCGCTCCTGCGGCTGCCCGCCGGGGACAGCGCGGGGCTGAGGCCGGGGGGCGACCCCGGACCGGCCGGGCAGCGGCGCGGGGCTGGCGTCGGGGACGGCGCGGGCGCCTCAGCCTTCGAGCAGTTCGTCCGCGAGCAGGTCCATCAGCAGGTTGTCGTGCCAGGTGCCGTCCGGCCCGCGCTCGTACTGGCGCATGGTGCCGACGGTGCGGAAGCCGACCTTGGTGTAGCAGCGGATCGCGGCGAGGTTGTCCGCGGCCGGGTCGATCACCAGCCGGTGGTAGTGGTGGTCGTGCACCAGGTACCGGGCCATCGTGCGCACGGCGTCGGTGCCCAGGCCCAGGCCGTGCACCGTCGGGTCGAGGTAGAGGTCCATCCCGGCGTGCCGGTACTCGTCGTCGTTGTTGGCGTACCACTGGATGGCGCCGACCACCTTGCCGCCGAGGTCGATCGCGAAGGTCTCGGTGCCGGGCGACTCCAGGTCGTTGGCGACCTCGTCGGCCAGGTCGTCACCGCCACGCCAGCGTTCGAACACCTCGGGCGTGCCGCGGATGGCCGCCAGCGCCGGGATGTCGTCGCCGGTGGCCGGGCGGAGCGTGACCAAGGTGCCGTGCAGAATCGTCCCCATATGGGGCATGTTGGCACGGAAACCCGGCTCCGGCGAGTGTTTTCGACCCGCCGTCCGGCCCCTTCCGGCGTGCGGCCTCGGGGCCGGGGCCGCACGCGCGCGAGGCGGGCGCCCGGGCGTCAGGCGGTGGGGCGCGCCGGGTCGCCGAGGGGGCCGAGCCAGACGGCCGTGACGGCGCTGACGTAGCGGGCGCCGCAGTGGTCGCCGGGGACGACGAGCTGCGGACCGGCGGCGTCCAGCGGGGCGCCGTCCATGCTGGTGGCGAGCAGGATCTCCTGGCCGCCGAAGTCCGGGTCGATCTCGGCCCAGGAGACCACCGCCCGGTGGCCGTCGGCGCCGGCCACCGAGAGCAGGAAGCGCAGCCGCTGCTTGCGGCCGGAGAAGTCGATCCGGGGCCGGGCCGCGCGCAGCACGTCCAGCAGCGCCGGGCCCTCGTAGCCGTGGCGCTGCTCGCCCGCGGTCCGGCAGTCGAAGCTGACCTCGACCCGGCGGGCGGGGAGGGCACGCAGCTGCGCCACCGTCAGCTCGGCGGGGCGGTCGAGGTGTCCGTGCAGTCGGACGGTGGGTCTCGCCGGGGTCATGGGTGCTCCCTCCTCCCGGGCCACGGCTCCGCGGCCCGGGTGGAGGAGTACCCGAGCAGTGGCCGGAGCATTCGCAGATGCGATGGATCGGGCGGACTTCCACTCGCAGGTGCGGGCCCTGGGCCCGGGTGGCGGCTGTCGGCGGGGCCGGTCCTACGGGGTCTCGTCCTGGCGCAGCCGGGCACTGACCGCGCCGAGCCCCTCGGCGAGCACCGCGAGCTGCTCGCGGCTGAGCACGTCGATCAGCAGCTCGCGCACCAGGGCGACGTGCCCGGGCGCGGCCTGGCGCAGCGCCTCGCGGCCCTGGTCGGTGAGTTCGGCGATGACGCCGCGCACGTCGCTGGGGCAGGAGCGGCGGGCGACCAGGCCGGCCCGCTCCAGCTGGGTGACCTGGTAGGTGAGGCCGCTCTTGGAGGTGACCAGCCTGTCGGCGAGCTCGGTCATCCGCAGCGAGTCGCCGGGGGCGGCGGACAGGTGCACCAGGATCTCGTACTGCTGGTGGGAGAGTCCGGAGTCGTCCTTGAGCTGGCGTTCCAGCCGCCGGTTCAGCAGGTTGCTCGCGACGACGAAGCCCCGCCAGGCGGCCGCCTCGTCCGGGTCCAGCCAGCGGGGTTCGTTCAGTGTGGACATGGGGTGAAGCCTACTCCTGTTGTTCAAATTCGAACGAAGGTGTACCGTCGGTTCCGTAAAGGTTCAAATTTGAACTACCTGTCGGACTACCTGCCGGTCGAACGGCCCCGAGGAGGACGCCATGAGCACCGCGGCCCCTGAGCGCATGCCCGCCCTGTACCTGTCGCACGGCGCGCCGCCGCTGGCCGACGACCCGGTCTGGCCGGGCGAGCTGGCCGCCTGGTCCGCCGACCTGCCCCGGCCCAAGGCCGTCCTGATGGTCTCCGCCCACTGGGAGGAGGCCCCGCTCGCCCTCGGCGCCGTCACCACCGTCCCGCTGGTCTACGACTTCTGGGGCTTCCCCGAGCACTACTACCGGGTCCGGTACGCCGCCCCCGGCGCGCCGGACCTCGCCGAGCGCGTGCGCAAGCTGCTGCGCGCCCCCGGCACGCCCGTCCAGGACATCCCCGACCGCGGGCTCGACCACGGCGCGTACGTCCCGCTGGTGGAGATGTACCCGGACGCCGACATCCCGGTGCTCCAGGTCTCGCTGCCCACCCTCGACCCGCAGCGGCTGATGGAGATCGGCCGCAGGCTCGCCCCGCTGCGCGACGAGGGCGTGCTGATCGTCGGCAGCGGCTTCTTCACCCACAACCTGCGGGCGCTCAGCAACGACGGCCGGATCACCTCGGTGATGGCCGAGTTCGACGACTGGGGCCGGCGCGCCCTGGAGGCCCACGACCTCGACGCGCTGCTCGACTTCGAGCACAAGGCCCCGGCCGGACGCCTGGCCCACCCGCGCACCGAGCACTTCGCCCCGCTGTTCGTCACCCTCGGCGCCGGCGAGGCCGACCTGGACAGCCAGCGCAGCGTCATCGACGGGTTCTGGATGGGCCTGGCCAAGCGCTCGATCCAGCTGGGGTGAACCCCTCCCCTTTGAGCACCCCGCCCACCGGACGCCTCACAGCCCTCACAGGGAGCAGCAGGTGAACCGCTCGCCGATGTGCTCGGGCTGCTCGATCTCGTCCACCAGAGCGACCGCGTAGTCCGCCACCGAGATCCGGCTCTGCCCCTCGGCATCGGTGAGCAGCTGGTCCAGGCCGGTGCGGTAGCGGCCGGTCCGCTCCCCCGGGCCGATCTCGGCGGCCGGGCTGAGCACCGTCCAGCGCAGGTCGGAGACCGTCCGGTAGTAGTCCAGCGCCGCGCCGTGGGCGTGCATGATCTGGAGGAGCGGCTCCGGCAGGCCCGGGGCGTCCCAGACCCGCACGCCCGGCGCGGTCTCCAGGTTGCCCGCCCCGCCGACCGCGATCAGCCTGGGCGCCGCGCCGCCCAGCGTGCGCAGGCCTTCGACCAGGGAGCGGGCGGCGGGCTCGACCAGCGCCTGGTGGCCCGGGCCGTCGCCGCCGCCGACGGCGCTCACCAGGACGTCCCGGCCGGCCGCGACCCGGGCCACGTCCGCCGGGTCCAGCACGTCGGCGCGCTCCACGGCGGCGGCCGCGCCCCGGTAGCGGTCCGGGTCCCGGACCACCACGGTGACCTCGTGCCCGCGCGCCGCCGCCTCCCTGACGACCGCGCTGCCGATGGTGCCGCCGGCGCCGATCACGGCGATTCTGGCCATGGGTACCTGCCTGGGTGCTCGCGGGTGGGGCGGCGTCGGACCGCGGGACGCTGGATCGCAGGGCGCCGGACGCGCCGGACGCGCCGGACAGGACCGATTATCGGACGAACTCCCGGCGCGAGCCGGGGCACTGGGCCTATCGTGTGACGCCCCGGACACCCCGGACGCCCCGTCGAAGGAGTGGTCATGCGCAACGGCGACGCCGTACGAACCGCCAACGGCGACGCCGTACGGACCGCCCTGGACGCCGCCCTGGCCGTCCTCGCCCCGCACACCGGGAACCGCGACTGGGACGCCCCCGCCGGACTCCTGGAGTGGAGCTGCCGCGACACCGCCGCCCACATCGCCCACGACCTGCTCGCCTACGCCGGCCAGCTCGCCGCCCGCCCCCGCGACCGCTACCTGCCGCTGGACCTCACCGTCCGGCCCGAGGCCGACCCGGCCCAGGTGCTCACCGTGGTCACCGCCGCCGGACACCTCCTCGCCACCGCCCTGGACGCCGCCCCGCCCGAGCTGCGCGCCTACCACCACGGCCCCTGCGACCCGCTCGGCTTCGCCGCGATGGGCGTCGCCGAGACCCTGCTGCACACCCACGACATCACCCGCGGCCTCGGCCTGCCCTGGCAGCCGCCCGCCGAACCGTGCCGCTTCGCGCTCGACCGGCTCTTCCCGCACGCACCGCGGGAGCCGGATGCCCACCCGGCGGAGGTCCTGCTCTGGTGCACCGGGCGCGGGGAACTGAACGGCCGCCCGCGCAAGTCCTCGTGGACCTGGCGGGCGGCCATGGGCGAGTGGCCGGACTGATCCGACCGGTCAGGCGCTCCCGGTGGCGATCCGCTCGGCCTGGCTGCGCTCGATGCAGAACTCGTTGCCCTCCGGGTCCCCGAGGGTGACCCAGCCCTTGCCGTCCGGGAGGCGGTGGTCCGCCAGCACGGTCGCCCCGAGGGCGACCAGGCGCTCCACCTCCTCGTCCCGGCTGCGGTCCTGCGGCTGGAGGTCGAGGTGGACCCGGTTCTTCGCCGCCTTGCCCTCGGGCACCCGGATGAAGAGCAGCGAGGCGCCGGCGGAGTTCACCACCGCCTCCTCGTCGCACGGGTTGTCGTCCTCGCCCAGGGTGCCGTCCAGCGCCTGCGCCCAGAAGGAGGCCAGGGCGTGCGCGTCGCCGCAATCGATCGTCACATGTCGTACCAGAGATGCCATCCGCCTACTCTGACCTGCGCGGTTCGGGTTCGTCCAGCCATTTGCGGGAGTGCCGGTGGCCGTCCAGCGGAAAGGGCGGGAAGGGCGGGAGCAGTTCCACGAACGGGTAGCCGGCCTTCTCCGCGACCCGGCAGGAGGCGGGGTTGTCCACCTGGTGCAGCAGGTCGATCCGGCGCAGGCCGCCCTCGGCGAAGGTGGCGAAGGCCCAGGCGGTGAGGGCCTCCACCGCGCGCGGGGCCACCCCCCGGCCACGGGCCGGGGCTGCCGTCCAGTACCCCACCTCGGCCGTCTCCCCGCCGGGTACGGGGTACTTGAGGGCGACGTTGGCGACGAGCTCGGCGCCGTCCAGGACGGCGAAGCTGTACCGGGTGCCCGCCGCACGGCCCTCCTCCTGGAGGCGCAGCCAGTGCGCGGCCTCCTCGGCGTCGCCGACCGGGGTCCGGGTGAAGCGGCGCAGGGTCGCGTCCCGGTAGGCCTCGATCAGGGCCGGCGCGTCGGCGTCCTCGAAGGGGCGCAGCAGCAGGCCGTCGGCCCTCAGGGCGGCGGTCACTTGAGGCCCTCCCAGCCCCAGCGCGGGGTCGGGCCGGGATCGCCGAGGTCGGTGCCGGCCGGGGAGCCGGAGACGTCCTCGGCGATCCTGGTGCCCCAGTCGAAGTACTCCAGCACCCGGCGGCGCAGCAGTTCGTCCTCGGGCAGCTCCGCGCGGACGGCCTCGGCCATCAGCTCCATCCAGCGCAGCCGCTGCTCCTCGGTGACGGCCAGGCCCAGGTGGGCGCGGAGCAGCGCCTGGTGGCCGCCCAGTCGGTCGGTGTAGCCGGTCGGGCCGCCGAACACCTCGGCCAGCCAGACCGCGACGTGCTCGATGTGGGTGGGGGTGAAGTCGGCGAAGACCGGCGCGAGCAGGGGGTCGGCGAGGGCGCCCCGGTAGAAGGTCCGGCTGAGCCGGCGCAGGACGTCGATGCCGCCGACGGCCTCGTAGAGCGTGCCGGGCCGTTGGTCGTTCATGGCTGTGCTCCCCGTGGGTGAACCGTATGTTGCGACCTTCCTAGCAGCCGGAGGGCCCGGTCGGCGCGGCCCCGGGCCCGCTGTTCGTGCCGGGCTCGGCGGGCGGAGGCCCGGGCTCCCCCGCCCGGGCCCGGGTGGCGGGCGGGGTGGGCCCGGGTGCGCGGCGTCCTGGCGGACCGACCCGACGGCTCCGCCGTTCCCGCTTGACCCTGACGCTGGCGGCAGGGTCGGAGGGTGGGCCCATGGACGACGAGAGCGGGACGCGGAACCGGGTCGTGGTGGTCACGGGGGCCGGGACGGGGATCGGGCGGGAGACGGCGCTGGCCTTCGCCGCCGAGGGGGCGCGGGTGCTGGCGGTGGGGCGGCGACCGGAGCCACTGGCCGCGACGGCCGCCGCGTACCCGGCACTGATCGAGCCGCTGGCCGCGGACGTGACCGGGCCCGGGGCACCGGAGGAGATCGTCCGGGCGGCACTAGAGCGGTTCGGGCGGCTGGACGTGCTGGTCAACAACGCGGCGATCGTACGGAGCGGGCAGGGGATCGGCGGCTTCGACCGCGCGGGCGTCGAGGCGCTGCTGGCGACCAACCTGGTCGCCCCGGTGCTGCTCGGCCAGGCCGCGGTGCCGGCGCTGAGCGGGAGCCGGGGTGTGGTGGTCAACGTCAGCACCTCCGTCGGGCAGCGCGGCTGGCCGAGCAACTCGGTGTACGCGGCGACCAAAGCGGCGCTGGAGACGGTCACCCGCAGCTGGGCGGTGGAGCTGGCGCCGCGCGGGATCCGGGTGGTGGCGGTGGCGCCCGGGGCGATCGACACCCCGATCGGCGACCACTCCGGGTACGGCCCCGAGCAGCGGGCGGCGATCCGGAAGTGGCAGATCGAGCACACCCCGCTGGGCCGGATCGGCCGCCCCGAGGAGGTGGCCTGGGCGATCACCCGACTCGCCTCGCCGCAGGCCTCGTTCGTGACCGGCGTAGTGTTGCCCGTGGACGGCGGCGCGCTGGTGGGCTGACCGGGAGGGGACGGGTGGCGGTGCGGATCGGCGAGCTGGCGGCCCGGACCGGCAGTACCGCGCGCGCTCTGCGGCACTACGAGCAGGCCGGGTTGATCGACTCCGAGCGCGCGCCGAACGGCTACCGCGAGTACGGCGAGCCGGCGGTCGTCCGGGTGCGCAACATCCGTGCGCTGGTGGCCGCCGGGCTCACCCTGGAGGACCTCCGCCCCCTGCTGGGCTGCCTGGACGGGGACGTGCTGGCGGTCCGGCCGTCCGAGCAGGTGCTGGGGATCGCCCGGCGGCGGCTGGCGGTGCTGGAGCGCCGGATCGCCGCCCAGACGGAGGCCCGGGACCGGCTGGCGGCGGCGCTGGCGGCGGCCGGGGTGAGCGCGGACGGGGCCGACGCGGACGGAGCCGAGACGGACGGGGCGGTGGCGGGCGGGGTGAGCACGGACGGGGTGGGCGCGGACGGGTGACACCCCCGATCGGGGGTGTGCAGGGGGCGGGTGGGGGAGGACAGTGGCCCCATGCAGATTCCACTCTCCGTGATGGACTTCCTCGACCGGGCCGAGCTGGTCTACGGCGACCGGGTCGGCATCGTCGACGAGCCCGTGCAGCCGGCCGAATCCTGGGGCGAGCTGAGCTACCGCAGGGTCGCCGAACTGGCCCGGGCCCAGGCCGCCGGGCTGGACCGGCTCGGTGTCGGGCCGGGCGAGCGGGTCGCGATCGTCTCGCACAACTCGGCCCGGCTGCTGACCTCCTTCTTCGGGGTGAGCGGGTACGGCCGGGTGCTGGTGCCGGTGAACTTCCGGCTGAAGGCCGAGGAGGTGTCGTACATCGTCGAGCAGAGCGGCGCCTCCGTTCTGCTGGTCGACCCCGAGGTCGCCGACGCCCTGGACGGGGTGGTGGCCAAGCACAAGTTCGTGCTGGGCGCGGCCAGCGACGCCGTGCTGTACGACACCGACGCCACCCCGCGGCGGTACGCGGTGGACGAGAACGACACCGCCACCATCAACTACACCAGCGGAACCACCGCCCGCCCCAAGGGCGTTCAGCTCACCCACCGCAACGTCTGGCTGAACGCGACGCTGATGGCCCTGCACTACGGGGCCGGCGACCGGGACGTCTACCTGCACACCCTGCCGATGTTCCACGCCAACGGCTGGGGCCTGCCGTTCTCGCTCACCGGCCTGGGCGCCCGGCACATCGTGCTGCGCAAGGTGGACGGCGCGGAGATCCTGCGCCGGGTCGAGCGGCACGGGGTGACCTTCCTGTCCGGCGCGCCCGCCGTGGTCCAGATGGTGCTGGACGCGGCCGCCGACTGGGACGGCCCGGTGCCCGGCCGGGACCGGGTGCGGCTGGTGGTGGCCGGCGCCCCGCCGCCGACCTCGGTGATCCAGCAGGTCGAGGAGCAGCTGGGCTGGGAGTTCATGCAGCTCTACGGTCTGACCGAGACCTCCCCGGTGGTCACGGTCAACCGCTCGCGGGCCGAGTGGGACGCGCTGCCGGCCGCCGAGCGGGCCGAGAAGCTGGTGCAGGCCGGCTCCCCCGCGCTCGGCACCCGGCTGCGGGTGGACGCGTCCGGCGAGGTGCTGGTGCGCTCCAACACCGTGCTGGACGGCTACTGGCAGCAGCCGGAGGCCTCGGCCGAGGCGCTGCGGGACGGCTGGTTCCACACCGGCGACGGCGGCACCCTCACGGACGGCCTGCTGACCATCTCCGACCGCAAGAAGGACGTCATCATCAGCGGCGGGGAGAACGTCTCCTCGATCGAGGTGGAGGACTGCCTGTACGACCACCCGGCGGTCGCCGAGACGGCGGTGATCGGGGTGCCGCACGAGAAGTGGGGCGAGACGGTGAAGGCGCTGGTGGTGCTCCGGGAGGGCCACGAGGCCGTCACCGAGGCCGAGTTGATCGCGCACTGCAAGCAGCGGCTGGCCGGCTACAAGTCGCCCACCACGGTGGAGTTCCGGGATGCCCTGCCGCGCACCGCCACCGGGAAGCTGCAGAAGTTCCGGCTGCGCGAGCCGTACTGGACCGGGCGGGAGCGCCGGGTCAACTGAGGCCGCGCCGGGGGTCCGTCAACCGACGAGCCCCGACTCCCGCGCCGCGAGGGCGAGTTCGGTCCGGTTGCGGACCCCGAGCTTGTGCATCGCGGACTTGAGGTAGCCCGTCACCGTGTTGCAGGTCAGGCCCAGTCGGGCGGCGATCTCCGGGTTGGTCCGGCCGGTCGCCGCCCAGCGCAGCACCTCGTGCTCGCGCGGGGTCAACGGCGGTACGGGGGCGGCCGTCCGGGGCTTGTCGAAGGGCTTGTCGAAGGGCTTTCCACAGGACTGCTCGCAGGGCTTTCCGCCGGGCCGTTCGCGGCTCCAGGCGGCGGCCCCGGCCAGTGCCCGGGTCGCCGCCTTCGCCAGCGTGCCGACCGCGGAGATCCGCACGTCCCCGAACGGGACGACGGCGCGCAGCGAGGCGTACACCACGCCGTGCACGGTGTCGCCGTCCATCAGCGGGACGGTGAGCATCGCGTACAGGTCCTCGGCGGCCACGGCCGCGTCGTAGTGGTGCGAAATGGTCGTCGCCGCACGGTAGTCGGGCACCCAGCTGGGCGCGCGTTCGGCGAGCGCCCGGCCGCCGAGGCCGAGTCCGGCCGGGACGGGCACGTCGTGCAGCAGGTCGGCCCGGGTGCCGGCCCAGTGCCGCAGTACCATGCCCTCGCTGCCGGGACGGCTGCCGGGCAGCGGCTCGGGCACGCCGACCAGGCCGACGTCGGCGCCGCACTCGGCCACCACCCGGCGGGCGAGGTCGCCGAGCACGGCGTCCCGCACCAGCTCGGCGGCGCGCGCGGCGAGTTCGGGGTCCTCGGGTCGCGCGGCGTCGGCGACGGGGTGCGCAGGATGGGGGTCCGCAGCCCTGGTCATCGCGGAATTGTCACACGCGGTGCGGCCGGTGGCGAGAGTCCTGACGTGCGTGTTTCGTGGAGTGGCGGACGCCGCCGCCGGGCCGGGCGTAGTGTGCGGCCGTAGGCTACCGGCGGGTAGCAACTGCCGTGACCGGAAAGGGAGCCGATGACCGAGCCGAACGCGCCGGGCGACGTGCTGGGCGGCCTGCTGGCGGACCTGCGGGCCGAGAGCGCGGTGCTGGACGACCTGGTCGCCGGGCTGCCGGCCGAGGAGTGGGCCCGCCCGACCCCCGCCGAGGGCTGGACGGTGGCGCACCAGATCGCCCACCTGGCCTGGACCGACGACTGGACGGCCCTGGCCGCGCGCGACCCGGAGGGCTTCGGCGCTTCGCTCGGCGGGCACTTCACCGAGCTGCTGGCGGCCGGCGCCGACCCGGTCGAGGACGGCGCCCGCGCCGGACTGTCCGCCGGGCCCGCGGCGCTGCTCGCCCGCTGGCGGACCGGACGGGCGGAGGTGCTGGCCGCGCTCGACGCCGCCCCGGCCGACGTCCGGCTGCCCTGGTTCGGCCCGCCGATGAAGCCCGCCTCGATGGCGACCGCCCGGCTGATGGAGACCTGGGCGCACGGCCAGGACGTCGCGGACGCGCTCGGCGCCACCCGCGAGCCCACCGACCGGCTGCGGCACATCGCCCACCTGGGGCTGCGCACCCTGGGCTTCGCCTTCACCCTGCACGGACTGGCCGTGCCCGAGCGCCCGGTCCGGCTCGACCTGACCGCGCCCGACGGCGGGTCCTGGTCCATCGGCCCGGCCGGGGCGCGGGACGTGGTGGCCGGCCCCGCCCTGGACTTCTGCCTGCTGGTGACCCAGCGCCGGCACCGGGACGACCTCGCCCTCACCGCCACCGGGCCCGTCGCCACCGCCTGGCTCCCGATCGCCCAGGTCTTCGCCGGGGCGCCGGGCAAGGGGCGGCCGCCCGGGGCGTAGGGCGGCGCACCAGGCAAGGCGCGGCGGCCCGGGGCGCGGGCGGGGCGCCGGGGTTGGTTGAATGGCGCCCATGGACGACCTGCTCAACCGACTGCCCGCCATCCCCGACCTGCGCGACCGCTGCCGCGCCCTCGCCACGCTCGACGCGATCCTCAGCCCCGACGACTGGGAGGCGCGGTACCACTCCTTCGACGCCTCCTGGGACGAGGGCGAGGAGTTGGCCTCGATGCGCGACGGCGAGGGCGACGACTGGTGCCTGGTCTTCTCCCCCGTCGGCGCCTACGGGCGCGGCTTCGACCACGAGGCGCCCAACGCCCCGGAGCTGCTCGCGGCCGTGCCCGAGGAGTTCCGCCGCTTCGCCGAGGAGCCCGCCTTCGGGGACGAGGACGGGCCGACGGTCACCCGCTGCTTCTGGCGCGCCCACGAGGACGGCGCCTGGCGGGGCGCGGACGCCGAGCGGGGGGCGGAGGGCCTCTTCGACCTGCTGCTGGACGGCTCGGCCGCCGGGTACCGGGCCTGGGCCACGGAGTACTTCGAGCCGGAGCACGAGCTGGACCTCGCCGCGATCGAGCACGTCCTGGCGCTGCGCCCGCTCACCCCGGCCGTGCTGGCGGCGCTCAACCCGGACATCGACGAGGAGGAGCTCGCCGTCGACCTCGCGGAGATCGGCTACCCCGCCGCCTGACGTATCGTCACATCTGTTGGGCAGTACGGGTACACCACTCCTTCCGGCGATGGGCCGGAGCCTTCCGGGGTGGTGGAATGCCCGCATGATCCGTACACGTGCCATGCGCACCGCACTGTCCTTCACCGCCGCCCTGCTCGCCGTCGGCGGCCTGGCCGCCACCCCCGCCCAGGCCGCCGTCGCGGCGCCCGCCCCCGTGGTCGCCGGGGCCCAGGTCCGGGCGGCCACCCCGGCCGCCCAGCAGGTGCTCACCTTCCTGGCGGCGTACCGCGACGCCGTGGAGGGCGGGGGCGGCACCGAGAGCCCGCGGCAGGTCCGCGAGCAGTACCTCTCCCCGTACCTGAACTACCGGCTGGACCAGTGGGCGATGCAGAACGACGCCGATCCGGTGTTCCGCGCGCAGAACGTCCCGGCGAGCTGGTCGGCCCAGCAGGTCAAGGAGGAGGAGGGCTACGCCTCCGTCCGGCTGACCGAGTTCTGGAGCGGCGGGGGCAGCCAGGACGTCTGGTACACCGTCCGCCTCACCGACCTGCGGATCTTCGACCTCGGCGACCGGCCCGCCTTCTAGCCGCACCCCGACGCGGCGACGCGCGCCGCTTCACAGGCACACGCCGGCCCGCCCCGTTCAGAGGCCGATCCGGAGCGGGGTGAGCCGGGTGGCGACCAGGTTGGTCGCACCCCGGTCGCGCTCGACGCGGCCGTGCACCAGCAGTCCGGCCCGGTCCAGGGCGGTGCGGCGCTGGGACTCCCAGACCGGGCGGTTGCAGATCACGTTGATCAGCCCGGTCTCGTCCTCCAGACTGAGGAAGAGCACCCCGCCGGCCGTCGGCGGCCGCTGCCGGTGGGTGACCAGGCCGCCGACCACCACCTCCGTTCCCGGTGGCACATCCGGGAGTTGGGCGGCGCTGAGCGCGCCGCCGCGGTCCAGGTGGGCGCGCAGGTGCTGGAGCGGGTGGCTGGTGGCCGAGGTGCCGGTGGCCCACAGGTCGGCGATGGTCTCCTCGACCGGGCTCATGCCGGGCAGCTCCGGCGCCTCGGTCCCGGGGGTGGTGCCGGGGATCAGGCCGTCCGAGATCCCGGCGAACGCCCCTGCCGCCCACAGCGCCTGACGCCTCGTCAGTTCGAAGCAGTCGAAGGCCCCCGCCGTCGCCAGCGCCTCCAGGGCGGGACCGGGCAGGCCGGTGCGGCGGGCGAAGTCCTCCAGGTCGGCGTACGGCTGCCCGGCCACGATCGCCTCGGCCTGCGGGGTGCCGATGCCGCGCACCGTCTCCAGACCGAGCCGGATCGCCGGCTGCGGGCGTCCGGCGGTCAGCGGCGGTTTCGGGGTCGGCCCCCGGTACGGCTCCAGGGTGGGCCGCGCCCCACTGGCGTTGACGTCCACCCCGCGCACCCGCACGCCGTGCCGCCGGACGTCCGCGACCAGGCTGAGCGGCGAGTAGAAGCCCATCGGCTGGTTGGCCAGCAGGGCGCAGGTGAAGGCCGCCGGGAAGTGGTGCTTCAACCAGGCGCTGGCGTACACCAGGTAGGCGAAGCTGATCGCGTGGCTCTCCGGGAAGCCGTAGTTGGAGAAGGCCTCGATCTTGCCGTAGACGTCCTCCGCCACCTCGGCCGGGATGCCGCGCTCGGCCATCCCGGTGAGCAGCCGCTCGCGCAGCCGGGCGACCCGCTCGTGCGAACGCTTGGCGCCCATCGCCTGGCGCAGCCGGTCGGCCTCCTCCGGGGTGAACCCGGCGCAGTCGATGGCGAGTTGCATCATCTGCTCCTGGAACAGCGGCACCCCGAGGGTCTTGCCGAGGGCGTTCTCCATCAGCGGGTGCGGGCAGCCGGGCGGCTCCGCCCCGGCGCGGCGGCGCAGGTACGGGTGGACGGAGCCGCCCTGGATCGGGCCGGGGCGGATCAGCGCCACCTCGACCACCAGGTCGTAGAAGTGGTCCGGCTTGAGCCGGGGCAGGGTCGCCATCTGGGCCCGGGACTCGACCTGGAACACCCCGACGGTGTCCGCCCGGCGCAGCATCGCGTACACGCCCTTGTCGTCGTCCGGGATGGTGGCCAGGTCGTAGCGCAGGCCGTGGTGCTCCGCGACCAGGTCGCAGGCGTCGTGCAGGGCGGCGAGCATGCCCAGGCCGAGCAGGTCGATCTTCACCAGCCCGGCCCCGGCGATGGACTCCTTGTCCCACTGGAGCACGGAGCGCCCGGGCATCCGGGCCCACTCGGTGGGGCAGATCTCGCCGATCGGCTCCTTGGTGAGCACCATGCCGCCCGAGTGGATGCCCAGATGGCGGGGCAGGCCGTGGAGCTGGGCGGCGAGTCGGAGCACGTCGGCGGGGATGACCGCGTCCGCGCCGGGGGCGGAGCGGAAGTCGGTCTGCCGGCTGAACGCGTCCACCTGCCCCTGCGGGTAGCCGAGCACCCGGGCGGCGTCGCGGATCGCCAGCCGGGGCCGGTAGGTGATCACGTTGGCGACCTGGGCGGCGTGCTCGCGCCCGTAGCGGCGGTAGACGTACTGGATGACCTCCTCGCGGCGGCGGTTCTCGATGTCCAGGTCGATGTCGGGCGGCCCGTCCCGGGCGGTGGAGAGGAAGCGTTCGAACAGCAGCTTGTAGTGGACCGGGTCGACGGCGGTGATCCCGAGGGCGTAGCAGACCGCCGAGTTGGCGGCCGAGCCGCGGCCCTGGCACCAGATGTCCCGGCTCCGGCAGAAGTCCACGATGTCGTGCACGATCAGGAAGTAGCCGGCCAGGTCGAGGTCCTCGATCACGTCCAGCTCCTTGGCGAGCTGACGGCGGGCGGCCGCGTTGCCGGAGCCGAAGCGGGCCGGGCCGCCGGCCGCGACCAGGGCGCGCAGGTGGCCGATCTCGGTCCCGCCCGCGGGGACGGGGAAGCCGGGCAGCTCCGGGTCCAGCCGGGCGAAGTCGAAGGCGCAGGCCCGGCCGAGTTCGGCGGTGGCCCGCTGCACCCCGGGGAAGCGGGCCAGCCGGCCGGCCATCTCGCGGCCCGAACGCAGGTGCGCGGTGCCGGCCGCGCTGGTCCAGCCGACCGCGTCCTGGAGGGTGCGGCGCTCGTGCAGGGCGGCGAGGCTCTGCGCGAGGCGGCCCTGGGCGGGGCCGGCGTGGTGGGCGTTGGTGGAGGCGACGACGGGGAGCCGCGCCTTCGCCGCGAGGGCGGCGAGGGCGTCGTTGCGCCGGTCGTCGCCGGGCAGCCACTGGTCGATCAGCTCGACGTGGACGTTCTCCGGGCCGAACGCCTCGGCGAGGGTGCGGAGCCTGCGCTCGGCCTCGCCCTGGTCCGGGCCGTGCCTCCCGGCGAGCGCGGCGGGGACCCGGCCGAGGCGGCAGCCGGTGAGCACCGCCCAGTGGCCGTCGTGCGCCCCGGCGAGCGCCCCGAGGTCGTACACCGGGTTGCCCTTGGCGCCGCCGGCCAGCTGGGCGGCGGCGATCGCGGCGGAGAGGCGGCGGTAGCCGGCCGGGTCGCGGGCGAGGACCAGGAGGTGCTCCTCCGTCCCGCCGTCGCGGCCCGTCCCGCCGTCGCGGATCGTCAGCTCGGCGCCGAACACGGTGGCCAGGCCCGTGCCCCGGGCCGCCTCGGCGAGCCGGACGGCGGCGTACAGGCCGTCGTGGTCGGTGATCGCGAGGGTCTCCACGCCGAGCCGGACCGCCTCGGCGACCAGGTCCTCCGGGTCGCTGGCGCCGTCCAGGAAGCTGAAGGCGGAGTGGACGTGCAGTTCGGCCCAGGGGGTGGCGGGCTGCTCCGGTGCGGCGGGCTTCTCCGGTGCGGCGCATTCGGGAGCCGGGGCGGGGCGGCGCAGCGGGACGACCGTACGGTCCGGCGCCGCGCCGGTCAGCCGGCGGTGCAGCTCGCTCCAGGGGAGCGTGGGGTGGCTGGTGAAGCCCATCGGGGGTTGCCTTCGTCGTTCTCGTGCTCGTCCTGCTCCCCCCTGCTCGCCTACTCGGCCTTCTCGGCCTGCTCCCTTCGGCCCTGCCCTTGCGGGCCTGCTCCGTTCGGGTGCCGGGGCCGCTAGTCGTAGCCGGCCTCCAGGTACCAGGCACCCCCCTCCACGGTGAGCAGCAGCGCCCGGCCGCCCTCCACCACGACCTGGAACCGTGCCCGGCGCCGGGCCAGCGACTGGTCCCACCAGTACTCGACCGCCGGCCAGGGCCCGGTCCAGCCGTCCACCCGCTCCTCCCGGCCCCGGACCACGACCAGGGCCGGCCGGGCCGACACCCCCGCCCGGCCGTCCACCATGACCGGCCGCCCGGCCCCGTCCAGCACCCGCACCGGCGCCGGCTCCCGCAGCACCACCGCGGGCCACACCTCCGGCAGCCGCCCCGGCCACGGCGCGTCGACCGGCACCGCCGCCTCGTACGGCTCGCCCCACGGCACCTTCACCGCCTGCTCGCCCGGGCCGCGCCCGCCGGCCGGCTCGATCCGGCGCAGCCCGGCGTGGCCGAGCACCGCCTGCACCCGGGCGACCGCCCGCTCCACCCGGTCGTCCGCGACGGCCTGGCCCCACAGCGCGAGCTGGCGGCCCTGGTCCGGGGAGAGGCCGTCGGGGGCGAGCCGGAGCAGGGTGAAGCCGGCGTCCTCCCCGCCGTTGCCGTCGCCGTCGCCTGTGCCGGTGAAGGTGCCGGTGCCGGTGCCGGTGAAGGTGCCCGCGCCCTGCCAGGCCTGGAGCTGCCAGCGGACCCGCTCGGCCAGCGCCGTCGCGGACAGCCGGCCCTCGTGCCGCCACAGCCGGGAGGCCGTCCGGCCGTCCGCGCAGGCCACCTCGACGGCCACCCGGCGGCAGGTCAGCCCGGCCCCGGCCAGCCGCTGGTGCAGCTGCTCGGCCAGCGCGCGGGCGACGAACACCAGCGGTTCGGCCGACGGCTCCGGCGGGTCGAAGCGCTGCTCGACGGCGAGGTCCGGCTCCTCGTCGCGGGGCACCAGCGGACGCGGCTGCAAGCCGCGGGCCAGCCGGTGCGCGACCGTCCCGGACGGGCCGAAGCGGTCCGCGACCGACTCGGCCGGCAGCGCGGCGAAGGCCCCGACGGTGGGCAGGCCGAGCCGCCCGAGCAGTTCGGCCAGCGCCTCGTCGCCCAGCGCGCTCACCGGGTACGGGGCGAGGAACTCCGCCGTCCGTCCGGCCGGGACCAGCACCCCGGCCCGGGCGGCGAGCACGGCGGCGAACAGGCCGTCGGCGACACCGACCCGGGCCCGGGGGGCGGTGGTGGCCGGTGGAGGGGCGGTGGGCTGCCGCTCTTCGACGGCCGGCGCGCCCGGGACGGCGTCCGGGATGAGCGGCTGCCCGAGGGCGTCCGCCACCGCCCTGCCGACCTTGGCGGCCAGCGCCTCCTCGCCGCCGAAGTAGCGGCCCGGGCCCTTCACCGGGATCGCGCACAGGCCCGGGCGGATCACCTCCACCCGGGGCGTGAACGCCTCCACCGCCGCGACCACCGGCTCGAAGCGGCGGGTCTCCGCCTCCGGGTCGCGGTCGCGCAACTCCAGCTCCGGGCAGAGCCGTTGGGCCAGCTTGAGCCGCTGCCCCTGCCGCACCCCGGCCGCCCGGGCGCCCTCCGAGCAGGCGAGGATCCGCCCGCCCTCGGTCACCGCGACCGGGTCGTCGCCGGTGACGGCCGCCACCGGCCAGTCCGGGCACCAGACCACCAGCACCCGGGGGGTCCTGTCGTCCGCCGTCCCGGATGCCATCGCTGTCTCGGCCGTCACCTCAGACCACCGCCGCCACGCGGGGTGCCATCGGCTCCGCCGCCGGTATCACCGTGGGTTCCGCCACCGGCTGCGGCTGCTCCTGGAGCGGACGCACCGCGCCGTACTCGTCCGGCAGCCAGAGCCGGGCCGTCCGGCCGCGCACCGCCGAGCCGCGACCTTCGGCCACCACCTCCACCTGTCGGCCGACGAGCTGTCCGTGGCCGTCGCCCAGCCCGAACCAGCGCCCGGAGCGCACCCCCAGCCGCAGTGCCGCGCCCGGCCACGGTCCGGCGACCAGCAGCACGCAGCCGCTGCGCCGCAGCACCGCCGCCAGCCGGGCGGCCAGCTTCGGCGGCACCGGCCCGTCCGGGCGCAGCATGATCAGCTCGACCGCGCCGGCCAGCACCGAGACCACCTCGGCCCAGTGCGGCCCCGGGTCGTCCGCGACCAGCAGCCGGCGCAGGTCCAGCCCGTACCCCTCGGCGGCGGCCAGCCCCAGGTCCGGCAGTCCGACCGCCGCGGCCCAGCCGCCTCCGGTCTCCTTCACCCCGGCGGCGAGCGCCAGCAGCAGCCCGGTGTCCCCGCCCGCCACCGACACCGCCGTCCCCCGGCGCAGCCCGGCCTCGGGCAGCACCTCCCGCAGCGCGGACGGCACCGGCAGCAGCCCCCGCCCCTCCCTCTGCTCCCCGTCCTCCCCCTGTTGCCCCCGTTTTCCCGACACGGCAGCCGGGGACGCCACCGGGCGGAGCACGGGGCGTGCGGTCTGCTCGGCGGTGGATTCGAAAAAAGGTTCGAAAACGGGCACACCCCCAGGATCGAACATTCGTTCGCAAAGATTCAAGTCCGATCCGTCCACCCCACCCGTCACTCTCCGTCGCCCCACCTCGGCGGGGCTGCGCGGATCGCGGCGCGGGGCTGCGCGCCTCGGCGCGGCCGCCGGAGGCTCCGGCACCGGACGGGCGACACCGTTCGTCCGACCGGACTACCGACAAACCTTTTTTCCTTGACAAATTTTTTTGTCGGATGGATGCTGGAACGGTGCTGGAAGTCGCCGTGATCGAAGAACCCGCCGCGGCCGAGGCCTCGCTGGACCCCCTGCGGTCACGCCTCCTCGCCGCCCTGACCGAGCCCGCCTCGGCCGCCATGCTGGCCGCCCGGCTGGGCCTGCCCCGGCAGAAGGTCAACTACCACCTGAAGGAACTGGAGCGGCACGGCCTCGTCGAACTCGACGAGGAACGCCGCAAGGGCAACGTCACTGAACGGGTGTACCGCGCCACCGCGGCCTCCTACGTGATCTCCCCCAGCGTCCTGGCCGCCGTGAGCCCGGACCCCGCCCGCTCCCCCGACCAGCTCTCCGCCCGCTGGCTGCTGGCGCTCGGCTCCCGGCTGGTGCAGGAGGTCGGGGCCCTGCTGACCGGCGCCTCCCGGGCCCGCCGGCGGGTCGCCAGCTTCGGCATCGACGCGCAGGTGCGGTTCGCCTCCGCCGCCGACCGGGCCGCCTTCGCCGAGGAGCTGGCCCAGTCCGTCGCCACCCTCGTCAGCCGCTACCACGACGAGTCCGCCCCCGGGGGCCGCAGCCACCGGGTGATCGTCGGACTCCACCAGATCCCCGCCGCCCAGCCCGGCCCCGGGGCGGAACAGGACGAGACCGGGGCGGAGCAGGACGGGACCGGCACGGAACAGGCCGGGACCCGGGCGGACCAGGAGGACCGACGATGACCCACCCGTTCGAGATCGAGCTGGAGACCTCCCTGCCGGCGAGCCCGGAACAGGTCTGGGAGGCGATCGCCACCGGACCGGGGATCGACTCCTGGTTCATGGGCCGCAACGAGCTGGACCCGCGCGAGGGCGGCACCGCCGTCATGGAGACCGGGGGCCACCGCGCGGAGGCGGTCGTCACCGCCTACGAGCCCGGCAAGCGCCTGGCCACCCGTACAGCCACCGGCGAGGACGGCCGGTTCATGGCCTTCGAGTACCTGATCGAGGGCCGGGACGGCGGCGCCACCGTGCTCCGCGTCGTCCACAGCGGCCTGCTCGGCGACGACTGGCAGGACGAGTACGACGCGCTGCGCCGCGGCTGGCCCTTCCACCTCCACACGCTCCGCGAGTACCTCACCCACTTCCCCGGCCGCACCGCCGTCCCCGTCTTCGCCGCCGCACCGGCGGGTGGACGGACGGAACCGGAGGTCCGGGCCCTCCTCGCCCGCGCCCTGTCGCTGCCGCTCCCGGTCGCCGCGGGCACCCGGGTCCACGGCGAACCGGCGGGCCTGCCGCCGCTGGACGGCGAGGTGGTCTGGGCGGACGACGAGCGCTTCGAGGTCCGCACCGCCGACGGGCTCTACACCTTCCACCACGGCTCCGGCCTGGTGCTGATGTTCCACCACCTCTTCGGCCCGACGCCGGGCGGGGCCGGGGGTGAAGCCGGGACCGGGACTGGGGGCGAGGCCGAGGCCGCCTGGCAGCGGTGGCTGACCGGCGCCCTCACCTGACCTTTCGGACCTTCGGGCCATCGGACCTTCAGACCTTCAGATCTCCTTGAGACCTCCTTCAGACCCGACAGAAGCAGAACCGCACGAGAACCGAGGTACCACCCATGCGCACCCTGATCAGCACCGCCTTCATCTCGCTCGACGGCGTCGTCGAGGGCCCCGGCGGCGAACCCGGCTACCGCAACTCCGGCTGGACCTTCAAGGACATCGAGTTCCTCCCCGAGGCGTTCGAGATCAAGGGGCGGGAGCAGGAGGAGGCCACCGCGATGCTGCTCGGCCGGGCCAGCTACCAGGCGTTCAGCCCGGTGTGGCCGGACATGGCGGAGTTCGCCCACTACAAGACGCTGCCGAAGTACGTCGTCTCCACCACCCTCACCGAGGCCGACCTGGTGTCGAACTGGGGTGAGACCAGCATCCTGCGCTCGCTCGACGAGGTCGCCGCGCTGAAGGAGACCGAGGGCGGCCCGATCATCGTCCACGGCAGTGCCACCCTGAACCACGCCCTCTCGGACGCCGGCCTGATCGACCGCTACCACCTGCTCGTCTTCCCGCTGCTGCTCGGCGCCGGCAAGCGCCTGTTCAGCACGACGGACAAGGACGCCCAGAAGCTGAAGCTGGTCGAGTACGGGGCCTACGGGAACGGCATCCAGAAGCAGGTCCTCGACGTGGTCCGCTGACCGCTCTCCACTCCTCCTCTCCATCCTCCCCCGTGGGAGCGTTGACGGCCCCGGACCGTCAACGCTCTTCCGTGGTGCGCCAGATGAACACCTCACTGCTCGGCTGCCGCTCCGAGAAGAGCCCCGACGGCGAGGTCCGGGCGAGGAGGCGGCGGAGGTCCGCCTCGAAGGCCGGACGGCGCTCGGCGAAGAGGTGCGGGGCCGAGGAGGAGAGCGCGAAGACGCCCGCGA
Source organism: Kitasatospora sp. NPDC058184 (assembly GCF_042883725.1). NCBI lineage: Bacteria > Bacillati > Actinomycetota > Actinomycetes > Kitasatosporales > Streptomycetaceae > Kitasatospora > Kitasatospora sp. NPDC058184. The sequence goes on from NZ_JBHVVE010000001.1 coordinate 121,465, forward strand.
CCGCGTCGTCGGCCGTGCGCTCCAGCGGCCGTCCGCCCGGGACGACGATCCGCTGCGGGCCGGCGAAGCCCGCCCGGGCGAGGACGGCGGCCTCGTCGCCCGGCGTGCCGTGCGGCAGCAGCCCCTGCCCGGCGCGGCGGACCGGGCCGAGGTAGCGCCGGACCAGCCCGTCGATCGCGGCGTACGGGACCGGCGGGTGCGGCAATCCCTCGGTGGGACGCGGTTCGCCCTTCAGGTCCGAGACGTGCGCCAGGGCGCCGCCGGGCCGCAGCACGCGCCGTACGGTCGCCGCCACCAGGTCGCGGTCCATCCAGTGGAAGGACTGGCCGAAGACCGCCAGTGTGAAGGTGCCGAGGCCCGGCGGCAGTTCCTCGGCCCTGGCCCGCACCCAGGTGGCCTTGGGCTCCTCGGCGCCCACGCGACGCGCCTCGGCGATCATCCCGGCGTCCGGGTCCACCCCGACGACCTCGTCGAACAGGTGGGCCAGCCCCAGCGCCAGCGTGCCCGGCCCGCACCCCACGTCGAGCAACCGCCCCCGCCCGTCGAGCCCCAGCGCCCCGGCCAGCGCCTCCGCCAGTCCGGGGGCGTACGGGAGCCTGCCCCGGGTGTAGTGGGCGGCCGTTCCGGCGAACAGCGTCTCGTCCCAGGACCAGGCGTCGCCGGTCATGGCTGCTCCTCACAAGTCTGTTTCGGGTGAACAGGATTGATCGTGGCACGGGTTGACGCCTGGTCGGGGCGGGTGGGACCGGAAGTCGATGGACAGGCATCATGCGATCAACAGACTGATCCCATGACCACTGCAGATGACAAGAACGACCTCCGGATCTACATCCAGGACGCCCGCGACGCCCTGCTCTGGAAGCTCGAAGGCCTCTCCGAGTACGACCTGCGCCGCCCGCTCACCCCCACCGGAACCAACCTGCTGGGCCTGGTCAAGCACGTCACCGGCGCCGAGGCGCTGTACTTCGGCGACACCTTCGGCCGCCCCTTCCCCGAGCCGGCCCCGGTGTGGATCACCGGCCAGACCGAGCCGAACGGCGACCTGTGGGCGCGGGCGGACGAGAGCACCGACGAGGTCGTTGGGCGCTACCGACGGGTCTGGGCGCACTCCGACGCCACCATCGAGGCCCTGCCGCTGGACGCCGTCGGCAAGGTGCCGTTCGGCGCCCGCCATGAGCAGACCCTGCACCGGGTACTCGTCCACATGATCGCCGAGACCCACCGCCACGTCGGCCACGCCGACCTGGTCCGCGAACTCGTCGACGGCGCCACCGGCCAGCGCTCCGACGGCGCCAACACCGCCCCCGGCGACACCGACTGGTGGCGGGCCCACCACGACCGCGTGGAGCGGGCGGCCCGGGAGGCCGGCGGCCTCGCCTGAACCGGAGAACACCGGGAGGGCGGCGGCCTCGCCTGAGCCGAAGAGCACCGGGAGGACGGAGGAGCGGCCGGGGATCTCAGCCTCCGTGCCGGGCGGGCGCGCCGACGTGCCGCACGACGGCCACCGCCCGGTCGGCGAGCGGCCCCGGGGCGATCGGGACGCACACGTACCCGAACCCGGCATAGGCCTCCCGGTGGATCCGCTCGAACCGCAACGACTCCTCGTACGAGATGCGCCGCGCCTCGGTCGGGGTGACGAAGCCCGGGCTCTCCACGAAGAACACCTCGCGTTCGTACACCTCCTCCGCCCGGATGCGATTCAACTCCCGGGCGAGGAAAGGGGTCACGGGATGACCGAGGTACACCGCCAGGGCGTACGTGCACACCGGCGAGCGGTCGAAGAACCGCACCTCCCCCGGCCCGCCGACGGCCCCCTCCTGCCGCTGCCGCTGCAGGGAGACCACCGCGTCCACGAACGACGGGTCCGTCCACGGCTCCGGCACGCCCTGGGCCTGCCGCAGCGCGATGACGTCCGTGGCGGCCTCCTCGACCACCGGGTAGCCCGCGCACTCCAACCACCGCAGGACCGCCGTCTTCCCGGCCCCCGGGGTGCCGGTCAGCAGATAGCGCTTCATCCCCGCACTCTACGGGGCCGGGGGTGGCGGGTGCGGGGCGCCGTAGGGTGTCGGACATCGGGGGCAGGGCACGGGCACACGGGAGCATGGGGCATGGGGGCATCCGGCGTGACGGACGAGGGGCAGGGTGTGAGGACGGCCGTCCGGTGCCCGGACTGCGGGGGCACCGCCGTCCGCAGCGTCGGCCAGTCCCTGCTGCACGGGCGGGAGTTGCGGTGGGACGCCGAGCGGTTCTGCCCCCAGTGCGTCGCCGTCTGCTGCGACTGGGGCCAGGAGGCCACGCGGGGCTCCCGCTCCGGCAGACCCGGGAACTCCTCGACGAGCTGCGGGACTTCGGCCTGAGCGGGACGACCGTCAAGATGGCGTACTGGCGGGTGCGGCTGGCCGAACGGGGAGTCGCGGCGGAGACGGCGGACGGCTTCGGACGGGCGTACCGGTACGTGGGACCGCCGGAACTGCGGCCGGGGGGACGACGGCGGGACGGGCACCGGACACGGCCAACCGGTACGGACAGCAGGCGAGTTCGCCGCCTGGGCGGAGGAGCGGGCGGAGCGGACGGCGGCGGAGCTCGCGGAGCCGTTCACCTTCGTGGTCGGCCTCGGCGGCACACTGCGGCTCGCTCCGCGCCGTAGCGAGCATGTGGCCTGCGCGGGTGGGGAGTTGGTGCTGAGCGCCGGGGAGATCGGGTTCCGGCGTTCGCGGGACGGCTGGGAGGTCGAGACGGTCGGCAACCATTCCACCGGCTACTGCCCCGACAGCACCTCCTGGCCCCGCCGTCGCCGCCGCCCTCACCCTCGTCGGACTCCCGCACCCCGGCGCCTTCACCCACGCCGCGGTCTTCCGCTGCTGCCCGCGGTGCGGCAACTGCAACCTCGTCCGCGAGGAGCACTACGCCTGCGCCTTCTGCGACGCGGACCTGCCCGAACACTGGAACGTCGACGAGGTCGCGCTGCCGTGACCCGGGCGGGCCACCGCACACCTCCCCCACCCACCGCACACCTCAGCACTGTCAGGCCGGACCGCTAGGGTCTGTGGGTCACGGGGCAGGCCGGGAAAGGGTGGGGGCACGTGAGGTGTGAGCGGGTGGCGGAGCTGCCGGGTGGGGTGGTGCACGCGGGGAGCCGGGAGTTCCTGGTGCGGGAGGGGCTGCCTGCGGCCGGGGCGTTCCTGGACTTCGAGGCGCTCCGGGGCGGGGAGCTGACGGCGCTCCCGGCGGAGGCGGAGCGGCTGTTCGTCCTCGGGGAGACGGAGTACTGCACGCCGTTCGCCGCCGGCGGCAGCCTGGTGCTGCTGGACGGGGTGACCGGTGAGGTGTTCCTGGACAACGGCGGCCCGCGCCGCGACCTGCTGGCCTCCGGCCTGATCGCGCTCGCGGGCCTGGTGCGCGAGGTCGACTCGGTGGCCGAGGCTGCCCTGCGCCCGGAGGCGCTGGACGGGCGGCGCGGGCCGGCCGTCCTGGCCGAGGTGCTGGCGGGGGCCGAACGGCGGATGCGGGAGATCGATCCCGGCCTGTTCGGCGACGGCTCCGCACCGCCCCCGCACTGGGGCACCGCGCTGCTGGTGCGGGCGCTGGGCTGGGGCGCCCTGCCGGGCGGTCCGGACGGGCCCGCGTACGCGATAGCCCCGGAGCTGGTGGCGGAGCTGGCCGCACTGACGGACGAGGACGGCGGCCCCGGCCGGGTGCACCGCTTCCGGCCCGCCGAGCTGCCCGCCGCCCTGGTCCACGAGCCGACCCGGCGGCTGCTGACCGAGGTCGGCCTGCCGCTGGGCGGGGCGATGTTCGGGGTGTGCGAGGAGCCGTTGGTCACCATGGGCGAGGCCTACCCCGAGTACTTCGACGGCGAGGAGGAACGCCCGTACCAGCGGGACTTCCTCGCCCTCGGGGACTGGCCGACCGACCTCACGATCGCCCTGGACGGCGCCACCGGCCGGCTGGAGCTGCCGGACTGGTACGACGACGGCCACCCCGAGGCCTACCTCAACCGCGACCTGTCCGCCCTGCTCTACGCCCTCTGGACGTACGAGCGGCTGCGCGCCGAATGGGACCGCTGGGACTACGGCCGGGCCCGGGAGACATGGTCGGTGTTCGATCCGCAGGCACTGCTGAGCGCGGTGGTGGACCGGCTGGTGGAGGCCGTCGACCCGGAGGCGTTCGCCTCGCCCGGCTGCTCCTGGCGGCTGCTCGCCGAGGACGGCCACATGGGCGGCCTGCTCGGCTGAGCACCCAGGAGCCGTTGCCGCCGGTGGGCGACAAGCCCGGTCGGCGGCCGATCGGCGCCGCCGTGGACGGCGGCAACGGCCAGGAACGGATGTGTCACCTCCACGCGTTGGACCGACATGGTGATGATGGCGGGTCTGCTCCTCATGGCAGTACTGGTGATCGTGCCCTTCACACTGGCCTCGATCCGGCATCTCGTGGTGCGATCGGGCAGCCCGCGATGGTTGTGCCGCCGCCTGACCACTCGGACGCGAAGGAGCGGACTCGGCCTTGGCGCCACCGCGACCGAGGAGTTGCACGCCTTCTTCAATGCCAACAAGCGCGTGCAGATCGAGCAGCGGCGGACTCAACTGGTCCTACGGGACGACGACCACGCCGGCGCCCCGCCTCGCCTGGGTGTCGACTTGGGCGCCGGCACCGCAGTCGTCCGACAGCAGCGGTAGTTCACCCTCCTTCTCCTTGCGCCCGACGCGTGCTGGGGCCTGCCGAACTCGCGGACGAGCCCTGGGAAGCGGCCTGGGGAGCTGCTCCTGGACGATGACGCGCTCGCCCTCGCCGTTGGGTTCCTCGAAGGCGGCGAAGTGGCGTTCCAGGAGGTCATCGGAGACGGTGATGCTGTTCACCGCAGGCCCAACACCGAACTCGTGCTCACCCGACGGGCCACCTGCCGGTCACCCGGTGGCCGATCCGCCGGGCCGGTACGCCCCGAACCCAGTCGCTCCCAAGGCCGTGAGCTCCCCACCACCCGACGGTCACGGCGGACCGCGCCACTCCCGCTTCACCGTCCCGGAGAGCACTTGGGGTCAGCGGGTGGCACATCGGGCCGGGCGTAGGCTGGGCCGATTCGATCACTCGCGAAGGCGTCGAAAGGACCGGTGGGGGATGCGCGGCGACACGGAGGAGCTCTACCGGGCGTTCGCGGAGCGGGAGGCACGCGGGAACTCGCCGATCTACCAGGAACTGGCCGAAGGCGTCGCCGGGGACGGGCAGTTGCGCGCACTGCTGGACGGGCTTCCGGCCGTGAAGCGGCAGCCGAACCTGCTGTTCGGCGCGGTCCGGCACCTGGGTGGGCCGGTGACGGAGGGCTGGCCGGCCTTCCGCGACTGGGCGGCGCAGCGGTGGGCCGAGGTCTCGGCGACGATGCTGGAGCGGCGGACGCAGACCAACGAGGCGGGGCGCTGCGCCACCCTGCTGCCGCTGCTGGCCGCGCTGCCGCAGCCGCTCGCCCTGATCGAGGTGGGCGCCTCGGCCGGGCTCTGCCTGTACCCGGACCGCTATCGGTACCGGTACCTGGCCGGGGACCGGGACAAGGACGGGCAGCGGGACGGGGACGGGCAGGGGGACGGGGACGGGGACGGACATGAGCGTGGGGCCGGTGCCCTGGTCGCCGAGTTCGGCGCCGCCGCGAGCCCGGTGACGCTGGACTGCGTGGTGAGCGGGCCGGTGTCGCTCCCAAACTCCCTGCGGGAACGGCTGCCCGAGGTGGTGTGGCGGGCCGGGATCGACCTCAATCCGTTGGACGTGCGGGCCGAGGAGGACATGCGCTGGCTGGAGTCGCTGGTCTGGCCCGAGCAGACCCACCGGCTGGAGCGGCTGCGCGGCGCCGTCCGGGTCGCCCGGGCCGAACCGCCGCTGCTGGTGCGCGGCGATCTCAACGCGACGGTACGGGAGTTGGTCGCACAGGCCCCGGCGGGGGCGACGCCGGTGGTGTTCCACAGTGCGGTGCTCGCGTACCTGCCACCGGAGGAACGGGAGGAGTTCGCGGCGACGATGCGTGAGCTGCCCGGGCACTGGATCTCCAACGAGGCCGTCTCGGTGCTGCCGGCCGTCGCCCGACGCCTCCCCCGCCCGGCGGCCGTCGCCGGGTTGTTCGCGCTCGCCCTGGACGAGCGGCCGGTGGCCTTCACCGGACCGCACGGGCAGTCCCTGGACTGGTTCGGCGAGGTCTGAGCGGCCGTACGACAACGTGCGGGCAGCGTGGAAGTCCCGGGCTTGAAGCTGCCGCAGCGGCAGCTTCTACCGTCGTGACCAGGGCCGGAGAACCGGCCCTGGTCCACGCGAACGTGGGATGTGGAAACGAGGGAGGCAACCATGGCCTGGCCCATCGCCGAGGTGGCCCGGATGTCCGGCGTGACGGCCAGGACCCTGCGGCACTACGACGAGATCGGGCTGCTGCCCCCGGCCTGGATCGGCTCCAACGGCCACCGCTACTACGAGGAGCGGCAGCTGCTCCAGCTGCAACAGATCCTGGTACTGCGGGCACTGGGCGTGGGGCTGACCGAGATCGCCCGGATCCTGAGCGATCAGGTGGACGAGCTGGAGGCCTTGCGGGGCCACCGCCGGCGGCTGGTCGCCGAGCGCGACCGGCTCGACGCCCTGGCCGCCACCGTTTCCCGCACGATCGCCGACCTGGAACGTTCCCAGAAGGACGGCACACCCATGACCATCAACCGCCCCGAGAACCTGTTCGAGGGCATCCAGCCCGACGACGTCGACGCGAGCCTGCGCGACTTCCCCGAGCACGCCGAGGCGGCCCGGCGCGCGACCGCCGCGATGACCCCGGCCGAGATCGAGGCCGGGCAGCGCGAGCGGACCGCCCGCATGATCCGCCTGGCGGAGCTGAAGGCGGCCGGCCACCCGGCCGACGCCGAGGCCGTGCAGAGCACGGTCGAGGAGGAGTACCGGCTGCTCCACGACTTCCGGTCCGTCTCGACCGAGGAGTACCTGGCGATCGCCCGATCCTGCACCGAGAACGAGCAGTGGAGCGCCGCGTACGAGGCCATCGCCCCGGGCCTGGCCGCTTACCAGCGTGCTGCCATGGAGGCGTACGCGGCGGCACGGCTGTCCTGATCCGGGCCTTGATCGGACGGCCTGGGTCGGCCCTGCCCGGCCCGGCCCTGTCTGGGAGCCTTACGGGGGGGTTCCCAGACGGGGCCGGGTACCGGGTTTTGTTTCCTCTCCTGGCCCTCCCCCGCGTCGTCACTCCGTCCGCAGCGCCGTGACCGTCCTGGTGCGGGCCGCCCAGGTGGCCGGGAGGACGGCTCCGAGCAGGGCCAGCACCAGGCCGCCGAGTATCAGCGGCCCCACCACCGACGGGGCGAACACGGCGAGGTCGGCGTCCGGCACCCCGATTCCGGCGGCCCGTGCCATCGCGGGCATCACCCGGTGGTGCACCAGGATGCCGATCGGGACCCCGATCACCCCGGCCGCCAGCCCGCTGCCGCAGACCGAGGTGAGCACCATGCCGACGGTCTGCCGGGGTGACATCCCGAGCGCCTTGAGCACCCCGAGGTCGTGCACCCGCTCCCGGGTGTCCAGCAGCACGGTGTTGAGCACCCCGAGTCCCGCCACCACGGAGAGCAGCAGCGTGAGCGTGCCCGCCAGGGTGTTCATCGCCAGCACCACGATGCTGAGGTGCTCCTCTCCGGGGTCGGCGCTCAGGCCCAGCGGCTTCACGGCCTGGTCCAGCCCGTCGGCGTAGGACTTCGCATCGGTGCCCGGGGTGAGGTCGATGTGGAAGGTGAGCGCCTCGGCGTGGATCGCGCCGCCGAGCGGCGCCAGCGTGGACCGGTCCGTGAACACCAGGTCGTTGGTGGTCAGGACCTCGCCGGTGATCTTCGCCGGGGTGCTGCGTCCGTGGTCGGTGAGGGTGACGGTGTCACCGACCTTCGCCTGGGTGGCCCGCAGGGTGGCGGCGGCCACCACGACCTCTCCGGGGCCGTGGAACCAGCGGCCGGAGACCAGTTGGAAGCCGCTCCAGGAGGTGTCGCCGCTGAACGCGACCACTTCGGAGCGCCCGGTGCTGCCGGCCAGGGCGACCGGGGTCGGGACGGTGCTGTACCAGGCCCGGGTGCCCGGGCGGGAGTCGACGGCCCTGGCCACGGCCGCCTCGTCCACGTGGTCGGCGGACGGCGCGGAGCCGTCGAACGGGGTCTGGACCACCACCTTGCCCGCGCGGTCGGCCGCCAGACCGTCCTGGATCGAGCCCAGCGAGAGCGTCAGACCGACGCAGAGCGTGACCCCGACCGTGCCGAGCACCACGGCGGCCCCGGTGGTCGCCGAGCGGCCCGGCCGGTTGAGCGGGGAGGCCAGCCCGAGGCTGAGCGCCCGTGGCACCGGCAGCCGGCCGATCAGCTCCTGCGCCCGGGACACCGGGCCCACCGCCCCCGCCCCGCCGACCGTGCCGCGGGCGGCTGCCCGCTTGGCGCCCGGCGCCGTCCGGCCGACCGCGAGCGCCTCCACCGTCCGCAGCCGCCCGGCCCGCAGCGCCGGTACCAGCGCGGTGCCCGCCACCGCCCCCAGGGCCGCCACCCCGACCACGACGTCCACCCAGACCGGGATGCCGAGCAGCCCGCCGCGCAGGGCCTTGTGAGCCAGCCCGAGGACCGGTACGGACAGCAGGTTGCCGAGGAGCACACCGAGCGCCGTGCCGACCCCGGCGGGTATCAGCGCCTGGCCGACGTAGGCGCGCGCCACCTGGGCCGGGGTGAAGCCCAGGGACTTGAGGATGCCGATCCGCCGGGTGGCGGCGCTGACGGCGCCGCTGACCACGACTCCGATGATCAGCACCGACATGGCCAGGCCGAGCACCCCGAAGGCCGTGACGAACGGGACGAAGGTCGAGGCCGTCCGGTTCGCCTCCTCCTGGGCGGGCCGGTAGGAGGTGGCCCTGGCGAGCGCCCCGCCCGGGACCGCGGCGGCCAGTGCGGCGCGGTCGGCCTCCACCTCGGCGTCGCCGCCGGCGTGGGCGAAGCGGTAGAGGTACTGGACGGAGGGCTCTGTGCCGGGCGCCGTCAGCCCGGCCACCTGCTCCGGGGCGACCCAGCCGTCCGCGCTCCAGGAGACCGAGGCCGCCAGGCCGACGACCTTGAGCGTCGGGTGCCCCGGCAGCTCCGGGAACTCCATGCTGTCGCCGACCGCCAGCGGGGAGTGCCCGTCCAGGAACACCACCTCGCCGGGGCTGGCGACCCAGCGGCCTTTGGTGATCCGCAGGCCGTCCAGCGGGCCGTCCTGGGCGCGGCCGACCAGCGTCATCGGCGGCAGCGGGCTCCCGGCCGGCGGGATCCGGGTATCGGGGCCGGAGCGCGGCTGGACGGCGACCGCCTGGTAGGGGCCGGCCGAGGCCGTCACGCCGGGCGCGTGGGTCGTCGCGGCGAGCTGGGCGGGGCTCGCCCTGGCCCGGTCGTACAGCACGTTGAGGTGGGCGCCGCGCTGGTCGGCGAAGGAGCGCTGGTACGGGCCCTGGGCGGCGACCAGCAGCCCGAGCGCGAGGATGCACGCCGTCACGGACACCATCGTGGTGAGCACCATCACCAGGGTCTGCACCCGCCGGCGGCCGACCCCGGCGCGCACCACCTTGCCGAGCGCGCTCATCGGCCACCGCCCGGTGCCGGCACGGCCGCCGTGTCCCGGACCAGCCGGCCGTCGAGCAGTTCGATCGTCCGGTCGGCGCAGGCCTCGGCGAGCGCGGTGTCATGGGTGACCAGCAGGATCGTCTGGCCCTCCGCGTTGAGCCCGCGCAGCAGGTCGCGGACGTCGGCGGCGGAGGCGGTGTCCAGCGCCCCGGTGGGCTCGTCGGCCAGCAGCAGCGGCGGACGGTTCATCAGCGCCCGGGCGACCGCGACCCGCTGGCGCTCCCCGCCGGAGAGCCGGCCGGGGAAGGCCTTGGCGTGCCGGGCCACCCCCAGCCGCTCCAGCAGCTCCCCGGCCCGGGCCCGCGCCTGCTCCCGCCGCATCCCGGCCAGCTGGGCCGGGAGCAGCACGTTGTCCTCCGCGGTCAGGTCGTCCAGCAGGTTGAAGAACTGGAACACCATGCCGATCCGCGCCCGCCGGTACTCGGCCAGCGCGGCCTCGCCGAGCCGGTGCACGGCGACGCCGTCCACCTCCACCTCGCCCTCGCTCGGGCGGTCGAGGCCGGCGATCAGGTTCAGCAGGGTGGACTTGCCGCTGCCCGAACGGCCAAGCACGGCCAGTGCCTCGCCGGCCCGGACCTCCAGGTCAAGCCCGGCCAGGGCGGGACGGGCGGCGTCGGATCGGTCGTACGTCTTGCTGACGCCGCGGATCCGGATGATCGGCGCGTTCACGGGCCCTCCACTGTTCGGCGTCCGGCCCCGGGAAGCCCGGGCCGGCTGACGGAACATCACGCTACGAATCGGCGGCGGGGTGCCGACAGCCGTCTGGACGGCCTCTGCGGGGTGTATCCAGATACACCCCGAACTGGGTGTTCAGGCCTAGAGCACCAGGGGCCCCGGCCGGGCAGACTGACCCAGCGAAAGATCGGAACCGGGGTCCGCGGGGCCCCGGAACGACAGCTTCGGAACCGCGGCTTCGGGCCGCGGCGCCGCGGCCTCCGGGCGGGGCCGCGCAAGGGAGAGGGGGCGCGTCATGGACGCGGGAGTGCTGAACGGACTGGCCCTGCGGGTCGGCCGGGCGTGTGCGGACGGGGTGCGCGCCTGGTACGCGGTGACGCTGGCCGTGACGGGGTTCCTCGCACTGCTGGCGGGGCCGGTCCTGCTGGCCACCGCGCTGTTCGGTCCGGACGAGCCCGGGGGCTTCACCCCGGGCGGGCCGCTGATCCTGGCGGTGCCGATGGCACCGGTCGCCCTGTGGGCGCTCTGCTGGGCCACCGGGGGCGGCGGCCGGGCGGTCGGCGCCGCGCTGTTCGCTCCGGGGACGATAGCGCTGATGGCGGCCCACCTCTACGGCGGTGCGGCGCCGGGCGGCCGGTCCGGTTCGGTCTGGCTGGCGCCCGCACTGCTGGTGCTCGGGCTGTTCGGCGCCCGCTGGATCGCGACGGAGAGCAGGCGCACCGTCGGGAAGTGGAGCGGGCGGCCGATACCGGTGCCGTACCGCCGGCCGGTCCGCGCCGGGGCCTGGCCGCGACTGCGGGCCGGCGGCTGGCTCACCGACCCGGCGACCTGGCGGGACTTCGCCTGGACGTTGCTCACCGGCGCCACCGTGCTGCTCACCGCCGCGATCGTCGTGCTGACCCCGGTCGCCCTGGAGGTCTTCGGCCGGAACGGACCGTTCTTCGCCCTGGGCGTCGTCTACTCGATGGGCCTGACCATCGCCCCGTTGGCCGTCCTGTGGGCCGCCCCGCCGGCCCTGCGGATCCACGAGAAGGCCGCCCGGGCCCTGCTCGGGCCCTCCCGCCGGGCCGAGCTGGCCCGCCAGGTCAGCCATCTCGCGCGGACCAGGGCGGACACCATCGACGCCGGCGCGGCCGAGCTGCGCCGGATCGAGCGGGACCTGCACGACGGGGCGCAGGCCCGGCTGGTCGCACTGGGCATGCTGCTGACCGTGGCCGAGCAGCTGAAGGACGACCCGGACGCCCTCGGGCCGCTGCTGGCCGAGGCCCGGCTGTCCTCGGTGAAGGCGCTGGGCGAGCTGCGGGACCTGGTCCGCGGGATCCACCCCCCGGTGCTCGCCGACCGCGGCCTGGCCGACGCGGTGCGGGCGACGGCGCTGGACCTGCCGCTGCCGGTCGGCTTCACCGGCGGCCTGCCCGGCCGGGCTCCCGCCCCGGTGGAGTCGGCCGCCTACTTCGCGGTGACGGAGCTGCTGGCCAACGTGGTGAAGCACGCCGGGGCCTCGCGGGTGTGGATCGAGATAGGGCACAGTGACGGGCTGCTGCGGATATCGGTCACCGACGACGGGCGCGGCGGCGCCGAGCCGTCCCGGGGAACCGGCCTCAGCGGAACCGAACGCCGACTGGCCGCCTTCGACGGGGTGCTCGCGATCAGCAGCCCGCCCGGTGGGCCGACCATCGTGAACCTGGAGATCCCGTGCGCGTTGTCATCGCCGAAGACCTCTTCCTCCTCCGGGACGGACTGACCCGGCTGCTGGAGGCCAACGGCATGAAGGTCACCGCGGCGGTGGAGGACGGCGAGCAGCTGCTCGCCGCGGTGGCCGCGGACCGGCCCGACATCGCCGTGGTGGACGTCCGGCTGCCGCCGAGCTTCACCGACGAGGGCCTGCGGGCGGCGCTGGCGGCCCGTCAGGCCCACCCGGGCCTGCCCGTCCTGGTGCTGTCGCAGTTCGTGGAGCAGCTGTACGCCCGCGAGCTGCTGGCCGGCAGCACCGGCGGGATCGGCTACCTGCTCAAGGACCGGGTGATGGACGGCACCCAGTTCATCGACGCCGTACGGCGGGTCGCCCAGGGCGGCACCGCGATGGATCCGGAGGTGATCACCCGGCTGCTCACCCACAACTCCTCGGCCGGCCCGGTCTCCACGCTCTCCCCGCGCGAGCGGCAGGTGCTCGGACTGATGGCGGAGGGCCGGTCCAATGCGGCGATCGCCCAGCAGCTGGTGATCACCGAGCGGGCCGTCGCCAAGCACACCGCGTCGATCTTCGTCCGGCTCGACCTCCAGCCCTCCGACGACGACAACCGCCGGGTCCTGGCCGTCCTGGCCTACCTCAACAACTCCTGAACGACTCCCGAACGACTCCCGAAAGGAGCCGCCACCGCCCACACTCCGGCGCCACCGTCCCACAACTTGATAGATCACCGACAAATGGCGAGTGGCCCTCCGCTGCAGGGGGCTCGCCTGCCGCAGAACGGGTCAATTAGGCTGGTGGGGTGCTCATCCTTGTTCGCCGCCGCCACGTGGACCTGCTCCGCGTGACGACCATGTCCTGTCGACGCTCCGGCTGAACCTCGCGCCACCCACCCTCAACGGCGACCCCTGCCCGGCCGCCACCACCTCCCGGCCCCGGAGCACCCGCCGCACCAGGCACAGCTCCGGCCGCCCCCGGTCGACCACCGGGACCAGCCGGGACGAGACCCAGCGGATGTCACACATGACGCAGCAGTACACGCCCATACCCGAGACCGGCACCGGCACCGGCTCCCCCTCGGCGGAAGCCCCCTCGGCAGACGCCCTCCCGGTGATCGACCTCTCGCTCGCCGACGGCAGCCCGGACGACCGCCGCCGCCTGCACGACGAGCTCCGCGCCGCGGCCACCGGCGTCGGGTTCTTCCAGCTGGTCGGCCACGGCGTCACCCCGGAGGAGACGGCCGCGCTCGCCCGAGCCATGCGTGCCTTCTTCGCCCTCCCCGAGGCCGACCGGCTCGCCGTGAGCAACCTCAACTCCCCCCACTACCGGGGCTACACCCGCACCGGCGACGAGCGCACCGGCGGCAGCCAGGACTGGCGCGACCAGCTGGACATCGGCGCCGAGCTGCCCCCGCACGTCCCCGGCAGCGGCGAGCCCCCGTACTGGTGGCTGGAGGGGCCCAACCAGTGGCCCGAGGCCCTCCCCGAGCTGCGCACCGCCGCGCTCGGCTGGATCGACCACCTCGGCGCGGTCGCCCGCCGCCTGCTGCACGAACTCCTCGCCGCGATCGGCGCCCGCCCCGACTTCTACGACGAGGCCTTCGCCGGCCACCCCCACCTGCGCCTCAAGCTGGTCCGCTACCCCGGCACCGCCCCGGACGGCGCCGGCCAGGGCGTCGGCGCCCACAAGGACTACGGCTTCATCACCCTGCTGCTGCAGGACACCGTCGGCGGCCTCCAGGTTGAGCGCGCGGACGGCACCTTCCTCGAGGTCCCGCCGCTCGACGGCGCCTTCGTCGTCAACCTCGGCGAGCTGCTGGAGGTGGCCACGGACGGTTACCTCAAGGCCACCAACCACCGCGTGGTGAGCCCGGTCGGCGCCCGCGAGCGCTTCTCGGTGCCGTTCTTCTACAACCCCCGCCTCGACGCCCACATCGAGCCGCTGGACTTCCCCCTCGCCCACCACGCCCCCGGCGCCACCGCCGACCCGGCCAACCCGCTCTTCGCCGACTTCGGCCTCAACGAGTGGAAGGGCTACACCAGGGCCCACCCCGAGGTCACCCGCCGCCACCACGCCGCCCTCGCCTGACCCCCGGTACCGCCGCAACCCCGACGCCCCACTCCCGACGCCCCTGCCCGAAGCCGGTCCCCGGCGGACGGCAGGGGCGTCGGCGTCAGCGCCCCCACGCGCCCGGGCTCCCGCACACCCCCGCCGCCCGCCTGCCGCCCGCCGCCCGCCGCCCGCATCGGTGGACCGGCCCGCCCACCACTGTCACACTGCTGCTGTCACAGCAGGAGTGTGCCAGCGCGGGAGGCGGCGGATGGGGGAGCACGGCGGGGTGGGGGGCGGAGTGCGGCTGACGGTGGACGAGCTGGCGGCGCGGGCCGGGGTGACGGTGCGGACGGTGCGGTTCTACGGGACGAAGGGGCTGCTGCCGCCGCCGGAGCTGGGGCCGCGGCGGGTGGGTCTGTACGGGGCGGCGCACCTGGACCGGCTGGAGCTGATCGAGGAGTTGCAGCGGCAGGGCCTGACGCTGGCCGCGATCGAGCGGTACCTGGCGCGGTTGCCGGAGGACAGTACGCCGCTGGATCTGGCGATCCACCGTGCGCTGGTGGCGTCGTGGACGCCGGAGACCCCGGAGGAGGTCACCCGGGCGCAGCTGGAGCGGCGGGCCGGGCGGGGTCTGACGGAGGGGCAGGTCGAGCGGCTCGCCGCGATGGGGGCGCTGGAGCGGACGCGGGATCCGGAGGTGTTCCGGGTGGATCCCGGGCTGCTGCCGCTGGGCGTGCGGATCCTGGACGTGCCGATCCCATTGGAGACGCTGCTGGCCGCCCGGGCGGTGGTGCTGGAGCACAGCCGGGCGACGGCACGGGAGTTGCAGCGGCTGTTCCGCGAGACGGTGTGGAAGCCGTACCGGGAGAGCGAGCCCGCGCCCGCCGAGCTGGCCCGGATGCGGGCGCTGACGGACCACATCCAGCCGATGGTGGCGCAGGCGCTGGTCACGGCCTTCCAACGCTCGCTCCGGGAGGAACTGGGCGAGGAGCTGAGCCGGGAGTCGGACCTGGAGCCGGGCCTGGAACCCGGGTGAGGCCGTACGGGCCACGGCCTCACCCAAGTCCGAGCAGGTCAGCAGGTCGGCAGATCGGTAGGCCGGTAGGCCGACCGGTCAGTCCGTGAAGGTCCGCCCCTCGGCCGCGACCCGCTCCAGCAGCGCCGGCGGCGCGAACCGCTCGCCGTACGCGGCGGCGAGTTCGCGGGCGCGGGCCGCGAAGCCGGCCGGGCCGCCCTCGTACCCGTTGATGTACTGGAACACGCCGCCCGTCCAGGCCGGGAAGCCGATGCCGAGGATCGAGCCCACGTTGGCGTCGGCGACCGAGGTCAGCACGCCCTCCTCCAGGCAGCGCACCGAGTCCAGCGCCTCGCTGAACAGCATCCGCTCCTTGAGGTCCTCGAACGAAACGTCACCCGGAGCACCAGCGGGAGCGCCACCCGAGGCATCCGCGGCAGCACCGGCCGGAGCACCGGAGAAGTGCTCCAACAGCCCCGGCCAGAGCCGCCCGCGCCTGCCGTCCTCGCCGTACTCGTAGAAGCCCGCCCCGCCGCTGCGCCCCGGGCGGCCGAACTCGTCGACCATCCGGTCGACCACCGCGTCCGCCGGGTGCGGCGTCCAGCTGCCGCCGACGGCCTCCACCGAGCGCCGGTACTCGTCGCGGATCTTGCGCGGCAGGGTGAGGGTCAGCTCGTCCATCAGGGAGAGCACCTTGGCGGGGTAGCCGGCCTGGGCGGCGGCCTGTTCGATGCTGGACGGGTGGATGCCCTCGCCGACCATGGCGACGCCCTCGTTGAGGAACTGGCCGATCACCCGCGAGGTGAAGAAGCCACGGGAGTCGTTGACCACGATCGGGGTGCGGTCGATCTGCCGGACCAGGTCGAAGGCGCGGGCCAGCGCCTCGTCGCCGGTGCGCGGCCCACGGATGATCTCGACCAGGCGCATCTTGTCGACCGGCGAGAAGAAGTGCAGCCCGATGAAGTCGCCCTGGCGCTCGACGCCTTCGGCGAGCAGGCCGATCGGCAGGGTGGACGTGTTGGAGCAGAGCAGCGTGTCGGGGCCGACCACGCCCTCGATCTCCTGGAACACCTTGTGCTTGAGCTCGGTGTTCTCGAAGACCGCCTCGATCACCACGTCGCAGCCGGCCAGGTCGGCGGCCTCGGCGGTGGGGGTGATCCGGGCCAGCAGCTCGTCGCGGTCGGCCTCGGTGGAGCGCCCGCGCGCGACGGCCTTGTTCAACAGCCCCTCGGAGTAGGCCTTTCCGCGCTCGGCGGCCTCGATGCCGACGTCCTTGAGCACGACCTCGATGCCGGCCTTGGCGCAGGCGTAGGCGATGCCCGCGCCCATCATCCCGGCGCCGAGCACCGCGACCTTGCGGACCGGCCGCTTCTCGACGCCCTTCGGGCGTCCGGCACCGGAGTTGACCGCCTGCATGTCGAAGAACAGCGCCTGGATCATGTTCTTGCTGGTCTGCCCGCAGGCCAGCTCGGTGAAGTAGCGGGCCTCGATCGTCATCGCGGTGTCGACGTCCACCTGGGCGCTCTCCACCGCGGCGGCCAGGACGTTGCGCGGGGCCGGGTAGGGCGCGCCGTTGAGCTGCTTGCGCAGGTTGGCCGGGAAGGCGGGCAGGTTGGCGGCGAAGGCCGGGGTGGCCGGGGTGCCGCCGGGGATCTTGTACCCCTTGACGTCCCAGGGCTGGACGGCGGTCGGGTTGGCCTCGATCCAGGCCTTCGCGCGGGCGGTCAACTCCTCCGGGGTGTCCACCAGTTCGTGCACCAGTCCGTGCTCCAGCGCCTGCGCCGGGCGGTACTGGCGGCCCTGGAGGAGGAACTTCAGCAGGGCGTCGGTGATGCCGAACAGCCGGACCGTACGGACCACTCCGCCGCCGCCCGGCAGCAGGCCGAGGGTGACCTCGGGCAGGCCGATCCGGCTGGCCGGGGTGTCGAGCGCGATCCGGTGGTGGCAGGCGAGGGCGAGCTCCAGGCCGCCGCCGAGCGCGCTGCCGTTGACGGCGGCGACGACCGGCTTGCCGAGGGTCTCCAGGGTGCGCAGCGCGCGCTTGATCCGCATCGACTTCTCGAAGACGGCCTCGGCGTCCTCGGGTCGGGCGGCGGAGAGCATCCGCAGGTCTCCCCCGGCGAAGAAGGTCTTCTTGCCGGAGGCGATCACCACGCCGCGCAGCGCGTCCGCGGCGGCCAGGGCGGCGAGCCGCCCGACGACGGTCTCGAAGTCGGCGGTGAAGGCCTCGTTCATGGTGTTGACGGACTGGGTGGGGTCGTCGAGGACGAGGGTGACCACGCCGTCCTGGTCCTGCTCCCAGCGGATGGTGGTGGTGTCGCTCATCAAGTTCTCCAGGTCTACCGGTCTGCAGAGGGAGGTACCACGCGCGGCGTGTCCCACGAAGGGAGGCGGCGGGCGACGCGTGGGCTCAGATGCGCTCGACGATGGTGGCGATGCCCATGCCGCCGCCCACGCAGAGGGTGATCAGGCCGTACCGCAGGTCGCGCCGCTCCAGTTCGTCGACCACGGTGCCGAGCAGCATCGCGCCGGTGGCGCCGAGCGGGTGGCCGAGCGCGATCGCGCCGCCGTTGACGTTCACCTGGTCGTGGCGGAAGCCGAGTTCGCGGATGAAGCGGAGGGCGACCGCGGCGAAGGCCTCGTTGATCTCGACCAGGTCGATGTCGGCGGCGGTGAGCCCGGCCTTGGCGAGCGCCTTGCGGGTGGCCGGGGCGGGGCCGGTGAGCATGATGGTCGGCTCGGAGCCGGAGACGGCGGCGGAGACGATCCGGGCGCGCGGGCGCAGCCCGTACCGCTCGCCGACCTCGCGGTTGCCGATGGCCACCAGTGCGGCGCCGTCCACGATGCCGGAGGAGTTGCCCGCGTGGTGGACGTGGTCGATGGCCTCGACCCAGTGGTACTTCTGGAGGGCGACGGCGTCGAAGCCGCCGGCCTCGCCGATGCCGGCGAAGGACGGCTTGAGGCCGGCCAGGGTCTCGACGGTGGTGCCGGGGCGGATGAACTCGTCGCGCTCCAGCACGACCAGGCCGTTGCGGTCGCGCACCGGGACGACCGAGCGGTCGAACAGGCCGTCCGCCTGGGCCTTGGCGGCGCGGGCCTGGGACTCGGCGGCGAAGGCGTCCACGTCGGTGCGGGAGAAGCCCTCGATGGTGGCGATGAGGTCGGCGCCGATGCCCTGCGGGGCGAAATTGGTCTCGTACGCGGTCATCGGGTCGGCGAACCAGGCGCCGCCGTCGGAGGCCATCTTCACCCGGGACATCGACTCCACGCCGCCGGCCAGGACCAGGTCCTCCCAGCCGGAACGGACCTTGGCGGCGGCCAGGTTGACGGCTTCCAGGCCGGAGGCGCAGAAGCGGTTCTCCTGGACGCCGGCGACGGTGTCGGGCAGGCCGGCCGCGATGGCCGCGATCCGGGCGATGTCGGAGCCCTGGTCGCCGACCGGGCTGACCACGCCGAGCACGATGTCGTCGATCGCGGCCGGGTCCAACCCGGGGTAGCGGCCGCGCAGTTCGTGGATCAGGCCGACGACCAGGTCGATCGGCTTGGTGCCGTGCAGCGAGCCGGTGGCCTTGCCCCGGCCGCGCGGGGTGCGGATCGCGTCGTAGACGTACGCTTCGGTGGTCACGGTGGGAACGCCTTTCAGCGGGTTTTCGGGGCGGGGGGCTTGTTCGGGGCGGGGGCTCTGGGGGCTCGGAAGGACGGAGGCGCTCAGCCGAGGATGGAGCGGCCGACGATCTCCTTCATGATCTCGGTGGTACCGCCGTAGATGGTCTGGATGCGGCCGTCGGTGAACGCCCGGGCGACCGGGAACTCGCTCATGTAGCCGTAGCCGCCGTGCAGTTGGAGGCAGCGGTCGGCGGTGCGCTTCTGCAGTTCGGTGGCCCACCACTTGGCCATCGAGGCGTCCGCCGGGGTGAGCGCCCAGCGGTTGTGCTCGGTGATGCAGCGGTCCACGAAGGCGCGGGTGACGGCGCACTCGGTGGCCAGTTCGGCGATCTCGAAGCGGACGTGCTGGAGTTTGGCGAGCGGACGGCCGAAGGCCTCGCGCTGCTTGACGTAGTCGGTGGTGATCTCGACCAGGTACTCGGCGCCGGCGATCGCCGCGGCGGCGATGGTGAGCCGCTCCTGGGCGAGGTTCTGCATCAGGTGGACGAAGCCGCCGTTGAGCTCGCCGATCAGGTTCTCCTTCGGCACCCGGACGTCCTCGAAGAACAACTCGGCGGTGTCCTGGGCCTTCTGGCCGATCTTGTCGAGGTTGCGGCCGCGCTCGAAACCGGGCGTGCCGCGCTCGACGGCCAGCAGGCTCAGCCCGTGGGCGCCGCCCTCGGGGGTGGTGCGGGCGACCACGATCACCAGGTCGGCGAGGATGCCGTTGGAGATGAAGGTCTTGGCGCCGTTGAGCAGGAAGTGGTCCCCCTGGTCGACCGCCTGGGTGCGGATGCCCTGGAGGTCGGAGCCGGTGCCGGGCTCGGTCATCGCGATCGCGGTGATCAGCTCGCCCGAGCAGAAGCCGGGCAGCCAGCGGCGCTTCTGCTCCTCGGTGGCGAGCGAGGTGAGGTACGGGCCGATGATGTCGTTGTGCAGACCGATCGCCAGTCCGGACGCGCCGGCCCGGGCGAACTCCTCGGCCAGTACGGCGGCGTAGCGGAAGTCCGGGGTGCCGCCACCGCCGTACTCCTCGGGGACGGCCAGGCCGAGCAGGCCCTGGCGGCCGGCCGCGAGCCAGGCGGAGCGGTCGACGATACCGGCCTTCTCCCAGCGGTCGTAGTGCGGCAGCACCTCCTTGGCCAGGAAGGCCCGCACGGTGGCCCGGAAGTCGTCGTGCTGCTCGGTGAAGATCTCGCGCTGCAACGCTACTCTCCTTGCTCTGCCGTGGAGTCGGGGAAGGTGCCGCCGACCCCTGGGGCCGGTACATCAGGATCGAGGGCGGGGACGCTCCAGTCGCGTGCCACCTCGGCGGTGTCCGCGCCCGGCCGGGCCGGCGGGCGGCGCAGGGCGCCCGGGGTGGCGGAGAAGCGCGGGGCGGGGGCCGGCTGGGTGACGCCGTCCGCCTCGACGTACGTCCCGCGCGCCGACAAGTGGGCGTCCGCCGATGCCTGACGCATCGTCAGGACAGGCTCCACGCAGGCGTCGGAGCCCGCGAAGACGGCCTCCCACTCGGCCCTGGTCCGGGTGGCGAAGCGGGCGGCGATCAGGGCGCGCAGTTCGGGCCAGCGGGCCGGGTCGTACTGGCCGGGCGCGTCCGGGCCCAGCTCCAGCAGCCGGGCGAACTCCGCGTAGAAGCGCGGCTCCAGCGCGCCGACGGCCAGGTGGCCGCCGTCGGCCGCCCGGTACACCGCGTAGAACGGCGCGCCGCCGTCCAGCAGGTTGACGCCCCGGCGGTCCTGCCAGTGGCCGGCCGCGAGCAGGCCCCACAGCATGGAGCCGAGGTGCGCCGCGCCGTCCACGATCGCGGCGTCGACCACCTGCCCGGCGCCGGTGGCGCGGGCGTGGTGCAGCCCGGCGAGCAGGCCGACGACCAGGTAGAGCGAGCCGCCCGCGTAGTCGCCCAGCAGGTTGGCCGGGATACCGGGGGCCTCCTCGGCCCCGCCCGGCGCCGCCACCATCCCGAGCACCCCGGCGACCGCCGCGTACCCGAGGTCGTGCCCGGCCGTCGCCGCCCGGGGGCCGTGCTGCCCCCAGCCGGTCATCCGCCCGTACACCAGCGCCGGGTTGCGCGCCAGGCACGCCTCGGGACCGACCCCGAGCCGCTCCGCGACGCCCGGCCGGTAGCCCTCGATCAGCAGGTCCGC
Source organism: Kitasatospora sp. NPDC058184 (assembly GCF_042883725.1). NCBI lineage: Bacteria > Bacillati > Actinomycetota > Actinomycetes > Kitasatosporales > Streptomycetaceae > Kitasatospora > Kitasatospora sp. NPDC058184. The sequence goes on from NZ_JBHVVE010000001.1 coordinate 142,336, forward strand.
CCGCTCGACCAGGTCCAGCACCCGCCCGGGGCCCTCCGGGGACTTCAGGTCGATCAGCACCGAACGCTTGTTGCGGTTGCTGAGGTCGTACGCCGGGTCCGTACCGAGCGGCGACGGCTCCGGCCGGTCCACCCGCACCACGTCCGCCCCGAGGTCCCCCAGCAGCATCGCCGCGAACGGCCCCGGCCCGATCCCGGCGAGCTCCACCACCCGCACACCCGCCAACGGCCCCCCGGCCTCCGGCGCCCTGCTCGCGTCACCCACTGGCTGCTGAACCCTTCCCGACGGGTTTGACAGTAAAGCTGTCACACTCGGGATGATAGGCAAGCGACTCGCCGGTAACAAGACCTCCAGCCTCGCGCCGAGCCGCCAATTCCCCCTCGACCCACGCCCGGTGAACCCGGACACTCCCCGCGCCCACGGAATCACGGAGGGTGGGTCGGTGCACTGACGGAGGCCCCCTGTACGGTCGTCATGCCGCAGGGGAGCGGCCGCTTTGCCGATTGGGGAGGATTCCGCGCACATGGGTAACCCGAACTTCGTCACCGGACCGGTCGCACCGGCCAAGGACCCGGTGCCGAGCCTGGAGCTCGCCTCGGCCAAGGACTCCCCCTACGCCGACCCCGCGCCGCCCTCGTCCAACGGCGGCACCGTGCCGGCCCTTCCCTTCATCCACCCCGGCAAGGTCACCACCCAACTGGACACCCCGTACGAACTCAGCGCCTCGGCCGGGATGGCCCGACAGATCGCCACCGACCTCGACAGCGCCAACGGCAAGGCCGGCCCCGGCGCACACAGCCTCACCGAGTACGCGAGCACCGCGTCGACGAAGATCCGCGGCTTCGCCTTCAGCGGCGCACTCACCGGCGCCACGGAGCGGTGGCTGAAGGAGTGCAAGGTCCTGCACGACAAGCTCACCAACGCCGCCGACGGCCTTGAGCAGACCCGGCAGAACTACCACTCCAACGAGATCACGACCGCCGCCGACCTGCGCGCCACCCGGTAGACACCAGAAGGGGGAAAGACAGATGGTGTCCTTCAAGGAACTGCACGAAGCCGACTTCTCCGGGGTCAGCGACGCGGCCGAGGCCTGGGCCGGCGTCGCCAAAGCCCTCACCGCCCTGGACGGCCGGGCCGCCAAGGACCTCACCACCGCCGCACAGCGGGCCGGCTGGAAGGGCGATGCCGCCGACAGCGCGACCAGGAAGCTCCAGGACATGGACGGCGACTTCAAACAGGCCTCGGCCGTCGCCACCGCCCTCGCCGCGGTCATGAAGACCGCCGCCGAGGACTTCGCCGCCGCCCGCCGTGACCTCGACACAGCACTCCACGACGCGCAGACCCAGGATCTGACCGTCTCCGCGGACGGCACGGTCAGCTGGAACATGCCGAAGGACGCGCGCAACGACACGGACGGCGAGGTGCTGGCACGGGACATGGCCGCCAAGGCCAAAGCCGTCGCGGACCGCCTGGGCAAGGCCGTCGAGAAGGCCACCGCCGCCGACCAGCGGGCCGCCCTCCACCTCCAGAGCGACATCGGCACCAGCGACACCGCCTTCAACCCCGCCCCTGGCGGCACCGGCCCGGTCCCCGACGCCAACCGGGCGCGGGACCTGATGGCCAGGGCGTACGACCTCTCCGACGACGAACTCCGGCAGCTGCAGGCCCTCCTGGTCGCCAACGCCGAGAACAGGGAATTCGCGACCACCCTGCTCAACGGCCTCCAGATCGGCGGGAAGACCGGCCCGGAGGCTTTCCTGGACTACACCAAGGTCCTCGACGGACTGGCCCACGGAAGCCACAACGCCAAGGGCTACCAGGACGTTTACGGCAACCTCGCCGTCGTCCTCGCCACCGGCACCCGGGACGCCGGCATGGGCAAGGCCTGGGAGGACGGCCTCTTCCAGGCTGCCCGCCGCCAGGGCGGTCCGGCCGGCGGGCTGAACGACAACTACCCGGCGCTCACCGCGCTCATGGAGACGAAGGGGACCTTCGACCAGGCCTTCGTCCGCAGGGTCGGCACCGACCTGCTCGACTACGAGGCCTCCAGCAAGGCCAAGGGCGTGGATCTGTGGGGCCCGGCATTCACCGAAGACCCCACGAAGGGCGACCCCCTCGCCCCGCTGCTGAGGTTGATGAGGGGCGACCGGGAGACTGCCCAGGAATTCCTCGACCCGAGCCAGAACAAGAACCTCGTCCACCTGCTCAAGGACCGCGGCTGGCTCGACGAGGGCCAGGAGCGCAAGCTCCCCGGAGACGTCCTGCGCGACACCTCGCACGAGATGTTCGCCGAGATGCTCGAGAACGCCACGACCAGCCACGACGCTTCCCGGTACCCCACCCCGCACGACAAGGTCAGCGCGCGGATCATGGACGAGACGCTCAAGACCGTCGGCGGCACCACGCCCGGCGACAGCCTCCCGGTACCCGAGGTCCTCCGCAAGCCGATGGCCAGGATGCTCGCCGACTACGCCCCGGACATGCACGAGATCCTCGGCAAGGATCTGCAGAACCCGTCCCAGCCGAACGGGCTGACCGCCAAGCCGGAGCAACTGCTGCGCGTGGTCCGCGGCGCCCTGGAGGACACGGACACGTTCCGGATCATCCACCAGGCAGAGACCAGGGAGATCGCCCGCCGCCTCGACACGTACGGGCCCGAGGCCTTCGAACCCGACAAGACGGGCCGCCCGAACCACGTCCTGTCCGCCTTCACACAGGAGTCCTCCAAGGTCCTCGGTTCGCTCGACGCGGCGTTCGTCAACGCGACCGTCGACCACGCGGACGCGAAGAAGGCGGGCATCGACTGGCAGCAGAGGATGGCGTACCACGCGATCGGAACGCCCGCGAACGTGGTCCCGGGGCTTCTTCTACCGGGAGTCTCCCAACTGGTGCCGCTGGGCGACATGGCGCAGCGCCTCGTTGATGTCGGGACTGCCAAGTACGCCGAGAACGCCAAGGCCGAGATCGACACCGCCACCACGACCAGCGTGAGCACCCGGTACTCAGGGGGGCAACAGCAGCTGGACGCCATGATCGTGGACAAGGCGAGCCAGTACGGCATCGACCCCGAGGCCGCTGACCGTACGGGCACTGTGACGGAGCAGCTGGTACTCGACGTGGGGAAGGCCTACCAAACCGGGATCGACAAGGCCTACCGAGGCGCGTTCGGCAAGGGGTGAGCGCTGTGAAGACCAAGAAGACCAACCACGAAGAGAACTCCGACAACCCCGACGAGCCACGCTACCGGCTGCAACGACCCTGGCGCGGGATCGTGGTGACGGTGGTGCTGGCCGCGCTGGGCGGCGGGTCGCTCCTGCTGACGGACAACCTGACGAACGCCTTCGGGCCGGACGTCGTGTGCGACGGCGCGGTGAGCGCGGACGAAGTGAACGACGCGCTCGGGTGGGGCAAGGTCAGCTCCACGATGTACGGCGACGGGAAGCTGGACACCCCCGGCGCGTCCTGTGCGGCGATGGTGAGCAACGGGATCTTCGGCAACGACCGGTTCGCCGTCATCGAGCTCCCCAAGGCCGGAGACCTCGCCAGGTTCAAGTACGACGCGGAGTCCCAGCTGTTCGCCGCCTCCGCGAACGGAGGCGCGGCCGGTGCCGTGCACAAGTCGTCGTACGCCTTCGCGCTGCTCCCGAAGGACTGCGCCAACGGGCAGCGGGCCACCGTCAAGTCCCGGTCCTCCGACGCCCGGAAGCTCGCCGGGCTCGCCACGGCGGTGGCCAACCGCGTCGCGGCACAACAGGGTTGCGGCGGGGCGCCGCTCCCCGCACCGCGCGAGCTCACCCCGGCGGGTGCGGACCGCCCCCTCAACCGCGACGCCGTCTGCGGCCTGCCGGGGCTGACGATGCCCGACACTCCCGGTGGCCCCGTCTATCAGGAGACCGTGACCAACGCGACCGATCCGCTGTGGGCCTGCAGGATCCACTCGGACGCGGACCTCAGGTCCGCGATCACCTTCTCCATCGGCACCGATCCGCGCCTCGTCCAGCCGTGGACCCTCGACCCCGGTCCGGCCTTCGGCCGAGCCCACTGGGTCGGGCAACACGAAGTCATGGCGACATGCCAGGGACGGCCCACCCGCTTCCGGTTCGAAGTGGACGGTTTCCGGGACCTCATCGGCAAGACGACCTGGGAACAGTTCCTCACCGCCGGTGCCAAGGCGATCAACTGCGAGCCGATCCTCTGACACCTCCCGCAGGCGGCCGGTTCGCGACCGTCCGCCCACGGAGGCACGCGTGATTCCGGCCGACCGAGCAACACACAGGGGACAGCACATCGTGGAAACGAAGGACGACGACAAGCCCGACGGCTCCGCCACGGGCCTCGCCCGGCGCGTCGATGCGGCGCTCGACCGGCGGGGGTTCACCACGCGGGGGCTGCGGGTACGGCTGGCGGTCGTACTCGTGGCGTTCTCCCTCGTTCCGGTAGGGGCGGTGGGGTTCGGGCTGTACCGGCTGACGAACCTCGGCGGGCCGGACAGTGTGTGCGACGGGGCGGTCACCGCGGACCAGGTGCACCACCTGCTGGGGTCGGGGCGGATCAGTGAGAGCAAGGGTCGCTACTCCGCCACGGAGGACTACACCGGGAACACTTGCACCGCCAGGGTCACTTCCGGCCTGTTCCAGACCTCCACGGCGGTCGCACAGTTCACCATCACCCACAACACCGATGACGGTCCGGGCGCGTTGGCCTCCTCGGACGCCCGGCTGTTCTCCGGTGACTCTGCCGGTTCGGTGACGCCGGACGTCGCATGGGCCGTACTCCCCGAGGGGTGCGAGAAGGGCGTTCGAGCCGAGGTCCGCACCAGTGAGACCGGCCAGGACGAGACCAGGGCCCGGCTGGCCGTAGCCCTCGCCAACGACGTGGCCAAGGCGCGCGGATGCGGCAACGGGGTGCCCCCGGCACCGGCGAGCCTGTCGGAGAAGGGCATCGATTCGGACCCGGACTGGGCCAACCTCTGCGGCCTGCCGGGGTTCGCACCCGCGAAGAACCCCGAGGCCCGGTGGCGCATGCCACAGCAGGTCACCACCGCCACCGCCCCGATCTGGTCCTGCACGATCGGCGGGGACCCGCGACGCGATAGCCGGGTGCAGCAGTTCGCGATCACCACCGAGCCGCAGACAACCGCCCTGGGTCGGAAGAACGGTACGGCCTCCGATCTGGGTCGGGCCCAGTGGGTGGCCGGCGGAACGCTCGTCACGAGCTGTCAGGGCAAGGACGTCTTCTTCACCGTCACCGGCGGGTACTCCTCTCAGCTTGAGAAGCGCTACCTCTTCCCCGACCAGGACGACCTGGTGCGCCAGTTCCTCACCGCCGGTGGCAAGGCGATCGGCTGTGAGCCGATCCTGTGACGCCTCCCCTCCTGCGGGCGGCCGGTTGACGACCGGCCGCCCGCAGGAGCACGCCTGAATCCGACCGACCGAGCAGCAACCGGGGAACGACACACCATGGAAGACAAGAACGGCTCCGCCAGCGGCCCGGTCGGGCGGATGGACGCGGCGCTCGACCGGCGGGGGTTCACCACGCGGGGGCTGCGGGTGCGGGCCGGGGTCATGGCAGTGGCGGCGGTCGGGCTGGTGGCCGGGCTGGGGGTCGCCGGGTGGGCGCTGCTGGCGGACGACATGACCAACAGGTTCGGGCCGGACAGCGTGTGCGACGAGGTGGTGAGCTCACGGGCGGTGAACGAAGCGCTCGGGTCGGGCAAGGTCAGCGCGGAGCCGTACGAGGGGAACGTCAGCCGCGGCACGGCGGTCTGCACCGTGAAGGTGGCCGGGGGGATGTTCGGCGACGACCGGAACATCCGGGTGTCCCTCGGCGAGAGCAAGGACGTGTTCCACCTCCCGATCCCTCCCGGCGCCCGGACGTTCGCCGCCTCGGCGAACGGTGGCGCGGTCGGCGCCGTCCGTGGCGACGAGGCGTGGGCACTGCTCCCCGAGGGCTGCCCCAACGGGCTCTGGGCCAGGGTCACCGCGTACTCCGGGAAGGATCCCGACCCGCTGAAGCTCGCCCGGCTCGCCGTGTCGGCGGCCGACCGCATCGCGGACCAGCGCGGCTGCGGCAAGGCGCCGCTGCCCGTCCTGCACGAGCTGGCCCCGGCCGCCACCGAGCGGGAGCTCGACGGCGACGCGGTCTGCGGCCTGCCGGGGGTCTCCGTCCAGCGCTCGCCCGACAAGCGCTACAGGGAGGCCGTGACCGTGGGATCCGATCCCCTGTGGACCTGCGAGATCACGCCTGAGGATGCGCACGGGAGCACCTCTTCCCTCGTCATCGCCACCGAGTCCCGGCTCCGGCCGGAGGCCACCGAGCGGGACACCAGGCAGGCGTTCGGCCGTGCCCGCTGGGTGGGGTCCCTCCCCCGGGACGAGATCGTGGTGACCTGCCACGGTCGCCCCGTCTACTTCCGGATCGGCGCGATCAGGCACCTGGGGCACCTGTTCTCCACCTCCGACGAGGCCTGGAAGCAGTTCCTCACGGCCGGCGGCCAGGCGATCGGGTGTGAGCCGATCCTGTAGCGGGCGGAAAATGGGCGGGCGGGCGTCGGGGTAATGGTCTATCTTGCGATGGACCTATTACGTGAGACACGGGGGAGCGCCATGAGCACCACCACCACCGACCGTACCGACCGCACCGCCCGCACCGTCGTCGCCGTCTCCGAGCGGCTGGTGCTGACGCGGCCGCGGGAGGGGGACGTGGGGGCGGTGTTCGCGATCCACGGGGATCCGGAGACCAACCGGTACAACCCGCACGGGCCGCAGCGGGAGCTCGTCCAGGCGCGGGAGATGCTGGACGGGTTCGTCGCCGACTGGGTGCGGGACGGGGTGGGGTACTGCGCCGTCGCCACCCGGGAGGACCCGGGGACGGTGATCGGGTTCGCCGGGCTCTACCTCCACACCCTGGACGGGGAGCGGGTGTTCAACCTCTACTACCGGTTCCGGCCGTCCGCCTGGGGCCTCGGGTACGCGGCGGAGGCGGCCCGGGCGGCGATGGCGGAGGCGCTGCCGCGCCACCCCGGGGTCCCGGTGGTCGCCCTGATCCACGCGGACAACCTGCCCTCGCGCCGGCTCGCCGAGCGGCTCGGGCTGGTCGCCGACCCGGACGGCCGCACCGACGAGGAGGACCGGGTGATCCACCGGATGGCCTGAGGCCGGAGCCCGCCGCCCGGAGAGGACCCGCCGGAGGAGCCCCCGCCCGCCGAGATCCCCCGCCAGGGGGAGCGGGATCGCGCCCCGGGCGGAGGCCCCGGCGCCCGGCCTGGCGGGACCGTGGGGGCATGAGGATCAACGAGCACGTGGTGCGGGCCGGGGCGGCGTGGACGGCGGTGGCGGCGACCGGGCCGTACCTGACGCTGAAGCTGCTGTGGCTGACCGGGCATCCGGTGGGGGCGGGCGATCCCGGCGAGATGGACCGGCTGTGGCTGGTGAACCTGCTGACCTTCGGCATGGACGCGATCGCCGTGGCCCTGGCGCTGGCGTTCGTCCGGCCGTGGGGGCGGCGGGCGCCGGCCGGGCTGGTGGCGTTCCCGATGTGGGTGGCGACCGGTCTGCTCGGCACGATCCTGGTCGCGCTGCCGCTGTACCTGCTGAGCCTCCTGGTCCTCGGGCCGGAGAGCGCCGACCCGGACGACAAGGGCCTCGGCGGCTGGGTCTTCCCCGTCGTGTACGGCGGCTTCGCCGTCCAGGGCCTCGCGCTGATCACCGCCTTCGTGCTGTACGCCCGCCGGCGCTGGGCCGGGCTGCTGCGGGAGCGGATCGGCGACCTGCCCGACTCCCCCACCCTGACCGTGCAGCGCGTCCTCGCCTGCGTCGCCGCGCTGCTCGCCGCAGGTGTCGCGGCGGCCCGGGTCTACTGGGCGTTCGGCGGCACCGCCGGAGTGCCGCGGGACCTGGTGGACGGCCGGTCCCGGGGCGTGGCGGTGATGAACGGGGTGACGGCGGTGATGGCGGTGGCCGCGGCGGCGGCGCTGCTGGTCCTGGTCTTCCGGTTCCGTCCGGGGCGCCGGCTGCTCGGGCCGCTGCTGGCGGTCTGGACGGCGGCCGGCTCGCTGTTCGGCTGGGGCGCCTGGCAGTTGGTGGCCTTCGGGGCGACGACGACCCGGGTGACCGAGCTGCGGACGGCCGTCCCCGGGCTGACGCCCCTGGTCCAGGGCGCCCAGGTGGTGGCCGCGGTGCTGGTCCTGGCGGTCGGGGCGGTCGCGCTCACCGAACGCGGCACCCTCCGGCGCGCCGCTGCCGTAGAGTCGCGCGGGTGATCACGGGGGTGGGCATGCGACTGCGGCGTACGGGAGCGGTGGGCGTCCGGCTGCGGCGTGCGGCGGGGGCGTCGGTCGGCCGGCGGGCCCGGCTGCGCTGGGTGCACCTGGTGCTGGGCGGCGCGCTGCTGATGCCGTACTGGATGCTGTCGGTGGTGCTGTACGGGGCGCTCAACCCGAACCAGCCGCCCGGACGCCAACTGCTGCTCTACGTCCTGTCGTTGCTCACCTCGCTGCCGATGGCCGCCGTCACCGCGCTGGTGCCGATGGTGCGGGGGCTGGAGGGCGCGGCGGCGCGGGCGCTGTGCTCGGCGGCCCGGCCGGAGGAGCTGGCCACCGGACCGGCCCGCTCCTGGGGCGCCCGGTGGCGTACCGCGCTCTGGTACGTGCTGCACGTCCTGTTCGGCGGGGTGGTCGCCGGGATGACGCTGGCGGGCACCCCGTTCGCGGTGGTGCTGGTCTGCGGCTTCGCGGGGACCAGGGAGTTCGTCCGGTTGTGGGAGCGGCACTTCCCCGGCTGGCTGGTCACCGGCCCGGCCCTCGGCCTCGGCGTTCTGCTGCTGATCGTCGGCACCAACGCCGTCTGCGGCGCGCTGCTCGCCCGCTGGGCGCCCGCCCTGCTCGGCCCGACCCCGGAGGAGCGGGTGGCCGCCGCCGAGCGCCGGGCCACCGTGCTCGCCCAGCGCAACCGGCTGGCCCGCGAGCTGCACGACTCGGTCGGCCACGCGCTCAGCGCCGTCGGCATCCAGGCCTCGGCCGCCGCCCGGGTGCTGCGCAGCAACCCGGACTTCGCCGCCGAGGCGCTCGCGGCGATCGAGGAGACCGCCCGGGCGGCCGTCGCCGAACTCGACGCCGTACTGGGGCTGTTGCGCGAGGAGGACCCGGAGGCCGCCGGACCCGCCGGGCCGACCCTCGCCGGGCTGGACGACCTGCTGCGCCAGCTCGGCCGCGCCGGGGTGGCGGTGGACGCCGAGCTGGCGCCCGGGCTGGCCGGCCTGCCCGAGCCGGTCTCCCGCGAGGCGTACCGGATCGTGCAGGAGGGTCTGACCAACGTGCTGCGCCACGCCGGGCCCGCCCCGGCCGGGCTGCGGGTCCGGCTCGCCGACGGCCGGCTGGAGATCGACCTGACCAATCCGCTCGGCCCCGCCCGGCCGAGCCGCCCCGGCGGCGGGCGCGGGCTGCGCGGGATCGGCGAGCGGGCGGCGGCCCTGCACGGCGGCAGCGCGGCGGGGCCGGACGGGGACGGAACGACGTGGCGGCTGGCCGTCTGGCTGCCGGTGGGAGGGACGACGTGAACGAGGACATGAACGAGATGGGGTACGACGCCGTGGACGAGGGAACGCGGCAGGGCGCCGACGGCATCCGGGTGGTGATCGCGGACGACGAGCGGCTGGTCCGCCTGGGCCTGCGGGTGGTGATCGACAGCGAACCGGACCTCACCGTGGTCGGCGAGGCCGCCGACGGGGCCGAGGTCGTCCCGCTGGTGCGCGAACTGCGCCCGGACGTGGTGCTGATGGACGTCCGGATGCCCGGCATCGACGGCATCCGGGCCACCGAACAGCTGGTCAACGGGATGGCCCCGCCGCCGCGCATCCTGGTGGTCACCACCTTCGAGCACGATGACCACGTGTACGACGCGCTGCGCGCGGGCGCCGCCGGGTTCCTGCTGAAGCGGGCCCGGGCGGAGGAGATGGTGCAGGCGGTGCGGCTGGTCGCGCGCGGCGACTCGCTGCTGTTCCCGGCGGCCGTCCGCGACCTCGCGCTCCGCCACGGCGCGGACCGGCGCCGGGAGGCCGGGTCGGGCGACCGGGGGCCGATCGGGCGGCTGACCGAGCGGGAGGGGCAGGTGCTGCGGCTGATGGCCACCGGGCTCAACAACGGCGAGATCGCGCGGCAGCTGGTGGTGAGCCAGGAGACGGTGAAGACGCATGTCGGCAGCGTGCTGGCCAAGCTGGGCGCGCGGGACCGCACCCAGGCGGTCATCGCGGCGTACGAGTCGGGCTTCGTGCTGCCGGGCTGACGCCCGCTCAGGATCCACCGCGACCATCACCCGTGCCCCCGGTACGCCCGAACGGCTCGAACGTGGATTCCATCCGATCGGTACCAGCGAGTAGAGTGCGGGTTTCCCCCTCGACGTCCGATACCTCCCGTATCGCCTGGAACGAACTGGTGACCGCATGACAGTCCGGACCCGACCCGCGCTCTGGTGGCGCATGGGCATCGTGCTCTCGGCGGGCCTCGGCCTGACCCTCGGGACCGCGCCGCTGGTCTACTTCACCGTGCAGAGCAACGTGATCGTGTTCGGCTACTTCATCGGCGCGGTGTACTGGATGCTCAAGCGCGGCACCGTGGACGCGCCCGCGCCCCGGCTGCGCGGCGCCGCCACGCTGTACATCCTGATCACCGGGCTGGTCTCGCACATCCTGCTCGAACACGGCGCCAACCCGCTGCCCGGGCTGGTCAGCGGGCCGGACAGGCTGGCGCACTGGTCGTCGTTCTTCCTGCACTACGTGACGCCGGTGATGGTGATCGCCGACTGGCTGGTGCTCAAGCCGCGCAACGCCTCGGCGTGGAAGGACATCCCGCTCTGGCTGGGCTTCCCGCTCGGCTACGCGGCGATCGTGCTCACCCGCAACGCGCTGTTCGACGACTACCCGATGCCCTACCCGTACTTCTTCTTCGACCCGACCACCAAGGGCTACGGCTACGTCTGGGGCCAGATAGCCCTGCTGACCGTCGAGTTCGTGGCGCTCGCCGCACTCGTCGTCGGGCTGGACCGGCTCGGGACGCGGATCGCGGGAAGGCTGCGGTCGACGCCGCAGGCATAGCCCCGGGAGTCCACGCTCCCCCGTCGCTCACGCGGCGGGCGCGTCCTCGGGGAACGCGGCGTCGAACTCGGCCCGGTGCGCCTTCCAGAACGCCACCGCGTGGTCCACGAAGACCCGGCGCTGCTGCTCGCGCACGCTCAGGTCGTGGACGTAGGCCTTCACGGTCTTGCCGTCCGCGGCGGCGGCCTCGCGGATCGCGGCGAGCTCGTGCTCCGTGTACTCGATGGTGAGCGCAGGCATGCCGCCGATGGTACTGGAGCGACGGGTAGTTGGGGCCGCGGACGGCGGTTTTTCACCCGCAGTCAAAACGGTCGCTGTCGAGACCGCCGAGGACCATTGCGCCCGGCTCCGGGTCGGCCCGGAGAAGGAAGCCGGTGCGCCCGGAGGAGGAAGCGGGTGCGGCTCGTCGGATGACGCCCGGGCGGTGGGGCCGGCCGTAGCGTCGACGGGGAGCGGTGGCGGAGGGGTTCCGCGGGGGAGACCGGGGTTTCGGCGGAGGCCGGAGATGACACGCAGGTCAGGAATGGCACGCAGGTCAGGGATGACGCGCACGGCGGGAACGGCGCGCAGGACGGGAACAGGACGCACGACGGGAACGGCGCGCAGCAGGACCGGAAGCGGCATCGGCAGGACCGCGGCCGCGGCGGTGGCCCTCGCGACGGCGGTGGGGCTGGCGGCACCGGGGGCGGCCGCGGCGCAGGAAGGGCGGGGGAACCCGCTGGAGGGGGTCTGGCGGACGGAGGGCTACGGCCTGCTGATCGCGGTCTCCGGGGGCCGGGTCACCACCTACGACGTGACCGCGCACAGCTGCCTGCCCGGGTGGGTCACCGGGACGCAGGCCTCGGAGCCCGGCCCGGACGGCACCACCCGCTACACCGTGGGCAACCTCGCCATGACGCTCACCCCCAAGGGCCGGAACCGGGCCGTGGAACGCGAGGAGAGCGGGGTCGGCACCAAGTCGCTCACCCGCCTGGACGCCCTGCCGCCGCTGTGCGCGCGGCCGGCTCCGAACGACCCGCTCGCGGTCTTCGACCGGTTCTGGGAGGACTTCGAGGAGAACTACCCGTTCTTCGCCGCCAAGGGCATCGACTGGCACGCCGTCCGGGACGAGAAGCGGCCCACGATCACCCCGGCGACGACCGCCGACCGGCTGCAGGACGTCTTCACGGACATGCTCGGCCCGCTCGGCGACGCGCACACCGGGCTGGCCCGGGTGGTCGACGGGCACGCCAAGGAGGTCTTCGGCGGGCAGCGGCCGGATTCGACGGTGCAGACCCCGGAGCTGACCGCGCGGGCCCTGCAGGCCTCGGCCGCCCAGCTCACCGGCCCGGAGCAGCAGTTCGCCGGCGGCCGGCTCGGCGTGGGCCGGCTCCCGGACGGCCTCGGCTACCTCCGGGTGAGCAGCTTCGACGGCTACACCGACGGCGACTTCCGGAGCCAGGTCGACGAGCTGGACCGGGCGCTGGACGCCGTGCTGGCCGGCCCTGACCGGCCCACCGGCCTGGTCGTCGACGTGCGGCTGAACGGCGGCGGCTCGGACGCGCTCGGGCTGCACATCGCCGCCCGGCTCACCGACCGCCCGTACGTCGCCTACCGGAAGGTGGCGCGCAACGACCCGGCCGACCCGACGAAGTTCACCCGGCCCGAGCCGATCACCGTACGGCCGTCGGCGGGCGGGCACTTCACCGGGCCGGTGGCGGTGCTCACCTCCTCGATCTCCACCAGCGCCGCGGAGACCTTCACCCAGGCCATGACGGGCCGCTCCCCGCGGGTGCTCCGGGTCGGCGAGAACACCCAGGGCGTCTTCTCCGACATCATGATCAAGTCGCTCTCGCCGGAGTTCATGGCCGTCCTGCCGAACGAGAAGTACCTGACCAGGAACGGCAGCACCTTCGACGGCCCGGGCATCCCGCCGAACGTCCGCACACCGGTGTTCACCCCGGACGAGCTGGCCGCGCTCAGGGACTCGGCCCTGAGCACGGCCCGCCGGATGCTCACCGAGGACGCCCAAGGCAACCAGAGCAGCCAGGGCGACCAGGGCGACCAGGGCGACCAGGGGGACGCCGAGAACGACCAGGAGCAGTAACGGCAGGAGCAGCGGTAGGCGCTACATCGGCTCCACCGTCCGCAGTTCGCCGTCCAGCTCCAGCCACCGGGTGAGGCCCAGGCCGCGCAGGAACGGCAGGTCGTGGCTGGCCACGATCAGCGCGCCCCGGTACGCGGACAGCGCCTGGGTGAGCTGGCGGACGCTGGCGAGGTCCAGGTTGTTGGTCGGCTCGTCGAGCAGCAGCAGCTGCGGCGGCGGGTCGGCCAGCAGCAGGGCGGCCAGCGTCGCCCGGAACCGCTCGCCGCCGGAGAGGGTGGCGGCGGGCTGGTCGGCCCGGGCGCCGCGGAACAGGAAGCGGGCGAGTCGGGCGCGGACCGCGTTGTCCCCGGCGGTGGGGGCGAACAGCTTGACGTTCTCCACGACGGAGCGCTCCTCGTCCAGCAGGTCGAGCCGCTGCGGGAGGTGCCGCAGCGGCACCGGGGTGACGACCTCCCCCGCCGGCGGGCCGAGTTCGCCCGCGATGGTGCGCAGCAGCGTCGTCTTGCCGGCGCCGTTGCGGCCGACCAGGGCGATCCGCTCGGGCCCGCGCAGGTCGAGGTCGGCGGTGGTGCCGTGGGGCAGCCGGACCCTGTCCAGGGTGAGCACGGTGCGCCCGGCCGGGACGGCGGTGCGCGGCAGGTCGATCCGGATCTCGGCGTCGTCCCGGACGGCCTCCTCGGCCGCGTCGAGCCGGGCCTTGGCCTCCTCCAGGCGCTCGGTGTGCATGCCCTGGAGGCGGCCGGCCGTCTCCTGGCCCTTGCGCTTGAGCATCCCGGCGAAGATGTGCGGGTCGTTGCGGGTGACCGAGCGCTTCTTGCCGTACGCGGCGCTGCGGTCCAGCCGGATGCGGGCCTCGGCCAAGTCCCGCTTCTGGCGCCGGACGTCGGCCTCGGCGTTGCGCAGCAGCCGCTCGGCTGTCTCCTGCTGGGCCGCGAGGGTGCGTTCGTACTCATCGAAGTTGCCGCCGTACCAGGTGACTTCGCCGTCCCGGAGGTCGGCGATCTGGTCGACGTGCCGGAGCAGCTCGCGGTCGTGGCTGACGATCAGCAGCACGCCGTTCCAGCCGGCCACCGTCTCGTAGAGCCGCTCGCGGGCGGCCCGGTCGAGGTTGTTGGTGGGCTCGTCGAGCAGCAGGACGTCGGGGCGGGCCAGCAGCAGGGCGGCCAGCCGCAGCAGCACGGCCTCGCCGCCGGAGAGTTCGCCGGTGGTCCGGTCGAGGCCGAGGCGGTGCAGGCCGAGCCGGTCGAGGGTGGCGCGGGCGCGCTCCTCGACGTCCCAGTCGTCGCCGACCGCGTCGAAGTGGCGCTGGTCGGTGTCGCCGGACTCGATGGCGTGCAGGGCCTCGCGGGCGGCGCGGATGCCGAGCGCCTCGTCCACCCGCAGGGTGGTGTCGAGCGTCAACCCCTGTGGCAGGTAGCCGAGTTCGCCGTCGATCCGGACGGTGCCGCCGGTCGGGGCGAGCTCGCCCGCGATCAGCCGCAGCAGGGTGGACTTGCCCGCGCCGTTGAGCCCGATCAGGCCGGTGCGGCCGGGGCCGACGGCGAGCTGGAAGCCGTCCAGGACGGGCTTGCCGTCGGGCCACTCGAACGAGAGCTCGGTGCAGAGGACGGCGGTGGTGGTGGGGTGGTGTGCCATACAGGCCTCCCGGGGTGGTTGCCGAAGGGGTGGTGAGCAACACGGGGAGACACCGCGGGTGCGGAAACCGGGCACGGCCGGGGGAACGAAGGGGTGGCGTCACGCAGAGGAGTGCCACGGGCCGTGACTGAGGTCGCACACTCGCGCACCGCGCGACGGCAGCAGGGCCTGCGCGGCGGGGGCGGTGTCCCGGGACCTCAGTAGAGCAACGGCCTTCTCCTTGTCTGGCTGATGACCCGGACCACGCTAGGCAGCCCGCCCGGGGCGTGCAACCGATTTACCGGCCGCCGGGCCCGCCGGGACCACCGCGCGACCCGCCGAGCGCACCCCCCGGGACCGCTCCTCGACGGGCCCCCGGTGCCGATCCCGTGCCCATCCGGTGACGGCCCCGTCCCGGTCCGGTGCGGAATTCGGGAGTCCCCCGGACGCATGGCAGACTCCTCACCTGCCATGCCTGCGGCCGAGTGGGGCCGCACCCGGGGAACGGGCCGCGTGGCGGTAGTCAACAGGGGGATTTGAACTCATGTCACCGATATCCCGGCCGGGCCGTGCCGTCCTGGGCGCCTCCGTCGTCGCGCTGACCATGGTGGTCGCCACCGCGTGCGGCCCCGACAACGCCGACCCGGCCGTGACCGCGGCTCCCGGCGTCACGGCCGGCGCCTCCGGCACGCCGGGCGCGGCTCCGATCAAGCTTCCGACGCTCGAAGAGCTGAAGACCTGGAAGCTGGAGGACTGGGACAAGTGGGCCCAGGCCAACGTGATCACCCCGGCGGTCAAGGGTTACTGGACCCTGCAGAAGCTGCTGGACGCCAAGCCGAAGCCGCTGCCGCAGCCCGCCCCGGAGGGGACCCAGCCGCCCGCGCAGCCCACCGGCGCCGCGCCGGCCACCAGCGCGCCCGCCTCGGCCGCGCCCACGGCCCAGCCCACCGCGGCCCAGCCCGGCGGTGGCGGCGGCGCGGACCAGCTGCCCGCGATGGTCCCGGCCAAGCCCGTGGCGCACCCGTTCCCGAAGAACATGCACGTCAACGGCAAGATCTTCTTCAAGGACGGCAACGAGGACTACGTGTGCTCCGGCACCGTCGTCTCCGACCCGGCCAACCCCGGCAAGAGCAACCTGGTGTGGACCGCCAGCCACTGCCTGCACGGCGGCAAGGGCAACAAGTACTACACCGACATCACCTTCGCCCCGGCCTTCAACAGCAACGGCGTGCTGAGCAACGGCAACAAGCAGGCCAAGCTGGAGGACGCCGAGCCGTACGGCGAGTGGACCGCCACCTCCGGCATGGTCTCGCCGCAGTGGGCCGCGGAGGCCGACCCGGAGAAGGGCGGCCCGTGGAGCCAGTACGACTTCGGCATCGTGAAGGTCGCCAACCCCAGCCCGGGCGGCAAGTCGCTGGAGGAGACCGTCGGCGGCTCCGTCCCGCTCTGGTTCAACGCCCCGCGTGACCAGGTCGGCTCCGTCAGCAACTACGGCTTCCCGGAGGGCAAGCCCTTCGACGGCGTGGAGCTGGAGCACTGCGACGGCGGCAAGCCGTCCAAGAAGACCGGCGACCCGAGCCGCCCGGCGATGCTGCTGATCGGCTGCAACATGACCGGCGGCAGCAGCGGCGGCGGCTGGTACGCGACCAAGGACGGCAAGCCCGCCCTGGTCAGCGACACCTCCATCGGCAACGGCGCGAACACCTACGAGGCCGGTCCGTACCTGGAGGACGTGGCCCAGCACATGTTCGAGTACTTCTCGAAGAAGGCCAAGTGAAGAAGGCCGAGTGACCCGCTCCGACGAAGGCCGAGTGGTCTTCCGAGCGGCGCGGTGACCCGCTGAGCGGTGATCCGGGGGCCGCGGCCGCGACGGCCGCGGCCCCCGTCTTTTCGGCCGGACGCCCGGCTCCTCCTACAATCGGGCTCATCATGAGCGCCACACTCGTAGTCAAGGACCTCAGCGCCGGCCACGGCGAACGCACCCTCTTCTCCGGCCTGGACCTGGTCGTCGCCCCCGGCGACGTGATCGGCCTGGTCGGCGTGAACGGCGCCGGCAAGTCGACCCTGCTGCGGCTGCTGGCCGGCCTGGACACCCCCGAGGGCGGCTCGCTGCGGCTGAGCCCGGCGAGCGCCAACGTCGGCCACCTGCCGCAGGAGCCGGAGCGGCGCGAGGGCGAGTCGGTGCGCGACTTCCTGGCCCGCCGCACCGGTGTGGCGGCCGCGCAGGCCGCGCTGGACGAGGCCACCGAGGGCCTGGTCGAGGGTCGGCCGGGCGCCGACGACGCGTACGCCGTCGGCCTGGAGCGCTGGCTGGACCTCGGCGGCGCCGACCTGGAGGAGCGCGCCGAGGAGGTCGCCGACTCGCTCGGGCTGAAGGTCTCGCTGGACCTGCCGATGACCGCCCTGTCCGGCGGCCAGGCCGCCCGGGCCGGCCTCGCCTCGCTGCTGCTCTCCCGCTACGACGTCTTCCTGCTCGACGAGCCCACCAACGACCTCGACCTGGACGGCCTGGAGCGGCTGGAGTCCTTCGTCAAGGGCCTGCGCACGGGCACCGTGCTGATCAGCCACGACCGCGAGTTCCTGGCCCGCACCGTGACCAAGGTGCTGGAGCTGGACCTCCACCAGCAGCAGGTCAACCTGTACGGCGGCGGCTACGAGGCGTACCTGGAGGAGCGGGCGGTGGCCCGCCGGCACGCCCGCGAGGAGTACGACGAGTACGCCGACACCAAGGCCTCGCTGGAGGCCCGGGGCCAGATGCAGCGCAACTGGATGGAGCACGGCGTCCGCAACGCCCGCCGCAAGAGCAGCGACAACGACAAGAACGCCAAGGCGAAGCGCACCGAGTCCACCGAGAAGCAGGCCTCCAAGGCCCGGCAGACCCAGCGGATGATCGAGCGGCTGGACGTGGTCGAGGAGCCGCGCAAGGAGTGGGAGCTGCGGATGGAGATCGCCACCGCGCCGCGCTCCGGCTCGGTGGTGGCCACCCTGCGCGCGGCCGTCGCCAAGCGCGGCGACTTCTCCTTCGGCCCGGTGGACCTGCAGATCGACTGGGCCGACCGGGTCGCCATCACCGGCGCCAACGGCGCGGGCAAGTCCACGCTGCTGGCCGCCCTGCTCGGCCGGCTCGAACTCGACGGCGGCAGCGCCTCGCTGGGCTCCGGCGTGGTGGTCGGCGAGGTGGACCAGGCGCGCGGGCTGTTCCTCGGCGGGGAGCCGCTGCTGGAGGCCTTCGCGGCCGCCGTGCCGGAGCTCGCGCCGGAGGACGTGCGCACCCTGCTGGCCAAGTTCGGCCTCAAGGCGGTGCACGTGCTGCGCCCGGCCGGCACCCTCTCCCCCGGCGAGCGCACCCGGGCCGCGCTGGCGCTGCTGCAGGCCCGCGGGGTCAACCTGCTGGTGCTGGACGAGCCCACCAACCACCTGGACCTGCCCGCGATCGAGCAGCTGGAGTCCGCGCTCGGCTCGTACACCGGCACCCTGCTGCTGGTCACCCACGACCGGCGGATGCTGGACACGGTGGCGGTGAACCGGCGGATCGAGGTCCGGGACGGGCGGGCGCACGAGCTGTAGGGGTCGCCGGGCCCGGGGAGCGGGACCGGCCGCCGGCCGGATCGGCCTCCGGGGATGGCCTCCGGGATGGGTCTCCGGGGATTGGTCTCTACCTCTTCCCGGAAACCCCCTCCCGGAGGGGCCGTCATGTGCTGTGCTGTGCGCCATGGTTGACAGCACTGACAGCGCCGTGGCGGGGACGTCCCACCCGACCGTCCCGCTCACCCCCATGACGGTGCCCGCCCACGAGGCCGAGGCCCGCAGCAGGTCCTTCCACGACGTGATGGCGCAGCGCCGGACCGTCCGCGACTACTCCACCCGCCCGATCCCGGACGGGGTGGTCGAATGGGCGGTCCGGACCGCCTCCACCGCGCCCAGCGGCGCGCACGTCCAGCCCTGGCGGTTCGTGGTGATCACCGACCCGGAGCGCAAGCGGCGGCTGCGCGAGGCGGCCGAGACCGAGGAGCGCGAGTTCTACGGCCACCGGGCGTCCGAGGAGTGGCTGGCCGCGCTCGCCCCGATCGGCACCGACTGGCGCAAGCCGTTCCTGGAGGACGCGCCGGCCGTGATCGTGGTGTTCGAGGTGCACAAGGGCCCCGAGTCGCCGCGCCCGTACTACACCAAGGAGTCGGTGGGGATCGCGGTCGGGCTGCTACTGGCCACGCTGCACCAGGCCGGCCTGGCCACGCTGACCCACACCCCGAGCCCGATGAAGTTCCTCAACGAGGTGTGCGACCGCCCGGCGGAGGAGCGCGCCGCGTACGTCATCCCGGTCGGCTACCCGGCCGAGGGGGCGCGCGTGCCGGACCTGCGGCGCAAGGAGCTCGACGAGGTGATGGTCCGGCTCTGACGCGCCGGGGTGCGGCCGGGCGCGCCCGCCACCGGGGGACGCGCCCGCCACCAGAGGGATATCCGATGGTGACAGGTCCCGGCCAAGGACATAATCGCCGCCATGAGCCAAGCACAGCCACGGCCCTGCGGCCTCGCCCCGCCGCTGGTGGAGGCGACCGCCGGGCGGCCGCCGGAACGGCTGCGGCTGCCCGGCGGCCTCTGGCTGCGGCGCCGCCGCAGCAGCCACACGGCGGCGCTGAACCAGGCCGTCCGCGCCAACCTGGACCACCTGCGGCCCTGGATGGAGTGGGCGGCCGAGGCCCCCTCCCGGGCCCGGACCGCCGAGCTGACCCGGGCCGGCGCGGCCGCCTGGGAGGCCGGCACCGACTTCATGTACCTGGCCGGCCTGGACGCCGAGCCCGGCGGCGTGATCGGCGCCTTCGGCCTGCACGGGCGGATCGGCCCGGGCGCGCTGGAGATCGGCTACTGGGTCGCCGCCGGGCACGTCGGCCGGGGCATCGCCACCGCCGCGGCCGGGGCACTGACCGAGGCCGCGCTGGCCCTGCCCGGGATCACCCGGGTGGAGATCCGCTGCGACCGGGCGAACGGCGCCAGCGCGGCCGTCCCGCGCAAGCTCGGCTACCGGCTGGACCGGGTCGCGGAGGCCGCCGTCCGGGCTCCGGGCGAGACCGGACGGCAGCTGGTGTGGGTGCGGGAGCGCTGACGGCGCGGGTACGGGGGCAGCGCCGCCGTCAGTAGCGCTCGCCGGTCGCGGCCGGCAGCGCGTCCAGCTCGGCCAGGTCCGCCGCCGAGAGCTCGATCCCGGCCGCCCCCACGTTGTCCACCAGGTAGCGCGGCGTCCTGGTGCCCGGGATCGGGAAGACGTACCGGCCCTGCGCCAGCACCCAGGCCAGCGCGACCTGCGCCGGGGTGGCGCCGATCCGCTCGGCGACCGCCCGGACCTTCCCGACCAGCGCCAGGTTGGCCCGCAGCGCGTCGTGCTGGAAGCGCGGCAGCCGGCGGCGGAAGTCGTCGGCGGGCAGCTCCTCGATGGAGGTGATGCCGCCGGTCAGGAAGCCCCGGCCGAGCGGCGAGAACGGCAGGAAGGCGATGCCCTGCTCCTCGGTGTACGGCAGCACCTCGGCCAGCGCGTCCCGGGTCCACAGCGACAGCTCGGACTGCACCGAGGCCACCGGGTGCACGCTCTGCGCCCGCTTGATCTCCTCGACGCCCGCCTCGGAGAGGCCGATGCTCCGGGCCTTGCCCGCCGCGACGACCTCGGCGAACGCGCCCCAGGTCTCCTCGATCGGGACCTGGGGGTCGACCCGGTGCAGCTGGTAGAGGTCGACGTGGTCGGTGCCCAGCCGGCGCAGGCTCTCGTCGATCGAGCGGCGCACGTGCTCGGGCCGGCCGTTGCGCTCCTGCTGGCCCGCGCCGCCCGGCACAATGCCGACCTTGGTGGCCAGGAAGGCGCGCTCCCGGTACGGGCCGGCCAGCGCGGCGCCGACCACCTCCTCGTTGGTGTACGGGCCGTACATGTCGGCGGTGTCGATCAGGCCGACGCCGAGGTCCAGCGCCTGCCGGATCACCCGGACCGACTTCTCGTCGTCCCGGTCCCGCTCGGTGTAGGCCCAGGTCATGCCCATGCAGCCGAGACCGATGACGCCGATCTCCGGGCCGCTGGTGCCGAACGAGGCGTTGCGCATGGTGGTGCTCCCGTCGTGATTTCCGCGGCTCCCGTGGGGGTGGCCGCGGTGTTCGCGTGGTGGTGCGTGATCAACGCCTTCAGCTTTCACCTTGGAGTGCACTCAAGGTCAAGCCCCTTCGTCCCCGGGCCCGCCGCGACCGCCGCCCGGCATCGTCTTAACCGTTCCTAAAACCTGTCCCTGACGGGGCGTCCGAGGCCGGGAAACGCTTGACGTGCACAGCTGGTCTAGTCCAGTTTGATGCTCAGCACCGCGCTCCCCCACCCCGGACCACCCCAGGCCGCCGCCCGCCCCGCGCCTCCCCCTCGCGGCGCGGGCGGCCCCCACGTCCCGAGAGGCACCCCCATGCCCAGCGCGCCCCAGCACGCCCCCACGCACCGCCGCCCCGCCCGCCGGACCACCCTGCTGAGCCTCGCCGCCGCCACCGCGCTCGCCGCCGGCGGCCTGGCCGTCCTCGCCGGGAACGCCGGCGCCGCCGACGGCAACCTGCTCGCCAACGGCGGGCTGGAGAGCGGCGCGCTCGGCCCGTGGAGCTGTTCGGCCGGCACCGGGAGCGTGGTCGACTCCGGCGCGCACAGCGGGACGTACGCGCTCAAGGGGGCGGTGGGCGCGAGCGACACCGCGCAGTGCGGCCAGACCGTCAGCGTCCAGCCCAACACCACGTACACGCTCAGCGCCTGGGTGCAGGGCCGGTACGTCTACCTCGGCGCCACCGGCAGCGGCGTCACCGACCCGGCCACCTGGACCGCCGGCGGCGCCGACTGGCAGCAGCTGTCCACCAGCTTCACCACCGGGGCGGCCACCACCAGCGTCACCGTGTACCTGCACGGCTGGTACGGGCAGGGCGGCTACCTCGCCGACGACATCGCCCTGACCGGCCCGGGCGGCGGCAACCCGACCACCCCGCCGCCGAGTTCGACCCCGCCGAGCCCGACGGGCACCCCGACCGGCACGCCGACCGGTACGCCCACCGGCGGCCCGGGCACCCCGGCGCCGAACGTCGCGCTCCCGGTCGCCCCGTTCATCGACATGGGCGCCTGGCCGACCCCCTCGATGCCCGACCTGGCCAAGGCCGCCGGCCTCAAGGGCTACACGATGGGCTTCGTCACCGGCGTCGGCTGCAAGGCCAGCTGGTTCAACGCCTACGACCCGCGCACCGCCTGGGCCAAGGACCAGGTGGACGCGCTGCGCGCGGCCGGCGGCGACGTCAAGGTCTCCTTCGGCGGCGCCGCCGGCACCGAACTCGCCGCCGCCTGCACCACGGTGGACTCGCTGTTCGCCGAGTACGACGCGGTGGTGAGCGCCTACAACCTGCGCTACGTCGACTTCGACATCGAGGGCGCGGCCATCGCCGACACCGCCGCCAACGACCGCCGCTCGGCCGCCCTCGCCAGGCTCCAGCAGGCCCACCCGGGCCTCAGGGTCTCCTTCACCCTGCCCGTCCTGCCCGAGGGCCTGACCTCCGAGGGCGTCGCCATCGTCAAGTCCGCCCGGGACGCCGGGGTGGCCGTCGACCTGGTCAACATCATGGCGATGGACTACTACCGGAGCGGGACGGACTACGGCAACGCCGCCGTCCAGGCCGCCCAGTCGCTGTTCGGCCAGCTCAAGGCGCTCTACCCGGCGAAGACCGACGCCCAGCTGTGGGCCATGGTCGGCGTCACCCCGATGATCGGCGAGAACGACGACCACCAGGTCTACAACCAGGCCGACGCCCAGCAGTTGGTGGCCTTCGCCCGGCAGAACCACCTCGGGATGCTCTCCTTCTGGGACGCCACCCGGGACGCCAACGCCTGCACCGGCGGCTCGCTGTCCAAGTGCACCAACATCCCGCAGCAGCCGTACGAGTTCGCGAAGATCCTCGGCCAGTACGCGGGCTGATCCCACCGGCCACCGGCCGCCGGGCAGTCGACCACACGCCCGGTGGTCGGCCGGCCGCCGGCCCCGCCTACCGGGAGGCGGAGTGGTGACGCGCCCCGGGGCGGCTCAGGTGTCGTAGCAGCCGCACCAGGGGGCGTCGAAGCCCAGGCCGTCGGGGTAGAGCTCGAAGTGGACCCGATCCTCCTCGTCGTCCACCTCGTCCGGTTCGTAGTCCTCGCGCACCAGGCCGAACAGTTCGCCGTCGACCTGCACGGCGAACGGGGCGATCGCGATGTCCCCGTACTCGCGGCCGGGCAGGGCGTCGAGCCACTCCGCCAGCAGCAGCCGGGCCTGCGGCGCCTCGTCGGCGGGGCGTATCCGCGAGTCGAGGTGGCGGCCGGCGCCGTCGAAGCGGTGCAGGACGGCGTAGTACCGGCCGGCGCCGAGGCAGAGCGCCGAGGCGAGGAACTGGCCGCCCTGCCAGCGGCCGATGGTGTCGGTGCGGTGGTCGGGCCGGTGGCTGACGGGGATGACCTCGGGAACGTTCACGGTCGAACCGTACGGGCGAGCTGTGACAGCACCGCCGGCTCCGCGCGGCCCAGCGGCCGGCTCAGCGGCCGGTCGGAAGGTTCGCCCCGCCGGTGCAGTCGAGTACCACACCCGTGACGAAGCCGTTGGCGGCCAGCAGGTGGATCGCCCGGGCGACGTCCTCCGCCCGGCCGACCCGGCCGACCGGGGTGGTGGCGGCGAGGCCCTCGAACAGCGCGGCCCGCTGCTCGGCCGGTACGCGGTCCCACCACGGGGTGTCGATCACGCCGGGCGAGACGGCGTTGACCCGCAGCGGGGCCAGCTCGACGGCCAGCGGCGGCACCATCGCCTCCAGCGCGCCGTTGATGGCGGCCAGTCCGGCGGTGCCGGGGAAGGCGGCGCGGGCCGAGGCGGCGGTGATCAGGGTGACCGAGCCGTCCTCGCGCAGGTGCGGCAGCGCCGCCTGGAGCACGCGCACCTGCGGCCAGAACTTGGCGTCGAAGCCGGCCGCGAGTTCGGCCAGGTCGAGCTGGGCGAACGGGCCGGCGCCGGCCGCGCCGCTGACCGCGACGACCAGGTGGTCGACCACGCCGGTCGTGGCGAAGAAGGCGGCGAGGGCGGCCGGGTCGGTCGCGTCCAGCGGGTGCCCGGTGGTCTTGCCGCCGATCCTGGCGACGGCGGCGTCCAGCCGGTCGCGGTCGCGGCCGGTCACCACGACCTCGGCGCCGTCGGCGGCGAAGGCGGTGGCCGTGGCCTCGCCGATGCCCGAGCTGCCGCCCATCACGACGACGCGCTGTCCGGCGAAGGGGGTTGACGCAGTGCTCATGGTGGTGGGGCCTTTCGACTTGTCGAGACTGTCGGTTCCGGAAATGATGGTTGTCGAGACTGATAGTCTTGTCAAGGGGAATCGGGGAGAGGCACACCGGAGGAGAGGGAGCACGATGAGCGAGACCGAGGGCACCGAGGCCACCGAGGGCACCCCGGCGGCACGCCCGCACACCGGACGCCGCCGCAACGAGGCCGCCCACCGCGCGATCCTCGACGCCGCGCTGCGCCTGCTCGCCGAGTCCGACGGCACCCCCGTCACCATCGACGCCATCGCCCGCGCGGCCGGCGTCGGCAAGCAGACCGTCTACCGCTGGTGGCCCTCCAAGGGCGCCGTCCTGCTCGACGCCCTCACCGACCGCGCCGGCCAGGACGTGTCCGGCCCCGACACCGGCGACCTGCGCGCCGACCTGCGCGCCTTCGTCAGCACCACCTTCGAGGCGGCCCAGCGCGACACCACCGCCCCCGCACTGCGCACCGTCGCCCGCGAGGCCGCGCGCGACCCGCACCTCGCCGACCTGATGCGGAGCTTCACCGCCACCCGCCGCGACGCGCTGCGCGAACTCCTCACCCGGGGACGCGAGCGCGGCGAACTGTCCGCGGACGCCGATCCGGACCTCATCGCCGACCAGGTCTACGGGGTGTTCTGGTATCGCTTCCTGCTCGGGCACGGGCCGCTGGACGCGGGCACCGCGGAGCGGCTCGCCGACTCACTGCTCACGGGGAACGCCAGCGGGAACGCCCGCGGGAACGCCGAGGCAAACACCGAGGGGAACCGCACCCGCTAACCCCGCTGCCGCCCCTGGCCGCGCCCGCGCACCAGGGGCAGGTACACCTCGTCGACGATCTCCACCAGGACGTCGTCCGGCGCCGTCGGCACCCCGCGCGCCATGAACTCGTTGCGCAGCAGCACCATCGCCACCGTCGCCACCCGGGGGTGCAGCGCCTCGGGGGCGGCCTCGCCGCGGGCGACGGCGCGGCCCAGGACGGTGAGCCAGGGCGCGGCCACGGCGTCGCCGGACTGGTCCTGCAGCTGGGCCAGGAACTCCGTGGCACCGCCGGCCGCGGCCAGCAGCTCGCGCAGTACGGCGCCCAGCGGGGAGCTCCAGTGACGGTTCGCCTGGCGGAGCAACTCCAGGGCGTCGCCGCGCAGTTCACCGGTGTCGGGGAGCGGGGCGGTCTTCGCGAGCTGCTTGTACGCGGCGATGCCGAGTGCCAGCCGGTTGGGCCAGCGGCGGTAGATGGCGTTCTTGTTGGTGCCCGCGCGGGCGGCGACCTTGTCCATGGTCAGCCCGGCGTACCCGGCCCCGGTGAGCTCCTCGACCGCGGCGTGCAGGATCGCCTCCTCCAGCGCCGCTCCGCGCCGCCGCGTCTGCCCGGCCATGCCCTCGCTCCGCCCAGTCCGCCCGCCGATACCGCCCGTACCCTCCCCATCCTTCTTGCCGTGCCGGGCCGTCGGCAACTACGGTACCGGCCGTACCGTAAATTCTCTCTCGCCGGAAAGGCGGAAGAACGTGCGCACCAAGGGAATCAGCTACGACACCGGCTTCATCAGGGACGGGGCGTACTCCCGCGCCTGGTTCGACTCCGAGGCGGTCGAGCGCGAGCTGCGGATCATCCGGGACGACCTGCACTGCACCGCGGTCCGCATCATGGGCGGCGACCCGGAGCGGATCGAGCTCGCCGCCGGCCACGCCGCCGACCTGGGCCTGGAGGTCTGGTTCTCGCCCTACCCGCTGGAACTGACCGCCGACGCGATGCTCGCGCTCCTCACCGACTGCGCCGAGCGCGCCGAGCGGCTGCGGCGGCGCGGCGCCGAGGTGGTGTTCGTCACCGGCGCCGAACTCAGCCTGATGAACCCGGGGTTCCTGCCCGGCTCCGGCATCGGCGAGCGCCTCGCCCTGCTCGCCCGGCCCGAGCAGGTGCGCGAACACCTCGGTGCGGTGAGCGGCCGGGTCAACGCGTTCCTCGCCGAGGCGGTGGCCGCCGTCCGGGCCCGCTTCGGCGGGCGCGTCACGTACGCCGCCGTACCGCTGGAGCGCGTCGACTGGGAGCCCTTCGACCTGGTCTCCCTGGACCTGTACCGCTCCGCCGAGACCGCCGACCGCTTCGCCGGCGGCGTCCGCGACCTGACCGCCCAGGGCAAGCCGGTCGCCGTCACCGAGTTCGGCTCCGCCACCTTCCGCGGCGCCGGCGACCGGGGCGCGAACGGCCTGGACATCGTCGAGTACGCCGACGGGGGCCCGGTCCGGCTGGACGGCGTCTACGAGCGGGACGAGGCCGGGCAGGCCGCGTACGTCCGGGAACTGCTGGAGGCCTTCGACGCCGGCGGCATCGACGCCGCCTTCGTCTTCACCTTCGCCCTCTACGACCACGTCCACCGCCCGGACGGGGACCCCCGCGACGACCTCGACCTCGCCAGCTACGGCGTCGTCAGGACCTACGAGGACCGCGTGGGAACCACCTACCCCGGCCTGCCCTGGGACCCGAAGGAGGCGTTCTCCGCCGTCGCCGACTACTACCGCACCCACTGAGCCGCCCGCCGCGGAAGCGCGGGAAGTCGGCCGGGCCGACCTCCCGCGCACGGCGGCCCGCCCGCGGCCGGGCGTCAACGGGCCGGAGCGGCGGCGGGGCGACGGCGGCGGTGGTAGGCCCAGGCCAGGGCGAGGGTGATCGGGCCCCAGAACATCGCCGTCGAGGTGCAGACCCGCCCCAGGAGCAGCCACCAGCCGTTGCTGTAGCCGACCTCCTCGAACACCCCCAGCCAGCCGAGCGGCATCCCGTCGAACAGGGCCGCCAGGACCAGCCCGCCGAGCACGGCCGGGACGACCGCCGCGAGCGGCGGCACCCGGCGGCCCCGCAGCACGGGCACCCAGCGCGGGAACACCTCGCCCCAACCGCTGACCAGCCCCAGGGTCAGGAGCGTCAGCGCCTCGGTGAGCACGCTCAAACCGATCACGTACGGGGCGGCCCACCAGACGTAGGCCGGGGCCTGCGGGTCGACGGTGCCCATCCGGAAGTCGAACGCGAACGGCAGCCGCCACAGGCAGTGCGGCAGCACGATGAACGGGAGGGCCTTGGCGAGCCGCAGGGCCCACCGGGGAACGGGGCGCTCGGTGTCGCCCACCGGGATGGTCTTCAGCATGCGTCCACGCTCCCGGACACCGCCCCCGCCGCACGTCCACCGCTCGGCCCGTCCCCCTCCCCCGCGCGAGCCAGCCGCCCGTCCGCCCAGGGTCGGAGACGGGCCGTCAGCTGATGGACCCCAACCCGAAGGCGGACTTCAGCAGCCCGAGGGCGTACGGGGTCTCGGTGCCCTTCAGCGTGGTCGGGTCGACCGAGTACACGACCGTCCGGGAGAGGTCGCGGGTGGCGAAGACGCCGCTGGTGGAACCGGGCCGGGAGCCGGTCTTGCCCCAGGCCACGACGCCGCCGGAGGCGAGGCGCACGAGGCCCATGCTCATGCACGCCGTGTCGTCCGGGCAGTAGCGGTTGCCCGGGGCGACGGGCACCTCCGGGACGGTGAACAGCTCCTCCTGCTGGGCCGGCGGGAGGAGGCGGCCCCGGAACAGGGCGGTCATGAAGCGGTCCAGGTCGGGGGCGCTGGAGATCATGCCGCCCTCGGCCCAGGGCCACGGGCTCTGCTCGGTGACGTCCACGCGGTGCGAGCCGCCGTCTGCGTCGGGGACGGTCAGGTACGGGCGGGTCGCGGGGCGCCGCAGCGCCGGGTCGTCGGCGTCCGGGAGGGAGGTGTCGCGCAGGCCGAGCGGGCCGATGATCCGACGGCGCAGCTCGTCGGCGTAGCGGTGGCCGGTGACCTTCTCGACGACCAGCCCGGCGACGAAGGTGTTCATGCCGTTGTACTGCTGGGCGGTCCCGGGGTCGAAGGCCGGCGACTGCCCGGCCGTCGAGGCGACGATCTCCTCGGGGGTGGGCGCGTCGAGCCGGTGCTCGGCGAACCAGCCGGTGGTGCCGTCGCCCCAGAACGTGTTGTCGCCGGTGGGCAGTCCGCTGGTGTGGTTGAGCAGCTGCCCGACCGTGACCGCCCCGAACTGGGCGGGGAGGTCCGGGAGGTACCGCCGGACGCTGCCGTCGAGGTCGATCCGGCCCTCGGCGGCGAGTTGGAGGACGACGGTGGCGGTGAAGACCTTCGAGATCGACCCGATCCGGAACCGGCCCTGCGGGTCCACGGCCGCCCCGCCCTCCGCCGAGCTGCCCTCGAACCTCCCGGCGGAGCCGGTGACCCGCACGAACCCGGCGGAGACGTCGGCGGCGGGCCGCTGGGCGAGGGCGGCCCGGAGCGCCGCCGGGTCCAGCGGCGGCAGCGCGGACGGGTTCGCCGCCGTCGTCGCCGACACGGTGGCGGTGGAGGTGGTGGCGAGGGCGGGCGTGCCCGCCCCGACCGTCAGCGCGGCCGCCAGGGCGGCGGAGGCGGCCACGACGGCCCAACGGTTGCGGTTCGTGTGCGCGTTCACGTGCGGTCCGGCTCCAGACTGGTCGTGGGGGGGGGCGGGGGGTGGCCGCCCCCCCGGAGATGTTTAAGGTAACAGGCGCCCCGGGGCGGACGGGGGGGGGGGCGCCCGCCCCCGATGT
>NZ_JBHVVE010000001.1:171022-357650 GCF_042883725.1 Kitasatospora sp. NPDC058184
CCCGCCCGCCCACTGGGTGGGGTTGGGGGGGCGGTTACCGGGGGGGCCCGCCTCCCTATTGTCCGCGCCGGGGCCGGGGGGCCCCGGCCCGGCACGACGAGTCTTCCGATCCCGCTCGCCCGGGGCATCAGGGGCGGGGAGCCGCCGTCCCCTGATCTTCCGTCAGGGTTCACCCGGAGGCGCGACACAGGAGGCTGTGGGCGGAGCCCGACTCGGACATCTGCGGACCCGACTGATCACTCCGCAGGACGGGAGCACCGATCACACCGATCACCCGCTCATCGGCGTGACTTCACGGCGATCGGATCGGTTGCCTCTCCAGCGGCGCGTCGGGGCCACCCTCGTCGCATTCGTACGCTCCGTCCGCACCGCGCGGCCGGGGCTCCGAAGCCGTGCCGTCGCTCCCGGGAGGTCGGGAATGCCATCGCCGGACACGTGCTTCCCGATCCGCCAGGCCGTGATCCTGGCGGGCGGACGCGGCCGACGGCTCGCCCCGCACACGGACCTGCGCCCCAAGGCGATGGTCGAGGTCGACGGCACACCGCTGCTGCGCCACCAGCTCGACCGGTTCGCCGACGCGGGCGTGGAGACGGTGGTCGTCTCGGCGGGCTACCGCTCCCAGGCGATCACCGACTACGTCCGCACGGCGCCCCTGCCCGTCCGCACCACCGTGGTCGTGGAGTCCACCCCGCTGGGCCGGGGCGGCGGGCTGAAACTCGCCGCCAGCGCGCTACCGGCGCCGTGGGAACCGTGGTTCGCCGTCTACGGCGACATCTGGGCCGACTTCCCGCTCACCCCGCTGGCCGCCCACCACCTGCGCTGCGGGGCGCTGGCCACGGTCGCCCTGGTCCCGCCCCGGCTGCCACGGGGCACGGTCCGCTGCGACGCCCTGGGCCGGGTCGCCGAGCTCGCCGCACCGCCCCCGCCCGCCTGCACGGTCAACGGCGGCGTGTACGCCTTCGCGCCCGGGGTCGTCCCCCTGCTGCCGGACCAGGGGGACCACGCGACCACGACCCTGCCGCACCTGGTGCGGCTGCGGCAGCTGGCGGGGTACCGCGCCGAGGGCTACTGGTGCGCGGTCAACACCCCGGCGGACCTGCGAGAGCTACGGGAGCGCGTGGCACCGACCGCGCCACCCGGGAACGGACCCGGCCTCAGCGGTGCGACCGGGGACCGACACCCGCCGGCCTGAGACCTCCCCGGTCCACGATCGTCCTCAGCACGAGCGACGCAGCGCTCCACGGCCGGGGAGCGGTGCCGGGGTGGTGGCTCAGGAGAGCCGTCTCCCGGGGTACGGAGGCAGGGCGGGGCCCGGCAGCCGGACCTGGCGCGAGTACACCGGCGGGGTGCCCTCCGTGGGGGCGGGCTCCGTGAAGCACTCCAGGAGCAGGTCACCGCGCAGGTCGTCGAGCTCGTCGGGCGCCTCCTCCAGCAGGGCGTCCGCCCATACCTCCAGGGGCACGTTCCTCAGCGCGTCGTTCGGAACCCGGTTGACCGGCTCGGGCCCCAGCACCGCGAACTCCGGCTCGCCGTCCGCACGGAACCGCAGCCGCCACCAGTACGGCTGCCAGTAAGGGCGCTTCACCGGGAACCGCCTCCCGTCCGCGGTGCGCGTGCGTGCGGCGCCCTCACGTCCTGACCCAGGGCATCTCCGTCGACCCGGGCGCCGTGAGGAATCCGTCGATCCCCCACTCGGCGCCCCAGTTCCTGCCCGCCCAGTCCCCCTTCGGCGACCAGAGGGGCCGGGCCGGCTGCGGCCCCCACACGGCAGGGTCCGCGCGCACCAGCAACTCGTCCTCCGCCGCGTAGCCGCCGGTCAGCACGGTGACCAGGAACTCCGCGAAACCACCGTCGAAGTGGTCGAGCCGGTCCTCGTAGAACACCGCCACCGGCCACTGCTCGGGGTCCGGACCGGTGGTCAGCCAGCAGCACTGGTTGTGGTTGCTGTTCCAGCCCCAGGGCAGCAGGCCGCCCGGGTCCGGGAACACCGGGGTGGAGCCCGGCAGCTCCCACCACACCTCTTCGCCTTCGAGCTGATCGCGGAGATCGGTGTCGGTCCTGAAGCGCCATCCCGCCAGACCGGTCGGCTCGCCGGCGTGGACCGGCGTCTCCGTCGGCGTGTACACACCCCACTCGCCGTTCAGGTTCACCCCGCCGTACAGGTCGATGAACGCCCGGTAGTCCGAGGGTAGTTGGACCCCCAGCTCGGCAGGCGCCGACTCCCACGGAACCCGCGCCGGGGCGTACACCGGTTCCCCCATGATCGCCCGCAGTCGGTCCCACGCCTCGGTCATCGCCCGCCCTCTCGCCGATTGCCGGCCCACCGGATGCCGCCTCTACGCGGTCGGGTCCCACTCCGCGAGCTGCTCCATCGGCTCGGTGGTGCCGGAGTTGTCCAGGCTGTCGAGCGGGATGCGGTCGTAGAAGTAGAGGACCAGGTCGCTCGCCGCCCCGCGCATCACCATGTCGCCCGGCTCCGCGTCGGCGGCGAGGCCGTCGCAGCGGACGCCGTCGGCGTCGAGGGTCAGGCGCCAGGAGCGGCCCTCGGCCGCGTGCAGGTCGATGGTCGCCGGCTTGAACGGCCAGGGGACGGTCGTCGCCGAGACGGTCGTCAGGAACTCGTCGACGCCCTCGACCGCGACGTCCGCCGGCAGCGGCTGTGCGGCGCCCAGGATGAGCTGGACGTCGTAGGTGTGGACGGCGATCTCCTGGATCTGGTGCCGGGCCAGGGCTCCGCTGGTCTCCGGGGCCTGCGAGCGGCCCCACCAGGTCCAGCAGCCACGGTCCGGGCCGGCCTCGCGCAGAGCGTCGAGCATGAGCCCGGTCGACTCGGCGAGCCAGGCGTCCAGGGCTTCGCGGTCACGGGGCGCGGTCGGGGCGCCCTTCGGGGACGTCTTCGCCGGGGGCTCGGCGCCCGGGCCAGCCGCGACGATGGCGGCCTGGCGGCGGCGGCCGTCGCCGAGGTGCTGCGCCAGTTCACGCAGCGTCCAGTCCGGGCAGGTCGGGACCTGGACGTCGAGGTCGGGGGCGGCCGCGATCGCGGCGCGGAAAGCGGCCGACCGGTCCTCGATCAGCCTCAGGACCTCGGGAAACTCCACTATGTTCTGCACGCCGGATTGTGTATCACGGCGCTCCGGCCACCGGACAGCGAATTTGTCGGCACGGTCCCCGCGGTGGACCGGAGCACGGGGGCGCCGGCGTCACCGATACACCGGACGACAGCGGCCGGTGGGTCGCGGCCCCCGGCCGCGCCGGGGGCCGCGGGAGGCGGTCAGCCCGCCATACAGGCGGCCCACTGGCCGCGAGCGAAGGACGCGCCGCCGGACCAGTAGTTGACGTTCCACGCCGCGGTGCACTGCTCCCTCTTCGACAGCTGCCGCGGGTAGGCGTTCGCCTGGGTCCCGGTGGCCAGGACGAGCACCGGGGCCAGCACGGCGGCAACGGCCGAGGCGGCGACAAGTCGGCGGATCTTCATGGGTGTGGATCCCTCTTTCGAGACGGCCGGACGCTCCGACGGAGCCCGGCCGGAGTGGTCGGCTCCGTGCGCCACATCCTGGCAATGCCCCTCGACCTGGGGGTATCCCACAAACCTGGGATGTCCCCGGACCGGCGGTGGGCGTCGGCGAGGAAGCGAGAGGAGTGGGAAGTCGGAGGGGTCGACTTCCCACTCCTGTTGGTTCAGTGGGGTGTTGGGCTATCGCGGGGTTCAGGGGGCATCGGGGACATCGGGCGCGGCGGGCGCCACGAGGTCGAGTTCGGCCCAGACGGTCTTGGAGTTGGGGTGGCGGGGGATGGTGCCCCAGCGGTGGCTGAGGGCGTCGATGAGGGTGAGGCCGCGTCCGGTCTGGGCACTGGGGGTGTGGACGGTGGGGAGGACGGGGAGCCTGTCACCCCGGGGGTCGCTGATCTCGATGCGAAGGGTGGTGCCCCGGCGCACGGAGGTGGTGAGGGAGAGGTGAAGCTCGAACCCGCGCCCCGGAACGCGTCCGTGCGTGATCGCGTTGGCGGCCAGCTCCGTGACGATCAGCAGCGCGCAGTGGAACGGCTCGGTGTGCGTGGAGTCCAGCCCCCAGTGGGTGAGTTGACGCCTCGCCAGGCGCCGGCAGATGGCGGCGCCCTTGGGGGTGGCGGCGAAGAGGGCGGTACGGGACCGGGGGTTTTCGAGGGGGGTTTCGGTCGTCATGGGAGTTAAGCGTGGTCGGGCGGACGTACGCTGGCCAGCAGCCCGGCGGACACAGAGAGTATCTGTACGGGTGCACATAGTTGGCCTGCCGGTCGACCCAAGATCGAAAGAGATGGACTGCGATGAGCCTTGAGGGAACCGTCTTCGAGGACGGCGAGACGGCGGAGGGCTTCGACGGCGTCGCGGAGTTCTACAGCGCGGTCGGGAAGATGATCAAACTCCTCCGCGAGCGGGCGGGAATCACGCAGAAGCAGCTGGCCAAGACCACCGGCTACAGCGAAGACCACGTCGGGGCCGTGGAGCGGGGCGTGCGGACCCCGAGGATCGAGTACCTGACGGTGGTGGACGACGCCCTTGACGCAGGCGGGCTGCTCAAGGTCGTCGCGGACGACGTGATGAAGGCGAAGGTGCGCGTGTCCGAGAGGCACCCCGCCTACAACAAGGCCTTCACCCAGGAGGAAGGCAGGGCCCTGGAGATCCACAGTTACAGCACCCTGCTCATTCCTGGACTGCTTCAGACCGAAGCTCACATGCGGGCGCTCTACGAGATGCGCAGGCCGTGGCTCTCGGTGGGGCAGATCGACACGTGGGTTGCGGCACGGCTCGCTCGCCAGGAAATCCTCACCCGGTGGCCCTTGCCAACCATGAGCTGGGTAATCGACGAAAGCGTCCTCCGGCGCCCGATCGGAGGTTGGGATGTGCATCGAGAGCAGCTCGAACGACTTCTCAAAGTAGCGGAAATCCGCGGCCTTGAGCTGCAGATCATGCCGCTCGACGCACCCGAGAACGCGGGCATGGGCGGGCCCTTCACGCTCCTCACCCCTCCCGGACGGCCGCCG
Source organism: Kitasatospora sp. NPDC058184 (assembly GCF_042883725.1). Taxonomy (NCBI): domain Bacteria; kingdom Bacillati; phylum Actinomycetota; class Actinomycetes; order Kitasatosporales; family Streptomycetaceae; genus Kitasatospora; species Kitasatospora sp. NPDC058184. The sequence continues at coordinate 176,045 of NZ_JBHVVE010000001.1, forward strand.
ATCGCGTATGTGGAAGTCCAGCACGTCAACAGGCTGATCACGGAGCCGGAAGAAGTCCGTAAGATGGCTGCACGGTACGGCACCCTCAGGGGGCAGGCGCTCAACATGAGGGCGTCATTGGCCTTGATCGAAATGATCCTGGGAGAGCGATGAACATGGCCGAGCTGGCTTGGTTCAAGAGCAGCTACAGCAGCAACGAGGGCGCAGAGTGCATCGAGGTCGCCGAGACCCCCAGCACCGTCCACGTGCGTGACTCCAAGGACAAGACCGGCCCCCAGCTGGCCTTCGAGCCGACCGCCTGGGCGGCCTTCGTGAAGTTCGCCGCCACCACCGAGGTCTGACCGACCAGAGCTCCCCTCAAACGGCCCACCGCCTTCCCGGCGGCGGGCCGTTGGCGTACCTGCGGCCTCCTGCCCCCACCCGACAGATCCACTCTGTACGGGTCCAGGCCGGCGTGTGTCAGCCCCCGACGCTCTCCCTGGTCCGGCGGGCCGCGCCGATGTCCGGGCTCAGCGCCGGCCGGGCGCCTGGGCCAGCAGGCAGGCGTGGGACCGGTTTTCCCGCTGCGGGTGCGGCTGTTCCGTCCGCGCCGTGACGGTGAAGCCGGCCTGTTCGAGGAGTTCGGCGAGGTGCCCGGCCGGGACGAGGTGCGAGGCGTACGACACCGGGTGGCCGTACGCCTGGGTCGGGCGCAGCAGTTGGGCCTCGCCGACGTGGCCGCCGAGGAGGAGGTGGCCGCCGGGTGCGAGGACGCGGGCGAACTCGGCGAAGAGGCCGGGCAGTTGCGAGGCCGGGGTGTGGTGGACGGAGTACCAGGCGAGGATGCCGCCGAGGGCGCCGTCGGGGAGGTCGAGGGCGCCCATCGAGCCGTGCAGGAAGCGCAGTCGGGGGTAGGCCCGGCGGGCGAGCGCGACCATCTCGCCCGACACGTCCACCCCGAAGGCCCGCAGCCCCAGGCCGGACAGGTACGCCGTCACCCGCCCGGGGCCGCAGCCGAGGTCCGCGACCTCGCCGCCGCCCGACTCCCGTACCAGCTCCGCGAAGGCGGCGAGCATGGCGCGGGACACCGGGTCCATGCCCTCCGGCGGGACGACGAGGCGGAGGTAGTCGGCGGCGACGGCGTCGTACGAGGCGCGGACGGCGGCGAGGTGCGCGGGTTCGGTCACCGCGCCATCTTGGCAGCCCTGGCGGCGCGTTCGGCGAAGACCTTCTCCCGGCGGTCGGCGGTCTGCTTCAGCATGCGCTTGCGGTCGCGGGCGGAGAGGCGGTCGATGTAGAGGCCGCCGTTCAGGTGGTCGGTCTCGTGCTGGAGGCAGCGGGCGAAGTAGCCGGTGCCCTCGATCACGACGGGGTCGCCGTGCTGGTCGACGCCGCGCACCACGGTGCGGGCGGGGCGGGCGAGTTTGGTGTTCGCGCCGGGGACGGAGAGGCAGCCCTCGGTCTCCTCGATCAGTGCGCGGCCGGGCTCCTGCTCGTCGACCACCGGGTTGAGCACGTGGCCGGTGTGCCGGACGCCGTCGTCGTCGGGGCAGTCGTAGACGAACAGGCGCAGGTCGACGTCCACCTGGTTGGCGGCGAGGCCGCAGCCGTCGGCGACGTGCATGGTGGCGAACATGTCGTCGATGAGCCGGGCCAGGCGCTCGCTGCCGAAGTCCTCCTCGGTGGCGGTCCGGCAGGTGCGGCTCAGGATCTCCTCCCCCACCTCGGTGATCCGCAGGACGGTCGGCCGTTCGCGCAGCTCGGACACGGGAGGGCACTCCTTCGAGAGACGGTACTTGCGGTCTGACTTTGCAAAGTAGCAGACTTTGCAAAGTGACCGAAGACCTCGTCAGAACCGGCCCCCTCCCCGAGCACGCCGTCCGCACCGCGCTGCTGGACCTGCTCGCCGAGCGCGAGCACGGCACCGTCACCTCCACCGAGGCCGCCGCCCGACTCGGCCTCAGCTCCGGCCTCTGCTCGTTCCACCTGCGGCAGTTGGCCCGGTACGGGCTGATCGAGGAGGCCCCGGCCACCGACGGGCGGGCCCGGCCCTGGCGGCTGCCGACAAGCCGACCGGACGTCGTGGAAGGCGGGTTCGGAGAGCTGGCGCGCGGCCTGGAGGACGAGAGCTACCAGCGCTGGCTCGCCCGGCGCGCCGAGGCCCCGGCCGAGTGGCGGCAGGACGAGGCCTTCAGCGCCGTCGTCTACCTGACGCCCGAGGAACTGGCCGCCGTCGGCGAGGAGGTCCGCCGGACGCTGGCGCGCTACCGGGGCCGCGAGGCCGACCCGGCCGCCCGCCCCGCCGGGGCCCGCCCGGTCGCCGCCGTCACCCGGCTCTTCCCGCTCCTCGACCAGTAGACAGCCGGATGGACAGGCCGTCAGACGGCCCGCGAACGCGTCCGCAGCGCCCGTACCAGCGGCCCGGCCGCCAACCCCGCCGCCGCTCCGAAGGCGACCCCCTGCACCCCATCCCAGACGTCCTGCACGTCGCAGGCCCGCCCGATCGCCGGCAGCGCGTAGTGCACCGCCGACACCGCGAACGGCAGCACCGCCGCACCCAGCAGCGCCGCCGCCCGCCGCCGGGGGCCCGCCAGCGCCGCCGCGAAACCGACCGGGGCGTAGGTCGCCAGCTTGAGCTCGATGTGCCGGACGTGCAGCAGCTCGTACGGCGACCGCGGCCGGCCGCCCGCCACGGCGCAGTGCCGGACGGCGCCCTCCGAGAGCCGGAACGCCTCCGGCAGCAGGGTCGCCACGACCACCCCGCCGAGCCCGAGCAGCAGGACGAAGCCCACCACCCAGTGGGCCCGCAGCAACCGCCCCACCGGCCGGTTCAACAGGGCCGCGGGCACCAGCGAGAGCAGCAACCCGGGCCAGAACATCGGCATCCCGCCGAGCACCGCACTGATCACGCCTCAAACGGACGCCCCGCGCACCCGGCCGGTTCTCACCCGGAAGAGAAAAACCTCCGGAGCGTCACCATCCGCTCACCGCACGGACCGTCAGGCGACCGCGCGGAAGCCGACGCGGCCCCGACCCGACGGCCGCGCGAAGGCCGACGCGTCCTGGTCTACTGGGTCGGTCCCCGACGAGGACCCCCTTGACCAGCACCCGAGGAACAGGAGCCGGCCGTGCCCGAGCAGGAGATCCCGCGCGTCCCCATGACCACCGAGGAGATCGAGGCGGCCAACCTGGGTGCGCCCACCAGGCCCGACGGCCGGATCGTCCTGCGCGACCACGACCCGCGGTGGCCCGCGGCCTACCAGCGGGAGGCCGCGGGCATGGCGGAGCGCCTGGCCCACCTCGACCACCGGATCGAGCACGTCGGCTCCACCTCCGTGCCCGACCTCCCCGCCAAACCGGTCGTCGACATGCTGCTGATCGTGCCCGACTCCGCCGACGAGGCGGCCTACGTGCCCGCCCTCGAAGCCCTGGGCTACCGGCTCGCCGTCCGCGAACCCGACTGGTACGAGCACCGCGTCCTGCGCCGGTACGCCATCGACCCCAGCGCCGACTACGCCAACCTGCACGTGCTGTCCGCCGGATGCCCCGAGATCGGGCGGATGCTGCGCTTCCGCGACCGGCTGCGCCGCCACCGCGGCGACCGCGAGCTGTACGCCGACGCCAAGCGGGCCCTGGCCGAGCAGTCCTGGGAGTACCTGCAGAACTACGCCGACGCCAAGACCGAGGTGATCGCCGGCATCATCGAACGGGCCGCGGCCGAAGCGGAATAGCCGCTCAGTGCGGGATCGAGGAGATCAGCTCCTGCGCGCCCTGCCGCTTGAGCGCCAGCGCCACCGACGTCCCGAGGTCCTCCGGGCTGAGCGCGCCCGCCCACTCGTGGGCGTCCAGCACCTGCTTGCCGTCCGGGGTGAAGACCCGGCCGCGCAGCGAGAGGCGGCCGTCCCGCTCGGCCCTGGCGTACCCGGCGATCGGGCTGTTGCAGTGGCCCTGGAGCGCGTGCAGGAACATCCGCTCGGCCGCCGCCTCGCGCCAGGTGTCGTGGTGGCCGAGGCCGGTGACCGCCTCGATGGTCGCGGTGTCGCCCTCGCGGCACTGCAGGACGAGGATGCCGGCGCCGATCGGCGGGCACATCGCCTCGATGCCGAGCACCTCGGTGATCCGCGCCTGCTCGCCGATCCGCTCCAGGCCGGAGAGCGCGAGCAGCAGCGCGTCGACGTCCCCGGCGTCCAGCTTGGCGAGCCGGCTGTTGGCGTTTCCGCGGATCGGGAGGCACTCCAGATGCGGGTGGGAGGCGGCGAGTTGGGCGACCCGGCGGACGGAGGAGGTGCCGATCCGGGTGCCGGGCGGGAGGGCGGCCAGCGGCAGGCCGCCGGGGTGGACGAGGGCGTCGCGGATGTCGTCGCGGCGCAGGTAGGCGGCGAAGACGGTGCCCGCCGGCAGCGGTCGGTCGGCGGGCACGTCCTTGAGGCAGTGGACGGCGACGTCGGCCTCCCCGGCGAGCAGCGCGGCGTCGACCTCCTTGGTGAAGGCGCCCTTGCCGCCGAGGGCGGCGAGATCACCCGTCCAGCGGTCGCCCGAGGTGGTGACGGGCACCACCTCGGTGCGCAGCCCCGGGTGCAGGGCGGCGAGTTCGGTGCGGACCCGCTCGACCTGGGCCAGTGCCATGGGCGAGGAGCGGGAGACGATGCGGATCAGCTCAGCGGTGGCCATGGCGCAGATGATAGGCGTCCTCACGACACGGACTGAGCATGCGTCAGTTTCGTGACGGGAACGCGGCGGACCCGCGCACGGCGGAGGGCCGGTCGGATGATCCGACCGGCCCTCCCCCCACGGCGGACTTACTCGTTGTGCAGCACCTCGGCGATCGGCAGCCGGGCGGCCGAACGGGCCGGGACGAGCGCGCCGAGGACGGCGATGGCGACGCCCGCGACGCCGACGCCGGTGAGCAGCGGGGCGCTCCAGACGTCCATCGTCCACTCCGGGAAGAGGATGCTCCCGACGTTCTCGATGAGCAGCCGGTGCGCCAGGATGCCGGCCGGGACGCCGATGAGCGCGCTGACCACGCCCTGCCAGGCCACCGAGGTGATCGTCATCGTCACCACCTGGCGGGGTGTCATGCCGATCGACTTGAGCATGCCGAGGTCCCGGCGGCGCTCGCGGATGGTGAGCAGCAGGGTGTTGAAGACGCCCAGTGCGGCGACCACCGACAGCAGGACGGTGAAGATCGTGGCGAAGCTGATCACCGCGACGATCGGGCCGGACGGGTCGGGCGCGAACACCTGGGCCGAGAGGCTCGGGTCGGCGGCCGTCACGGCCCGCTGGTACGCCTGGGCGTCGGCGCCCTCGGCGAGGCTGATGTCGTACTCGACCGCGTGCGGGTCGTCGGTGAGCGCGGCCCGGGTGAGGTCGTTGGACGTGAAGGCCCGGGCGTTGCCCTGGACCACCTCGCCGACGACGGTGACGGTCAGCCGCCGGCCGTCGAGGTCGAGGGTGAGCCGGTCGCCGAGCCTGAGTCCGTGCTCCCGGAGGAAGGAGGGCCCGGCCTCGATCTCGTTCGGCCCGGTCGCCGCGCGGCCCCTGACCACCTCGCGCTGCAGCTGCTCAGCGATCCCGTCGCCGCTGAGGAAGTCGGCGAAGACCGGCTGGGTGAAGCCGACCAGCCCGACCTTGACCAGCCCGCGGACGTGGACCTGGTCGGCGCCGGGTGTGGTCCGCAGCATCGTCTCGGTCTGGGCGGGAGTGAGCCGGGGCTCGGTCTTGTTGCCCGCGAAGTGGGCGGTCTGCACCCTGACGTGGGTGTGGCCGTCGTTGTGGCCCACCAGCCTGGTCAGGGTGGTGCCCAGTCCCGACGTCACGGTCACGGTGAGCACGCCGAGCACGATCGCCGACATGGTGAGCGCGGTGCGGCCGGGACGGGCGAAGGGCTGGCCGAGGCCGAGGCTGACGGCGCGCGGCAGGCGGGTGCCGCTCAGCAGGCGCTGGACCTTCAGTCCGCGCCCGGCGCGCGGTGCGCTGCCGGCCGAGATGGCCTGGGCGGCGGACAGCCGGTGGGCGCGCGAGGCGGGGAGGAGGGCGGCGAAGACCACCAGCAGCGGGACGCTGACCAGGGTGGCGGCGGGCAGCCAGCCGGCCGGTTCGATCACGGCGGTGCCGGTGGTGATCCCGGAGAAGGCGGACTGGAGGATCGGGTGGGCCGCCACCCAGCCGGCCGCGGTGCCGAGGACGGTGCCGGCGACGGCGGGTACCGAGACCATGGTCAGGTAGACGGTGACCACCTGGCGCGGGGTGAAGCCGATCGCCTTCAGCACGCCGATGTGCCGGTAGCCGGAGACGACCGCGCCGCTCACCACGTTGCCGACGATCAGCGCGGCGACGACCAGGCCGAGCACGCCGAAGACCGTCATCAGCGGCAGGTAGGCGTCGGCGCCCGCGGAGAAGGCGTCCTTGAGCACCAGGTAGGACTGGACGTTGGTGAGCGCGTCCTTCGGCAGGCCCTCGGTGGCGGTGGCCAGGGCGGAGGTGAGCCGCTGTTCGTCGGAGGCGTCGGAGAACCGGTAGAGCATCTGCCGGGCGCTGGGGTGCAGGTCGGCGGCCTGTTCGGGGGTGACCCAGCCGCCCGCGCTCTGGCTCATGCTGGTGGCGTAGCCGACGATGGTGAGCGTCCGGCCGCCGCTGAGGGGCAGCGGGTAGTCCAGGTTGGCGGGCGAGTAGCCGCCGAACGGCTCGTTGATGACGACCTCGCCGGGCTTGCTCGCCCAGCGGCCGCCCAGCAGTTGCACCCGGTCCACCGGGCCGGCCGGGTCGGAGCGGCCGACCAGGGTGAGCGCTCCGGGCGGGCTGCCGACCCAGTCGGTGGGGATCTCCACCACGGCCTGGTCGAACGGCCCGGCGGCGGCCTCGACGCCGGGCCGGTGGGCGGTGGCGGCCAGTTGTTCCGGCGTGGCCCCGGCCGGGTCGAAGGTCGCGACGACGTGGGCGCCGCGCTGCTGGGAGAAGGCGTCGTCGAAGGGGGCCCGGGCGGCGCTGATCACCGCGAGGGCGAGCAGCACGGTCGTGGTGGAGCAGAAGACGACCAGGCCGATCACGATGGTCTGCACCCGGCGGCGCTTCACGGCCGCCCGGGAGGCACGCCAGACGGCGCCGGTCATGCGGACGCCTCCAGCATCCGGTCGCCGGCCACCCGGCCGTCCGCGACCTCGACCAGCCGGCTGGCGCAGCGGGTGGCCAGGGCGGGGTCGTGGGTGACGATCAGCAGGGTCTGGCCGATCTGGTTGAGGTCGATCAGGAGGTCCATCACCTGCTCGCCGGAGCGGCTGTCCAGGGCGCCGGTGGGCTCGTCGGCGAGCAGCAGGGCCGGGCGGTTCATCAGGGCGCGGGCCACCGCGACGCGCTGGCGCTCGCCGCCGCTGAGCGTGGCCGGGTAGACGTCCTTGCGGTGCGCGACGCCGAGTTCGTCCAGCAGCTCCAGCGCCCGGCGGCGGGCCTGGCGGGCGCCGGTGCCGGTCAGCTGGGCGGCCAGGGCGACGTTGTCGAGGGCCGGGAGGTCGTCGATCAGGTTGAAGAACTGGAAGATCATGCCGACGTGCCGGCGGCGGAACAGGGCCAGCCCGTTCTCGTTCAGCCGTCCGAGGTCCTGGCCCTGCACCCGGACGGTGCCGGCGGTGGGCCGGTCCAGTCCGGCCACCATGTTCAGCAGGGTGGACTTGCCGCACCCCGAGGGGCCCATCACGGCGACCGCCTCGCCGGCGCGGATCCGCAGGTCGACGCCGTCGAGCGCCTTGGCGTCGCCGAACTCCTTGTGCACCCCGGACAGCTCGACGACGACCTGCGCGTCGTCCGGCCGGGAGGTCCCGTCGTGGTCGTTGCTCATGGTGGACGACCGTAGGCGCGGGGCCGCCGCCGGCACGTCCCACCCCGGGTGTAACCGCGGCGGCCGTAGTACCCGGGATGTACGGGGGCGGCACCCCCGGATGATGTGGATCATGCGGTGACCTGGGAGGCTGTCGCCGTGTGGGGAACGGGGTGGGAGTGGGCGGCCGTCGCGACGGCCGCTGCGGCGGGCACGGCGGCCGGCTGGCTGGCGGTGGCGCTCGTCCGCGCGCGGCGGCTGCACCGGGCGGCCATCGGCGAGCGCGGCTGGCTGCTGGAACGGGAGCGGGAGAGCGCCGCCCGGACCGCCGTGGAGGCCGAACGGTCCCGGATCGCCGCCGAGTTGCACGACATCGTGAGCCACAACGTGAGCCTGATGGTGGTGCAGGCCGGGGCCGCGCGCGAGGTGCTGGCCACCATGCCCGCGGAGGCGGCGGCCGCGATGGCCGCGGTCGAGGCGGCCGGGCGGGACACGATGACCGAGCTGCGGCACCTGCTCGGCCTGCTGGCCCCCGCCGCGGACGGCAGCGAGGAGCCCGCGCCGGACGGCTTCGCGCCGCAGCCCAGCCTGAGCCGGCTGAGCCCGCTGATCGACCGGTTCGCCTTCGCCGGGCTGCCGGTCGAGGTGCGGGTCTCGGGCGAGCCGAGGCCGCTGCCGGGCGGGATCGACGTGACGGCGTACCGGATCATCCAGGAGGCGCTGACCAATGCGCTCAAGCACGGGGACGGGGTGACGGTGGAGGTGACGGTGCGCTACGCGGACCACTACCTGCGGGTGGAGGTGCTCAACAGCGGTCCGAGCGTGCTCTCCGGGGCGGCCGCCGCGTCAGGGGGACGGTCCGCACCGGACGGGCCGAGGCCGGACGGCGCCGGGCGCGGGCTGATCGGCCTGCGCGAGCGCGTCGCGGTGTACGGCGGGGACCTGGACGCCCGGCGCCGGCTCGGCGGCGGCTTCCGGGTCCGCGCCCGCATCCCGTTGGACCGGCCGTGACGGAGGAGAACGTGCCCCAGGACCAGGAGCGCCGTCCCCGGGTGGTGATCGCCGACGACCAGGAGCTGGTCCGCACCGGCTTCCGGATGATCCTCACCGCGCGCGGCATCGACGTGGTCGCCGAGGCCTCGGACGGCGCCGAGGCGGTGGCCGCCGCCGTCCTGCACCGCCCGGACGTGGCGCTGCTGGACATCCGGATGCCCGGCACGGACGGCCTGGAGGCCGCCCGGCGCATCCTGGCCCAGGTGCCCGGCTGCCGGGTGATCATGCTGACCACCTTCGACCTGGACCACTACGTCTACGCCGCGCTGTCCGCCGGGGCCAGCGGCTTCCTGCTCAAGGACGTCACCTCCGCCCACCTCGCCGCCGCCGTACGGCTGGTGGACACCGGGGACGCGCTGCTCGCCCCCTCGATCACCCGGCGCCTGGTCGAGCGGTTCGCGGCCGGCGCCCCGCGCCCGGCCCCGGGCGCCGACGGCCCGGCGCTGCACCGCGACCTCGCGCCGCTCACCCCGCGCGAGGCGGAGGTGCTGGCGCTGCTCGGGCGCGGGCTGTCCAACACCGAGCTGGCGCGCGAGCTGACGCTCAGCGAGTCGACGGTGAAGACCCACGTGGCCCGGATCTTCGCCAAGCTGAACCTGCGGGACCGGGCGCAGGCGGTGGTGCTCGCCTACGAGACCGGGCTGGTCGCGCCGGGCGGCGCCGACTGACCGTCAACTTCCCTTGACCTCATGCTGATTGGCATGAATATCAGCCCAATCTCACTCCTTGGAGTTAACTCTCTTCACCACGTTCTCCTTTTTGCCAGTTCATGGGGCACCATCTGCATGTCCACGCCCGAACGTGACCACCACCTCGGGCGCCACCCCCCGGCATGACGAGAACACTTGGACCGGCCCGTGACCACCACCGCCCCCGTGTGGGACTGCCCCTTCCACCACACCGACGGCCTGGAGTTCGACCCCCTCCTGAAGCGACTGCTCACCGAGGCCCCGGTCGCCAGGATCCGGCTGCCGCACGGCGAGGGCGAGGCCTGGCTGGCCACCCGCTACGAGGACGTCAAGGTGGTCACCAGCGACCGCCGGTTCAGCCGCGCCGCCGGCATCGGCCGCGACCTGCCCCGGATGACGCCCGCCCCGATCGCCCAGGCCGAGGCGATCAACCTGATGGACCCGCCCGCCCACAACCGGCTGCGCCGACTCGTCGCCCAGGGCTTCACCAACCGCCAGGTCGAACGGATGCGCCCGGCCACCCAGCGGACCGTCGACGGCTACTTCGACGAGATGACCGAGCACGGCGCCCCCGCCGACCTGATGCACTTCCTGGCCGACCGCCTCCCGCTCACCACCATCTGCGAACTGCTCGGCATCCCCGCCGCCGACCGCGCCGAACTGCGCGGCCACGCCGTGGCGATGATGCGGATGGGCCCCGGCAGCCGGGACGGCCAGGAGGCCGCCAAGAGCGCGCTGCGCGACTACTTCACCGGGCTGACGGCCGAACGCCGCGCCCACCCCGGCGAGGACCTGATCAGCGCCCTGGCCACCGCCCGCGACGGCGACGAACTGCTGGACCCGGACGAGCTGACCGTCATGGCGATGGTCCTGCTGGTCACCGGCCACGACACCAGCACCTACCAGCTCGGCAACCTCACCTACACCCTGCTCACCCACCCCGAGCAGCTCGCCAAGCTGCGCGCCCGGCCCGAGACGCTGCCCCGCGCCCTGGAGGAGCTGCTGCGCTTCATCCCGTTCCGCCAGGGCGTCGGCATCGCCCGGGTCGCCACCGAGGACGTCGAACTGGGCGGCGTGCTGATCCGGGCCGGCGAGGCCGTGCACGTCTCCTACCTGACCGCCAACCGGGACCCGGCGGCCTACGAGCGCCCCGACGAACTCGACCTCGACCGCGACACCGGCCCCGTCAACATGACCTTCGGGTACGGCCAGCACCACTGCCTCGGCTCGCACCTGGCCCTGATGGAGCTGCAGGTCGCCATCGGCACCCTGCTGCGCCGCTTCCCCGGCCTGCGGCTGGCCGTCGAGCCGTCCGAACTCGACTGGAACTCCGGCTCGATCTGGCGCTTCCCGCGCACCCTGCCGGTGGCCTGGTAGCCGACTCCCCGCCTGCCGCCGCCACCCGTCACCACCACCCGCCGCCGCCCGCCGCCCCCGGCCACCGCGGCGTCCGCACCGCTCCACGCATCCACCATGCCTGCCACCAGGCCCCCAGGGGAGACCCGTACCCATGGCAACACTCTGCCGCCCCGCCATCGCCGTACCCGAGCACGTCATCACCCTCGACGAGACCCTCGCCCTGGCCCGCACCCTGCACGCCGACCACCCCCAACTCGGCCTGGCGCTGCGGCTGATCGAGAACACCGGGGTGCGCACCCGGCACCTGGTCCAGCCGATCGAGCGGACCCTCGCCCACCCGGGCTTCACCGTCCGCAACGAGGTGTACGAGCGCGAGGCCAAGCGGCGCGTCCCCGAGGTGGTCGAACGCGCCCTCGCCCACGGCGAGTTGACCGCCCGGGACATCGACCTGATCGTCTACGTGTCCTGCACCGGCTTCATGATGCCGTCGATGACCGCCTGGCTGATCAACACCATGGGCTTCCGCTCCGACACCCGCCAGGTGCCGATCGCCCAGCTCGGCTGCGCGGCCGGCGGCGCCGCCGTCAACCGGGCACACGACTTCTGCCGCGCCTACCCGGGCGCCAACGTGCTGATCGTCGCCTGCGAGTTCTGCTCGCTCTGCTACCAGCCGACCGACCTCGACGTCGGCTCGCTGCTCTCCAACGGGCTGTTCGGCGACGCGGTCGCCGCCGTGGTGATGCGCGGGAACGGCGGGCACGGCGTGCAGGTCGAGCGCAACGGCTCGCACCTCGTCCCGCACACCGAGGACTGGATCTCGTACGGGGTGAAGGACACCGGCTTCCACTTCCAGCTGGACCGGCGGGTGCCCGGCACCATGGAGCTGCTCGCGCCCGCGCTGCGCGGCCTGGCCGGGGAGCACGGCTGGGACGTCTCCGGGCTCGGCTTCTACATCGTGCACGCGGGCGGCCCGCGCATCCTGGACGACCTGTGCCGCTTCCTCAACCTGGAGCCCGCCACCTTCCGCTACAGCCGGGCGACGCTCACCGAGCGCGGCAACATCGCCAGCGCCGTCGTCTTCGACGCCCTGGCCCGGCTGTTCGCCGACGGCGGCGTGCCCGAGGGCACCACCGGGCTGATCGCGGGCTTCGGACCGGGCATCACCGCCGAGATCTCGCTGGGCAGTTGGGTCGGCGCACCGGCCGAAGGGGCGCGTCCGCGCCGGCCGCGCGCCATCTCCACCTCCGACATCGCGCTCGTCCATCCGACCGTCCCCCGCCGTTTCCCGACCGGCACTACGATCTCCTGATGACCGATACCACGGAGCGCACCGACACCTCTGCCAGATCAGCCGAACTCGCCGCCCTGTTCCCGGCGTTGCACGCGCCGCAGTACTGGAGCTGGGGCCGCTTCGACGCGCAGTTCTCCACCGAGCCGCCGCCGGACGCCCTGGTCACCAACATCCACCTGGTCGGCTTCGCGGACGGTCAGGTCGTGCTCTGCCGGGACGACCGGGACCACTGGTTCCTGCCCGGCGGCACCCGGGAGCAGGACGAGGGCATCGTCGCCTGCCTGGCCCGGGAGCTGCGCGAGGAGGCCGGCGCCCGGCTGCTCGGCGAGCCGCACTGGCTGGGCGCGCACCGCTGCCGCACCGAGGACCCGGTGCCGTACCGGCCGTGGCAGCCGCACCCGGAGAAGGCCTGGCTGTGGGGCTGGGGCGAGGTCGCGCTGGACTCCGCGCCGACCAACCCGGCGGACGGCGAGCAGGTGGTCGAGGTCCGTCCGGTGCCGCCCGCGGAGGCCCAGCGGCTGCTGCTGGCCGGGCACGACGCCTGGTGGGGCGAGCTGGTCGCGCTGGCGGTGGAGCTGCGCCGACGGGCCGGGCTGGGCTGAAACCGCTCCCCGCCGGGATATTCCCACTGGGACGGAAGACCACCGGAACAGCCGAACAGCAGCAGGCCATGTCCGTTTTGCGGTGATATGACTCGGCCATGGACACCAAACTGCTGGCCGTGGACTACCCGGCACTCCACATCTTCTGGACGATGCTGGAGCTGTTCCTCTGGATCCTCTGGTTCTTCCTGCTGTTCAAGATCATCACGGACATCTTCCGCAGCCACGACCTCGGCGGCTGGGCCAAGGCCGGCTGGCTGGTCCTGGTGATCATCCTGCCGCTGATCGGCGTCCTCGCCTACCTGATCGCCCGCGGGCAGTCGATGGGCAAGCGGGACGTCGAACAGGCGGAGCGGTCCGAGGCCGCGTTCAAGTCCTACATCCGGGACGCCGCCGGAACGGCACCGGCGGGCGGCGGAGGCGGTGGCGGCAGCCACGTCGACGACCTGGCGAAACTGGCGGCCCTGAAGGAGAAGGGCGCCATCTCCGAGGAGGAGTACCAGAAGGCCAAGGACAAGCTCCTGGCCTGACCCGCACGGACGGCCGGGGCCGGTGGACGCACCGTGACGTCCACCGGCCCCGGCCGCTGCCGCTGTCGGGTTCCGGGTGCCGGTTCGGCTCCGCTCAGCGCCGCTCAGCGCCGCCCGGAGCGCCGGTCGCCGCGGCCACCGTCGCCGCCGGTCAGGCCCGCGCGGCGCAGCGCGTCCGCCATGGCGCTGTTGGCCGGCGCACCGCCGCCGGAGCCGCCGCGGTCACCGCCGCCGCCCTGACCGCCGCCGCGCCGGTCCTGGCCGCCGCGACCGCCCTGGCCCTGGCCACTCTGGCCACCGCCCCGGCGCTCCTGGCGCGGCGGGCGGGCCTGGCGGTCACCGCGGTCGCCGCGGTCGCCGCGGTCCCCGCCGCGCTCGCGCCCGACCTCGTCGTCCAGCCGCAGGGTCAGCCCGATCCGCTTGCGCGGCACGTCCACCGTGAGCACCCGGACCTTGACGATGTCGCCGGGCTTGACCACCTCGCGCGGGTCCTTGACGAAGTTCCTCGACAGCGCCGAGACGTGCACCAGCCCGTCCTGGTGGACGCCCACGTCCACGAAGGCGCCGAAGGCGGCGACATTGGTGACCACGCCCTCCAGCACCATGCCGACCTCCAGGTCGCCGATCTTGTCGACGCCCTCCTTGAAGGTCGCGGTGCGGAAGGCCGGACGCGGGTCGCGGCCCGGCTTGTCCAGCTCGCCGAGGATGTCGGTGACGGTCGGCACGCCGAAGGTGTCGTCGGCGAAGTCCGCCGGGCGCAGCGCCCGCAGCCGCTCGCCGTTGCCGATCAGCTCGCGCAGCTCCCCGCCGGTCGCGGCCAGGATGCGGCGCACCACCGGGTAGGCCTCCGGGTGCACGCTGGAGGCGTCCAGCGGGTCCTCCCCGCCGGGGATGCGCAGGAAGCCCGCGCACTGCTCGAAGGCCTTGGGGCCCAGCCGGGAGACGTCCTTGAGCTGCCGGCGGGTGCGGAACGGGCCGTTGGCGTCGCGGTGCGCGACGATGTTGTCGGCCAGCGTGCCGGTGACCCCGGAGACCCGGGTGAGCAGCGGCGCCGAGGCGGTGTTGACGTCCACGCCGACGGCGTTGACGCAGTCCTCGACCACGGCGTCCAGCGAGCGGGAGAGCTTCACCTCGCTCAGGTCGTGCTGGTACTGGCCGACGCCGATCGACTTGGGGTCGATCTTGACCAGCTCGGCCAGCGGGTCCTGGAGCCGACGGGCGATCGAGACCGCGCCGCGGATCGACACGTCCAGGTCCGGCAGCTCCTGCGAGGCGAACGCGGAGGCCGAGTAGACCGAGGCGCCGGCCTCGCTGACCATCGCCTTGGTGAGCTTCAGCTCGGGGTGGCGCCCCAGCAGGTCCTCGGCGAGCTTGTCGGTCTCCCGGGAGGCGGTGCCGTTGCCGATCGCGACCAGGTCGACGTCGTGCTTCTTCGCCAGGGCCGCCAGCGTCGCCAGGGCCGCGTCCCACTTGTTGGCGGGCTGGTGCGGGTAGATCGTGTCGTACGCGACGACCTTGCCGGTGGCGTCCACCACGGCGACCTTCACGCCGGTGCGGAAGCCCGGGTCCAGGCCCATGGTGGCGCGGGTGCCGGCCGGGGCGGCGAGCAGCAGGTCGCGCAGGTTCGCGGCGAAGACCCGCACCGCCTCCTCCTCGGCCTCGGCGCGCAGCCGGGCGCGCAGGTCGATGCCGAGCCGGACCAGCACGCGGGTGCGCCAGGCCCAGCGGACGGTGTCGCCCAGCCACTTGTCGGCCGGGCGGCCGCGGTCGGCGATGCCGAAGCGGGCGGCGATCCGCTGCTCGTAGTCGTTCTCGCCCGGAAGGTCGCCCTCGGACTCGCCGTCGTACGGGGAGAGGTCGAGGTCGAGCACCTCCTCCTTCTCGCCGCGCAGCATCGCCAGGATGCGGTGCGAGGGGAGCCGGGTGTACGGCTCGGCGAAGTCGAAGTAGTCGGCGAACTTGGCGCCGTCGCCCTCCTTGCCGTCGCGGACCTTCGCGACCAGCCGGCCGCGGGTCCACATCCGCTCGCGCAGCGAGCCGACCAGGTCGGCGTCCTCGCCGAAGCGCTCGACCAGGATCGCCCGGGCGCCCTCCAGGGCCGCGGCGCCGTCCGCCACCGACTCGTTGAGGTACTGGGCGGCCAGCGCGGCCGGGTCCTGCCCCGGGTCGGCCAGCAGGGTGTCCGCCAGCGGCTCCAGGCCGGCCTCGCGGGCGATCTGCGCCTTGGTGCGCCGCTTCGGCTTGAACGGCAGGTAGATGTCCTCCAGGCGGGCCTTGGAGTCCGCGGCGAGCACCCGGGCGCGCAGCGCGTCGTCCAGCTTGCCCTGGGCCTCGATCGACTCCAGCACGGCCGCCCGGCGGTCCTCCAGCTCGCGCAGGTAGCGCAGCCGTTCCTCCAGGGCACGCAGCTGGGCGTCGTCGAGGGAGCCGGTGACCTCCTTGCGGTAGCGGGCCACGAAGGGCACGGTCGAGCCGCCGTCGAGCAGATCGACGGCCGCCTTCACCTGCCCCTCGCGGACACCCAGCTCCTCGGCGATCTTCCGCTCGATCGCCTGCTGGGCCTGCCGGGCCACCTGTTCGACTGGCGTGGTCACGAAGCCGGTCACCTTCTCCATCAGTGCTTGCGCCGTACGCCCTGCATTCTGGCAGGTGCCGACGACACCGACCGGCCGCCCCCGGGACGGCCGGGCGTGGCGCGCGCCTCCGGCTGACGGCCCCGGGGCTCCACCGAGGCTTGAGCGGGGCCCAGTTGCGGCTTCCTAGGCTGGCGGGCATGGACACTCTGGATGCCGCCGCCGAGTTGGAGCGGCTCGCCGCCGCCAAGTACCTGCTGTTCACCACCTACCGGAGGAACGGCACTCCGGTCGCCACCCCGGTGTGGGTCGCGCGCGACGGGGACGCGCTGGTCTTCACCACCGTCACCAAGACCGGCAAGGTCAAGCGCCTGCGCAACCGTTCGGACGTGCTGGTCGGGCCCAGCGACATCCGCGGGAACCTGCTCGGCGCCCAGGTGCCGGCCACCGCGGTGCTGGACCCCGACCGGGCGCCCGCCTACCGGAAGCTGCTGCGGCGCAAGTACGGCCTGCTGTGCGCGGTGGCGCTGACCGCCAACGTGCTGCGCTTCGGCAAGGGCGGCACCATCGGGGTGCGGGTCACCTTCGGGTGACCGTCGGGGCCGTCGGGGCCGTCAGGGCCGTCGCCGGGTGGCCGAAATCGCGCGTTCCGGTTCGAACGACCGTCGGAATGTGAGCAGTTCGGCAATCCGGCTGAACGGCGACGACCGGAGCTGTACGCTGCCGGGCATGTGCGCTGCCACCCGGATCCACCCCGACGGGCCGGTGGTCGACGCGGCCCTGGTGCGGCGGCTGATCGCCGCCCAGTTCCCGCAGTGGGAGCGCCTCCCGGTCACCCCCGCCGCCACCTCCGGGGCGGACAACGCGATGTTCCGCCTCGGGCCCGAACTCGCCGTCCGGCTGCCCCGGGTGGAGTGGGCCGCCGGGGGCCTGCGGCGGGAGCAGCAGTGGCTCTCCCGGCTGGCCCCGCGGCTGCCGCTGCCCGTCCCGGCACCGCTCGCGGTCGGCCGGCCCGCCGCCGGCTACCCGTGGGAGTGGTCCGTCCTGCACTGGCTGGACGGCGCCAACCCGGTCGTCCACGCCCTGGCCGCACCCCAGGCGCTGGCCCGCGACCTGGCCGGCTTCGTCAACGCCCTGCGCGCCGTCGACCCGGCCGACGCCCCCGTCTCCCAGCGCAGCGTCCCGCTCGCCTCCCGCGACGGCGCCACCCGCGCGGCCATCGCCCAGCTCTCCGGCTCGATCGACACCGACGCCGCGACCGCCCTGTGGGACAAGGCACTTCGACTGCCCGACTACGCCGGCCCGCCGGTCTGGCTGCACGGCGACCTCACCCCCGGCAACCTGCTGCTCACCGGCGCCGGCCGGCTCGCCGCCGTCATCGACTTCGCCCTGATGGGCGTCGGCGACCCGACCGCCGACCTGATCGCCGCCTGGAACCTGCTGCCCGCCACCGCCCGCCCCGCCTTCCGCGCCGCCCTCCACGCGGACGAGGCCATGTGGGCCCGCGGCCGCGCCTGGGCGTTCTCCCTCGCCCTGGTGACGATCCCGTACTACCGCCACACCGACCAGGCCCTGACCGCCAACGCCCGCCACGTCGTCCGCGAGGTCCTCGCCGACCGCGGCGTGTAGGGCAGGGCGGTGCCCGTCACCACTCCCGGGGCTCGACCATCTCCTCCACGTCCGCGTCCTCGAAGCCGTAGGCCGAGGCGATGATCCAGAAGGCCTCGGCGATGTCCTCCCGCGCCGCCGTCTCGATCTCGCTCCCCGCCGCCTTCAACTCCGTGTCCAGACGGTTGAACTCCTCCGCGGCGGCGTGGGAGAGCACGTACAGCGTCGGCAGGTCCGCCGGCCGCTCGGCCTCGATCCGCTCGCACAGCCGCACCAGGATGGCCCTGCCCTTGGCCACGAGGTGGTCGGGGAAGTACGGGTCCTCGGACATCTCCCGCAGGAACTCCTGCTCCGTCACCTGCTCGTTCGTGATCGCCATGACGCCCTTTCCGTCCCTCCGAAGAACCGACGTGCCGATCCTGCCCGACACCACTGACAGACGGCGGCGCCCGGGCCGGCCGCCGCCGCTCCCCCGGCCCGGCGGCGCTTGACGCGCTGGTTAGAGTGCCGCGCATGACCACACGTCACATCGAGTTCGAGGCCCTGCACAACTTCCGCGACCTGGGCGGCTACCCGGGCGCCGGCGGGCGGTCCGTCCGGTGGGGGCTGGTGTACCGCTCCGACTCGCTCGGCAAGCTCGGCTCCCCCGCCGATCTGGACCGGCTCCGGGCGCTCGGCGTGCGGACCGTGATCGACCTCCGCTACCCCTGGGAGATCGCCGCCAAGGGCCGGGTGCCCGGGTTCGAGGGCCTGGAGTACCACAACCTCTCGATCGAGCACCGCCCGTACGACCAGGCCGAGATCGACCCGGAGGTCGACCCCTGGCGCCACCTCGCCGACCGCTTCGCCGAGGTCGCCGAGGACGGGGTGAAGGAGATCCGCCAGGCGCTGGACGTGATCACGGCCGCCGAGGCCCCGGTGGTCTTCCACTGCGCCTCCGGCAAGGACCGCACCGGGCTGATCGCCGCCCTGCTGCTCACCCTGCTCGGCGTCGGCGAGGACGACATCGCCGCCGACTTCGCCCTCACCGAGCTCGCCACCGCGCACTTCGTCGCCGAGTGGCACGCCGCCCACCCCGGCCGCACCCTGCGCTGGCCCGGCTACGGGCGCGCCCCGGAGGCCGTCATCCGGCTCACCCTCGCCGACCTCGCCGACCGCCACGGCTCGGTCGGGGCCTACCTCACCGGCGCCCTCGGCATCGACCGCGCGCAGATCGACACCCTGCGCGCCCGCCTGCTGACCGACTGAGCCCCGCCACCCCGCACGGGAGGTCGGCCGGCCCGACGTCCCGTGCGCGGACGCCCCCGAAACGCCCTCGCCCGGCGGAGCGGCGCCTGGCAGCATGCCGCCATGCCCACGCCGAGCCCCGACCCGGACTACAGCGTCACCACCGGGTACGACCTGTCCGACGACGCCTACTTCCTCGAACTGCGGCTCAGGGCGGACCCGCGGGCCCTGGTCGCCGCGGTCGTCCCCGACGAGGACCCGGCGCGGGAGCCGACGATCAGCCTCGACCCGCGGGGGCGGGCCGTCGACATCCCGTACGAGGTGATGCGCTGGTTCCTGCGGCTGGTCGAGGAGGAGGCCGACGCCGTCCGCGCCTGGATGCGGCTGCGCCCCGAACTCGTCGCGCTCGTCCACCGGTTGCGCCGGGAGCACCAGGGCGTGATCGACGACGAGGGGTTCCCGGGCGTCCTGGCGGAGGTCCGCGCCGCCGTGCCGGAGGCCGACGTCGCCACCGTGCTCCGGGCCGTCTTCGGGGCGGAGGGCGAGCGGCTGCTCCGGGGGTCGGGGGTGCGATAACCCGGTGGCGGCCGGGGGTGGTTGCGAAGGAGGATGCCGGGCATGACCGAGCAACCCGTGCGATGGACCGAGGCGACCGTCTACCCCGACATGTGGGCCGACCCGGACGACGACCCCCGCAACAGCGAGGGTCCGAGCCCGGACGGCGAACTCGCCACCCTCCAGGACTACCTGACGAACTACCGGCTGACCCTGCGGATGAAGTGCGACGGCCTGGCCCCGGAGCAGCTGGCCCGCCGCTCGGTGCCGCCGTCCACGATGTCGCTGCTCGGCCTGGTCCGGCACCTGGCCCGGGTGGAACGGGACTGGCGGAACTGGATCACCGACGGCGAGCCGCTGCCCAAGCTGTACGGCGGGCGGGACGCGGACTTCGACGGGGCCGTCGGCGAGCAGGCCGTGGTGGACGCCGCGTTCCACGACCTGGAGCGCGAACAGGCCGCGCTGGACGCCGCGTTGGCCGGGTACCAGGACCTGGGCGAGCGGGTCGGGAAGGACCGGCTCTCGATCCGGGAGCTGCAGGTGCACCGGATCGAGGAGTACGCCCGCCACTGCGGCCACGCCGACCTGCTGCGCGAGTGCGTGGACGGCCGGGTGGGCCAGTAGCGCCTCAGCGCCGGCGGCCGCTCCGACCGGGGCGGCCGCCGCCCTTGCCCGCACGGGGCCCGGCCCCGGCGCCCGCGGCCGCCGCCGGGGCGGTCTCGGGCCAGTGGGCGGGCCGGGTGAGGCCGGCCGGAAGGCGGGTGGTGGCGTCGCCGCGGGCGGCGTCGAGCTGGGCCTGGGTGAGGAAGAGGGCCGTGCTGAGGTCGGCGCCGGCCAGGGCGGCGTCCCGAAGGTCGGCGCCGACCAGGTCGGCGAGGCGCAGGTCCGCGCCGGAGAGGTCGGCCGCGACGAGCAGGGCGCCGCGCAGGTTGGCGCCCCGCAGGTCGGCGCCGCGCAGGCGGGCGCCGAAGAGGTCGGCGCCGCGCAGCTCGCGGCGGCGCGGGACGGCCGCGCGGACCAGTTCGCCGGCCCGCAGCAGCAGCTCGCTGACCCGCTGCCGGTGGGCCGGGACGTCGACGGCGAGGATCTCCTCGGGGGTACCGCCGGCCAGCCGGTCGGTCTCCGCCAGCGCCTGCCGCAGTTCGTCGTGGACGGGCTGGGCGGGGGCGAAGGTGAGCGCCTCGGTGAGGTACCGGAGCAGCTCGTGCAGCTGCCGCACGACCGGGAAGACGTCGAACATCGCCTTGGCGCTGTCCGGCTCCTCGCGCCAGCTGCGGCCGCCGAAGGTCACCTGGGAGACCCGCTGCCCGGCGCCGAAGCAGTCGTAGACGGTGCAGCCCTGGAAGCCCTTGTCGCGCAGCCGCACGTGGATGCCGCAGCTGAAGTCGGTCTGGAGGTTGTGGCAGGGGCTGCCGGCCTGCTTGTTCATGGCGAAGTCGGACCCGGCGGCGAACGGCAGGGCGACGCAGCAGAGCCCGAAGCAGCTGCCGCAGTCGGCCCGGAGCGCGGTCGGCTGCGGGGTCGGTGGCGGGGTCGGCGCGGCCGCCGTCTGGTCCTGCGGCGACTCGGTCTCGCGCACGTTCCGGGGTCCTTCCAGCAGCGGGGCGCCGGTCGGCGCGGTGAACCCCGGAATCCTACTGGGCAGACGACCCTCGGCGCCGGTAAGCTGCCCAGAGCAGTTGAGACCATTACACACGGGGGTGGGCGCCATGCGGGAACCGGACATCAGGGAACTGGTCCGGATGTGGATCTCGGGCTAGGCCGTCTCGCGCGGCTCCGCCGAGCCGGTGGACCAGCCCTGGGGCTGGAGCATCGACGTCGGCGCGCCGGTCGGCGAGGTCGGCCGGCACGTGCTGCCGGAGCCGACCGAGGCCGAGGTCCGCAAGCTCGGCGAGACCGTCACCGCGCCGACCACCTGGCTGAAGCTGTTCGCCGAGGACGCCACCGTGCGCCCCTGGCTGGACGAACGGTGGCGGCTGGACGCGCCGGGCTTCCTGATGAGCGTCCCGCTCGTCCCCGAGCGGCCCGAGGCCCCGGCCGGGTACACCGTGACCACCTGGGAGCGGGGCGGGATCCTCCGGGCGCTGGTGCGCACCGGGGACGGGCACCTCGCCGCCCGCGGCCAGGCGGGCCTGGCCGGCCCCGTGGCCGTACCGGACCAGATCACCACCGCGCCGGAGCACCGCCGCCGGGGCCTGGGCGCCCTGGTGATGCGGACGCTCCAGTCCGCCGCGCACGAGCGGGGCGCGCGCACCGGCGTGCTGGTCGGCACCCCGGAGGGGCAGGCGCTCTACACGGCGCTCGGCTGGGCCACCCACGCCCCGATGGCAAGCCTGGTCCTCGACGCGCCGGGCGTCCACGACACCGAGTAGGCCGAGGCCCGTGGCACCCGGGCGGCGGGCCTCAGCGGTACGGCAGCAGCTCCGGCCGCTTCGCCGGGCGGCCGTCGCCCGAGGAGCGGCCGGTGAGGCGGCGGCCGATCCACGGGCCGACGTGGGTACCCAGCCAGCGGGCGTCCTCGCGCAGCCGCTCGGCGCGGCCGGCCGGGGCGGCGGCGGGCAGCGGGGCGCGCCAGTCGAAGGCGGCGGGGCGGCCGAGCGCCTCCAGTACGCCCTCGGCGACCCGGCGGTGCCCCTCGGGCGACAGGTGCAGGCGGTCCTCGGCCCACAGCCGGCGGTCGTCGAAGCAGGGCGCGGAGAACAGGTCGACCACGACGAAGCCGTCCTGCCGGCCCAGCTCCTGGACGAAGGCCTTCATCCGCAGGATGGCGGGCAGCAGCCGGGCGCCGCCCGCCATCCGGCGGGTCGGGTCGGTGCTGGTGAACAGCACGACGGTCGCGCCGGTGGCGCGCAGCCCGTCGGCGCAGCGGCCGAGCAGCCGCTCGACGGCGTCGATGTCGCAGCCGGGGCGCAGCACGTCGTTGAGGCCGCCGGCCAGGGTGACCAGCTCGGCGCCCATCGCGGCGGCGGGGGCGAGCTGCTCGTCGTGGATCTGGCCGATGAGCTTGCCGCGGACGGCGAGGTTGGCGTACCGGAAGCCGGTGCCCGCGGACTCCGGCTCGGCGTGCTCAGCGTGCTCAGAGCCTTCGCTGTGCTCAGAGCGTTCGGCGCGCCCAGAGCGTTCGGCGTGCTCGGCGGCCAGTGCCGAGGCGACCCGGTCGGCCCAGCCCCGGTAGTGGCCGTCCGGCAGCAGGTCGTCGCACATGCCCTCGGTGAAGGAGTCGCCGACGGCGACGTAGCTGCGGTAGGGGGTGGGCACGGGCTGGCCTCCGCTCTCCCGGGATGACTCCGGCGGTTCGACGATCCGACGATCGTACGTGCGTGCCCGTCCGGAACCACAGCGGGCCCCGGCGGCTCCGACGGACCCCCGGCGAACCCCGGCGACCACCGGCGAACCTCGGCGCTCATCGCACGCCGATCGTTCGTTTATCGGCCCGGGCCATCCTGAGCCCACGGGGCGGCGGTCGGCGACGGGGGCCTTGCCGCCGCCCCAACCAGGCCACCATGCCCGCCGCAGGCACCGCGCCCACCGCGACGGTCAGCCCGTCACGGCCACCGCCTCCTCGCCGGCCTCCTCACCGGCCTCCTCGCCCGCCTTCCGGGGCGTGAACCAGTGCTCGCGCACGGCGTCGGTGGGCCGCTGCTCGCCGAGGGCGGCCAGGCCCCACTCCCCCAGCGCCTCGACGACCGGCCGCAGTTCGCGGCCGCGCCCGGTCAGCTCGTAGACGGTCGCGTTGGCGGGCCGCTCCAGTCGGCGGCGGGCGATCAGTCCGTCGCCCTCCAGCTGCTTGAGCCGGGCGGCCAGGATGTCGGTGGAGACGCCGGGCAGGTCGGCGTGCAGGTCGGTGTAGCGGCGCGGGCCGCCGAGGAGCTCACGGACGATCAGGAGGCTCCAGCGCTCCCCCACCGCGTCCAGGGCGCGGGCGACGGCGCAGTACTGGTCGTAGCTTCGGCGTGACATGCGGATCAGCATAGCCAAGAGGTTGGACTTTCCAAGTACTCACTTGGTAGAACAAAGCTGAAGCAACGGAGCGGTGGTGACGGTCGGGAGGCCGCAGATGGAGTTTCGACAGTCCAGCAAGCTCAATGACGTGTGCTACGAGATCCGGGGCCCGGTGGTCGACCAGGCCAACGCCCTGGAGGAGGCCGGGCACAGCGTGCTGCGGCTGAACACCGGCAACCCCGCCCCCTTCGGCTTCGAGGCGCCCGAGGAGATCCTCCAGGACATCATCCGCAACCTGCCCAAGGCGCACGGCTACAGCGACTCGCGCGGCATCCTGCCGGCCCGTCGCGCGGTGGTGCAGTACTACCAGCAGCGCGGGGTCGAGGGCGTCACCGTCAACGACGTCTACCTCGGCAACGGCGTCTCCGAGCTGATCCAGATGGCCGTCACCGCGCTCGTGGACGACGGCGACGAGGTGCTCGTGCCGATGCCCGACTACCCGCTCTGGACGGCCGTGGTCCGGCTGGCCGGCGGCAAGGCCGTGCACTACCTGTGCGACGAGCAGGCCGAGTGGTACCCGGACCTGGACGACATCGCCGCCAAGATCACCGCCCGCACCAAGGCGATCGTCGTCATCAACCCCAACAACCCCACCGGCGCGGTCTACCCGAAGGAACTGCTGGAGGGCATCCTCGACCTGGCCCGCCGCCACCACCTGATGGTGCTGGCCGACGAGATCTACGACAAGATCCTCTACGACGACACCGAGCACCACTGCCTGGCCGCCCTGGCCGACGACGTCCTCACCCTCACCTTCAACGGCCTCTCCAAGGCCTACCGGGTGGCCGGCTTCCGCAGCGGCTGGCTGGTCGTCTCCGGGCCCCGGCAGCACGCCACCGACTACCTGGAGGGCCTGACCATGCTCTCCGGCATGCGGCTGTGCCCCAACGTGCCCGCCCAGTACGCCGTGCAGGCCGCGCTCGGCGGCCACCAGTCCATCAACGACCTGGTGCTGCCCGGCGGCCGGCTCACCGAGCAGCGCGACATCGCGGTCAAGGCGCTCAACGAGATCCCCGGCGTCAGCTGCGTCAAGCCCAAGGGCGCGCTGTACGCCTTCGCCAGGCTGGACCCGGCGGTGCACCGGATCGTCGACGACGAGCGGTTCGTGCTGGACCTGCTGCTGCGCGAGAAGATCCACGTCGTCCAGGGCACCGGCTTCAACTGGCCCCGCCCGGACCACTTCCGCTTCGTCACCCTGCCCCGGGCCGACGACCTGGAGACGGCCATCAACCGGATCGGGCGCTTCCTCGCGACGTACCGGCAGAGCTGACCGCCTAGGCTCTGGGTCGTGACCGTCCTGCGCTCCATCGCCCTGTTCGTCCTCGCCGCCCTCGCCGAGATCGGCGGCTGCTGGCTGGTCTGGCAGAGCGTGCGCGAGCAACGGCCGTGGTGGCTGGCCGGGGTGGGCGTGGTGGTGCTCGGCGCGTACGGCTTCGTCGCGGCCCTGCAGCCGGACAGCCACTTCGGCCGGGTGCTGGCCGCGTACGGCGGGGTGTTCGTGGCCGGCTCGCTGTTGTGGGGCATGGCCGTGGACGGCTTCCGGCCGACCCGCTACGACGTGCTGGGCGCGCTGATCTGCCTGGCCGGGGTCGCCGTCATCATGTACGGCCCCCGGCGCTGAACGCACCGGTGCCCCGGTGTCGGACCCATCTCCGACACCGGGGCACCGTCACGACCGCCGGGCCCCGTCACCCTCGCCGGGGCCCCGTCGCGACCGGCGGGGACTACCAGCCCCAGCCGCCGCCCTGGCCGTCGTCGTCCCGGTCCGAGTCCCAGCCCTCGCCGACCGTGCGCAGGATCGTGTAGTTGTCGATCTGCGTGCCGTCCTCGGCCAGCGCGGTGACCTTCATGACCGACTTCTGGCCCAGGTGCTTCGGGGTGACGTCGACCTTGATGAAGGAGTAGCCGGTGTAGCGCACCCGCGACCACTGGATGGTCTCGGGGGTCTTCACCTTGCCCTTGCTCCAGTAGTAGGTCTTGACCTCGTCCTGGTGGTTCTCGTGCCCCTCGTAGGTGTCCGGCACGTCGAACTTGTACAGGCTGCGGCCGGCCGCGCCCGCGGTGACGTAGACCACGCCGTCCTTGGCCGGCTCGATGGTGGCGCCGCTCGGCACCTGCTTCGAGACCTTGTTGCCGAGGATCGCGTCGGTGCGCTCGTAGATGTGGTTGTGGCCGTTGATGACCAGGTCCACCCGGTACTTCTCGAACAGCGGCACCCAGGCCTCGCGGACACCGCCCTCGGAGGCGTGCGCGACGGTGGTGGAGAAGGCGCAGTGGTGGAAGAAGACCACGACGAAGTCGATGGTCTCGTCGTTGCGCAGGTCCTTGAGGGTGCGCTCCAGCCACTTGGTCTGCTTGTTCGCCGAGATGCCCAGGTTGGCCGGGATCTCGTAGGAGACGTCGTTGGCGTCCAGCGAGATGACGCCGACGTTCTTGTAGCGGAAGGTGTAGACGCCGGGGACCTGGCGCGGGTCCGGGCCGTTGTTCGGCAGGAAGAAGCGGGCGTTCTCGCCGCCGTAGCCGTTCGGCGAGTACCAGGCCTCGATGTCGTGGTTGCCGTACGCGACCATCCACGGGATCTCGGCGGCGACCGTCTCGGTCTGCACCAGGAAGTCGTCCCAGGTCTTCGCGTTGAAGACGGACTTGTCCGGGTCGGTGCCGGAACCGGCCGGGTCGGCGTAGCAGATGTCGCCGGCGTGCAGGTGGAAGGCCGGGTTCTGGGCCTTGATGATGTGGTCGTTGCCCGCCGCGTGCGCGCTGACGCCCTGGTCGCCGAAGGCGGTGAAGGTGAACGGCTCGTACACCTTGCCCCAGCGGTGGTCGCGGGACGGCGCGGTGCGGAAGGTGTGCAGGGTGGAGATCTGCTGCTGCGCGGCCGGGTCGAAGCCCTCGTGGCCGACACCGTAGTAGTAGGTGGTGTCGGGGCGCAGGTCCTCCAGCGCCACGTGCAGGTAGTACTGGTCCACCGGCTGGCTGTTCGGGGTCAGCGCCGGGGTGTGCAGGGCGCGGACCTCGGCCTGGACCTTGTGGCTCAGCTCCCACGGGGTCTTGCCGAAGCGCAGGAACGGCTTCTTGACCGGGGCCGGGACCTGCCAGGAGATACGGAACTGGGTGTCCGGCTCCGGGCCGAACTGGAGGTGACGGCCGATCGGCGCGACCAGCGAGCCGTCGATGCCGCTGGTCGTGCCACCGGTCAGCAGCTGCGGGCCGGCCGGGGCAGCGAAGGCCGTGCCGCTGCCCAGCGCGCCACCGACGGCGACGGCGCCCACGGTCACGGCACCGGCGCGCAGCATCCGGCGGCGGGAGAAGCGGGCCCGCAGGTACTCGTGCTGCTCGGCCATGCTCATGCGGTCGGCAAGCTTGGCCGGCACGCCCATGTTGGGGATATCCATGCGCGGGACTCTTCCAGCGGCGCGTTGATCGCGCACGGACGCCGGGTGAACGGGTCGCAGCGTACCGCCCATTCGAACGCCAATGTTCGACCATGGTTTGGCAAAGGCCGTGTCCGCACCGTTCCGACGCCGCATCATGGCCCCCATCCGCCCCGTGGCCTGAGCGGGCGTCGGAGGAAGCGCGGACAGCGTTCGGGCCTGGTCAGCCGGAGCGCTCGTCCCACTGGGTGGCGGTCCGGTTGCCGGTGCCGTCGCAGGTGCGGCAGATCTCGTCCCGGTAGGCGTGCTTGGCGCCGGTCGCGTCCACCCGGTAGCGCACGTACACCCCGGTGCCGTCGCAGAGGAAGCAGTTGCCGCCCCCGCCGCCCACCTCGGTGGTGCCGGTGCCCTGGCAGGTCCGGCAGCTGAGGCCAGCGGTCCGGCCGGTGCCCGCGCAGATGCGGCAGACCGTCGTCATCGGCTTCCTCCCTCGCGCGGAAACGGCTCGGCGCCGTCCGGAAGGGCCCGACACCACCGGTCATGGTAGTGGTGAAGGCACCCGGACCGACCCGGGTTCGGCCCGGGTAGACATGATCCGACGATCATCCTGTAGGACCAACGGCCGACCTCGGCCGGGGCCCGACCTCACTCCGGCAGACCTGTCCTCACTCCGGCAGGCCCTCGCGGACCCGCCGGGACACCGAGATCAGCTGGAGGTCCAGCAGCCCCGGCGGATCGGCCAGGCCCGGGCCGCCCGCGCGCACCCAGGCGCCGATCTCGTCGATCATGTCGTCCATCAGCACGAAGCCCAACCAGACCGGTCGGCCGCCCGCCGCCCGGCCCTCCGCCGAGGGGCCGACCACCACCACGTTCGACTGGGTGCACACGTCCAGGCACTTGACCGCCCGGACCCGGCCCGCCGAGCCCACCGCCGTCCGCAGCCGCTCGTACTGGCCCGCGTGGTCCACCCCCGGGTGCTTGGCCTCGGTGCCGCAGCAGCAGCCCCGGCAGACCGTCACGGTCACGGGGGCACCGGCGCCCCGCTTGCGGTCCCGGGCACCGTCGCGCTCTCGGCGGCTCATCGGCTCTGCTCCCCCTCGTGGTCGGCGGCGCGCTCCGCACCGGCCCCCGCACTGTACCCGCAGGCCAGCGGGCATCCCAGACCCTTAGGATGCGCACGGCCCACGGGCCACCACACGACACACGCGCGACAAGGGGAGGACGGCCTGATGCCGAAGCGAAGGGGCCGCCGCGGTACATGGATATCGGTGGCCGTGGGAGTGGTCGGGATCCTGTGCGCCGTGCTCGGGTTCGCCGTGGTC
Organism: Kitasatospora sp. NPDC058184; assembly: GCF_042883725.1. Classification (NCBI taxonomy): domain Bacteria; kingdom Bacillati; phylum Actinomycetota; class Actinomycetes; order Kitasatosporales; family Streptomycetaceae; genus Kitasatospora; species Kitasatospora sp. NPDC058184. The sequence goes on from NZ_JBHVVE010000001.1 coordinate 204,016, forward strand.
GGCTCCGGCTACGGCTATCACCGCATGACGGGCGACACGATGTCGCCGGAGCTGCGGTCGGGCACCGGGCTCTGGACCGAACGGGTCCAGCCCGCGGACGTGCGCCACGGCGAGGTCTACGCCGTCGACTCCCCCTGGACGCTGCAGGGCATCGTCATCCAGCGGGCCATGGCCCTGGGCGGCGACCGCATCGCCTGCGCGAACGGGCAGTTCAGCCTCAACGGGAAGCCGGTCGACGAGCCGCCGGCCCGGCAGGTCCACACCTGCTACCTCGACTTCGACGTCACCGTCCCGCCGGGCCGGGCCTTCCTCATGGGGGACGTCCGCGGCGACGCCTTCGACTCCCGGATCAACCTGGCCGACCAGCAGGGCACCGTCGACCTCGCCAAGGTCGGCGAGCGGGTGGTGTGGCACAGCGGCGCCGACTCCGAGGCCCTGCCCGGCAAGCTCGCCGGCGCGCTCGTCGTGGCCGCGCTCGGGCTGCTGCTGGCCCTCGTAGGCCTGATCGCGGCGATCGTCTTCGCCGTCCGCGGCCGGGCCGCCCGGCCCCTGGGGCTGGAGCCGCCGGCCACCTTCTGACGCCGTCGCCACCCGTCGGCGCCCGGTCGACCAGCACTACGCAGCCAGGCCCTGACCGCCGGTTCCCGACCGGCCGGCCCTCGGTCTCACCGACGGCGGGCCGGTCAGTCCACTCGCAGGACACGGGAGACGTAGACCCGGGGCGGGTCCGCGTCCTCGTTCACCGCGTACTCCACCAGCCCGAGGTCCCGGCGCAGCGGGGCCGAGTGCATCCCGGGCCGGCCGGGCACCGGCATGCTCAGGCGGGGGAACGGATCCTCCCGCAGGTCGACCAGGAAGGCCACGACCGCCGAGAACACGTCGGCCGGCGTGCCAGGGTCGCCGAGGAACTCCTCCACGGCCGGGGAGACGGTGATCGGGTCGTCGTCGTCCGGGAACTCGTCGTAGCCGCTCACAGGGCCCCGAGCCGGCGCAGGACCGCGGAAGCGGAGGCGCCGGGAGCGGTGCCGGCCTGGACGGCGGCGTGGATCCGGTCGCCCTCCGGGTCGCGGTACAGCTCCGCCCGCAGCCACCACCGCTTCAGTACGCCGCCGATCGTCTCGATGTCGGCTTCGCCCATCTCCCGGTAGAACTCCATGCGCTGCGCGGGCGGCAGGGCCGCGGCCACGCCGTCCTGGGTGCGGGGGACGGGCTGGCGGCTGTCGTGGTGACCGTGCAGGGGTGCTGCGCTCACCGTTCCTCCGAACGTCTCGTGCGGGCGGGACCGCTACCAGTGTCCTCCCCCAGGGGCCGGTCCGGTACCGCCTTCCGACCGCCGGGGCCCTCCCCTGTCCGGCCGAGGGACATGCCGCAGGCCTGGTAGGAGGGGCCGGGGGGCGCCGCTACCCGACCGCCCGCGCCGCCGCCCGGCCCGCCGTGCGGCCCGAGAACAGGCAGCCGCCCAGGAAGGTGCCCTCCAGCGAGCGGTACCCGTGCACGCCCCCGCCGCCGAACCCGGCGGCCTCGCCGGCCGCGTACACCCCGGGCAGCACCTCGCCGTCGGGGCGCAGCACCCGGGAGGAGAGGTCGGTCTCCAGGCCGCCCAGCGACTTGCGGGTCAGGATGTTCAGCCGGACGGCGATCAGCGGGGCGGCGCCCGGGTCGAGGATGCGGTGCGGGGCGGCGGTGCGGATGAGCCGGTCGCCGAGGTGGCGGCGGGCGCCGTGGATCGCGGTGACCTGGAGGTCCTTGGCGAAGGGGTTGGCCAGCTGCCGGTCGCGGTCCTCGACGGTGCGGCGCAGTTCGTCCGGGTCGATCAGCGGCTCGGCGGTCCTGGCGTTCATGCCCCGGGCGAGGTCGGCGAGGTTCCCGGCGACCACGAAGTCCCGTCCGTGCCGCAGGTGTCCCTGGACCGGGCCGGGGGCGCCGGGCAGCGCGCGTCCGAGCACGCCGCGCACCGACTTCCCGGTCAGGTCGGGGTTCTGCTCGGAGCCGGAGAGGGTGAACTCCTTCTCGACGATGCGCTGGTTGAGCACGAACCAGGTGTACTCGTACCCGGTGGTCATGATGTGTTCGAGCGTTCCGAGGGTGTCGAAGCCGGGGAACAGCGGGACGGGCAGCCGCCGGCCGCGGGCGTCCAGCCAGAGCGAGGACGGGCCGGGCAGGATGCGGATGCCGTGCCGGGCCCAGATCGGGTCCCAGTTCTCGATGCCCTCGGTGTAGTGCCACATCCGGTCGCCGTTGATCAGGCTGCCGCCGGCCCGGCCGACGACGTCCAGCATCAGTCCGTCCACGTGCGCGGGCACCCCGGAGAGCAGCCTGGCGGGCGGGGTGCCGAGCCGGGCCGGCCAGGCCTTGCGGACCAGGTCGTGGTTGCCGCCGATGCCGCCGGAGGTGACGATCACGGCCTGGGCGCGCAGTTCGAAGCCGCCGGCCGCCTCGCGCGAGCTGGCCTCGCCCCGGCCCGCCGGGCTGGGCACCAGCACCTCGCCGGTGACGGTGTCGACGGCGCCCGCGGTGGCGGACAGCCCTGTGACCCGGTGCCGGAAGCGCAGCTCCACCAGGCCGCGGGCGGCGGCCGCGCGGACCCGCCGGACGAAGGGTGCCAGCAGTCCCGGTCCGGTGCCCCAGGTGATGTGGAAGCGCGGCACCGAGTTGCCCGGCCCGTCGGCGAGTTGACCGCCGCGCTCGGCCCAGCCGACCACCGGGAAGAACCGCACGCCCATGCCGTGCAGCCAGGAGCGCTTCTCGCCCGCCGCGAAGTCCACGTACGCCTCGGCCCAGCGGCGCGGCCAGGCGTCCTCGGGGCGGTCGAAGCCGGCCGTGCCGAACCAGTCCTGCCGGGCGAGGGCGTGCGAGTCGTGGATCCGCATCCGGCGCTGCTCGGGCGAGTCGACCAGGAAGAGCCCGCCGAAGGACCAGTGCGCCTGGCCGCCGAGGGAGGCCGCGGGCTCCTGGTCGAGCAGGATCACCTTCCGTCCGGCGTCGGCGAGTTCGGCGGTGGCGGCGAGGCCCGCGAGGCCCGCCCCGATGACGATGACGTCGGCGTCCAGGGCCATGCGCAGTCCTCCGTGGCGGCTCGCGGTGGCGGCGCGCCCGGGACGCGCCGTCGCTGTGCGCCCGATACTGCGGCCTGCGGTGACGTCCGGTCAACCGGCGGGTAACAACCGCCGGCGTGAATTCCGCTCCACGCCGTTTCGGAATTGCCGTCGACGGCCGGGCGATACCCGCGTGATTGCCGAGCGATACCCGGTGGAGCGAAATGCGAAATGCCGTTCGACACCGTTCGACCACATCTGACGGAATGTCGGCGATTTCCGCGCGAACCATGGACGTCCGGGAAACACGGCAGTAACTTACCTGCGAGTAGCCGTAGTCCGGCTCCGCACGAACCCCCACCCGTCGTTTCTCTCCCCCAGGAGGAACCGTGCTCCGTCCTGCCCGGAAATCCCGGCACCTCCGGAATTCCACCGCCCTCGCCGCCGTCGCCCTCGGCGCCGCGCTCGCGCTCACCTCCACCACCGCCCAGGCCGCCACCCAGGCGCCCCGGCACTACGTGGCGCTCGGCGACTCCTACGCCGCCGGCGCCGGAGTGCCGGGCCAGTCGGCCGGCCTGTGCCTGCGCTCCGACCGCAACTACGGCCACCTGGTCGCCGGCGCCCTCAAGGCCGGCCGGTACACCGACGTCACCTGCGCCGCGGCCAAGATCAAGGCGATGACGCAGCCCCAGTACGACGCCTTCATCCGGGTCAACGACCCGCAGCTGGACGCGGTCACCGCCGACACCGACCTGGTCACCCTCGGGATCGGCGGCAACGACCTCGCCGCCAGCGACCTCGGCCTCGGCGAACTGGTCGCCACCTGCATCGCCGGCGCCGTCGTCAACCCGTTCGGCACGCCCTGCAAGGACGTCTACCACCACGGCCACTGGGACTGGAGCACCATGTCCTGGCAGTACGGCACCGACGACCTCGCCGAGCGGATCCGCACCACCATCACCCCGCAGCTGACCGACACCCTCAAGCGCATCCACACCAAGGCGCCCGGGGCCCGGGTGCTGCTGGTCGGCTACCCGTCCGTGCTGCCCGCCGACGGCTCGACCTGCGTGCTGCGCCAGCCCGTCACCCCGGGCGACGTCGAGTACATGCACGGGGTGCTCGACAAGCTGAACGCCGCCCTGAAGTCCACCGCGGCCGCGAACGGCGCGACCTACGTGGACACCGCGACGCCGACCCTCGGGCACGACGTCTGCTCGGACGACCGCTGGATCGAGGGCGCGCTGCCCGGCTCGCCCGCCGTGCCGTTCCACCCGAACGCGACCGGCGAGCAGGTGATGGCGCAGGCGGTGCTGGCCGCGCTGAAGTAGCGGCGGGGCGGTGCCGTCGCGGCGCCGGAGCGGTACCGGGGCGGCGCGGAAGCGGTGCCGCCGGAAAAGCCCCGAGGGGCCGGTGACCAGACCCCGGTCACCGGCCCCTCGGTTCTCGTGCGCGCGCTACTCGGACTTCGCGGAGGCGGAGCCGGAGGCCGAGCCGGAGCCGGTGGCCGAGGCGGCGGCCAGCCCGGCCGACCACTTCTCCTCGACGTTGCCGAGCTTCCAGTAGGCGATCGCCGCGGCCCAGGTGAGCACGAACAGTCCGACGATCGCGTAACCGACGAAGTTGAGGTCCAGCCCGCCGATCCAGGCGATCGGGCCGCTGGTGATGTCCAGCTTCTCGCCGAGCAGGCCGATCAGCTCGATCGAGCCGATCACCAGCGCGACGAGCACCGACAGCCCGGTGACGGTCAGGTTGTAGTAGATCTTGCGGACCGGCTTGGAGAAGGCCCACTCGTACGCGAAGTTCATGAACGAGCCGTCGATGGTGTCCAGCAGGCTCATCCCGGCCGCGAACAGGATCGGCAGGGTGAGCAGCGCGTACCAGGGCAGCGAGAAGGCCGCCGCGCCGCCCGCCAGCACCAGCAGGGACACCTCGGTGGCGGTGTCGAAGCCCAGGCCGAACAGCAGGCCCACCGGGTACATGTGCCAGGGCTTGGTGACGGCCCTGGTGACCTTGCCGAGGATGCGGTTCATCAGCCCGCGCCGCTCCAGCTGGCGCTCCAGCTCCGCCTCGTCGTAGTCGCCCAGGCGCATCCGGCGGAAGACCTTGAGGATGCCGTTGAAGGCGCCCAGGTTGATCAGGCCGAGCAGCAGCAGGAAGGTGCCGGAGACGGTGACGCCGATCAGGCCGGTCATCTCGTGCAGCGTCGAGTCGTCGGACTCCACCTGGCCGGCCAGCGAGCGGATGCCGAAGGCCAGCAGGGCGCAGAGGCCGAAGACGATCGAGGAGTGCCCGAGCGAGAACCAGAAGCCGACCGACAGCGGCCGCTTGCCCTGGCCCATCAGCTTGCGGGTGGTGTTGTCGATGGCGGCGATGTGGTCGGCGTCGAAGGCGTGCCGCATGCCGAGGGTGTAGGCGGTCAGGCCCATGCCCGCGCCGAACACCTGGCCGCCGACGGTGTAGTGCTCGGGCTCGACCAGCGCGAGCAGGGTGAACCAGCCGACGACGTGCAGCGCGAGGATGAATCCGCCCATTCCGGCCAGGCGGATCCACTCCTCACGGGTGAGCCGGTCGCGCCAGCGGGGGGCGGTCATCGTCGTGTCCTTTCGGTCGGGCGGTCGAAGCTGGGCCATCTTTCCGCCTTGACGCGCGCAGTTGCAAGTCATGCGCAATTACGGATTCGTCTCCCCCCGCTTCCGCACCGTTTCCGCCCCGCTTTCACACCGCTTCCCCCCGGCTTCCCCCGACTTCCGACCGACCCCCGGAGATCGTCACCACCCGTACAAGGCTTCGTAACCTCCCGGGGCTTTCACCGTGCGCTCTACGCGCGGATACTCCCGTTCTACGCGCGAAAACCTGCGCGCCGACCCCTCAACTCCCCACGGAGGAACGGCTCATGACGATCCGTATTCGAACCGCCGCGGCCCTGGCCGGTGCGGCGCTGCTCGCGGCCGGTCTCACCACCCCCGTCGCCACCGCCGCGCCGGGCCCCACCGCCCCCACCACCCGGGCCGCCACGGCCGGCGCCACCCCGCACCGGGTGCTGTTCGACAACAGCAAGGCCGAGACCGCGGGCAACGCCGACTGGATCATCAGCACCAGCCAGCCCGACCCGCTGGCCCAGAACGCCAACCCCACCACCGAGAAGAGCTGGACCGGCGCCCTCTCCGCCTGGGGCGTCGCCCTCCAGAAGACCGGCCAGTACAGCCTGAAGACCCTCCCGGCCGGCTCCACCATCAGCTACGGCACCGGCGCCGCGCTCGACCTCGCCAACTTCGACACCTTCGTGATCCCGGAACCCAACACGCGCCTCTCCCTGGGCGAGAAGACCGCGATCATGAACTTCGTGAAGAACGGCGGCGGGCTCTTCCTGGTCTCCGACCACGTCAACAGCGACCGCAACAACGACGGCTGGGACTCCCCGAAGATCATCAACGACCTGCTGACCAACAACGGGGTGAACAACAACGACCCCTTCGGCTTCTCGGTCGACCTGCTCAACATCACCACCGACAACCCGCGCGCGGTCAACGACGCGACCGACCCGGTGCTGCACGGCCCCTTCGGCGCCGTCACCGGCTCGATCCTGCGCAACGGCACCACCTTCACCCTCAAGCCCGCCGACAACCCGAACGTCAAGGGCCTGGTCTACCGGACCGGCTACAGCGGCAACACCGGCGCCTTCTTCGTCACCAGCACCTTCGGCTCCGGCCGGGTCGCGGTCTGGGGCGACAGCTCCCCGATCGACGACGGCACCGGCCAGTCCGGCAACACCCTGTACAACGGCTGGGACGACCCGGCGGGCACCGACGCCGCCCTCGCCCTCAACGCCACCGCCTGGCTCAGCAAGGCCTGACCGGCCGCGCCCCGCGCCCGGGCGGCTCGCCCCGGGCGCCCTCGCCAGGAAACCCGGGCGCCCTCACCAGGAAAAGGGCCGCTCCCTCCCCTACTGTCGGAGTACCGACGCCCGCGGCGCGCTCGTACGGAGCGGCACCCCGTCCGTACGCGCCGCGGGCCCGCCGGTGCTCCACCGGCCCGGGACCGACAGGAGCGGCCGATGCCGTCCTACCCCTTCCACACCACCCGCGAGGACCTGCGCGTCCCGCTGCCCGACGGCACGCGGCTGGCCGCCCGGCTGTGGCGGCCGGTCGGCGACGAGCCCGGCCCCGCCCTGCTGGAGTACTCCGGCGGGCGCCTCACCGACCGGACCGCCGCCGAGGACGCCCGCCGCCACCCCTGGTACGCGGGACACGGCTACACCGCCGTCCGGGTCGACACCCGCGGGCACGGCAACTCCGAGGGCGTCCCCGGCGAACCCGGCGGCGAACAGGAGCTGGCCGACGGCGCCGCCGTGGTCCACTGGCTCGCCCGCCGCCCCTGGTGCAACGGCCGGCTCGGCCTGCTCGGCGTCGGCGCGGCCGGCACCACCGCGCTGCGGCTCGCCGCCCGGACCCCCGAGACCGTCGGCGCCGTGGTCACCGCCTGCCCCGAGGGCGGGCACCGGACCGGCGGGGCCGTGCTCGCCGCCGACCTGCAGACCCGGCTCACCGCCCTGGTCGCCGACGCCGCCCTGCCGCCCGACCCGCGGTACGTCGGCGACGCCTGGCGGGCCGCCTGGCTGGCCCGGCTGGAATCCCTGAACCCGCCCGTCGACGACTGGCTCGCGGCCGGCGAGAGCACCGTCCCGGTGTCCGTGCCCACCCTCGCGGTGGCCGGCTGGGGCGACCCGTCCTGCTCCTTCGTGCTGCGGCTGCTCGCCGAGTCCCCCACCGCGCGCGCCCTGATCGGCCCCTGGCCGCACGGCCTGCCCGAGGCCGCCCTGCCCGACACCCTGCGCTGGTGGGACCACTGGCTGCGCGGCGTCGACACCGACGCCCTCCAGGAACCCGCCCTGCGCAGCTGGCTCACCACCCGCTGGACCGGCGACGAGGCCTGGCCCTCCCCCGACGTCCGCGCGATCCACTACGGCCTGGACGGGCCGCTGCGCACCGCCGGCACCGCCTCCGACGAGCGGTACGTCCGGGTCCGTTCCCCGCAGCACACCGGCCTCAACGCCGGCGCCTACGTCCCGCACGGCCGCCCCGCCGACCAGCCGCCCGACCAGCGGGAGGAGGACGGCCGCTCGGTCTGCTTCGACTCCCAGCCGCTGCCCGAACCGGTCGAACTGCTCGGCACCCCGACCGTACGGCTGCGGCTGCGCGAGGACGACGCGCCCGTCCAGGTGGCCGTCCGGCTGTGCGCGGTCGGCCCGGACGGCACCTCGGACCTGGTCACCCGGGGCGTCCTCGCCGCCGGGGGCCCGGACGCCGAGGTCGAACTCGCGGCCTGCGCCTCGACCATCCCGGCCGGGCACCGGCTGCGGCTCGCCCTCTCCTCCGTCTACTGGCCCTGGGTGTGGCCCCCGGCCGAGGACACCGGGTACGGCGTCGACCCGTCCCGCTCCACCCTCAGCCTGCCGGTGCGCCACCTCGCCGCCGACGTCGGCACCCGACCCGTCACCTTCGAACCCCCGATACTGCCCGAACCGCTCGCCGTCCACCTCACCGAACCGCTCACCGCCCGGCCCGAGCACCTCACCGTGCACGACATCGGCCGCCACGAGTGGCGCGCCGAGTTCTCCCCCGCCACCGACGGCACCCGCACCCACCCCGACGGCCTGGTCCGCGACGAACACACCGTCACCGCCTACCGCGTGCTCACCGGCGCCCCGCTCAGCGCCCAGGCCCGCACCGACCACACCGTCCGCCTGGAGCGCCCCGACATCGGCTGGGACGTCACCGTCCAGACCCGCACCCAACTGCGCTGCGACGCCGGGCACTTCCTCAGCATCGTCCAACTGCGGGCACTGGAGGGCGGATCGGAGGTGTTCGCCCGGGAGTGGCAGCACCGGGTGCCCCGGGAGAGCTGATCAAAGATTTACTTATGCACTTGCCTCGCATTTCGATTCCGGCTTATAAATGGCCCCATGAAGACCATCGGCCTGATCGGCGGCATGAGCTGGGAATCCACCGCCGAGTACTACCGCCTGCTGAACCGACTCACCCGCGAGCGCCTCGGCGGACTGCACTCCGCCCGACTCGTGCTCTACTCCGTCGACTTCGCGCAGATCGAGCGACTGCAGACGGCCGGCCGGTGGGAGGAGGCCGGCGAAGTCCTCGCCGACGCGGCCCGGTCGCTGGAGGCGGCCGGCGCCGACCTGCTGCTGATCTGCACCAACACCATGCACAAGGTCGCCGACCAGGTCACGGCGGCGGTCTCCGTCCCCCTGCTGCACCTGGCCGACACCACGGCGGCCGCCGTCCGGGCGGCGGGCCTGCGGCGGGTCGGACTGCTCGGGACGGCCTTCACGATGGAACAGGACTTCTACCGCGGCCGGTTGGCGGCGGGCGGCCTGGACGTCCAGGTGCCGCAAGCCGACTCGCGCGCCCTGGTCCACCAGGTGATCTACGAGGAACTGTGCGTCGGACTGGTCCGCGAGGAATCCCGGGCGGCCTACCGGCGGGTGATCGGCGAACTGGTAGCCGGGGGCGCGGAAGGGATCATCCTCGGCTGTACCGAGATCGAACTGCTCGTCCGGCCGGAGGACAGCCCGGTGCCCGTCTTCCCCACCACCCGGCTGCACGCCGAGGCGGCGGTCGCCGCCGCCCTGGCCGGCCCCTGAACCCCGACCGCCGCCCTGAGGTGCGCGGTCGGCGGGCACCGGGACAATGGTGAGCGGACCGGTTTCTCCAGCACTCCGCCCCGCGCCGCCCACCCCGAAACCGGGGGCCACGGGGCGCGAACGAGAGGGACGACCATGGCCGTTTCCAGCACCCCGATCAACCTCACCCTCGCCGCCCACGTCGGCATCTCGGTCTCCGACCTGGACGCGTCGATCGCCTTCTACACGGCCCTCACCGGGCGGGAGCCCGTCGCGCAAGGCACCATGCACAGCGTGCCGTTCGGGAAGTCGCAGGGCCTGCCCGTGGCGAAGCTGCGCTACGCCACGATCAACCTGGACAACAGCCTCGGCATCGACCTCATCCAGTTCCAGGAGCCGGTCGGCGAGCGGACCGGCGGCGTGGCCAACCGGCCCGGCTCGATGCACCTGTGCCTGCGGGTCGACGACTTCGACGCCGTGTACCGGCGGATGAAGGACGCCGGCTACGACTTCCTCGGCGACGACTACACCTTCATCGAGGGCGAGGTCACCCCGGACGCCGCCCTCGGCACCCGGGTCGCCTACTTCAACGACCCGGACGGCACCAACCTGGAGATCATCCGCCCCGAAGGCGGCTTCGCCAGCTAGGAGTTCGCGGCGGCCGGCTGCCGGGGCCACCCGCGCAGAGCGGCGCGGGCGCGGGCGACGCCTCCGGGAGTGGCCCCGGCCCCGGTGCCGACGGCGACGGTTCTCGTGCCGAGGCCCGCGCAGGCGCGGCAGATGCCGGGGCGGGGCACCGGGTCGTGGCAGCGGCCGCACTCGGCGTACGGCGTCGGTGGGGGCGCGGCTCGTTCCGGTGGCAGTTTCCGTTGCAGGCGGTCCCGGAGGATCGCCACCGGGGAGTGCATCGGCTGCGGCAGTCCGGGGAGCAGGGCGTGGGCCAACTCGGCTTCGTCGCAGCCCCGTTCCAGCCACTGTGTGACGAGCGGTGCCAGCGCGCGGGCCTCGGCTTCGCCGAGGCGCAGGCGGGGTTCGGGCCGGATCACCCGGAACAGGGTGGCCACGGCGGCCCGCGTCCGTTCATCCGGGAGGGTGGGTTCTTGTCCCGGGTCCTTTACGGGAGGGGTGACAGCGCGGCCGGTCCCTCGCCCACCGGAAGCCGGGCGGGGGACAGCCGGTGCCGACTGCGGGGTGTCGAAGACATGGGCCTCGGACCGGATGGTCCCGTCGGCCATCCGGACCGTATCGACCCGGTAGTACCCGGCGCTGGTCAGCTCCTTGAGGGCCCGTCGGATGGCACCCCGCCCCTGCGGGCTGCTGTCCGCCATCTGCCGCCCGTCCTCCCGCCACCCGTCGGGGCGGGAGAGCAGGTCGGCGAGGAGGCCACGGGCGGTGTAACTCAACCGCCGGTCCTGCAACAGGCCGTTCGGAAGGACGGTGAACGCGCGCGTGCGCGCGCTACGATGAATCTGCATTGGGAGTCTGTTGCTCCTGGTGCCTGACCCCGGGGTGTTACGAGCACCGCCGGGGTCTCCTATGTTCTGTTGATGATGCGGAAAGTAGCACAGCGACTACGAAGAGTGCGAACCGTTCGAGCGTGAAGCTCCGCCCCCGCACCACATGCGCCCCCGCCTCTGGCGTGGGAAGTCGGCGGGGCCGACTTCCCACGCCGAGCAAGGTGTTCAGGAATGGGCGCGTTCGATCGCTTCGAAGATGTCCGCATCGGTCTCCTGCTGCCACGACGGCAGATCGACCCAGTCGGCGACGTAGCCCGGCTTCGGATTCTCGATGTGCTTGTGGATCTGAGCGATCCAGCACGTCGCGACGAAGCGGCCCTTCTGCTCCCGGGTGAGCTTGGAGGTGTTGCCGCCGCTCACACCGATGAAGTCACGGACCTGCCCGAACACGGCGGCGGCGCACTCCCGCTCCCACTCGGGGGTCTCCTCCCACGGGGCGACATAGCCGGCCTTCGGCTCGCCCGGGTAGTGCTTCGACACGCCCGCGATCCAAGCCTCGCGGAAAATCCGCCCATCAGTCGACATACGTAACTCCTTTGTCAGACGGCACTGTCAAGCGCCGAAAAGCGGTCGAAGACGAGCGTCGGTGGCGTCACGTGAGGTAGACCTTCTGCCATTCCAGGGACGTCATGGTCAGCGCGGCTTCGGCGAGGGCGTGGGCCGACTCGGTCTTGAGGCTGCCGAGGCTGCTGTCGATCCACGGCTGCACGTTCCGGTAGCCCTGCTCGCGGTACTCCACGGCCTGGATCAGGCACTCCAGCTTGTCCGCGTCGTGGGCGACGGTGACCTCCAGACTCTCGGCGTTCTCGTACTCCTCCACGAGGGCCTGGAGTCCGGCAACGACGGCCGGGTGGGCGGCGCTGACCTGGTCGGCGGTCACCCGCTCGTTCGACGCCGCGGTGAGGTAGCGCCGACTGATGTGCGGGATATCGCTGACCCGGGTCTCCTGGGTGTCGTGGAAGAGGCACAGCAGGGCGACCTTGGCCGGGTCGGCACCCTCCATCATCGCGAGCACCGCGCCGATGACACCCGTCCGGAACGAGTGCTCGGCGATCGACTCGGGATCCTTGACGCCGGCGATCCACCAGCCCTGGCGCTTCGCCCGCTTGAGCATGCCCGCCTCGAACAGGTAGCTCGCGGTGCCCCTCGCCTGCTTGTCGTCCGTCATGGCTGTCCTTCACTGCCAGAGCGATTGTCGCTGTAACCGCCTACCCACAGACCGTAGTGCACAGACTCCGACTCCCGACGGGCCACCGTGAAAGGCCGTCACCATCAAATCGACACGGGGGATCGCCGCGCCAGCGCGGTGAGGCGCGCTACGCCTCCGGCGGCACGCTGTAGCGGCTCAACACGTCGTCAGCCGTGGACTTCTCCAGTAGGCGCAGCTCCCAGGGCCCGGTGTTGACGTCGAACTCCTTGCCGAAGCCGACCCACTTGCCGGCCATGCGACGCCCGGTCGGGTCGACCAGCAGCTGAATGGCGCCGTGGTACCTGGCCCCCTGGTAGTAGCCGTCCTGTGCGGTCTGCTCCACCCACGAGCCCGTCACGACGTTCCGGTCGACGGTGAGGTCGAACGACAGCGGCGAGTCGGGATTGGACGACCCGCCGGGGAGCGACCGGCCGGTGATCCGGTTCCCGCTCTGGGACAGGACGACGTGGTGCAGGCCGGTGAACGTGTTCTCCCGGCTGCTGCTGAAGAACTCGTAGTGGCTGACCCAGACCCCCGAATAGTCCTCACCCGTGGGAGCGGGTGCGGCCTGCACGGGCACGCCCGGTTCGTCACTGGTCATGTCATGGCCTCCCGTACCGTTCGCGGTACCTGCGGGCGGACACCGGTGAGGACGTCCGCAACTGGTCGTCCAGGGCCCTGATCCGTTCGGTCATCGCCGCGACGGACTGGGCCGCCGAGGCTCCCCACGTCGATCAGTCCTGACACCGTATCCGTCGACTGGCCGGCGGAAGTAGCTATCTCATGGAACCCGGCCGCGCACCAGCCGACCAACGTCAACGTTGTTTGACCGAATGATCTGTGACCAGGCGAGTTCGAGGGTACGGTCCCCTATGCAGGGTTCAAGGAATTCACGAGATGGGGCCAGCGTGGCACCTCCGGACGGAATCAGCACCGGCCAGCGCATCGCCGCCTACGAAGATGTGAGAGGCCTGAGCCATCGGCAACTCGCTGATCGTGCTCACGTCTCGTACAGCCTGCTCACGAAGGTGGTGGCCGGGCACAAGCCGGCGACGCCGGAGTTCGTGGCAGCGGTGGCCAGGGCTTTGGGAGTTGAGCCCGGCGACCTCCAACCGCCCCCGTACAGCGACGGGACGGCAGATGACCCGTTGGTCCCGCTGATGGGCCCGATCCGTACGGTGCTCGATCTGTACGACCTGCCGCCGCAGGAGGCCGTTCGGCCTCGCGCCCTGCCCGTGCTTCGGGCAGCGGTACGACAGGTGAACACGCTGGCCCAGGCCGCGAAGTACAAGCCGATGGTGGCGATGCTGCCGGGCTTGCTGGTCGAACTGCACACGGCCGCGCACGAGTTCACCGGTGAGCAACAGCGGCAGGCGTGGGGCCTGCTGGCGGAGGCCTACCGGTGCGGGCACTCGGTCGGGATCGCCATCGGGCTGAGCGACCTGTCCGCGACCGCACTGGCCCGGATGGACTGGGCCGCGGAGCGGGCCGGCGACCAGGCACCCGCGCTACGGGCCGCCCGCGAGTACCTGCGGGTCACCGCCTACCTGCGCGTCGGCGACCTCGCGGCCTGCCGGCGCCTCCAGGAGTCCGGCCGCGGCCACCTGGAGGGGACCGACGCCAAGACTCCGAGCGCACTGGTCACCACCGGGCAACTGCACCTCGGCTCGGCCGTGGTCGCCGCCCGCGCCGGACAGAAGGACCTGATGCAGCACCATCTGGACGAGGCCGAACACGTAGCCGCCCGGACCGGCGAGCAGCCGGACCTGTCGCTGCACTTCGGGCCCACCAACGTGCGGGTGCACCGGGTGATGACCCTGGTGGAGGCCGGCGAGCACGACCGGGCGGTGGCCGCCGCGAAGGGGCTGCGCTTCCCCACCGGATGGGCCCCGACCAGGATCGGGCACCACCACATCGACCTGGCCCGTGCCTACCGATGGATGGCCCGACCGGAGGCCGCACTCGACCAGCTCGACGCCGCGTACGCGGTCGCACCCGACCAGGTATCCCGGCACCCGCTCGCCCGCGAGACCGTGACCGCACTGTCACGCTCCGCTAGCCGCCGGAGTCTGCGGCTGTCAACCTGGATCACCCGAACGGGTATCTGACGATCTTTCACTTCTGGTGAAATTCAAGGCCTTCCAGCAGCGGCATCGTGGTGCTCAGCACCCCGAGAAGCGACGCCTCGGGGTGCGAGCCCGGTCGGGTCCGGGCTCGCACACACCACTGCCGCATCCCTTGGAGCCCGCGATGGCCGCCGCCCCCCGCCCTTCGTGTCCTGCCCAGACGCCGACACCCGGGCCACGCAGATCCGCCGAGGACCGCCTCCGACGGAACGCCCTGGCCACCGCAGCAGCCGGCTGGGCAGAGTTCGCCCCGACCGCCGACCCCCGGGCCCGCCGGGCCTCGTGAGTTCGGAGACGGCTCTCTCCCCGGTTGCAGCACGCCCCGCCCCGGTCGGGTGTCCAAACCCCCGATCGGCGGCAGGCCTGGCGTACGTCGCACTTCCTTCGCATGCTCCCGCCCCGCCCCTCCGAGGTACCCCCATGTTCACGTCCCGTCGTCCTCGCATGTTCGTCGCCCGGCTCTCCTCCCGGGCCGAATCCACTCCCCTGGCCCGGTACTTGCTCCAGGCCTACCTCTCCGGGCTGCCCTCCGGGGACCGCTACCGCGACACCGCCGAACTGCTCCTCGGCGAGCTGTTCGCCAACGCCGTCCAGCACTCCGACGGGCCCGACGACTGCCACATCGAAGTCCGCTTCGCCCTCACCGGCTCCCGGCTGCGACTGGAGGTACACGACGCCGGTAGCGGCCGCCCGTCGGTCCGCACCGCCGCGCCTGACGACGAGCACGGGCGCGGCCTCTACCTCGTCAACGAGCTGGCCGAGCGCTGGGGCTGCGCCTCCCGCCCGTACGGCATCGGCAAGTTCGTCTGGGCCCACATCGCCCCCACCACCGTCTGAAAGCCCGACTCCCCATGCACCTCACGACCCTCGCCCGGCACACCCTCTCCCGTGGCACCACCCCCGCCGCCACCTACGCCCATGGCAGCCTCCGCTCCGGCCACCACCACGGCCCCACCCGCTGGTTCACCACCGGAACCCTCACCATCACCACCCACCGCATCACCTGCACCATCACCCACTACCGCACCCGCGCAACCCACCGGTAAGCGCGGGAAGTCGGCCTGGCCGACTTCCCGCGCAGCAGACATCGAGAGGCCAAGATGACCACGATCCAGCGCGCCACTGCACACGCCACCACCGGCTGGCTCCAGGGCCGCTCGGTCTCCTCGCGTGCGAGAACGTCGTGCTGCGCGGGCACTGCGAAGGCGCCGACCATCGCGAGCTGATGGCCTGGCCGCACTGGGCGTTGAAGCACCTGTACGCCCCGGTCGGGGTCATGTTCGGCAAGTTCCCCCAGGGCGCTGCCGAGACCGGCCGGCGCGGGCAGCGGATCCCGCCGCCGCCCTTCTCGTTCCTCCCGGTACGGGCGAGCGTGCGGCCACTGGACCCGCGGTTTCTGGAGACCACCCCCGACCTCGCGGCGGCGCTGGCAGTGTCGGTTGACGACGGCCGAGACGTGTTCAAGCACATCTCTTGTGAATGGAAGGCAGTTCGAGAATGGGCGAGTTCCTTGCCGAGGCCCGCGAAGCGCTGAGGACGGCGGAGGCCTTCTGTGGGCCGGTCGAGCTGACGGAGGTCAGCAACCGCCGGGGCTCGGCGGTGTGGAAGGCCAGCGGTCCGCGCGGTGTGGTGAGCATCAAGCTCGGCACCGGCGGGGCCGCCGAGGTCACCGCCCGCGAAGCCTCCGTCCTCGACCAACTCCCCGGCTACACCGTGACCGCCGGCCGCTTCGCCGACGGCATCTGGTACGTCACCCCGTGGCTGGCTGGCCCCTCCACCTGGCAGGTCTTCCGCACCGTGCGCAAGGGCGACGGCGGGAAGGACGAAGCCCTCGCCGCCGCCGTCGGACTGTGCCGCGCCGTGGCGGACTTCCACGCCGACGGGTGGGTGCACGGCGACCTCCAACCCGCACACGGCATCCACGGCGAGGACAAGGTGCGCCTCATTGACTTCGCCTGGTCCCGCAGGATCGACAGCATCCCGTGGCCGACGTTCGAGGGCACGATGATCCACCTCACCGCTCCCGAACTGGCCGCCCGGATCATCAACGGCCCCCAGCCCGTCACCACGACCCAGACCGCCGACGTCTACGCCCTCGCCGGCACCCTGTGGACCTGCACCACCGGGAAGTGGCCGCTGGACTACGACACCGCAGGCCTCCCCAAGGGCACGCCCGTGGAGGAGATCCGCAAGGCCATCGCCCACCGAGCCGTCCCCATGTCCACCACGATGCCCTGGCCCGCCCTTCAGGCCCGGCTGCGCTGCGTCCTGCTGGCCGCCCCCGACGAGCGGCCCACCGCCGCCGAACTGGCCAAGCTCATCGAAGCGGTGGGCGGATGATCGAGCTGCGGGAGCTGCGCCCCGGCGACGAGGAAGCCCTGCTCC
Source organism: Kitasatospora sp. NPDC058184 (assembly GCF_042883725.1). Lineage (NCBI taxonomy): Bacteria > Bacillati > Actinomycetota > Actinomycetes > Kitasatosporales > Streptomycetaceae > Kitasatospora > Kitasatospora sp. NPDC058184. Next base: position 220,905 of record NZ_JBHVVE010000001.1, read on the forward strand.
GGATCTACAGCGCGGAGTCGACGAAGTACCTGGGCCGGGCACCCATACAATCCCGCCTCCGGTCACGTCCTCCGCAAGACGGGGGTTCATCCCGACCGGCGAGCGCGCCGGCTTCAAGACCTACGCCCTCGGATCCACCGAACCGGGACACGAGCAGATCAGACAACCGCCCGGTGGCGAACCTACTACTGCCATGGGCAACTGACTGTCCATCGCTGGCAGATCGCCAACGATGACGTGGATGACCCCCTCTCCTTTTGCTTCCAAGGTGCTCCCTCATGCCCACTTCCCGTCGCCCCCGGGCTTTCGTCGCCCGTCTCTCCTCCCGGGCCGAATCCGCGCCCCTGGCCCGGTACTTGATCCGGGCCTACCTCTCCGGGCTGCCCTCCGGGGACCGCTACCGCGACACCGCCGAACTGCTCCTCGGCGAGCTGTTCGCCAACGCCGTCCAGCATTCCGACGGACCCGACGACTGCCACATCGAAGTCCGCTTCGCCCTCACCGGCTCCCGGCTGCGGCTGGAGGTACACGACGCCGGTAGCGGCCGCCCGTCGGTCCGTACCGCCGCGCCTGACGACGAGCACGGGCGCGGCCTCTACCTCGTCAACGAGCTGGCCGAGCGCTGGGGCTGCGCCTCCCGCCCGTACGGCATCGGCAAGTTCGTCTGGGCCCACATCGCCCCCACCACCGCCTGAAAGCCCGACTCCCCATGCACCTCACAACCCTCGCCCGGCACACCCTCTCCCGTGGCACCACACCCGCCGCCACCTATGCCCTCATCGCCCGCCTCGGCCACCCGCCCCTGCCCGTCGCACGCGCCGTCTGCCTCGCCCTCGACATCCCCCTCGCCGAGACCACCCGCCGCCTGGCCGAGTGCTACGACGCCCTCCTCGCCGACCACCACCCCGCCAGCGAGACCGACACCGGCGAACTCCTCGAAGCCCTCGGCGTCTTCGACGTCCCCAAGTCCCTCACCGACACCGAACTCGCCGTCGTCTACCACCTCCTCACCGCCGTCGACGCCCACGGCAGCCTCCGCCCCGGTCACCGGCACGGCCTCCAACGCTGGTTCACCACCGGCAACCTCGCCACCGCCTACCTCTCCCTCACCGCCGCCCACCCCCTCCCCCGCACCGGCGACCCCGCCCTCTACTGGACCACCCTCGTCACCGCCGGCGAACTCCTCGCCACCTCCCTCCCCTCCGACCGCCGCATCACCTACGCCCTCACCCACTGCCGCGCCCGCGCAACCCACCCGTAAGCACAGGAAGTCGGCCCCGCCGACTTCCCGCGCAGGAGTGGCCCGGCGCCGCTTCGGCAAGGCCGAAACGGCGACGGATGATGGGGTGAAGCGAGTGCTGCTCGGCGGTGGTTCCGGCGGCCCCGGCCATGCGTGGCCGGGGCCGCCATTACTCTTGCGGGTTCCTGAAAGGGAGCGGGGTGCTTCCCTCGCCTTCTCTTGTCGTCGGGCGGGTCCGCCCGACGACATTGATCGGTCACCGGACCCGCCCGGCGGGTCGCCTCGCCGCGCACAGGAAGTCGACCCGGCCGACTTCCTACGCAGCGGTAGCGGCGCTGCGTGGTGGGGTGAAGCGCTATTCGGCTGTCGGCCATCACCGTCCCCGAGATCCCGCAGGCCGTGCGGGACTTGGCCGCCGTCGGCATCCGTTCGGTGGAGGTGTTCGCCAACAGTCCGCGCCGCGACGAGCGGGCCGCCGGTGCCGTCGCGTCGGACAGCCTGATGGTGCGGGCCATCCGCGCCGTCGAGGACACCGAGCCCGGCATGGCCGTGATGACGGAGAACTGCCTGTGCGGCCACACCGACACCGGCGAGTGCCACCTGACCGTCGGCGCCCGGATCGATCTGGAAACGACGGCCGCGCTGACCGCCGCCCAGGCCGTCATCCAGGCCGGGGCCGGCGCCGACATCGTCGGCCCTGCCGCGATGACCCGGGGTACCACCCGGGCCGTGCGGCAGGCGCTGGACGAGGCCGGTCACCGGGACGTGGCGACCATGCCGCACCTGATCTTCGACTCCGCCCTCTATGAGGGCTACCGCACCACTATGCGGGCCAGCCCCGCCCCCGCCGCCCGCCGCCCGTTCCAGATCAGCCCTTGCAGTCCGGAGACCGCCGTCGACACCGGACTCGCCTTCCTCGGCGAGGGGGCGGACATGCTGCTGCTGGAGCCGGGGATGCTGTCGGTGGACGTGCTCGCCAGCCTCAGGGTCAGGACGGCAGCCCCGCTGATGCCGTTCTCCGTCTCCGGCGAGTACACCCGCCTCGCCCCGCCCGACCCGGCCACCGGACAGCGGGACTTCCGCCCGCTCGCGGAGCTGTTCACCATGCTCAAACGGGCCGGAGCGGACCGGATCATCACCTACGCGGCCCTGGACCTGGCCCGCCTACACGCCTAAGCGGCTGCAGTGGGCCGGACCTCCGCCAGGATGCCCTCCGCGCCCTGGTCCAGCAGGAGGCCGGCTACGAGCACGCCCAGCTTATCCGGCTCGCTCACCGGGCCGGAGAGCCGGGCCTCCACCTGCCGCCCGCCGTCCACGGAGGTGACCTGCCCGTGCAGGGTCAGCACGCCGCCGTCGGCCTTGCCGAACGCACCGACCGGCACCGAGCATCCGCCGTGGAGCTCCCCCAGCATCGCCCGCTCGGCCCGGACCTCCGCGTCGGTCACCGGGTCACCGGAACCGGCCAGGACCTCGCGGGCCCACTCGTTGTCCTCCCGGATCTGGATGCCCAGCGCGCCCTGCCCGGGAGACGGCGGAAACAGCCCGACCGGCAGGATCTCGCTGATCTCCTCGCCGCGGCCGAGCCGCTTGATCCCGGCGGCCGCCAGGACGACAGCGTCCAGCTGCTGCGTCCTGAGCTTGCCGAGCCTGGTCGGGACGTTCCCCCGGATCTCCACCGGCACCAGGTCCGGACGGACGTGCAGCAGCTGGGCGATCCGGCGCGACGCCGACGTCCCGATCCTGCCCCCGTACGGAAGGTCCGCCAGCGTCGAGCCGCACAGGGCGTCGTGCACGTCCGCACGGGTGGGTGGGGGCAGGAGGATCAGGCCGGGCGGGTTCGCGGTCGGCAGGTCCTTGAGCGAGTGCACGATCACGTCGACCCCACCGGACACCAGCGCGTTCACCTGGTTCACGGAGAACGCCGAGCCGCCGCGCTCCGAGACGTCCCTCAGGGCCGACCTGCGGTCCTGGTCACCGGCCTCCGTGATCACTCGCCGGCGGAACACCACGCCGGGGAAGCGCTCCCGCAGTGGTGCCAGGAACTCCCTGACCTGAGCCCGCGCCAGGTGACTGGCCCGCGACCCCACCACCAGTGTGCTCATAAGCCAACTTCCAGCATCAGACGAGGCGTTGACCGCATGCTATCCGCGTCAAACACGCCTGGTTTCCGACGTTATGTCGGAAACCGGGAAAGAGTCACGGGGGACGTACACCACCCGAACCGTCGTCGGCCCAGTGCCGCATCAAGCAACGTTCGCCCTGTGTGACGCGCCGTCCGGATGGTGATCCGGGCGGCGCGTTGTGCTTCATGCCGACTCTCGCGATCAGGGCCAACGCAGCCTGGCTGTCGACGATTTCTCGAAGACCGGCTCTCCACGCCCCGGTACGGAGCATCGCTGAAATCGCGGTCGCGGACAGCCGGGGCTGACGGTCTCCTCCAGAGCGTGTGCTTCGCTCTGGCAGGATGCGCCGGTGATCAACTACAGCACCGATCTCTCCGGTCTTGCGGAGCAGGACCTTTCCGGGTTCTTCGTAGGCTGGCCCGCACCACCCACGGCCGCGCAGCACCTTGCCGTACTCAAGGGCAGTTACCGGGTCGTGGTTGCCCTGGATGCCGGGACGGGGCGCGTCGTGGGCTTCGTCAACATGATCAGCGACGGGGTCCTCGCGGGCTTCATCCCGTGGCTGGAGGTCCTGCCCGAATACCAGGGGAAAGGCATCGGCGGGCAGTTGGTCCGGCGGGTCCTCGCCGAGGCGGAACATCTGTACTCCGTGGACCTGACCTGCGACGAGCCGCTGCGCGCGTATTACGAGAAGCTCGGAATGCTGCCGCTGAGAGGCATGGCCGTCCGACGGTGGCAGGTACTGGCCCCGGAGCGCCAAGTTCCGGCGGAGTCCTGAAAGCCACGGTTGACTTCGGCCCCGCCGACTTCCTACGCAGGTGTGGTGGTGCCGTTGCCGCTTCGGAAAGGCCGAAGCGGCAACGGGCTCAGCTGTGCGTTCGGCGGCCCCGGCCAGGGCTGGCCGGGGCCGCCCAGGGCTTTTGCGGAAAGGGTGGGCGGGCAGGCAGCGGATCTGTTTGGGCGGGCCCGTGTGCTTGCACGCGGGCCGGCCCTGAAAGATTTCTCAACTCTGGCTCTACCCAAGGTTCCGTGCACGGGCGAGGTGCCGCAGTTCTGCGGTCCGCCGGTTGAACTCAGCCGAGGGCGTTCACCAGTTGTTCCGCCCTGGCGGCCGCCTCGTCAGCACCGGTGGTCTCGAGCGCGAGACGGGGCACATCCAGGACTGTTGGTGCTGACCAACACGTACTCGGGCTGGCTGTCGATCGGCTGACCTGCCGACGGCCCGGCCCGCTCCCCGCCCGTCGTCTCGCGGGCGGGGAGCGGCCCGCCCGCCTACGCGTGGTCGGCCAGCACCTCGGCGATGACGTGGCGGGCGATGGCGGTCATCCTCGGGTCGCTGTCCCGGTAGTAGGAGACTTCCATCAGCGCGACGGACAGGGCCCAGCCGCGGGCGCGGTCCCAGGTGGCGTCGTCGGGGGCCGCGGCCTCGCGGAACGTCGCACGGGCGGCGGCGGGCAGGACGTACCAGGCGGGGATCAGGTCGACGGCCGGTTCGCCGAGGCCCGCGCAGCCGAAGTCGATGACGGCGCTCAGCCGGCCGTCCGGGGACACCAGCAGGTTGCCGGGCTGGAGGTCCCCGTGGAGCCAGACCGGCGGGCCGTCGGGAGCCGGGGCGGCCAGGGCCCGCTCCCAGGCGGCGGTCGCGGCGGGGGCGTCGACGAGGTCCGCCACGGCCGCGATCGAGGTCCTGGTCCTGGCGTCCCGCGAGGCCAGCGACTCGCTGCGGTAGGCGGCGGGGGCGCCGGCCGGGTCGATCCCGCGCATCGCGGTCACGAAGTCCGCCAAGTCCCGCGCCAGCGCCCCGGGTTCGGCGATCCGGCCGGGCACCGGTGTGGTGCCGTCGAGCCAGCGCAGCACCGACCAGGGCCAGGGGCAGCCGTCGACCGGTCCGCCCACGGCCAGCGGGACCGGTACCGGGACCGGCAGCCGCGGGGCCAGCCGCCGCAGCCAGACGTCCTCCTTGGCGATCTCCTCGACCACCCCGGGGATCCGCGGGACGCGCACCACCAGCTCCGCCCCGAGCCGGTACATCGCGTTGCTGGTCCCGGCCGGTTCCACCGGCTCGACCGGCAGACCGGCCCACTGCGGGAAGCACTCGGCGACCATCCGGCGCACCAGCGCCTCGTCGATGTCCAGTTCGTCGGCGTGCAACTTGTGGGAGGTGGCCATAGCGACCGACCCTGCCAGCCACGGGCCACGCCCGGCAACCGATTTGCCGACGGACCGACGGCCGCCGGGGCCCGGGGTCAGGCTCGGCGCGGGGCTCCCCCGGGCTGCCGCTCGTTGGCGTAGATCCACCGCCGGTTGAGGGCGCAGGTCATGAACGGGACGATGAAGGCGAGCAGCCACCACAGGAGGCCCAGGGCCCTCTGGTGGTCCATGTCCCCCCAGCGGCCCGGGAGCAGTGGAAGCGGGAGCGCCACCACCAGGAGCACCGCCCAGGTCGCCATGCACGTGATCACCCTGCGCGCCCCAGCGCCCATGCGTCCCCCAACCCCGAGCCATGTTTGAACGTGTTCAATATAGCGCTCGGGGTGCCGCCCGGCGAGCCGCTAGCCCTGGTGGACCGCGCCCGCCGCGATCAGGGCGGGCAGCTCGCGCATGTCGTCGAAGACCACGGTGCCCGGCCCGGCCAGCCGTTCCGCGGCGGTGACGCCGCCCGCGTAGCCGAGTGCGCGCATCCCGGCGGCGCGGGCGGCCTCGACGCCGGGGCGGCTGTCCTCGACCACCACGCAGGCGGCCGGGTCGACGCCCATCGAGCGGGCGGCGTGCAGGAAGAGGTCGGGCGCGGGCTTGCCGCGCTCGACTTCGGTGGCGCTGAAGATCCGCCCGGCGAAGTGGTCGTGGAGGCCGGTCCGGCCCAGGGTGTGGCGCATCTTCTCGTGGGTGCCGCTGGAGGCCACACAGGTGCGCAGGGTGATCGCGGCCAGTGCCTCCGGCAGGCCGTCCACGGGGGTCAGTCCGGCGTCCACCGCCTCGGCGTGCAGTTCGACGAAGCGCTTGCTCCACACCGTCGCCGTCTCGCCGCCGAGCCGTTCGGTGACCGTGGCCCGGTTGGCCGCCTCAGACCGTCCGACGAAGAGCTCGATCGCCTCCGCCTCGGTCAGCGGCCAGCCGTACTCCTCGCCGAGCCGCACCAGCACCCGGACGGCGATCACCTCGCTGTCCACCAGGACGCCGTCGCAGTCGAAAATCACCAGCTCAATCGGCTTGATCATCCCACCAGCATAGGCCGGTGCCCGTGCCCGGGGGCCGGTGGCCGTCGAACTGGCCACCGGCACCCGGGCGTTGGCGTCAGCCGGTCTGGATGGAGGTGTCGTCGATCACGAAGCTGGTCTGGAGCGAGGCGTCCTCGGTCCCGGCGAACTTCACGGTGACCGTCTGGCCCGCGTAGGCCGACAGGTCGAAGGTGCGCTGCTGGTAGCCGGCCGCGGCGTCCACGTTGGAGTAGGTCTTCAGCGCGGTGCCGTTCACCGAGACGGTCAGCTTGTCGTACGCGGTGGTGCCCGACTCGGCGGTGTCGATGTGCAGCCAGAAGCTCAGCGTCGCCTTGCAGCCGGCCGGGATGCTCACCGTCTGCGACAGCGAGTCCGAGTGGGTGGAGCCGTAGCCGTTCAGCCACGCCTTCCAGGAGCCGCTGTGGGCCGCCTGCGAGGCGCTGCTGTCCACCACACCGCTCGACGCGGTCCACGGCGTGGCCGTGCCCGACTCGAAGCCCTCGTTGCCCAGCAGCTGGGCCGGGGTGCAGCCGCCGCCACCGGTGGAGACGGCCCAGGTGAAGCTGGTGGAGGCCGACTTGCCGGCGGCGTCCGTCACGGTGACGGTGACGGTGGAGCTGCCCGCCGTGGAGACGGTGCCCGTGATCGCGCCGGTGGAGGAGTTGATCGACAGCCCGGCGGGCAGGCCGCTCGCGGCGTAGGACAGCGGGGCGGTGCCACCGGAGGCGTTGATCTGGAGGTTGACCGCGCCGCCGACGGCGGTGGACTGGTTGCCCGGGTTGGTCACCGAGACGGCGCTGCCGGCCGGCTTGGTGAGCAGGCAGCCGGCCACGTTGAGGTCGATGGCCCGGGTCGAGGAGTTCAGGCAGGTGGTGAACCAGTACGTCTCCTCACCGTAACTCTGGCCCTTGTAGGCCTTGGTGGTGCCGTCGGCGGCCACCTCGCACGGGTTGTTGAGGGTGCACATGCCGCCGTCGTCGTTGCCGGTGTTGTTGATGCCGACGATCCGCCCGCTGGCGGAGTCGACGATCGGCGAGCCGGAGGTGCCGTGCGTGGTGTTGCAGCCGGAGCTGTAGCGCAGCGAGTCGTGCCAGGTCCAGGCGTCCTCGCGCAGGGTCGGCACGAAGCCGTTGACGGAGCAGTTCCAGACCTGCTTCCAGTACGACGAGGGTATGTACATCGACGCGCCGTCGGTCGGGTGGGCGTCGCTGATCGTCAGCGCGGTGGCGCCGTACTTGGAGCTGATCGACCCGTAGGTGTCGGTGAGTTGGTAGAGGGCGACGTCGGTTCCGGTCATGGTCGCGTAGAGCAGCTTGTCGGCCTGGACGGTGCCCAGGCTGTTGCCCGCGCCGTCCAGCAGGGTGCCGCTGCGGCTGGCGGTGGTGTTCTGGATGACCTGGCCGGCCGAGGGCATGGTCGGCAGGCAGTGTCCGTTGGTGAGCATCAGCGCCCGGTCGCCGGCCGCCGAGGTGGGGTAACGGACCAGCGAGGCCGAGCAGTTGCTCAGGGCGATGGTGGACGTCAGGTCGGCCGCCTGGACGGCGTGCGCGGGGGCGGCGGCGAAGGCCAGCCCGCCCGCGACGACGGCACTCGTACCGGCCACCGCGACAAGTCTCTTGAACATGGCTCTCCTTGTGGGGGATCGCGGGGTGTACGACTGGTCGCCGACGCCCGCGCCGCATGAAAGTGCCATGGCCACTTCAAGAGGTCAAGGAGTGTGACCGAACTCGCCACTGCCCGGCACGGGCCGTGCCATCCGGCGGCAACGACCCGTCCCGGTATGCCCGTTACGGGCCGGGGCAGTGGATACGGCTGCGGTTGCGGCTGCGGCTGCGGCTGCGGCTGCGGCTACGGCTACGGCTACGGCTGCGGGAAGGCGTTCGGGTCCACGTCGTTGGTCTTGGCGTTGCCGTCGGCCACCGGCTGGAGGGTGATCTCCCAGGAGGTCGCGGTCCGGCCGGTCTCGAACGGGAAGGTGTCCTCGAACTTGGTGAACTGGCAGTTCTGGGTGAAGCCCTTGGCATCGGAGTCCCAGTCCGCGCCGCCGGAGACGTAGACCTCGTACGTCCCGTCCTCCACGCCGTCGACACTGGCGTGCTGCCCCTTGCCGACGAACACCGAGTGCACGGCCTTGCCGTTCAGCGCGAGCGACACCACGGCGTCCACCTTGCCGCCGTTCTCGACCTTGAACACGCCCTCGCCGCGCAGCTTCCCCTTCCGGACCATGGTGCCGTTGTCCAGTGCGCGGGACTGCTGCTGGGGCAGCGGCGGGACGGCGAAGGTGGTCTGGTAGCCGGCCGCGGTCATCGTGACGAGGGCCGCCGACACCGCCGCCAGCCCCTGGGAGGCGCCCAGTTCGGCCTCGGCCGAGCTCAGCGCGCAGACGTCGTGGAACTTGATGTCGCTGCGGACCTTGCCGGCGTCGGTGGCGAGCGAGGTCAGCGCCGCCACCAGTTCCTTCCGCGCCGCCGTCACCCCGGGCGGCTCGTCCGCCACGCTCAGGGACTTGGCGGCGCCCTGCGCGCTGGTGACGATGCCGCCGAGCACGGTGTCGAGGTCGCCCAGGTCCTTGGCGCCGGCCACTTGGGCGAGCGCGACGGTGACCGGGTCGACGCTCGCGCTGAGCACCGGGCCGTACGGCGCCCGGGTCGGGGTCGGCGTCGGCGTCGCGGTCGGCTTCGCCGAGACCCCCGTCCCCGCCGCCCCGGGCGCGGACGAGCCACCCGCCGAACCACCGCCCCCGCCACCGGAACAGGCCGCCAGCACCAGCGCCGTGCCGACGGCCAGACCGGCCTTCCCCACGAACCTCTCGGACCCCGTGAACCTCATGCCCCACCCCCGGGTAGCCGGACCGCGCGCACACCGCGCAGCCGTGCGGTCACACATGGTCCCGAGCACGAACGACCCCGTCAACCCATTACCCGGCGGTCACCTCCGAGGGGCCCTCCGAGGCCGTCTCCGGAGGTCAACTACGATCGGGCCCGTGCTCAGTCTCACCGGACTCCCCCTCCAGATCATCGCCTCGCTCCTCGCGATCGCCGTCTTCGCCGCCACCATGTGGCTCTGGCCGCGGTTCGGCGGGAAGGGCTGGAAGGCGTGGCTGGGCCGGCTCGGGGCGTTCCTGGCCACCCAGGTGTCGGTGCTGGCCGCGATGGGCCTGATCGCCAACAGCTACTTCGGCTTCTACAGCTCCTGGACGGACCTGCTCGGCACCAGCGGCGGGCTCGGCACGGTGGTCGACCACCAGCCCAACGCCTCCGGGGTGGCCGTCACCGGCGAGCAGAAGTTCTACTCCGCGCAGGGCTCGGACCCGGAGCGCTCCGGCCTGATCCAGAAGGTCGACGTCAAAGGAGCCGGCAGCGGCCTGACCACCGAGGCGTACGTCTACCTGCCGCCGCAGTACTTCCAGCCGGACTACGCCAAGCAGCGCTTCCCGATGGCCCTGGTGCTCACCGGCTACCCGGGCACCCCGGAGAAGCTGATCTCGCTGATGCAGTACCCGGCGTCCACGCTGAACGCGATCGAGCAGAAGAAGCTGCCGCCGACCGTCCTGGTGATGACCCGGCCCACCCTGGTCGGCGACCGGGACACCGAGTGCGTGGACGTGCCGAACGGCCCCCAGGTGGAGACCTTCTTCACCAGCGACCTGCCCAAGGCCCTCGCCACCACCTACCGGATCGGCACCGACCCGGCCAGCCGGGCGGTGATCGGCAACTCCACCGGCGGCTACTGCGCGCTCAAGTTCGCGCTGCGCAAGCCCGACGCCTACCGCTCGGCGGTCGCGCTCTCCGGCTACTACGACGCGGCCCACGACGCGACCACCGGCGACCTGTTCGGCGGCAACGACCGGCTGAAGCAGGAGAACGACCTGCTGTGGCGGCTGAAGAACCAGCCGCCCGCCCCGGTCAACCTGCTGCTGACCACCGCGTACGACGAGAACAACTACGACGAGACCAAGGCCATGATCGCGGCCTTCAAGGCCCCCACCACGATGTCCTCCATCACCCTGGACACCGCCGGCCACAACTTCCACACCTGGACCAGGGAGATCCCCCCGGCCCTGGAGTGGCTGGGCAAGCACCTCGCCGTACCGCCATCCGCCTGACGTTCCAGATCACACGCGCCTCACACTCCCGTCTCACGGTTCTCTCAGGCACGCCACCGACGGTATGGCGCATGACCACGAGCAGCTACTCCCCTCCGGCCGGCGAACCGTGGCCCGAGGCCGCGCACTACCCGCCGCCGGAGGTGCCGCGGCCGGACCCGGTCCGGCCGGACCCGGCGCCGCTCTTCCCCGAACAGCCCCTGCCGCCCGCCGGCCCCAAGGGGTTCGCCACCTGGCCCGACCGGCTGCGCACCCTCCCCGCCCGCGCCTGGCGCGGGCGCGCTGACGACCCGCGCTGGGTGCGCCCGGCCCTGCTGGCGCTGCTGGCCGCGACCGCCGTCCTCTACCTGTGGGGCCTGAGCGCCTCCGGCTGGGCCAACTCCTTCTACTCGGCCGCCGTGCAGGCCGGCTCGCAGAGCTGGAAGGCCTTCTTCTTCGGCTCCTCGGACGCGGCGAACTTCATCACCGTCGACAAGCCCCCGGCCTCGCTGTGGCCGATGGCGCTCTCGGCGCGGATCTTCGGCCTCTCCTCCTGGTCGGTGCTGGCCCCGCAGGCGCTGATGGGCGCGGCCACCGTCGGCGTGCTGTACGCGACGGTGCGCCGGCGCTTCTCCCCGCTCGGCGGCCTGCTGGCGGGCGCCGCGCTGGCGCTCACCCCGGTCGCGGCGCTGATGTTCCGCTTCAACAACCCGGACGCGCTGCTGGTGCTGCTGCTGACGCTGGCCGCGTACGGGATGGTCCGGGCCGTCGAGGCGGCGGGCACCCGGTGGCTGGTGTTCACCGGGGTGATGTTCGGCCTCGCCTTCCTCACCAAGACCCTGGCGGCCTTCCTGGTGCTGCCCGCCTTCGCGGTGATCTACCTGGTGGTGGCGCCCACCGGCCTCTGGCGGCGAGTGCGGCAGACCCTGCTCGCGGGCGTGGCACTGCTGGTCTCGGGCGGCTGGTGGGTGGCGGTCGTCGAGCTGATGCCCGCCTCGGCCCGCCCGTACATCGGCGGCTCGCAGGACAACAGCTTCCTCTCGCTCACCTTCGGCTACAACGGCCTCGGCCGGGTCGACGGCAACGAGCGCGGCAGCGTGGGCGGCGGCGCCCGGATGCCGGCCGGGGTCGACCTGCCGGGCGGCGCGGCTCCCGGCGGCGGCCGCGGCTGGGGGCAGACCGGCCTGACCCGGATGTTCGGCACCGACATCGGCGGGCAGATCGCCTGGCTGCTGCCGGCCGCGCTGATCCTGCTGCTGGCCGGCCTCTGGGCGACCCGCCGCTACGGCCGCGCCGACACCGCCCGCGCGGCCTTCCTGGTCTGGGGCGGCTGGCTGCTCTCCACCGCGCTGGTCTTCAGCTTCATGTCCGGGATCTTCCACCAGTACTACACGGTGGCGCTGGCCCCGGCCGTCGCGGCGCTGGTCGGCATGGGCGTGGACGGGCTGTGGCGGGCCCGGCACCGGGTGCCCTGGGCGCTGGTACTGGCCGGGACGCTCGCGGTGACGGCGGTCTGGGCGTTCGTGCTGCTCGGCCGCAGCTCCGGCTTCCTGCCGTGGCTGCGCTGGGCGGTGCTGGTGGGCGGACTGCTCGCGGCGGCCGCGCTGGCGGCCGGGCCGTTCGTCGGACGGGTCTCCGGCCGGACCGGCGCGCGGATCGCCTCGGTGGCGGGCCTGCTGGGCCTGGCGGCGGCGCTCGGCGGTCCGGCCGCGTACGCGGTGGACACCGTGGACTCCCCGCACACCGGCTCGATCGTGACCGCCGGGCCGGGCGTGAAGGGCGGGTCCGGGCCGGGCGGCATGGGGCACCGGGGCGGCAAGGGCTTCCCGGGCGGCACCGGCAACGGGCACTGGTTCGGCCAGGGCGGCCCGGGTGCTCCGGGTGGCCAGGGGGGCTTCGCGGGCGGTCAGGGCGGTCAGGGCGGTCAGCAGGGCTTCGCGCCCGGGCAGGGTTTCCCGGGCGGCGGCACCGGCAACGGCGGCGACCGCGCCAACGGCCGCCACGAGCGCGGCACCGGCGGCGGCACCGGCCTCCCCGGCGCCCAGGACCCCGAGGGCACCGGCACGGGCGGCACGAACAGCACCGGCGGCACGGCCGGCGGCCCGCCCCCCGGCGGCATGGGCGGCCTGCTCGACGGCCCCAAGGTGACCGACGAGGTCGCCGCCATGCTCAAGGAGAACGCCGACCACTACACCTGGGCGGCCGCCGCGATCGGCTCGCAGACCGCGGCCGGCTACCAACTCGCCACCGGCGAACCGGTGATGGCCCTCGGCGGCTTCAACGGCACCGACCCCTCGCTGACCCTGGCCGGCTTCCAGAAGTACGTCCAGGAGGGCAAGGTGCACTGGTTCATCGGCGCGGGCGGCTCCCGCCGCGGCTTCGGCGGCGGCGCGGGCGGCGAGGGCGGGCAGCAGAGCGAGTCCGCCCAGATCGAGTCCTGGGTGACCGCCCACTTCACCGCGAAGACCATCGGCTCGACCACCTTCTACGACCTGACGGCCCCCACCTCCTGACCGGGGGCCGCGACCCCGGAGGGGGCGTGCCGCGCGAAAGCGGCACGCCCCCTCCGCGCTGTCCCCGGCCGGCCCCCTCCGCGCTCAGCCGGACCCCGCCGCCCTCAGTCCGACCCGCAGCGGGTGCCCGCCGCCGGCAGCCGCCCGTCCACCAGGAACGCCGTCACGGCCGCCCGGACGCAGCCGCTCTTGTCGTACGCGGTGTGCCCGTCGCCCTCCCTGGTGAGCAGCACGCCGTGCTCCAATCCGGCGGAGAGCCGCTCGGCCCAGGCGTACGGGGTGACCGGGTCGGCGGTGGAGCCGATCACCAGGAGCGGGGCGCTGCCCGGCGCCCGGACCGGTCGCGGCGGCTCGGCCGGACGGTACGGCCAGGGGCGGCAGTCCGCTTCGAGCAGGGTGCCGACCGGGTCGTGCCCGCTGGTCAGCGGGGCGCGGGCGGCGAGTTCGGCGAGGGCCGGTCGCAGTTCCGCCTCGGTGGGCGGCGGCGGGCCGTCCGCGCAGGAGATGGCGGCGAAGGCGTCGGCCGGGGTCCGGTAGCGGCCGTCCTCGCCGCGGCCGTCGGCGCCGTCGGCGAGGGCGAGCAGGCCGTCGGCGTCGCCCCGGGTGACGGCCGGTTCGAGGGCCTCGCGCAGCCGGGGCCAGGAGCGGCGGCCGTCGGAGAGGACGTCCAGGGTGGCGACCCAGCCGAGCGCGGCGGTGAGGGTCCGGCCGTCGGCGGCGCGCAGCGGGTGGTCGCGCAGGCCGTCGAGGAAGCGGGCGAGGCGCTGCGGGGCGGCGGCCGGGTCGGCGCCGAGCGGGCAGGCCGCCCCGTCCTCGGTGGCGCAGGCGGCGGCGAAGGCCCGGAGCCCGGTCTCGGCGGCGACGGCGGCTTCGATGCCGAGCCGCGCCGCGGGGGCGCTGTGGTCGACGGCGCCGTCGAGGACGAGCCGGCCGGTGCGCTCGGGGAACTCCTCGGCGTAGCGGGCGCCGAGGTGGGTGCCGTAGGAGAAGCCGAGGAAGTCCAGCCGGCGCTCGCCGAGGGCGCCGCGCAGCACGTCGAGGTCGCGGGCGGTGTCGCGGGTGCCGAGGTGCGGGAGCAGGTCGGCGTGCCGGGCGCGGCAGGCCTCGGCGAGGATCCGGGCGTGGTCGTAGGCCGGGTCGTCGGTGGCGTTCCACTGGTCGCGGGTGCGGTCGTCGAGGCAGTGGACGGGGGTGGTGTCGCCGGCGCCGCGCGGGTCGAAGCCGACCAGGTCGTACCGGTCGTGCAGCGGCCCCTGATAGCTCTGCCAGCCCCAACGGACCATGTCGACACCGGAGTTGCCGGGGCCGCCGGGGTTGAGCAGCAGGGCGCCGAGCCGCCGCTTCGGGTCGGCGGCGGGCACCTTGGCGAGGGCGACGTCGACGGTGCGGCCGCCCGGGTCGGCGTAGTCCAGCGGGACCTTGAGGGTGGCGCACCGCACGGCGGCCGTGACCTGGTCGCCGTCGTCCTCGCCGGGGCAGCTCCGCCAGTCGATCCGCTGGTCGTAGAGCGCGCGCAGGGCGGGGGCCGCGGTGGCGGCGACCCGTTCGTCCAGCGGCGGGCGGACGGCCGGGCGGGCGGCGCCCGTGCAGCCGCTCGACAGGGCGAGGGCGAGGGCGGCGGCGAGGGCGGGCACGGCGCGCCCGGCCGACCGGGGGAGCGGGGAGATCATCGGGGCCACCGCCCACGAATACCACCCGGCCCGCGCCCGGCCGTCACCGGGGGCACACCGCGCCCGCCCTTCGACGGCGTGGATTGACGTTTCGTCAGCCGCCGCACAGCTGGAGCATGGTCTTCTTGTCGGCCTCGGTGACGGGCAGCTGGTACTTCAGCGAGACCTGGGCGAAGCGCACCGCGTAGGAGCATCGGATCTCGGTGTTGGCGGGCAGCCAGGAGGCCGGGCCGGAGTCGCCCTTGGAGGCGTTCTGCGAGCCGTCGGCGGGGATCAGGTTCAGCGGGTCGTTGGCGATCTGGACGCGCTTGGCCTTGTCCCACTTGCTGGCGCCCATCTGCCAGTCGTAGGAGAGCGGCATCACGTGGTCGATCTGGATCTTGGAAGCCTGCTGCTTGGTCCACTGGACGCTCTTGCCGGTGTACGGGTCCCAGATGGTCATCGCGGTGACCGTGCAGTCCGAGCCGTCCTTGTGCTCGACGGCGGTGCCGTCGCGGGCCAGCAGGTCGTTGCGGGTGTCGCACTTGTTGCCGCCGAACGGGACGCCCTCGACGTTGTCCGTCCAGGCGGGGCCGAACTCGTTGCGGTCGTAGCCGTCCTTGGTGCCGACGGCGGCGGTGGTGACCTTGGCGATGACGTCCCGGCCGGCCTTCTGCTCCTCGGGGGTGGTCAGCGGCGCCAGGCCGGGCTTGGTGCCGTCCGGGTTCTGCAGCGGGCTGGTGCCGGTGGCCCCGGCGGCGGCGGTGCCGCCGTTGGCCTTGGGGCCGGTCGACTTGTGGTCGCGGCCGCCGATCAGCCAGCCGACCAGCGCGAGCGCGCATATCAGGAACACGGTGGCGGCGGACAGGGTGGAGCGGCGGGCGGGCACGGGGAACTCCGGAGGTCAGGGGCGGGTTGACGGCAAGCCAGCAGACCAGCCGCCCGGGGGGAGGTCAAGCCGACGCCACGCGATCCCGCCGAGCATGTCGAAGCTCACACCCGCTCACCCCCTGGTCCGGGCCCCAGCCCCGGCCGCGCCGTCAGCCGCCGATGGCGGACATCGGGCGGTCGGGCCGGACGAACTCCGCGCTGCCGACGGCGTGTCCGGGCCCCTTGCCCGCCACCGCGGCCCGCCAGGCCGCCTCGATCGCCGCGTCGTCGGCCCCGCCGCGCAGCAGCGCCCGCAGGTCCGACTCCTCCGTCGCGAACAGACAGGCGCGCAGCTGCCCGTCCGCCGTCAGCCGCACCCGGTCGCAGCCGCCGCAGAACGGCCGGGTGACGGAGGCGATCACGCCGACGACCGCGTCCGTACCGGCGATCCGCCACTCCTCCGCCGGGGCGTTGCCGGACCGGCCGACGGGGACGAGGTCGAACCGCTCCCCCAGCGCCGCCAGGACCTCCGCCGCCGTCACCATCGCCGAACGGTCCCACGCCCCTTGCGCGTCCAGCGGCATGGACTCGATGAACCGCATCCGGTACCCGTGCCCGACGGCGAACTCCACCAGCTCCACGATCTCGTCGTCGTTGACCCCGCGCACCGGCACCGCGTTCACCTTCACCGGCCCCAGCCCCGCCGCCCTCGCCGCCGCCAGCCCCGCGAGCACGTCACCGATGCGGTCCCGGCGGGTGATCGCGGCGAAGCGCTCCGGACGCAGCGTGTCCAGGCTGACGTTCACCCGCCCCAGCCCCGCCGCCGCCAGCCCGTCCGCCGCGCGCGCCAGCCCGATCCCGTTCGTGGTCAACGACAACTCGGCCCCCAGCGGGGCGATCCGCCCGACCAGCCCCGCCAACCCCCGCCGCAGCAACGGCTCCCCGCCCGTCAGCCGGACCGACCGCACCCCCAGCCGCTCCACCGCGATCCGCACCAGCCGGACCACCTCGTCGTCCCCCAGCAGCCCGGCGCGCCCCAGCCAGGGCAGCCCCTCCGCCGGCATGCAGTAGGTGCAGCGCAGGTTGCAGCGGTCGGTCAGTGAGACCCGCAGATCGGTGTGGACCCGGCCGAAGCGGTCCACCAGCGGGGGCGGGGCGGGGTCGCGGGCCTCGGTGTCGTGCGGTCGCGTGTCGTACGGAGGCGCGGTGCGCGGGGCGGGGCTGTGCGGGGCGGGGTTGTACGGGGCGGTGTTCATCGGCCCAGTACAGGCGGGCCGGGCCCGCCCCGGCCAGCGGCCGAACCGCCGGTGCGCGGCCGCCGCGCACCGCCTCCGCTTGTGGCTTCCCACAATGCGCGCCCCGGCCCCGACCGGGCAGGCTGGCCCCATGCAGAC
Organism: Kitasatospora sp. NPDC058184; assembly: GCF_042883725.1. NCBI lineage: Bacteria > Bacillati > Actinomycetota > Actinomycetes > Kitasatosporales > Streptomycetaceae > Kitasatospora > Kitasatospora sp. NPDC058184. The sequence continues at coordinate 237,996 of NZ_JBHVVE010000001.1, forward strand.
AGCGCCGACACCCGCCGGACCGGGCCCGGTCGCCGCCCTGGTCCTCGCCGCCGGGGGCGGGCGGCGCCTCGGCGGGCGGCCCAAGGCGCTGCTCCGGTACCGGGGCCGGCCGCTGGTGGAGCACGCGGTGGCGGTGGTCCGGGCCGGCGGCTGCACGGAGGTCACGGTGGTGCTGGGCGCGGCGGGCGAACGGGTCCGGGCCACCGCGCACCTGCCGGGCTGCCGACTGGTCGGCAACCCGGACTGGGCCCAGGGCATGGGCTCCTCGCTGCGGGCCGGCCTGGCCGCGCTGCCGCCGCACGCCTCGGCGGCACTGGTGATGCTGGTGGACACCCCCGGCGTCACCCCGGCCGCGGTGGCCCGGCTGCTGGCCGCCCACCGGGCGGGCGCCGAACTGGCCGCGGCGGCCTACGAGGGGCGGCGCGGACACCCGGTGCTGATCGGCGCCCGGCACTTCGCCGAGGCGGCGGCGGGCGCCCTCGGCGACGCCGGGGCCCGCGCCCTGCTGGCGGCGCACGCGGCGGAGCTCGTCCTGGTCGAGTGCGCCGACGTCGCCGCCCCGGACGACCTCGACACCCCCGCCGACCTGGCCCGCTGGTCCGCCGACTGAACGTCCCGGTCCGCCCCGCCGGGCATCCCCCTCCGGAAGGATTCCTTCCCTACCCGAGCAGGCAGGATCCCCTGATCCGTCCCTGAGGATTGCCCCATTCCGCGTCCTGCGCCGGACATTTCGGGGAGCATGGGAGACGTCCCACCCACCCGACACCGACGGACGGAGCCCGCGATGGCCGGACTGCCCGACGACTTCACCGGACACGACCCCGCGCGGACGGGGCCCGGCGGTGGCGCCCGGGCGATCCGCTGCCCCGCCTGCCGCCGCGAGCACCTCTACGAACCGCCCTCCCTCCCCTGTCCGTGCGGGGCCTCGCTCAAGGTGCCGCTGCTGCGCGGCGGAGTGCCGGTGCAGGTGCGCTTCCGGTCCTGGGAGGACTCCTGGCTGAGCATGCGCTGCCCGCACTGCGGCCGCTCCGACCAGTGGCCGCAGCCCGAGTTCACCTGCAACTGCGGCGCCACCGTCCGACTGCCGGTGGACCGCGCCACCCGCCTGGGCACCGGCACCGCCGCCCCGCTCGCCGCCCCCGGCCCGCAGGCCGCCCGCCCGCTCCCGGCCCACCCGGCGAACGCCCCCGCCCCGGCCCCGCCCGCACCGTCCCCGACCGGCCGCTCCCGCCCGTTCCGCCACCGCGCGCCGTTCCGTCCGCACCCGGTGCGCACCTCGCAGGACGCGGTGTTCACCGCCGCCCGCTACCTGGAGTGGCTCGGCTTCGACGACCTGGAGCTCACCGAGTCCCAGGAGCGCGACGGGGTCACCCTGCTGGGCGGCCGGATGGTCGCCCAGGTGGACACCTGGACCGAGCCCGCCGACGTGAAGTCGGTCGAGTGCCTCTGGCTCCAGACCCTGCACGCCGAGGAGATGGCCGCCGCGATGTTCACCCTCGCGGGCTATTCGCACCAGGCCACCGTGCGCGGCGAACAGCTGCTGGTGGCCCTGTTCAGCCTGGACCTGGCGGGCGTGCCGCAGCCCGCGAACGGCGCCGCCGAGGCCCTGATGGAGACCGGCTGGACCTCCTGACCCACCGGGCGGCCCCGCCGGGCCGCCCCACCGGCCCCTTTCCCTCGCGCACCCCTAGATCATTTCTCTTCCAAAAGCAACAACCTTCGCTCGTGATCTGGTGCACAAGCTCACCCCCGTGTTGAATTGCCGCCACAGCGCGGGCCTTTCGCCCTGTCGTCGCCATGCGTGCGGGTCGTGGCGACAGGGCCTCAGGGGCAGGTCCGTGCCCATGCCGGATGGCGCACACAAGGAGGTGGCGTTGTCGGAGCACGGATGGGACCCGAGCAACCCGGAGGGGCGGGGGCGGGCGGCAGCGGAGGAGCCGGGTGACACCGTGTGGCGGCTGAGGTCCCGGGGGTGCTGGCAGGAGGCCGCCGAACTACTGCGACCGACCGCCGAGCACGACCCGGACGCGGCCCTGGGGCGGGCCGAACTCCTCATCGAGCAATGCCTGTTCACCGCCGCGAACTGGACCCAGGCGGAACAGGCGCTGCGCCTGGCGGAGGCCCTGGCCTCCGGCACCGAGCAGCGCGCGGCCGCCGCCTGCGCCCGCGGCTTCCTCGCGTACGTGGCGAGCGTCCTCGGCCCGCGCGACCGGCTGGACGAGGCACAGGCGGCGCTCGGCCGCACCTCGGCCCTGCTGCCGCCGGACGCCCCGGGCCGCCCGCTGCTGGACTTCCGGCGCGGACTGGTCGCCGAGAACCTGCTGCGCGACCGCAGCGCCGCCTGGATCGCCTACCGGCGGGCGCACGAGGGCGCCGGCGAACGCGGGGACGAACTGCTGCGCTCGTACACCTGGCGGCACCTGGCCGCGCTGGCGCTCTCGCGCGGGGAGCGCGGGAACGCCCGGGAGGGCTTCGACGCCTCCCTGCGGCTGCGCGAGCAACTCGGCTTCACGGTGGGGGTGGCGCCGGCGCTCGCGGCGCTCGCCGAGGTGTCCGAGCCGCCCGAGGCCGCGCGGCTGCGGGCCGAGGCGACCCGGCTGGTGGACGCCCTGGGCGGCGTGCCGGTCTGGCTCGCGCGCCAGCTGAACGCCCTCCGCACAACCGGTGCTCCCCCGGACGGGCGCATCACCAGCGAGACCGGGGGGACGATCAGCTAAGGTGAGGCTAACCTGGCCGGGGGGAGCAGTACCCCGGCCAGGTCGCCTTGCCGTTCCCCGGGCACCGCCATGCCCCGGTCCGGCCGCGTCCGGCGCCGCCACCACCCGGCCGGGCACCGCCGGGCGGACCATGGGCGCCCCGGTCGACCCGATGGGGCCGTCCATGACCGCTAGCAGCACCCGGCCCGGCCCCAGGCCGCGCGTCCCCCGCGCCACCGGGGCGCGCACCCCCGCCCCCACCGCCCCGGGCGCCCCCTCGTACCACCGGCTGTCCGGACTCACCCCCGTCCTGACGGTGCGCTGCGCCCCGCCCCGGCGCGGCGGCGGCTGGCTGCCCGTCGCCGACCTCGCCGCCCGCCCCGAGGCGGTGCGCGAGCTGATCGCCCACGACGCCCGGCAGGGCCTCGCCCGCTACGGGCAGCCGCTGCGCCCGGACGTCGCGGCCGGCTTCGGGCTGCACCGCTTCGTCTGGCCGGTCTCGCTGCTGTTCACGCTGCCGTGGTTCCTGGAGCGGCGCGTCCCGCTGCTCGGCCTCGGGGACGTCGCGCTGCGCCGGCGCCCCGACGCGGTCGAACTGACCGTCCGCCCGGCGGAGTTCGCCTGCCTTCCGGACGACCCGGCGGCCGGGTCGGGGGCGGGTTCGAAGCCCGGGACGGCCGTCGGCCCGGAGTGGGCCCGGACGGTGCCGGACGAGGCGGCGCTGGCCGCCACCCTGCGGTCCGCGCTGGGCGCCTTCCTGGCCCCGGTGCTCACCGCCTTCGGCCCGGAGGCGCGGCGCGGGCCCCGGGTGCTGTGGGCGATGGCCACCGACGCGGTGGTGGAGGGGCTCTGCTACGCGGGCGGGCTGCTCGGGGAGCAGGAGCGGGCGCGCGCCGAACTGTCCGCGCTGCTGGCGCCCGGCGGGCCCCCCGACCCCGCGCGCACGCCCAGCGCGGGCGACCGCCCCGCTCCGGCCCCGGCCCCCTTCATCCCGGGCGCCGGATTCGCGCCCCCGGCGCCCGGGGGCGGCGGCGCTCCGGCCCTGGAGCGCTCCCGGGCCAGCTGCTGCCTCGTCTACACCGCCGATCCGAAGGACATGTGCGGCGGCTGTCCGCGCGTCACGCGGCGTTGACGAAAACCTGTCCGATATCAGGTCCGAAAAGCCCGCGATTCCGGGAAAAGCCCGCTTCATATTCGCATGACAATGCGATGGTAACCGGGTCAGAAATCCCTCTCCTCAGCGCATTGACGGCGAATCGGCCATTTCCTCGCCGCGCGTCCGCCATGATGGTCCCCGCCGTCACGACGCAGAAAAGCGACGCAGGAAAGCGAGGCTGGTTTCGGCGATGAAATTGTCCGACATACCGCTCGGATGGGCGATCACCGTGGTCGTGGGGCTGCTGGTCAGCGCACTCCTGGTGGCCCTGCTCCGCAGCCGGGGGTCCGCCTCCTCCACCGCCGGCACGGATTCCTGGGAACGCTCCGAGGAACGGCGCCGCCGCAAGGAATCCCTGTACGGCGGCGCCTCCTACACCCTGTTGTTCTGCTGCGCGGGCGTCGCGGCCGCCCTCTCCTTCCACGGCCTGGTCGGCTTCGGCGTGCAGAACCTCGGCCTGTCCGGCGGCTGGGAGTACCTCGTCCCGTTCGGCCTGGACGGCGCCGCGATGTTCTGCTCGGTGCTCGCCGTCCGCGAGGCCAGCCACGGCGACGCGGCGCTCGGCTCCCGGCTGCTGGTCTGGCTCTTCGCCGGCGCCTCGGCCTGGTTCAACTGGGTGCACGCCCCGCGCGGCCTGACCCACGCCGGCGCCCCGCAGTTCTTCTCCGGCATGTCCCTCTCCGCGGCGATCCTGTTCGACCGGGCGCTCAAGCAGACCCGCCGGGCCGCGCTGCGCGAGCAGGGCCTGGTGCCGCGCCCGCTGCCGCAGATCCGCATCGTCCGCTGGCTGCGCGCCCCGCGCGAGACCTACGCGGCCTGGTCGCTGATGCTGCTGGAGAACGTCCGCAGCCTGGACGAGGCGGTCGAGGAGGTGCGCGACGACAAGCGGGAGCGCGCCGACGAGAAGCAGCGCCGCAAGCTGGCCGGGCGCCGGGAACGGGCCGAGATCCGGGCGATCAACCGCTCCCACAGCACCTGGCGGCGCGGTGGCGGCACCGCGCGGCGGCTGGGGTCCGGCGCGGAGCCCGCGACGGCCGCCACGGCGGACCGCCCCGGGGTGGAACGCGTCTCGACGAAGCGGGTGTCGGCTGAACGGGTGTCGACGGAACGGGTGCCGGCGGAGCGCGTCGGGGCCGAGCGTCCCGAGGTGGAGCGCCCCGCCGGTCCGCGCGAGGTGGAACCGGCCGAGGGCACGGTCGTCCAGCCGGGCCTGCCGGCCCGTCCGGAGCGGCGCACCATCGACCTCACCCTGGAGGAGGACACCGTCACGCTGCCCCGGCTGGACGAGATGGAACGCAAACTGAAGGACCTGGAGCAGCAGTTCGGCTGACCGCTCCCCCGTCGGCGCCCCGACGCCCCCGGGGGGCCGGAGACCGGGCCTGGGGCTCAGGCCGCCGACGTCCCGCTGAGCTCGAACCACATCCGCTTGCCGGAGCCGCGCGGCTCCACGCCCCAGGAGTCCGCGAGTGCCTCGACCAGCATCAGACCCCGCCCGGAGGAGGCCTGCTCCCCCGGCGTCCGGCGGGTCGGCCAGAGGTCCGACTCGTCCTCCACCTCGACCCGCAGCCGGGCCCGGCCACCGTCCGCCTCCGGCTCCCGGTAGAGCCGGGCGGTGAACATGGCGTCCCGGTCGGTGTGCCGGATGGCGTTGGTGACCAGCTCGGAGGAGAGCAGCTCGGCGGTGTCGATGAACTCGGCCACGCCCCAGCGGCGCAGCGCGTCGCGCAGCTCGGCCCGGACCTCGGCGACCCGCGCCAGGTCGGCCTGGCCGATCCGGCGGCGCAGCTGCTGGGCGGCCAGCCCGCCGGCCGGGCCGTCCCAGCGCAGGAGCAGCAGCGCTATGTCGTCCTCGCGCTCGCTGGAGTCGGCGGCCTGGGAGGCGATCCGCTCGGCCAGCTCCTCCAGCGGGTCGCGGGCGGCCTGCCCGGCGTCCGGCAGCGGGCGGGCGAGCGCCCGGGCGAGCCGGGCGATGCCCTCGTCCAGGTCCATGCCGCGCGCCTCGACCAGGCCGTCGGTGCAGAGCAGCACCGTCTCGCCCGGGTCCAGGCTGAACCGGGTGACCCGGTACTCCTGGTCCGGGTCGATGCCCAGCGGCAGCCCGCCGGCCACCGGCACCACGGCGGCGGTGCCGTCCGCGCGGCGCACCAGCGGGTCGAGGTGACCGGCCCGGACGGCGTAGACCACGCCGTAGTCCACGTTGACCTCGGCGTAGGTGCAGGTCGCGAAGTGGTCGGTGTCCAGGTCCGCGAGGAAGCGGGAGGCGCGGGCCATCACGGCGGCGGGCGGGTGGCCCTCGGCCGCGTAGGCGCGCAGCGCGATCCGCAGCTGGCCCATGATCCCGGCGGCGTGCACGTCGTGGCCCTGGACGTCGCCGATCACCAGGCCGACGTGTCCGCCGGGCAGCGGCACCACGTCGTACCAGTCGCCGCCGATCTGCAGGCCGGAGCCGGCCGCGATGTAGCGCACGGCGGTGGTCACGCCCGGGACGGACGGGACGGTGCGCGGCAGCATCACCCGCTGGAGGCCGGCCGCGAGCTCGTGCTCGGCGTCGTGCAGCCGGGCCCGGGCCAGCGACTGGGCGACCAGCCCGCCCAGCGTGGTCAGCAGGGTGCGCTCGTCGGCGTCCAGCTCGCGCTCGTCGTCGAAGCTGACCACGCAGACGCCGATCGCCCGGCCGCTGGCCACCAGCGGCAGGTACGCCCAGGAGCCCCGGCCGGTGCGGCTGGTCTGCTCCCACACCTCGGGGTAGCCGTCGCGGAAGTCCTCGCGGGTCGAGACGAAGACCGGCGCGCGGTGGCGCAGCGCCTCGGCGGCCGGGTGGCCGGGCGGCAGCACGGTGCGGTCCCAGACCGCCAGCGAGTCGGAGCGGTAGCCGGAGGCGCCGAGGATCTGCGCCCGTCCGGCCTCGAAGGAGGCCAGCACCAGGCCGTCCGGGGGCAGTCCGGGCAGTGGCAGCTCGGTGAACACCCGGGCCACGTCACGCACGGTGACGGCTTCGGAGAGGGCGCGCGCCGCCTCCTTGATGAACCGGGAGCGCTCCTCGCGCAGCAGGGCCATCCGGTCGGCGTGGTCCCGCTTGTGCAGCTCGACGGTGGCGTCCCAGACGAAGCCGACCATCCGGGAGGCCCGGCCGAAGGCGTCGGCGAGCACCCGGCCGCGGAAGCGCACCGCGCGCATGCCGCCGTTCGCCCCGACCGTCCGGTAGTAGGCGCCGCACTGGCCCAGTTCGGACACCGCGCGCTCGACCCGGCGGCGCACCACGGGCGCGTCCTCGGGGTGCAGCATGGCCAGGAAGGAGGCGGCCGTACGGTCGAAGCGGCTCTGCCCCAGGGCGTCCAGTCCGACGATCGCACAGGCCCGCTGGTCGCCCTCCAGGACGTCGCGGCGGATGTCCCAGTCGAAGGAGCCGATGCCGTTGGCCGCCATCGCGGGCTCCAGCCAGTCCGGCATGGTGTCCGCGGAGGACGGCGGCAGGCCGCCCGACAGCACGGGCGCCAGCCGGGCGGCGGCGAGGCTCGGGGACGGGCGCACCGCGGAGCCGCGGCGCGAGGACTGGGCGGGCGGCCGGGCCCGGCCCGTCCCGGTGGTGGTGGGGCCGGCGGCGGGCTGCCCGGAGGTGCGCGGCTCCGGGGCGCCCGGCTGCTCGGCGACACGCGGCTCGACGGCTCTCGGCCGGGCGGTGCGCGGCTCCACGGTCCTCGGCTCTACGGCTCGCGGCGCCACCGTCCGCGGCTCGACGACGGGCGCCGCGCCGGGAGGAAGCGCCGGCCCCGGCGACTCGGGCTCAGTGGGCATGCTGCTCCTGCCGCTGCCGTGGCGGACCGCGCCGACCGTCCGGACGGGCCGCGTGGCGTTGTGATGGGTCGTGCTGGATAGGACGGTGCGACGGACGGTCGCCAGTCGAGGTTCGGTCTCCCCGCTGCTTCCCGCACGTGGACACACATTCCCACCATCCTGGCCAATGTTCGGCCGAGCGGCAATGCCAACGGGCCGGAAATCTTCCGTTCCGCCTTCTGTTCTGGGCTTCCTTCGACAGCGAATCAATCGACGGCGAACAATCGTACGTCCTGCCGCCGACCCGGAACACACGGCCCGGAACGCACGGCCCGGAGCACGCCGCCCGGAGGCGGGGCTCAGGGCATGGCGAGCTCGAACCAGGTGACCTTGCCGTCGCCGCGCAGCTGCACACCCCAGGAGTCCGCGAGCGCCTCCACCAGCAGCAGGCCGCGCCCCGAGGTCGCGTACTCGCCCTCCGGATCGCGCCGCCGCCCGGGCAGTCTGCTGGTGCCGTCCTGCACCTCGATGCGCAGCCGGTGGTCCGAGCCGAGCTCCGCGTCGAACACCGCACCCTTGCCCGTGTGCAGCAGCGCGTTGGTGACCAGCTCGGAGGAGAGCAGCTCGGCGGTGTCGGACAGCTCCGGCACCCCCCAGTGGCTCAGCGCCGAGCGCAACCGCCGCCGCACCGCGCCCACCCCGACGAGATCCGCCGGATCGAGCGTGAGGTGCAGTCTCCGGTGCACGGCACACCCCGGTGCCGGCGCACCCGGCAGGGTCGTCCCGGTGCCGGCGACCGGCGCCTGGACCGGCCCGGACCGGTAGGCGTCGCCGGAACTCGTCCGCTGCCGCGGGAATCGCGACTGACCGTCCATCAACACATGCCCCCGCCCTGAAATCCGGGCCCCCGCCTCCGGATCCCCCGCCGGCCGGGTGGCCCCCTCGTTCTGACCACTCATCCTCATGCCCAGTTGACGGCGTTTGCAACAGTGTGCGTCCGATCACGTGGGGTGAAAGGGGCACGGGGTGGTTCGCGTGATCCAACTGCCCGCGCCGGACAGGTTTGCGAAGCGCAGAGGCTGTTTTCGAAGAAGCCCCCACCCGATCCCGCGCACACCCGGCGCCCGTACCGACCGTGCGCCCGACCACGCGCCCCCTGCCCCGCTCCCGCCGCGCGCCGGGGTCCGGGCACCGGTCCACCCGGACCTCTTCGCCCCGCCCCCCGCTCCCGCCCGCTCACCCCCGTCCCCCGCCCGGCGGGCCGAACGCCCGCGGAGCGGCAACGCTGGACAGGGCGGCCCGCTGCGGGTTCAATGACCCCGAGGCGTTTGAACGTCGTTCTAACATCGACCCCGACAGCCCCGAGGCCCCGAGCAGACCCCCGTCCCCGGCGACCGCGAGCGAGGAACCGTGCGACTGACCCCCACCGAGCGGGACCGGCTGCTGATCTTCACGGCAGCCGAACTGGCCCGCGCCCGCCGCGCCCGGGGCGTGCGCCTCAACATCCCCGAGGCCACCGCCCTGATCGCGGACACCGTCTGCGAGGCCGCCCGCGACGGCCGCCGCCTCGCCGAGGCCATCGAGGCCGGCCGCTCCGTGCTCACCGCCGACGAGGTGCTGCCCGGCGTACCGGACGTGGTCACCGTCGTCCAGGTCGAGGCCGTCTTCGAGGACGGCACCCGCCTCGCCGTCGTCACCGACCCGTTCAAGGGCGCCGGCTCGCTCGGCGACGACGCCCCCGGCGGCGCGCTGATCGGCGACGGCGCCGGCTACGACCCGGTCGAGGAGACGCTGCTGCTCCCCGTGCACAACACCTCCGGGGTGCCGATCTCGGTCACCTCGCACTTCCACTTCTTCGAGGCCAACCCCCGGCTGGCCTTCGACCGGGCCGCCGCCTACGGCACCCACCTGGCCGTGCCGGCCGGCTCCTCGGTGCGCTTCGACCCGGGCGCCACCGTCGAGGTCGGCCTGGTGCCGATCGGCGGAGAGCGGGTCGCGATCGGCTTCGCGGGGCTCGTGGACGGGCCGCTGGACGCGCCCGGCGCGAAGGAGGCCGCCCTGGCGAAGGCCCGCGCGACCGGCTACCTGACCGGCTTCGACGACGCGGAGGTGCCCTCGTGAGCGCGATCACCCCGCACGACTACATCGCCGTGCACGGCCCGCGCGCCGGGGACCGGGTCCGGCTCGGCGACAGCGGACTGATCGTCCGGGTCGAGTCCGACTCCCAGGCGCCCGGCGACGAGTTCCTGGCCGGCTTCGGCAAGACCGCCCGGGACGGCCTGCACCTCAAGCCCGCCGCCGTCCGCGACACCTGCGACGTGGTGATCAGCAACGTGCTGGTGATCGACGCGGTCCAGGGCGTCCGCAAGACCTCGATCGGCCTGATCGGCGGCCGGATCGCCTCGATCGGGCGGGCCGGCAACCCCGACACCCTCGACGGCGTCGACGTGGTCGTCGGCACCGGCACCACGATCGTCTCCGGCGAGGGCCTGATCGCCACCGCCGGCGCCGTCGACACCCACGTCCACCTGCTCTCGCCGCGGATCATGGAGGCCTCGCTGGCCTCCGGCGTCACCACCATCATCGGCCAGGAGTTCGGCCCGGTCTGGGGCGTCGGCGTCAACTCCCCCTGGGCGCTGCGGCACGCCTTCAACTCCTTCGACGCCTGGCCCGTCAACATCGGCTTCCTGGGCCGCGGTTCGTCCTCCGACGAGGCCCCGCTGATCGAGGCGCTGGCCGAGGGCGGCGCGTCCGGCTTCAAGGTGCACGAGGACATGGGCGCGCACACCCGCGCCCTGGACACCGCGCTGCGGGTCGCCGAGGAGTACGACGTCCAGGTCGCCCTGCACACCGACGGGCTGAACGAGTGCCTCTCCGTCGAGGACACCCTCAAGGTCCTCGACGGCCGGACCATCCACGCCTTCCACATCGAGGGCTGCGGCGGCGGACACGTCCCCAACGTGCTGAAGATGGCGGGCGTGCCGAACGTCATCGGCTCCTCCACCAACCCGACGCTGCCGTTCGGGCGGGACGCGCTCGGCGAGCACTACGACATGATCGTCTCCGCCCACGACCTCAAGCCCGACCTGCCCGGCGACGCCGCGATGGCCCGCGACCGCATCCGGGCCGGCACCATGGGCGCCGAGGACGTGCTGCACGACCTCGGAGTCATCGGCATCACCTCCTCCGACGCCCAGGGCATGGGCCGGGCCGGCGAGACCGTGCGCCGCACCTTCGCCATGGCCGGGAAGATGAAGGCCGAACGCGGCCCGCTCGACGGCGCCGGCTCGTACGGGACGACGGAGAGCGGCGACGACAACGAGCGCGTGCTGCGCTACATCGCCAAGCTCACCATCAACCCGGCCATCGCCCACGGCCTCTCCCACGAGGTCGGCTCCATCGAGATCGGCAAGCTCGCCGACATCGTGCTGTGGCGCCCCGACCACTTCGGCGCCAAGCCCCAGCTGGTCCTCAAGGCCGGCTTCCCCGCCTACGGCGTGGTCGGCGACCCCAACGCCTCCACCGACCGCTGCGAACCGCTCGTCCTGGGGCCGCAGTTCGGCGCCCACGGCGCGACCGCCGCCGACATCTCGGTGGCCTTCGTCGCCCAGGCCGCCGCCGACGGCGCCTACCTCGACCAGGCCGCCGACGGGCTGCCCACCCGCCGCCGCCGGGTCGGCGTGCGGAACACCCGCGGCATCGGACCGCGCGACATGGTGCGCAACGCCCGCATCGGCCACGTCGAGGTCACCGAGACCGGCCTGGTCTCCCTGGACGGCTCGCCGCTGCGCTCCGAACCCGCCGACAGCGTCTCCCTCAGCCGCCTCTACTTCCTCTGACCGCTTAGGACTTCACGATGACCACCGCCACGCCCGCCTCCCTCGGCTACCGGATGCCCGCCGAGTGGCACCCGCACGACCGCACCTGGATGGCCTTCCCCACCACCAACCCCACCTTCGACGGCCCCGAGCAGCTGCACGCCGCCCGCCAGGCCTGGGCCGCCGTCGCCGACACCATCGTCCGGTACGAGCCGGTGACGCTGATCGTCAACACCGGCGAAACCGAGCAGGCGCGCACGTACGTCTCCGAGAAGGTCGAGATCGTCGAGCGCCCGCTGAACGACGCGTGGATGCGCGACATCGGCCCCTCCTTCCTGATCGACGGCAAGGGCTCGCTGGCCGCCACCGACTGGATCTTCAACGGCTGGGGCGCCCAGTCCTGGGCCCGCTGGGACAAGGACCAGCACATCGCCGAGCACATCAGCGAACTGACGGACGTCCGGCGCTTCGCCTCCCGGCTGATCAACGAGGGCGGCGGCATCCACGTCGACGGCGAGGGCACGGTCCTCGTCACCGAGACCGTCCAACTCGGCGAGGGCCGCAACGCGACCTGGACCAAGGAGGAGGTCGAGGCCGAGCTGCACGCCTTCCTCGGCACCACCAAGGCGATCTGGCTGCCGCGCGGACTCACCCGCGACTACGACGAGTTCGGCACCCGCGGGCACATCGACATCGTCGCCTCCTTCGTGCGCCCCGGCGTCGTGGTCGCCCACGTCCAGCCCGACCCCTCGCACCCGGACCACGAGGTCTGCCGCGAACTGGTCGCCGTGCTGCGCGCCTCCACCGACGCCCAGGGCCGGCCGCTGGAGGTCCTCGAACTGCCCGCCCCCACCGTCCTGCTGGACGAGGACGGCGAGCCGGTCGACTACTCCTACATCAACCACTACGTGGCCAACGGCGCCGTCGTCCTGTGCGCCTTCGACGACCCGCGCGACCAGGAGGCCGCCGCGATCCTCGCCGAGGCCTACCCGGGCCGCACCGTCGAACTCGTCGACGCCCGCGAGATCTTCGCCAACGGCGGCGGCATCCACTGCATCACCCAGCAGCAGCCGAAGGCGCTCTGACGCCCCGCCCGGGCGGGGGCCGTACGCCCCCGCCCGGGCCGCCTTCCCGCGTTCCGCGCCGCTTCCCGAGCCCCGCGCCGCCTTCCCGCGTTCCGGCCCACCGAGGAGAACCCCACATGGCCGACCCCCGCCCGCGCCGGCCGGCCCGCCCCCGCGAGGAGGTCTTCGCCACCGCCCGGGCCGCGATCGCCGAACACGGGCTCGCCAAGCTCACCATGGCCGGGCTCGGCAAACAGCTCCAGATGAGCGCCGGACACCTGCTCTACTACTTCGGCAGCAAGGACCAGCTGCTGCTGGAGACCCTCCGCTGGAGCGAGGACCAGCTCGGCGCCCGCCGCCGCGAGGCCCTCGCCGACCACACCCTCGACCCCTGGCAGCGCCTCGACGCCTACCTGCGCCTCTACCTGCCGGAGGGCGCGGGCGACCCGCGCTGGATCCTCTGGGTCGAGGTGTGGGGCCGCTCCCCCGCGAGCGCCGAGATCCGCCAGGGCCAGCAGGACATCGAGGCCCCCTGGCAGGCCGACCTGGTCGCCCTCATCGAGGAGGGCACCGCCACCGGCCGCTTCACCCCCGGCCCCGCCGCCGACCGCGCGGCCCAGATCCGCGCCCTGCTCGACGGCCTCGCCGTCCCCGTCGCCATCGGCCTCCCGGACGCCCACCGCGACACCGCCCTCACCCAGGCCACCGCCGTCACCGGCATCCTCCTGCGCACCTGAGCGGCCCCGCGGCCTGACCGGCTCCGGTTCCGGACCCGGATCCGGACCCGGATCCGGGTCCGGCTTCGGCTTCGGCTTCGGCTTCGGCTCAACCACCGGGTGGAGAACGGCGGGTGGAGAACCGGCCGCCGACCTCCACCCCCGCTCCGAAGCCGGGGCCGCCGAGCCGACCTACCGTCAGAGCATGACCGCGATCCTGCGCCGCACGGCCGCGACCGGTGGCCTGCTGCTCTCCCTCCTGCTCCTGCCCGCGGCCGTCGCCCCGCCGACGGCCGACGCCGACGCCGCGCCCACCGCCCTCCGTTGGGGGCCCTGCCCGGCCCCGACCCCCAACGCCAACGGCACGCCCTTCCCCCGCGACCCGCGCCAGCGGTGCACGACGCTGCGCGTCCCCCGCGACTACCGCCACCCCGGCGCCGGGACCCTCACGCTCACCGTCTCCCGGATCCGCACCGCCGACCCGGCCCACCGCCGCGGCGACCTCGTGGTGGTCCCCGGCGGACCGGGCGGCTCCGGCCTCGACTACCCCGGGGAGGCCACCGCCTTCCTGCCGCCCGACGTCCTGCGCTCCTACGACCTGATCGGCTTCGACGAGCGCGGCGTCGGCAACAGCACCCCCGTGCACTGCGACCTGCCCGCCGAGGAGCGCGCCGCCGAACTCAACTACCCCTTCCCCGCCCCCGACGGCTCGATCACCGCCAACCTCGACCTGGCCCGGCGGATCGCCGACGCCTGCGCCGCCGCGAGCGGCCCGTACCTCGCCGACATCACCACCGCCGACTCCGCCCGGGACCTCGACCGGATCCGGGCCGCCCTCGGCGTCCACCGGATCTCCTACCTGGGCTCCTCCTACGCCACCTACCTCGGCCAGGTCTACGCGAGCCTCTTCCCCACCCGCGCCGAGCACGTGGTGCTGGACAGCACGGTCGCCCCCGGCGGGGAGCAGCAGGCGATCGGCCTGTTCAGCGAGGGCACCGAGGAGGCCTTCCCGGCCCTCGCCCGGTACCTCGCCGCCCGCGACGACACCCTCCACCTGGGCGCCACCCCCGAAGCCGTACGGGCCGCCTACCTGCGGCTCGCCGAGGAGCTCGACCGCGCGCCGTTCGGCCTGCCCGACGGCCGGACCCTCACCGGCAACACCCTTCGGGCCGTCGTCTACGCCTCGCTCACCAAACCTCGCTACTACCCGCTGGCCGCCACGGTGCTGCGGATGGCCGCCACCCGCACCGCCCCGCCGCCGGGAGGCTCCCCCGGCAGCGGCCTCCCGTCGGTCATCCCGGACAACTTCGTCGCCGCCCAGTCCGCGGTGATCTGCGGCGACTCCGCCTGGCCCCGCGACCCCGCCGTCTACGCCGCCCGCACCGCGGCCGACCGGCAGCGCTACCCGCTCACCGCCGGCATGTCCGGCAACGTCTGGCCCTGCGCGTTCTGGCACTACCGCCCCGAGGAACCGCCGGTGCGCCCGAACCCGGACGGGCCGCGGAACATCCTGATGCTCCAGAACCGCTACGACGCCTCGACGCCGTACTCCGGGGCCCGTCAGGTCCGGTCGGCCTTCGGCCACCGGGCGGCGATGGTCACGGTGGACGCCACCGGGCACGGCGTCGACTTCACCGACCCCCGGATCCGCGACCCGCTCACCGCCTTCCTCCTCGACGGCCGGCTGCCGGCCTGACCGGCCCGGGACCGCACCCCGCCGCTCCGCATCCCGCCGCCGCCCTCCCCGGTCACTCGGTCCAGATGGCGGCGGCCGTGCGGTCGTCGGCGTAGCCCTTGGCGCGGACCTGGACCTGGCGGAGGAAGTCGACGGTGCCCGGGGGGTGCGGGTGGGTCCAGTGGGTGGAGAGGAAGTGGGCGACGGCCGGCTCGTCGGCGATGGGGCGGGCGAGACCGGGGGTGCAGAGCAGGAGGATGTCGCCCGGCGTCACGGGGACGAGCCGGAAGCGGAACGGGCGCGGACCGGGCACCGGGGCCTCGGGGACCGGCGGCTGGCCGTCCGGGTGGTGCAGCAGGCGGGCCGCGTAGGCGTCGATCCAGTGGCCGGAGCGCAGCAGGTAGAGCCCGCCCGGGCCGACGCCGAAGGCCGCCCGGTAGCCGGCCTCCGGGTCCAGCGACACCAGCAGGCAGTGCAGCAGCGCCGGGGACGGCGCGTCCTCCTCCTCCCGGGGCACCAGGGCGCGCAGCGGGGCGGCGGCACCGGTGGCCAGGCGCTGGAGGCCGTAGCGGAGCCGGTCGCGGGCGCCGGCGCGCAGGTCGGCGGCCAGCCCGGCCCGGCTGCGCCCGATCGCGGCCGCGAGCTGGTGGCACGCCTCCCCGGTGGCGGCCGCGACCGCCTCGGCGGTGAGCGCCTCCTCCTCGGGGCCGCCCGTCCGGTCGAAGCCGCCGAGGACGGCGAGCAGCAGGCCGTCGGGGCCCTCGCCGAACCGGGTGACCAGCAGGGCGTCGCGGCGCGGCTCGCCCCGGTAGCGCGCGGAGTCACCCCGGACGGAGGCGGCGCGCAGCACGGACGGCCCGTACTGGGCGCCGTCCAGCACGGTGTCCGGTACGAGCGCGCGCAGTGCGCCCGGGTCCGCCTCGGGTACGGCCGTCGGCTCGGGTCCGTAGGTCGGCGGGCGTTCGCCGACGTGCGGGACAGCGGCGCCGCCGTCGGCGAGCGGTGCGCGGATGGCCAGGCGGGGGTCGGGGACGGGCGCGGGGGCTTCCGGCTCCTCCGCCGTCTCCGGCTCGGCCGGCGCCTCGGCGACGACGGGCTCCGGCTCGGGCTCGGGCTCCGGTTCGGGGGCGGGCTCCGGTTCGGGGGCGGGCTCCGGTTCGGGGGCAGGCGGCGGGGTGGGCTTCTCCAGCGAGACCGGGTCCGGGACCGGTACGGTCTCCGGCTCAGGTACCGGCTCGGGCTCGGGTACCGGCTCCGGCTCCGGCTCCGGCGCGGGGTTCGGTGCGGGCTCCGGCGCGTCCTCGGCGAAGGCGGGGGCCGGGACGTGGTGGGTCTCGGAGGAGGTCCGCTGTCGCCCGATCCCCTCCGCCCCGCCGATCACGCCGACCGCGGTGTCGAACCAGTCGTCGATGCTGTCCCGGTTGTCCGTGCTCTCCGACCCGTCAGGCTCCGCGGGAGCCCCGGCGTCGACCTCCGGCACAGCCGCCGCAGCCGCCACCTCCGGCTCCGGCTCCGGCCGCGCCTCCGGCTCCGCCGACCGCTGCTGCCCGATGAGCCCGACCGCCGTGTCGAACCAGTCGTCCACGCTGCCGTCCCCCGGGTCGGCGTGCGGGGTGTCCGGGAGGGTGCCCGCCGGACCGTCGTAGACGGCGTCCCACCAGCCGTCGTCCGGCCGGTGCGGCTGTGCCGGTGCACCCTGCTTGCTCATCTGGCGGCTCCTGGTCGTTCCGTGGTCGCGCCGCCCCCGGGCGGGCCGGGCTGACGACATTGTTCTCCACCCGCGAGGACCCTGTCCGGGTTTCGGCGACAACCGGTCACCCACCGGAAAGTCCCGGCCACCGCGCTCACCTGCCGGTTCGCGAGCCCGGTCCCGGGCGCGTCATCCGTTCGTCCGCTTCCGTTCCGTCCGTGCTTGCCGGATGTGTCCGGAGCAGGGTGTTTCCTGGTCATCCGGGCGTACGGGCCGCCGAAAATGGGGGCCGGTGGGGGGCATCGCATCACTCGTTCGGCTGATTAAATGTGCGCATGACCGCGTCGGCCCCCAGTTCGCCCCGACCGGGGAGGGCCGCATCCGCGGGCCGCCCGGCAGGTGGGCTGTTGGTCCTGCTGCTCGTCGCGCTGCTGACGCTGCTGCCGTGCGCGGGCCAGGCGAAGGCGGTGGACGGCTCCGGCCATCCGACGGCGGCCGCGGCCCCGGCCGGCTCCGTCACGGTGGTCAGCGTGGTCAGCGTCCAGGTCGCCACCGGGCACGCCTCCTACACCGGCCGTGCCGCGAAGGTCGCCAAGTCCGCGAACCCCTCGGACCACCACCGGACGGCCGAGGAGCAGGGGCACTGGATCCTCTGCACCGCCGACGGCCAGCCGCCGCGCAACAACGGCTGCTCCAGCCACCCGTACTGCCCGCAGGACGCCCAGCTGCCGAACCCGCCGCCGCAGCCGCAGCCCGCCGTGTCACCGCTGACCCCGACCGCGCCCGACGCGCAGCCCCGGGTGGTGCCCGCCGGCCTGCTGGACGGCGCGCACCCGGTTCCCGACCTGCACGAACTCCAGGTCCACCGGTCCTGAGCGGAACCCACCGCCGGCGCAGCCGCCGACGGATCCGTCCCTCCTCTCACTCCACCTGACCGCCGCCACCGACCGGTGCGGCGGGGACAAGGACGACCACCATGGGTTCCTCCTCCAAGCAGTCCAACAAGCCCGGCGGCAAGCAGGACGGCCTCGACCGCCGTGCCCGGATCGCCGAGCTGCGCGCCGCCGAGCAGCGCCGCGACCGCCGCAACAAGATCGTCGCCTCGGTGGTGGCCGGTGTGCTGGTGGTCGGTGCGATCGCCACCGGCACCTGGATCGTCATGGACCAGAACCAGAAGAAGAAGGACAAGCAGGCCGCCGCCAACGCGGACATCCCGGGCGTGAAGACCTTCGGCGAGCTGAGCCGCACCCACGTCAAGGACAAGGTCACCTACCCGATGACCCCGCCGGTCGGCGGCGACCACAACGCCATCTGGGCGGACTGCATGGCCCACGTCTACGACCAGCCGCTCGAGAACGAGCGCGCCGTCCACTCGCTGGAGCACGGCGCGGTCTGGGTGACGTACAACGGCAAGGCCACCCCGGACGACATCAAGACCCTCTCCGACAAGGTCAAGAAGACCCCGTACTCGATGATGAGCCCGTACCCGGACGAGCAGGGCACCATCACCCTGAACGCCTGGAGCACCCAGCTGACCGTGGACAGCGCCAGCGACCCGCGGGTGGAGGAGTTCTTCACCAAGTACGTCCAGGGCAAGCAGACCCAGGAGCCGGGCGCCTCCTGCACCATGGGGCAGATGTGACCGCCGACGCGGACCGCCCGGACGACCTGGACGGTACGGAGGAGGGCGCGGCCCCGCGCCGCCGCCGCCTGTGGTGGCCGGCCGCGCTGGCCGCCGCCGTGGCGCTGGCGCTCGGGGTGCCGGCCCTGGTGGCGAGCGGGACCTCGGCGTCCGGCTCCTCCACGCTGTCCGTCCCGGCCGACGACTCCCCCGAGGCCGGGTTCGCCCGCGACATGGCGACCCACCACCAGCAGGCCGTGGACCTGTCGTTCGTCGTCCGGGACCGCACCGCCGACGAGCCGACCCGCACCCTGGCCTTCGACATCATCAACACCCAGGCCAACCAGCGCGGGATGATGATGGGCTGGCTGGACCAGTGGGGGCTGTCCCAGCACTCGACCGCCACGCCGATGGCGTGGATGAAGATGGGCCACGACTACCAGGCCCACGACGGTTCGCTGATGCCCGGCATGGCCACCAACACCCAGATCGCGAAGCTGCGCACGCTCAACGGGCGGGACGCCGAGGTGTTCTACCTCCAGCTGATGATCGAGCACCACAAGGGCGGAGTCGAGATGGCCCAGGGCTACGTCGACAAGGCCCGGAACGACACCGAGAAGCGGCTGGCGCAGTCGATGGTGGTCGCCCAGACCTCCGAGCTCCAGCTGATGACCGACATGCTCAAGGAGCGCGGCGCCGAACCCGGCGTGCCCGCCTCCTGAGCGGTCGCCCCGTTCGGCCTGTCCGGTCTCTTCCAGCTGTTCCACCTGTTCCGCGTTTCCGCGCGTTCCCCGGACGGCCGGGGCGCCGGCGGGGACGGTCCCGTACCGTCCCGGCCGCGCCCCGGCCGTCCGCCGTTCTTCCCCGCCCCCTTCAGAACCCCCTTCGGAGCACCCCCGCATGACCCCCGACGCCCCCTGGCTGATCGCCGGACTCGGCAACCCCGGCCCCTGGTTCCGGCTCACCCGCCACAACGCGGGCTTCCTCGCCGTGGACCGGCTCGCCGAACGGCACGGCGCCCGCTTCCGCCGGAGCGGGCTCGCCGGCCTGACCGCCGAGATCGGCATCGACGGCCACCGGGTGCTGCTGGCCAAGCCGCTGTGGTGGTCCATCAACCTGTCCGGACGCCCGGTGGCCGCGCTGCTGCGCCGCCACGGCGTCCCGGTCGAACGGCTGGTGGTCGTGCAGGACGACCTGGACTTCCCCTTCGGCTCCGCCCGGCTCAAGCGCGGCGGCGGCCCCGGCGGCCACAACGGCGTGCGCTCGGTGGGCGAGGTGCTCGGCACCCGGGACTTCGTCCGGCTGCGCTTCGGCATCGGCCGCCCCCCGAAGGGCCGGAGCGTCGGGGACTTCGTGCTGAAGAAGTTCTCAGAGGAGGAACTGGCCGCCATGCCCGGCGAGTTGGACCGCTGCGCGGACGCCCTGGAGACCCTGGTCCGGCGCGGCCTCAACCGCGCCCAGGACACCCTGAACGCCCGTACGGACGCCTAGGGTCCGGTCCTTCGGGTGCGGACGGGCCGGGTGAGCAGCGCGGCGGCGGCCGCGACGGCAGCGAGGGCGAGCAGCACCGTCCGCCCACCGGACGCGGCGCCCGCCAGGTGGACACCGAGGACGGACAGCGCCATGCCGAGCGCCGTACCGAGGCTGCGGGCCATGTTGACCATGCCGCCGCCGACCGCCGAGCACTGGGCCGGGATCGCCCGCATCACCAGGGCGTTGTTGGCGGGCAGCAGCAGGCCCAGCCCGTAACCGGCGACCAGCAGCGGGAACGCCACCGCGTCCGAGGCCGGCAGCACGGCGAACAGCAGCAGTCCGACGGCCGTGAGCAGCGCGCCGAAGCGGCACCTGGTCACGTCCGACCAGCCCCGGGGCAGCCACCCGCCGCCGACCGTCGCGGCGAAGGCGAACGCGGCGGGCAGCAGGGTGACCACCAGGCCCGCGTGGGCCGTCGACACGCCCGCGCCGGTGAGCAGCACCGGGCCCAGCACCAGCGGGCAGAACAGCAGCAGGTAGCCGATCAGCGCCACCACCAGGCCGGAGCGCACGCCCGGGGTGTTGACCAGCCCGGGCGCCAGGATCGGCCGGGCGGCCCGCCGCTCCTGGCGCACCAGCGCCAGGGCCAGGACGGCGGAGGCGAGCAGCAGGGCGGCCACCGCCCAGCCGGGCAGGGGCAGTCCGGAGGCGGTGGACAGGGCGAGCAGCAGCGTGGTGGTCGCCCCGGTGAGCAGCAGCAGGCCGGGGAGGTCGAAGCGGGCGACCTCGCGGGGGGCGGTCCGGTGGGTGCCCGTCCCGTGGGTGCCTGTCCGATGAGCGGCTGTCCGGTGGGTGCCGGTCCGGCCCTCGCGGGGGCCCGGTACGGCGGCCGGGGCGCCGGTCGTCCGGGTGCGGGGCAGCAGGTACCAGCCGGCCAGGATGCCGAACACCGCGATCGGCACGTTGACCCAGAAAACCCAGCGCCACGAGGCGTGTTCGACCAGCATCCCGCCGAGGATGGGCCCGAGCGCCAGGCCGAGGCCCTGGGCGGAGGCCTGGATGCCGAGCGCGCGCCGCATCGCGTGCCCGGGGACGCCGCGCGCGACCAGGGCAACGCTGTTGGCCTGCATCATCGCGGCGCCGACCGCCTGGACGGCGCGGAGGCCGACCAGGACCCAGAGGCCGCCGGCGAATCCGGCGCCCAGCGAGGAGAGGCCGAAGACCGCGAAGCCGCCGATGTACATCGTCTTGCGGCCGACCAGGTCGGACAGCCAGCCGATCGGGGCCAGCAGGGCGACCAGGACCAGCAGGTAGGCCAGGGCGACCCACTCGACGGCGGCGAAGCCCGCGCCGAAGTGGCGGCCGAGGGCGGGGAAGACCAGGGCGATGACGCTGGCGTCGAGCTGGCCGAGGAAGGCTCCGAGACAGACCGTGCCGACGGCGAGCCAGTGGGCGTGGCGCCAGCCGGCTATGCCACGCGGCCGGGGCCGCTCGGTGAGCAGCCTCGTGGCAAGGGCAGTGGCATTCATGACACGAATATATCGGATACAGATATGTTCTTTCTACGAGCAGCTCGCTCTGCGACAGGAGACGTCCCACGGTACGGACGGTGCCGGAGGAGCCCCCGCCACGAGGCCCGCAACAGAGCCGCAACACAGTGCGGCCCCGAGGCCCGAACCGGCCGCCGAACCGCCCCGTACCAGGCGATACGCTGTCCGCCATGCCGTCGTCACCACACGTTCCCGACCCCGCCACCGGAAGTCCCGACCCGGCGGTCGAGCACGCCCGGCGGCTGACCGACACCGTCACCCGGCTGCGCCGCGCGCTGCGCAGCAGCATCCGCACCGACTACCCGTGGGAGTCCCTGCCGATGGCGCAGGTCGAACTCCTCCAGACGCTGGCCGCCGCACCGCTGCGGGTCGGCGAACTGGCCGCGCGGCAGCGGCTCGCGCCCAACACCGTCAGCGGACTGGTCGGCAAGCTGCTCGACGCCGGCTTCGTCGACCGCCAGGCCGACCCCGGCGACCGCCGCACCGCCCGGATCGCCCTCACCCCGGCCGGGCGCCGACAGCTGGACGACTGGCAGCACGCCCATGAACGCCGGATCGCCGCCGCGCTCGGCACCCTCGACCCGGCCGACCGCACGGCGGTCGTCGACGCGCTGCCCGCGCTGGAACAGCTCGCCCGCGCCCTCGCCCAGCCGGGCACCGGGCCCGAGCAGGGGCCCGCCGCCGGCTAGGAAGCCACCGACGGGAAACCGGCCTGCGGGAAACCGCCCTGCGGGAAGCCGGCCGGCCGGAAATCACTGGTCGCCGGGGCCCGTCCGGCGCTACCGTCCCCGGCATGACCACCGCGGACGTGCGCATCGAGCCCTGGACGGACGACGACCTCGCACTGCTGCGCCGGGTCAACACACCGGAGATGAAGAAGCACGTCGGCGGGCCGGAGAGCGAGGAGCGGCTGCTCGTACGGCACCGGCGCTACCTGGACTTCGTCCCGTCCGGACTCGGGTGCATGTACCGGATCGTGCTGCTGCCCGAGGGCGAGGCCGTCGGGACGGTCGGCTACGGCACCCGGACGTGGGAGGGCCGGACCGTCCACGAGATGGGGTGGAACGTGCTGCCCGGCTTCCAGGGCCGGGGCATCGCGGTTGCCGCCACCCGCGCGGCGGTCGCGGCCGCCCGCCGCGAGGCCGCGCACCCCCACCTCCACGCCTTCCCCTCGGTGGACAACCCCGCCTCCAACGCGGTCTGCGCGAAGGCGGGGTTCACACTGCTCGGCGAGACGGACTTCGAGTTCCCGCCCGGGCGGTTCATGCGGAGCAACAACTGGCGGGTGGACCTTCGGAGTTGATCGCTCGCGGTCGGCGTTCGAGGTTGCCGTGGGCGTCGGCGGTCAGAACAGGGTGCCGCCCTCCAGGTCCAGCAGCCAGCGCTTGCGGTCCACGCCGGCGGCGAAGCCGGTGAGCGCGCCACCGGCGCCGAGCACCCGGTGGCAGGGCCGGACGATCAGCAGCGGGTTGGCGCCCACCGCGCCGCCGACCGCGCGGACCATGCGCGGCTCCTGCCCGGCCAGCTCGGCGAGTTCGCCGTAGGTGACGGTGGTGCCGTACGGGATCTCGTCCAGCGCGGCCCAGATCCTGCGGCGGAACTCGGTGCCCTCCGGCGCGAGCGGGAGGTCGAAGCCGGTGCGCTTGCCGGCGAAGTAGTCGGTCAGCTGGGCGACCGGCTCGGCGAGCGCCTCGGGGTCGCGCACCCAGTCGTCGGCGGGCTCGGCCAGCGCGTACTTCTGGCCGGGCACGGTGACGGTGGCCAGCGCGGCCGGTCCGCCGTCCTCCGGCAGCACCCCGCTGAGCAGCAGCCGGCCGAAGGGGCTCTCCATGGTGGTGTAGACGGTGGTGCTCATGCTCGTCCGATCTCCGTTCCGGTGCTGGTGCTACTGGTGTCGCTGGTACTGATGCTGGTGCTCATGTCGGTGTCGGTCCCGGTGCCTGCGGGGCCGGTGTCTGCGGGGCCGGTGGTCGCGGGGCCGGCCCACAGTCGGTGGACGGCGTAGGAGCGCCACGGGGCCCAGGACTCGGCGGCGCGGGCGGCGGACTTCGGGTCCCCGGCGGCGCCGAGGCGGAGCAGGCCGTGCTTGACGCCCACGTCGCTCGGGAGGAAGACGTCGGGGTCGGCCAGGGCCCGCATCCGCAGGTAGCCGACCGTCCACGGGCCGATGCCGGGCAGATTCAGCAGGCCGGCCGCGGCCTCCTCGCGGTCGACCCCGCTGTCGAGCCGGACCGTGCCCTCGGCCAGCGCGCCGCACAGGCCGATGAGCGCGCGACGGCGGGCGGCGGGCATCGCGAAGTCCTCCGGGTCGGCGGCGGCCAGGGCCGCCGCGGGCGGGAAGAGCAGGCGCAGGCCGCCGCTGGGCTCGGGCAGCGCGGTGCCGTACTTCTCGGCGAGCCGTCCCGCGAGGGTACGGGCGGCGACGACGGTGATCTGCTGGCCGAGGACGGCGCGGACGGCGAGCTCGTGCGGGTCCACGTGACCGGGCGAGCGCAGCCCGGGGCGCTCGCGGACCAGCGGGCCGAGCAACGGGTCGGCGCCGAGCTGCTCGTCGACCGCGAGCGGGTCGGCGTCCAGGTCGAAGAGGATGCGCAGGCGCTGGACGGCGGTCGGCAGGTCGCGCAGGTCGGCGAGGAGCAGGCGGCAGTCCAGCCAGCCCCGGGTGGGCGGCTCGCCCGGCGCCAGGCCCTCGACCTCGGCGATGCCGTGGCCGTACGGGAGCGCGAGGGTGCGGCGGTACACGCGCACGCCGGGGCGCGCGCCGGGGACGACCTCCTCCACGCCGGGGACGGCGCGCAGGGCGAGGAAGTCGATCAGGTGCTCGCTGTCCAGCGCACCGCGGTAGGCCAGGCGCAGGGTGAGACCGCCGGCCGGAGTCGCGATGCGGCGACCGGCGGCGACCTCGGCGCGCAGGCCGCTGGGAGTGCGGTCGTAGACCTCGCGCACGGTGTCGTTGAACTGGCGGACGGAGGCGAAGCCGGCCGCGAACGCGATGTCCGTGACGGGCAGTTCGGTGGTCTGGAGGAGCAGGCGGGCAGTCTGCGCGCGACGGGCGCGGGCCAGCGCGATCGGGCCGGCGCCCAGCTCGGCGGTCAGCTGGCGCTGCAGCTGGCGGGAGCTGTAGCCGAGGCGGTCGGCCAGGCCGGCCACGCCCTCGCGGTCCACCACGCCGTCGCCGATCAGGCGCATCGCCCGGCCGACCAGGTCGGCGCGCTGGTTCCACTCGGGCGAGCCCGGCACGGAGTCCGGGCGGCAGCGGCGGCAGGCGCGGAAGCCCGCCCCCTGGGCGGCCGCGGCGCTGGGGTAGAAGACGCAGTTGACCCGCTTGGGGGTCACGGCGGGGCAGCTCGGACGGCAGTAGATGCCGGTGGAGGTGACCGCCGTGAAGAAGACCCCGTCGAAGCGGGAGTCGCGGCTGTCCACGGCTCGGTACCGGATGTCGTCGTCGATCACGTTGTCCAGTTTGCGGCACTGGGCGGGGGGTGACTGGCGGGAATCGGACATCACCGTTGATCGTCGCCGTTCCCTGCTTCGGGGGGCCCTCCCCCTCCCCCCGCCCCCACCCTCCCCACCACCCACCCACCACCTCACCCCATGGCCCATCGGCCCATGGCGCCTTGGCCCGGAGGCCTGCCGGCCCGCCCATTCGCCGGCCCGTGCCCGAGACCACCCGCACGGCACGGCACCCCTGCAAGCCCCGGGCCTGGGCACCTGGCACCTGACACCTGGGCTCCGGGCGCCAGGCACCGGGCACCTGTCACCTGGGCTCCGGGCGCCAGCGGCCGGGCACCGGGAGCCTGGGCTCCTAGGCTCCTGGCCCCGGGCTCCAGCGGCCGGGCTCCGGGCGCCGAGAGCCCCGGGCCCGAAATTCGCGGGCCCGCCAGCCGTCCCGCCGTTACCCTCGCGGCATGAGCGAGCAGCACTCCTACACCGGTCCGGACGACCCGCGCGTCGTCGCCCTGCCTCCGGCCGAGTTCGCGTTCCCCGGCCCGCTGCGGGACCAGCTGGTCGCGGCGATCCTCGACGGCGCCAAGACCAGCACCACCGGCCTGGTCGCCGACTACGACCACGAGGGCGAGCCCCTGCCGCTGCC
The DNA here is from genome assembly GCF_042883725.1 of Kitasatospora sp. NPDC058184. Lineage (NCBI taxonomy): Bacteria > Bacillati > Actinomycetota > Actinomycetes > Kitasatosporales > Streptomycetaceae > Kitasatospora > Kitasatospora sp. NPDC058184. The sequence continues at coordinate 263,322 of NZ_JBHVVE010000001.1, forward strand.
CGGTGAGCTCTCCGCGGTCCTCGACTCGGACGGCCGCAGGGTCGCCGTGATCGAGACCACGGACGTCCGGGTGGTCCCGCTCGCGGAGGTCGACCTCCAGCACGCCCTGGACGAGGGCGAGGGGTGCACCAGCGTGGCCGAGTGGCGTGCGGTGCACGAGCGGTTCTGGCGCAGTCCGGAGATGCTCGACGCCCTCGACGACCCGGGTTTCACCGTGGACGACAGCACTCCGGTGGTCCTGCAGAGCTTCCGCCTGGCGGCCGACCTCCGCTGAACCGGGTGGGCCCGGCGGAGGCCGGCGGCCGTGGCGCGGCGGCCGGCCGGTGCCGGGGTTCAGCGCTTCACCGGACCTCCCGCGGCTCGCATCGACTTGTTGATCGTCTTCCACTTCTTCAGCCGCGCCTTGGCCACCCGGGCGTCCGACCGCGAGGCGATCCACTCGTTCTCGCGCTGGAGCTTGAGGTAGCTGTCCATCCGGCGCTGCGGCAGGGTGCCGTCGGCCAGCGCCGCCCGCACCGCGCAGCCGGGCTCGGTGTGGTGGCCGCAGTCGTGGAAGCGGCAGTCCTCGGCCAGCTCGGCTATGTCGGCGAAGGCCAGGTCCACGCCCTCGCCACCGTAGAGGCCGACTTCGCGCAGCCCGGGGGTGTCGATCAGCACGCCCCCGCCGGGCAGCGGGATCAGCTCGCGGGTGGTCGTGGTGTGGCGGCCCTTCTGGTCGACCTCGCGGGCCTCCTGGACGGTCATCACCGAGGAGCCGGCCAGGGCGTTGGTGAGCGTGGACTTGCCGACACCGGACTGGCCGATCACCGCGGTGGTGCCGGGGGTGCAGGCGCGGAGCACGTCCATGCCCTCGCCGGTCTCGGCGCTCACCACGACCACCGTGACCCCGGGGGCGACCGCCTCGACGTCGGCCCGGATGAAGTCGGCGTCGTCGACGAGGTCGGCCTTGGTGAGGACGACCAGCGGATCGGCGCCGGACTCCCAGGCCAGGGCGAGGAAGCGCTCGATCCGGCCGAGGTCGGGATCGGTCGCGAGGGAGGAGGCGATCAGCACGGTGTCGACGTTGGCGGCCAGCACCTGGCCGTCGGAGCGCTTGCCGGCCACCTTGCGGATGATCGCGGTGGAGCGCGGCAGCAGCGCGGCGACGGAGGCCATCGGCTGGGCGTACAGGTCGACCGCCGCCCAGTCGCCCGTGCAGGGGCAGTTGATCATGTCGGCGTCGCCCACCGGCCGGGTGTCGAACCGGACGGTGCGCGGCTCGCCCGTCTCCGGGTCGGCGATGACGGCGTCGCACTGGCCGCGGTCGACCCGGACGATCCGCGCCGGGAGCAGCCCGGCCTCGCCGAACGGGGTGAACAGCTCCGCGAGCTCGGCCGTCCAGCCGTAGCCGGTCAGCCCGGAGGCGTCAGCGGAGGTCGAGGAAGAAGAGGAGGAAGAGAACGACGGAATGGAGGCAGCGTTGAACAACGCAGTGGCCCTTCGGGAGGAGATGTCCCGGCGGGCTACGGCTGGCGCGAAGGGCTCAGCCGGCGGCCGGGAAAAGGAGGTGAACGCGAGTGCTGCCCTGGGCAGCTATCGGGGCGACAACGACCACGGGGTTCACCTCCTGCTCTCTACTCCTCGGGCGGCCCAATGGCCCCCGAACCGGATGTGTCACACGCTAGCGGAGCGGGGGATCCCGGCCAACCTATTTTTGACCTGCGGAAATGCGGGAAAGAGGCCGTCGGGAAGGCCTCGAAGGGCCACAATTGGCCCGCCGCAAACAGCCGCTCGGCCACCCCTGCCAGACCCGGCCACCCGGCTGCCCGGCCACCCCGCCAGGCCCGGCCACCCCGCCACCAGACACCCGCCCCCGACGCGCCCTACCCCCCGTACCGGTGCTTGAGGTTCGGGTCGTCCAGCCACCACGGCCGCATCCCGGTCTCCTCTTCCTCCGGCTGCCCCGTCTCCCGCGCCCGCTCGGCCGCCGCCGCGAAGCGGGCGTCCAGCTCGGCGTCCACCGCCTCGGTCTCCTCCCGCCCCTGCACCACCATCCGCCGCACCAGGGCGGCCAGGAACGGCAGCCCGACCAGGTCCCCCAGCACCCAGAACGCGTTGCCGCCCCAGGTCTGGTCCTGCGCCGGGCTCGGCCCCCACGGCCGCCCGAGCGCCAGGTAGTAGTGCTCGGCGACCAGGTGCCCGCCGTAGATCAGCACGATCCCGAGCCCCGCGTCGAAGATCACCTCGGCGAAGGTGATGAACAGCCCGACCAGGTGCGGGTACTCGTGCCCGACCGGGTCGAGCTGCAGGCGCGGCCAGAAGTACGCGAGGCCGAGCATCACCAGCGCCAGGTGCAGCACCACGTTCCCGAGCCCGCTGGACACCGACCACTCGTACCAGGGCGTGAAGTAGAGCAGCCACGGCGGCGCCATCAGTAGCGCGGTGGAGACCGCCGGGAACATCAGCACCTTGGACGGCCGGCTGCGCAGCGCCCGCAGGACGCGCTCCCGCCGGGCCGCCGGCGCCGCCTCGACCAGCAGCGAGACCGGCGCGCCGAGCGCCAGCAGCAGCGGGACGACCATCAGCAGCAGCACGACCTGCACGGCCCGGTCGGTGAAAAGGATCCGGTCGTACACGCCGAGGCCCGAGCAGGTGCACCAGATCCACAGCAGCAGCCCGCCGAGGAACGCGACGGTACGGGTGGGCTGCCAGCGCCCGCCGGCGGACCCGGCCCCGACCCCGGCACCAGCCCCACTTCCGCTCCCGACCCCGGCGGCCCGGTTGACGCGGCGCACCGCCGCCAGGTACCAGGCGCCGAGCAGCACCGACAGCGCGAGCACCAGCGGCTCGGCCGTCCAGGAGGTCGCCAGGTCGGACCACTGCCACGGCGGCGGGCCGCTGTAGGCGAGTACCGAGGCGGGACCGCCCACCGGACCGCCCGCCGGGCCGCCCATCAGGCCACCCGCCGGAGCACCCATCGCGCCGTCCAGCACCGCGCCCATCCGCCCGCTCACCTCGCTCGTCCCGGTGGTCCCCGCCTGTCGCGAATCCCATCGGTCGGGAACCCATCGGCCGGGAACCCGCCGATCGGGAACCCCGACACCGGAGCACCCCGGCGCCCGGCCATGATGTCCCTCGGCCGCGCCCCCGCCGCACCCGGGGCCCGCCTCTATACCCGGGCCTGAACAAAGCTTTACCAAGCCCCAACAAAGCTTTGCCCAGGCAAAGTTCTGCCCTCCTTCCCCTCTTTTCCGCAACCGCGGGCGAAGACACAAACGTCTGGCAGGATGCCCCGTCGGCGAGACCCGCCACGTGGCCGACAAGGGGATGACAAGGGTGCGAACCACTGCACGCGGCGACGGCCGCCGGCTGGCGGCGCGCCACCGCAACATCGAACTGGGCCTCCTGGCCCTCGCGGTGGCCGTCTGTCTGGCGGGACACATCGACGCCGACCTGGCGCTCACCGGCAGGATGCCGCCCGGGCTGCTGGTGCACGGCCTGTCGCTGGGCGCGCTGGCCGGGGCGGCCCACCTGGCGGTGCGGCGGTTCGCGCCGTACGCCGATCCGCTGATCCTGCCGCTGGGCGTCTTCCTGACCGGCTTCGGGCTGGTGCTGCTGGACCGGCTGGACTTCAGCTACAAGGCCGCGCACGCCGCCAAGGGCGACTACCAGAAGCTCCCGGCGGCACCCTCCCAGCTGATGTGGGTGTTCATCTCGGTGGCGGCGGCGCTCGCGCTGATCGTCTTCGTCAAGCACCACCGCTTCTTCCAGCGCTACGTCTACCTGCTGATGGCGGGTGCGCTGATCCTGCTGGCCGCGCCGGTGCTCTCCCCCGGCGACAGCTTCGGCGCCAAGCGCTGGATCCGGCTGTTCGGGCTCTCCTTCGAGCCGGACGAGTTCGTGAAGGTCGCGATCACGATCTTCTTCGCGGGGTACCTGATGGCCTCCCGGGACGCGCTGGCGCTGGCCGGGCGGAAGGTCTGGGGGCTGACCCTGCCGCGCGGCCGGCACGCCGGCCCGGTGCTGGCGATCTGGGTGGTCAGCCTGCTGGTGCTGATCTTCGAGCGCGACCTGGGCACCTCGCTGATCTTCTTCGGCGTCTTCATCGTCATGCTGTACGTGGCGACCGAGCGCACCAGCTGGGTGGTGCTCGGCCTGCTGATGGCGGTCGGCGGCGCGGCGGTGGTCGGGACGGTGGAGCCCCATGTGCACGGCCGCGTCGAGGCCTGGCTGCACCCGCTCGACTACTACAAGCCGGTGCACGACATGGCGATCTCCGAGCAGCCCGCCGAGGCGCTGTTCAGCCTGGGCACCGGGGGCATGACCGGGACCGGCCTGGGCTCGGGACGGCCCTGGCTGATCGGCTTCGCCGGGCGCAGCGACTTCATCTTCACCACCATCGGCGAGGAGCTGGGCCTGGCCGGGGTGACGGCGATCCTGCTGGTCTACGTGCTGCTGGTCCAGCGCGGCCTGCGCACCGCGATCGGCCTGACCGACCCGTTCGGCAAGCTGCTGGCCACCGGTCTGTCGGCGGCGCTGGCGCTCCAGGTGTTCGTGGTGGTCGGCGGGGTGAGCGGGCTGGTCCCGCTGACCGGCAAGGCGCTGCCGTTCCTGGCCGCCGGCGGTTCGTCGCTGCTGGCGAACTGGCTGATGGTGGCGCTGCTGATCAAGCTGAGCGACTCCTCCGGGCGCACCGCCCTGGACCCGGCCCAGCCCTCCCCCGAGCCGCTCCCGGCCCAGGCCCGCCCGGCCGAACCGTCCGTACGGGCCGAACCGTCCGCGCTCGGCCCGTACGGCACCACCGACCCCGTCGCCCCGCACGACCCGTCAGCCCAGCGCCCGACGGACCCGACCCCGGCGGGACCGCTCTCCTCCACCCCCGGCGCCGCCGACCCCTCCGCCCCGACCGAGCTGCGCCCCGCGTACGGCCACCCGCCGAACCCGTCCGCCCCCTGACCCACCGCCCGACCCACGACGCACCCGCGACGCACCCCACGCCCCAACGCACCAGGGCCTCCCCCGCACCCGCGGGAGAGGCCCTGCCGTCACCGTCCGTCCGCCCCGCCTACCGCTGTTCCCACGGCGGCCGGGGCGGCCTCGGCGGGTACCCCGGCACCTGCTGCCCGGGCGGCACCGGCCCCAGCCCCGGCCCGGACGGCGCCCCCGGCCCCGAACCCGGCCCAGGCCCAGGCCCAGCGCCCGGCCCCGGCTGCCCTGCCCCCGCCCCCGTCCCGCCCGCCTGCGGCGGCCCGGCCGGCCGGTCGCTGTCCGGCGGCGGCGGCCCGGGCCGGTGGTGCGGCCCGCCGCGGGCGGTGAGCCGGCCGCGCACGTTGTCGGCGGCCAGCACGTCGGCCCACCGCTCCGGGTACTCGGAGGGCACGTCCTCGCCCTCGTCCTCGCCCCACTCCTCCTCGACGCCCTCGGCGAGCCCGAGTTCGCGGGCGCGCCGGGCCCGTTCGGCGGCCCGCCGGGCGGCGACCTCGCGGACCACGGCGGCGGCGGCCTCCTCGTGGGCGCGCTCGTTCTCGGCGCGCGCGTCGGCGGTCTCCAGGGTGGGCCAGCGGCGGTCTATCGCGGCGTTCATCGCGGCGCCGATGAGCACCGCGAGCGCCACCACGAAGATCCACAGCAGGACGGCCACCGGCGCCGCCAGCGAGCCGTACACCGAGGGGCCCTCGACCGAGCTGACCAGGTAGACCCGCAGGCCGACGCTGCAGAAGACCAGCACCACCAGGGCGACCAGGGCGCCGGGGATGTCCTCGCGCCACGGGGTCGAGACCGGGACGGCCAGGTGGTAGAGGGTGGTCAGCGAGACGGTCAGCAGCACGATGGCGACCGGCCAGTAGAGCGCGCCGACCAGCCCCGACACCCCCGGCACGGCGTTCTCCAGCAGTCCCGGACCGACCATCAGCAGCGGCAGCACCAGCGAGCCGATCACCAGGGCGCCGAAGTAGAGGCTGAGCGACATCAGCCGGGTCTTGACGATGCCCCGCTTGCCGTCGAGCCCGTACATGACGGTGATGGTGTCGATGAAGATGTAGAGGGCCCTGGAGCCGGACCACAGGGACAGCAGGAAGCCGATCGAGACGAGGTCGGGCCGGGTGCGGTCGAACACCCCGTCCAGCAGCGGGACCACGACCTCGTTGACGGAGGAGTCCGACAGCACCGTCCCGGAGGCCGAGAGGATGCTCTTCTTGAGCCCGGCGATGGTGCCCGCGCCGACGAACTCGTCGAGGTAGCCGAGGGTGCCGGCCAGCCCGAGCAGCAGCGGCGGGATCGACAGCAGGGTGAAGAAGGCCGCCTCCGCGGCGAGCCCGGTGACCCGGTACTCGACGCAGGTGTTGGTGGTGTCCCTGATCAGTTCCCACGCCGTGCGGCGCCAGGTGGCCTGTTTGGCCGCGCGCCGGGAGCCCTTGCCCCGCCGCCGGGAGGGCCGCTCGGCGTTCGCTCTGCTCGTATCGCCTGCTGCTTGCACAGGGCCAACCGTATCGGGCCGGGGCCCGGCGGTTGATCTCCCCGGGGGTACGGGCGCGTGGCCGGGCGGGGTGGGGGCGCGTCGCCGGACGCGTCGCCGGACGTCCGGGCGGGGAGCGGCGGGAACATCCGGATGTCCCACATGACGAAACCTCAGAGTCCAGTATCTGGATGTTAGTGGACCGCGAGTCCCGCGCCGTGCGAATCTCTTGCCATGCCTAGCGCCGGAACCACCCTAGTAGGTCGACTCCACGTCGATCTCCTTCGCGTGTCCAGCGCCATCTGTCCGGTGACCTGAGCCCCCCGTCTCCGCCGCACCACCGCACCCGGCGCCGACCTTCCCGCCATCCCCGCCGCAGCGGATGCGCAGGCGCCCGCCCGGTCCCGGCCACCGCCCTCAAGACCTTGAAATCCGCAGGTCAGAGCGGTACCGCACGGCCGGACACGCCCCGCGACCCATTCGGCAGCAGCGCCATCCGCCCAGAAGGACTTCACCATGGCCACCTCCCCCGAGACCGTCGAGCCCACGGCCGACCGCGCCGCCGAGCGGCGCCCCGCAGCGGCCCGCAAGGTGACCCGCCACCGCGGCGAGGGCCAGTGGGGCATGGGCCACTACACCCCGCTGAACGCCAACGAGCAGTTCAAGAAGGACGACGACGGTCTCAATGTGCGGACACGTATTGAGACGATCTACGCGCACCGGGGCTTCGACTCCATCGACCCCGCCGACCTGCGCGGCCGGATGCGCTGGTGGGGGCTCTACACCCAGCGCAAGGAGGGCATCGACGGCGGCAAGACCGCGATCCTGGACCCGCACGAGCTGGACGCCGAGTTCTTCATGCTCCGGGTCCGCATCGACGGCGGCCGGCTGACCGTCCCCCAGCTGCGGGCGGTCGCCGAGGTCTCCGAGCAGTACGCGCGCGGCACCGCCGACCTGACCGACCGCCAGAACATCCAGTACCACTGGATCCGGATCGAGGACGTCCCGGCGATCTGGCAGAAGCTGGAGGCCGTCGGCCTGTCCACCACCGAGGCCTGCGGCGACACCCCCCGCGTCATCCTCGGCTCCCCGGTGGCCGGCATCGCCGAGGACGAGATCATCGACGGCACGCCCGCCATCGAGGAGATCCAGCGCCGCTTCATCGGCAACCCGGACTTCTCCAACCTGCCGCGCAAGTTCAAGAGCGCGGTCTCCGGCTCCCCGCTGCTGGACGTCGCGCACGAGATCAACGACGTCTCCTTCGTCGGCGTGGTCCACCCCGAGCACGGGCCCGGCTTCGACCTGTGGGTCGGCGGCGGCCTGTCCACCAACCCCAAGCTGGGCGTGCGGCTGGGCGCGTGGGTCCCGCTGGACGAGGTCGCGGACGTCTACGGCGGCGTCATCGGCATCTTCCGCGACTACGGCTACCGGCGCCTGCGCAACCGCGCCCGGCTGAAGTTCCTGGTCGCCGACTGGGGCGTGGAGAAGTTCCGCCGGGTCCTGGAGGAGGAGTACCTCGAGCGCCCGCTGCTCGACGGCCCTGCCCCGGCCGAGCCTGCCGCCCGCTGGCGCGACCACGTCGGCGTCCACCGGCAGAAGGACGGCCGCTACTACATCGGCTTCGCCCCGCGCGTCGGCCGGGTCGACGGCAAGCTGCTCGGCCGGATCGCCGACCTCGCCGCCGCCCACGGCAGCGACCGGGTGCGCACCACCGCCGAGCAGAAGATGATCGTCCTCGACATCGCCGAGGAGCACGTCGACTCCGTGGTGGCCGGCCTGGAGGCGCTCGACCTGCGGGTCACCCCCTCGCCGTTCCGCCGCGGCACCATGGCCTGCACCGGCATCGAGTACTGCAAGCTCGCCATCGTCGAGACCAAGGAGCGCGGCCGCACGCTCATCGACGAGCTGGAGCAGCGCCTGCCGGAGTTCGCCGAGCCGCTGACCATCAACATCAACGGCTGCCCGAACGCCTGCGCCCGCATCCAGGTCGCCGACATCGGCCTCAAGGGCCAGCTGGTCACCGACGAGCACGGCGAGCAGGTCGAGGGCTACCAGGTCCACCTCGGCGGCGCGCTCGGCCTGGAGGCCGGCTTCGGCCGCAAGGTCCGCGGCCTCAAGGTCACCAGCGCGGGCCTGCCCGACTACGTCGAGCGCGTGCTGACCCGCTACCAGGCCGACCGCACCGAGGGCGAGCGCTTCGCCCAGTGGGCGGCCCGGGCGACCGAGGAGCAGCTGTCGTGAGTGAGCGATGGGGGCACCCCCGGCCGGAGGCTGGGGGAGAGCGAACCAAAAAGGCAGGGCGTTGTTCGCGAAGCGAACGCCGAGCGCGGCGAGGTGGGCAATGAGTGAGCGCGCTGCCCCTTTCTTCTGCCCCTATTGCGGGGACGAGGACCTGCGCCCCTCCGAGGCCGGGCACGGCGCCTGGGAGTGCCACGGGTGCCGCCGCGCCTTCCAGCTGAAGTTCCTCGGCCTGCTGTCACCGACCAACCACGGGGGTACGTCACATGAGCAGCACCGCGACTGACCACGAGGCGATAGCCGTCCGGGCCGGCCGCGAGCTGGAGGAGGCCACCGCGCAGGAGGTCCTGCGGTGGGCCGCGGACACCTTCGGCGCGCGGTTCTGCGTCACCTCCTCGATGGAGGACGCGGTGGTGGCCCACCTGGCGTCCTCGGTGTTCCCGGGGGTGGACGTGGTGTTCCTGGACACCGGCTACCACTTCCCGGAGACCCTCGGGACGCGCGACGCGGTGGCCGCGACCATGCCGGTCAACGTCATCACGCTCACCCCGCTGCGGACGGTGGCCGAGCAGGACGCCGAGCACGGGCCGGCCCTGCACGACCGCGACCCGGACCTGTGCTGCTCGCTGCGCAAGGTCGAGCCGCTCAACCGGGGCCTGGCCGGCTACGACGCCTGGGCGACCGGGCTGCGCCGCGACGAGTCGCCGACCCGGGCGAACACCCCCGTGGTGTCCTGGGACCCGAAGCGCCGCAAGGTCAAGATCGCCCCGATCGCCCGCTGGACCCAGGAGGACGTGGACGCCTACGTCGCCGCCCACGGCGTGCTGCTCAACCCGCTGCTGTGGGAGGGCTACACCTCGATCGGCTGCTCCCCGTTGTCCTGCACCCGCAAGCCGGGCGAGGGTGAGGACGCCCGGGCCGGCCGCTGGTCCGGCTCCGGCAAGACCGAGTGCGGCATCCACCTCTGATTCGATCCGTTCTGATCGTCCGTCCATCCTCGTGTAAGGAAAGAACCGTGACAGCTGACACCCTGGCCGCCGACGGAGCCGCAGAGGCGGCCCGCACGGCCGCCCCGTGCGAGCGCGGCGCCACCGTGTGGCTGACCGGGCTGCCGAGCGCGGGCAAGACCACCCTGGCCTTCGCCCTCGCCGAGCGGCTGCGCGCCGAGGGCCACAAGGTCGAGGTCCTGGACGGCGACGAGATCCGCGAGTTCCTCTCCAAGGGCCTCGGCTTCTCCCGCGAGGACCGGCACACCAACGTCACCCGGATCGGCTTCGTCGCCGAGAAGCTGGCGGCCAACGGCGTCAAGGTGCTCGCCCCGGTGATCGCCCCGTTCGCGGACTCCCGCGCCGCGGTGCGCGAGCGGCACGCGGCGGCCGGCACCGAGTTCCTGGAGATCCACGTCGCCACCCCGGTCGAGCTGTGCGCCGAACGGGACGTCAAGGGCCTGTACGCGAAGCAGGCGGCCGGCGAGATCTCCGGCCTGACCGGCGTGGACGACCCGTACGAGGCCCCGGAGCGGCCGGAGCTGCGCCTCCAGACCCAGGGCCGCGCGGTCGCCGAGTCCGCCGCCGAGCTGCACGCCTTCCTGACCGAGAGGGGTCTGGCATGACCACCGAGACCGACAGCCCGGTCCGCACCGCCGGCGACCCCAACCAGAATTCAGGGGGGCCCTTCGCGCTGTCCCACCTGGACGCGCTGGAGGCCGAGTCGGTGCACATCTTCCGCGAGGTCGCGGGGGAGTTCGAACGCCCGGTGATCCTGTTCTCCGGCGGCAAGGACTCCATCGTCATGCTGCACCTGGCGCTCAAGGCCTTCGCGCCCGCCGCCGTCCCCTTCTCGCTGCTGCACGTCGACACCGGGCACAACTTCCCCGAGGTCATCGACTACCGCGACCGCGTCGCCGCGCGGCACGGCCTGCGCCTGCACGTCGCCCACGTCCAGGACTTCATCGACCGCGGCGTCCTGCGCGAGCGCCCCGACGGCACCCGCAACCCGCTGCAGACCGTGCCGCTGCTGGACGCCATCGAGACGAACCGCTTCGACGCGGTGTTCGGCGGCGGGCGCCGCGACGAGGAGAAGGCCCGCGCCAAGGAGCGCGTCTTCTCGCTGCGCGACGAGTTCGGCGCCTGGGACCCGCGCCGCCAGCGCCCCGAGCTGTGGTCGCTCTACAACGGCCGCCACGCGGTGGGCGAGCACGTGCGGGTCTTCCCGCTGTCCAACTGGACCGAGCTCGACGTGTGGCAGTACATCGAGCGCGAGGGCATCGAACTGCCGGAGATCTACTACGCCCACGAGCGGGACGTCTTCGCCCGCAGCGGCATGTGGCTGACCGCCGGCGACTGGGGCGGCCCCAAGGAGCACGAGCCGGTCCAGCGGCGGCTGATCCGCTACCGCACCGTCGGCGACATGTCCTGCACCGGCGCCGTCGACTCCGACGCCACCACCATCGAGGCCGTCATCGCCGAGATCGCCGCCTCGCGCCTCACCGAGCGCGGTGCGACGCGGGCCGACGACAAGCTCTCCGAGGCCGCGATGGAAGACCGCAAGCGCGAGGGATACTTCTAATGAGCACCGCCACCAACGCCACCTCGCTGCTGCGCTTCGCCACCGCCGGCTCCGTCGACGACGGCAAGTCCACCCTCGTCGGCCGGCTGCTGCACGACTCCAAGTCGGTGCTCGCCGACCAGCTGGAGGCCGTCGAGCACGCCTCCCGCAGCCGCGGCCAGGAGGCGCCCGACCTCGCCCTGCTCACCGACGGCCTGCGGGCCGAGCGCGAACAGGGCATCACCATCGACGTGGCCTACCGCTACTTCGCCACGCCCCGCCGGCGGTTCATCCTCGCCGACACCCCCGGGCACGTGCAGTACACCCGCAACATGGTCACCGGCGCCTCCACGGCCGAACTCGCCGTCGTCCTCGTCGACGCCCGCAACGGCGTCGTCGAGCAGACCCGCCGGCACGCCGCCGTCGCCGCCCTGCTGCGCGTGCCGCACGTCGTCCTCGCCGTCAACAAGATGGACCTGGTCGACTACGCCGAGCCCGTGTTCGCCGCCATCGCCGCCGAGTTCACCGCCTACGCCGCCTCGCTCGGCGTCAAGGACGTGCTGGCCGTCCCGATCTCCGCCCTCGCCGGGGACAACGTCGTCGAGCCGTCCGCGCACATGGACTGGTACGGCGGCCCGACCCTGCTGGAGCACCTGGAGACGGTGCCGGTCGGCAGCGACCCGGGCGCCGAGCCGGCCCGCTTCCCGGTCCAGTACGTCATCCGCCCGCAGACCGAGGAGCACCCCGACTACCGCGGCTACGCGGGCCAGTTGGCGTCCGGCGTGCTGCGCGTCGGCGACACCGTCACGGTCCTGCCGTCCGGCCACACCACCACCGTCGCCGGGATCGACGCCCTCGGCCGCCAGGCCGACGCCGCCTGGGCCCCGCAGTCGGTGACCGTCCGCCTCGCCGACGACCTGGACGTCTCCCGCGGCGACCTCATCGCCGCCGGGCCCGTGCCCGTCCCCACCAAGGACATCGAGGCCACCGTCAGCCACCTCAGCGAACGGCCGCTGCGCGCCGGCGACAAGGTCCTCCTCAAGCACACCACCCGCACCGTGCGGGCGCTGGTCAAGGACGTCGCCTACCGGATCGACATCGACACTTTGGAACAGCGCCCCGCCCCCGACGGGCTGAACGTCAACGACATCGGCCGGGTCGTCCTGCGCACCGCCGAGCCGCTGGCCCTGGACGGCTACTCCGACAACCGCCGCACCGGGTCGTTCCTGCTCATCGACCCGGCCGACGGCACCACCCTCACCGCCGGCATGGCGGGCGAGGCCTTCGCCACCGTACCCACCACCGGCACACCCGACGAGGAGGACTGGGTCTGATGCCCAGCGAGGCGTTCTCGGGCATGGACAAGGAAGGCGGCCGCATCGGCAGCGGCGTCCTCGGCAGCGGCCAGGGCGGCCTGACCCGATGTGCGGGCCGACGGGGCTGAGAACGCCCTGTCACCGGGCTGTCTTCCCCCACAGCCGCCCGGCTTGCCCCCGGCACACCGCTGCCGCGCGCACCACCTTCCAATCGTCCGTCCGAGACCGCCTCCTGACGGTCCGTCCGCGAACAGGACTCTCGCCATGGCACCGAACCCGGCCCTCCCGCATACCCGCACCCGCCCCGACGCCGGGCGGATCAGACGCTCCGCGGCCGCCGCCGCGGCCGGCCTGACCGTGGCGGCCCTGCTGTCGTCCTGCAGCTACGGCTCCAAGGCGGACGACAAGTCCTCCGACGCCAAGGCCAACACCGCTGCCACCGCCGGGAGTTCCGGCGCGAAGCTGTCCGCGGACACGGTGAAGATCGGCTACTTCGCCAACCTCACCCACGGCACCCCGCTGGTCGGCCTCCAGGAGGGCTTCTTCCAGAAGGAGCTCGGCGCCACCCAGGTCAAGACCCAGGTCTTCAACGCCGGCCCGGCCGAGATCGAGGCGCTGAACGCCGGCTCCATCGACATCGGCTGGATCGGCCCCTCCCCCGCGATCAACGGCTACACCAAGTCCGACGGCAAGTCCCTGAAGATCATCGGCGGTTCGGCCTCCGGCGGCGTCAAGCTGGTCGCCAACCCGGAGAAGATCGCCACCCTGGACGACCTCAAGGGCAAGAAGATCGCCACCCCGCAGCTCGGCAACACCCAGGACGTCGCCCTGCTCAACTACCTGGCGGGCAAGGGCTACAAGGTCGACGCGGCCACCGGCGCCGGCGACGTCTCGGTCGTGCGCACCGACAACAAGGTCACCCCCGACGCGTACAAGTCCGGCTCCATCGACGCCGCCTGGGTGCCCGAGCCCACCGCCTCCAAGCTGGTCACGCTCGGCGCGAAGGTCCTGCTCAACGAGAAGGACGTCTGGCCCGACAAGAAGTTCGTGATCACCAACATCATCGTCTCGCAGAAGTTCCTCACGGAGCACCCGGACGTGGTGGAGGCCGTGCTGCGCGGCTCGGTGAAGACCAACGCCTTCATCAAGGACAACTCCGACAAGGCCAAGGCCGACGCCAACGAGGCGATCAAGAAGGAGGCCGGCAACTCCCTGGAGCCCGCCATCCTCGACCCGGCCTGGGCCGACATCGACTTCCTGGACGACCCGCTGGCGAACACCCTCCAGGCCGAGGCCGACCACGCCGTCACCGCCGGGCTCCTCAAGAAGCCCAACCTGAACGGCATCTACGACCTCACCCTGCTGAACAAGGTCCTCGCCGCGGAGGGCCGGCCCGCCGTCGCGGACGCCGGACTCGGCGCCAAGTAGCGCCCGCAGCAAGGCCGTTCGCAACGACTCCGCGGTCCGGCCCCCGCCCGCCCGGTCGATCCCCGATCGATGCCCACCGGGACGGGCGGGGCCCGGGCCACGGCCCCGACCTCGCCAGACCACTCATCCAGGAGGTGCCCGGATGACCCCGGCACTGACCACCTCGGCGGACGCCCCCGGCGCCGACGCCCACGGCGGTGCGCCCGCCGTCCGGATCTCGCACGTGCATAAGTCCTTCGGCCGCCCCGGCGCCCAGACCCACGTCCTGGACGACATCACCCTCGACGTCGCCCCCGGCGAGTTCGTCACCCTGCTCGGCGCCTCCGGCTGCGGCAAGTCCACCCTGCTCAACCTCGTCGCCGGCCTCGACCGGCCCACCGCCGGCGGCATCGAGGTGCCCGGCGGCCGCCCCGCGCTGATGTTCCAGGAGCACGCGCTCTTCCCCTGGCTCACCGCCGGCAGGAACATCGAACTCGCCCTCAAGCTGGCCGGCGTCGCCCGCCCCGAGCGCCGCGCCGAAGCCGAGCGGCTGCTCGAACTCGTCCGCCTGGACGGCGCGTACGGCAAGCGCGTCCACGAGCTGTCCGGCGGCATGCGCCAGCGCGTCGCCATGGCCCGCGCCCTCGCCCAGGGCAGCAAGGTCCTGCTCATGGACGAGCCCTTCGCCGCCCTCGACGCCATCACCCGCGACGTCCTCCACGACGAGATCACCCGGATCTGGGCCGAACGGCAGCTGACCGTCCTGTTCGTCACCCACAACGTCCGCGAGGCCGTCCGCCTCGCCCAGCGGGTCGTGCTGCTCTCCTCCCGCCCCGGCCGGGTCGCCCGCGAATGGCACATCGACCTGCCCCAGCCGCGCCGCATCGAGTCCGCCGGCGTCGCCGACCTGTCCATCGAGATCACCGAAGAACTGCGTGGGGAGATCCGTCGCCATGGCCAGCACTGACACCACCCCCGTCCTGGACAAGAACGACAGGAACGACAAGCACGACCGGAACGACGGGACCGCCGACACCGCGGGCGTCGGCGCCGGCCTGGACGCCCTCGACGCCGTCACCGCACAGCGCGGCTCCCTCGGCGAGGCCCTGCGCAGCAAGGCCCTGCCGCCGCTCATCGGCGTGCTCGTCGTGCTCGCGCTCTGGCAGGGCGCGTACAGCCTGGAGCTCACCTCCTCCTACAAGCTGCCCAGCCCCGCCGACGTGTGGCGCTCCGCCCAGGACCTCTGGTACCAGGGCACGCTGTTCTCGATCATCTGGACCAGCGTCTGGCGCGGCCTGTCCGGCTTCCTCCTCGCCGTGGTGATCGGCACCCCGATCGGCCTCGTCGTCGCCCGCATCAGACCGGTGCGCACCGCCATCGGGCCCGTCCTGCAGGGCCTGCAGTCGCTGCCCTCGGTCGCCTGGGTGCCCGCCGCCGTCATCTGGCTCGGCATCAACGACTCGATGATGTACGCCGTCATCCTGCTCGGCGCCGTCCCCTCCATCGCCAACGGCCTGGTCGCCGGCATCGACCAGGTCCCCCCGCTGTTCCTGCGGGCCGGACGCACCCTCGGCGCCACCGGCCTCACCGGCGCCCGGCACGTCCTCATCCCCGCCGCCCTCCCCGGCTACCTCGCCGGCCTCAAGCAGGGCTGGGCCTTCTCCTGGCGCTCCCTGATGGCCGCCGAACTCGTCGCCTCCTCCCCCGACCTGGGCCGCGGCCTCGGCCGCTTCCTGGAGGACCAGCGCGAGTTCTCCGACATGTCCGGCGTCCTGCTCGGCATCATCCTCATCCTCTTCGTCGGCATCGCCATCGAGCTCCTCGTCTTCACCCCCGTCGAACGCCGGGTGCTGCGCAACCGCGGCCTGCTGGCCACCGGCAAGTGAGGCAGCGCTGATGCCCGCCCTCCTCCTGATCGCCCACGGCAGCCGCGACCCGCGCCACGCCGCGACGGTGGCCGCGCTCGTGGAGGAGGTGCGGGCCCAGCGGCCCGGCACCGAGGTCGCCACCGCCTACCTGGACCACTGCGCGCCGCGGATCCCCCAGGTGGTCGGACGGCTCGCGGACGCGGTGGCGGTGCCGCTGCTGCTCAACCGGGCCTTCCACGCCAAGCACGACATCCCGGCCGCCCTGCGCGCCGCCGGCTCCCGGCTGCCGGTCGCCGACGTGCTCGGCCCCTCCCCCCTGCTGCTCGCCGCCCTGGACCGCCGCCTCGCCGAGGCCGGCCTCGCGGTCGGCTCACCCGCCGCCCGGGCCCGTACCGGCGTCGTCCTGGCCGCCGCCGGCTCCTCCGACCCGGCCGCCGACGCCGCGACCCGCGCGGTCGCCGCCGAGTGGCGCCGCACCCGCGGCTGGGCCGCCGTCGAGGTCGCCTACGCCTCCGCTACCGGCCCCCGCGTCCCCGACGCCCTCGCCGCCCTGCGCACCGCCGGCGCCGCACACACCGCCGTCGCCCCCTACCTGCTCGCCCCCGGCCTCCTCCCCGACCGCATCGCGGCCGCCGCCGAGGACGCGGACCTCGTGGCCGACGTCCTCGGCCCGTCCCCCGAGCTGGCGACCCTCCTCCTCCACCGCTACGACCAGGCCCGCCACGCCGCGGACACCACCCCGGCCCTCACCGCCTGACCCTCACGACGCCCGACGGTGCTGGTACTCCGCCACCGCCGCGGTGATCACACCGAGCGGCAGCCGCACCGAAGACGGTCCGCCGCCCCCGGTGTGGTGCGGGGGCGGCGGACCGCGGTGAAGGGGGCTCGGGCGTCAGGCCGGGAGGTTCCACTTCTGGTTGGCGGCGCCGTTGCAGTCCCAGATGCCGAGCTGGTTGCCGTTGTCGGTGGAGAAGCCGAGGTCGTCCAGGCAGCGGCCGGACTGCGGGTTGAGGAGCGAGCCGTCGGGGCGGGCCTGCCACTGCTGGGCGCCGCTGCCGTTGCAGTCGTAGATCTGGACCTTGGTGCCGTTGCCGGTGTTGCCGCCGGAGACGTCCATGCACTTGCCGAGGGCGCGGATCGTGCCGTCGACGCCGATCCGCCACTTCTGCGCGACGGAGCCGTTGCAGTCGTAGATCTGGACGGCGGTGCCGTTGCCGACGTTGGCGCCCTTCACGTCGACGCACTTGCTCGCGTAGCCGGAGATCTGGCCGGTCGGGCCGGCCGGCGGGACGGCGCCGAGGACGACGCGCGGGAACTGGACGCTGTCGCCGATGCCGCAGGACGCGGACATGGTGCCGTCGCCGATCGCGATGCCGCCGATGGCGGGGCGGGAGAACTGCACGGTGTGGTTGGAGTTCCAGTAGAGGCAGTTGGCGGTCACGGTCCAGGTCTGCATCGGGTCGAGGCCGGTACAGCTGCCGACGGCGTTCCAGGCGGAGGCCCACGCGCCGCAGGCCGGCGCGGCCTGGGCGGAGGTGGCCGGGGCGGCCAGGGCGGCGGCCCCGGCGAGCAGGGCGGTGGTCAGCAGGGCGGAGGTTCGGCGCATGGGACGGTCGTCCTTCCGAGTGGGGGGTCACGTGGACTCACCATCCGCGCCTTCGTGGTGACGGGGCGTCGGATGTGTGGGCCGCGTCAGAGACTCGGGGGTGCGCGGTCGGCCGTCAACCGGCAGGGCACCGGCAGCTGCCGGGTGCGCCGGGGCTGAGCTGGGCGGTCGGTCCGGGCGGCAGTTTCGCCGGGGGCACGGCACGGCGCCGGTCCGGGAAAGCCGGAGGCCCCGCACGCCCCCTGCTGCGAGGGGGTGTGCGGGGCCCGTACGGCGTGGCCGGGACGGCCGTCAGTCGGCCTTGCGGCGCTGGCGGCCGGTGCCGTAGTTGGAGCCGGACTTGGTGCCGCTGCCGGGCTTGGCGCGGCCCGAGGAGCGGCCGATGAAGCCGGCCGCCTGCGGGCGCTCGCCCTGGGCGGCGCCGCCGATGCGCTGCTTGGGGCGGGGGCGGCGCGGGTTGCCGTTCATGTCGACGTCGGCGGGCAGCGCGGAGCGCTTGCCGGGCCGGCGGCGGGGGGTGCCGGACTTGGCCCCGGCGGGCTTGTCGGCGCCGCCCTTGGCCCCGGCGGCCTGGTCGGCGGTGACCGGTACGGCCAGCGTCACGGCCACGCCGCTGGGGATGCGGGCGCCGGTGATCCGGGTGAGGTCGGCGTCGCCCGGGCGGATCTTGGTGACGGTCGGGCGGATGCCGGCCGTCGTCATCAGCCGGTTGACCTCGCGGCGCTGCTCGGGCAGCACCAGGGTGACGACCGTCCCGGACTCGCCGGCCCGGGCGGTGCGGCCGCCGCGGTGCAGGTAGTCCTTGTGGTCGACCGGCGGGTCGACGTTGACGACCAGGTCCAGGCCGTCGATGTGGATGCCGCGGGCGGCGACGTTGGTCGCGATGAGCGCGGTGACGTGGCCGTCCCGGAACTGGTCCAGGACCCGGTTGCGCTGCGGCTGGGACTTGCCGCCGTGCAGCGCGGCGGCCTTCACGCCGTTGGCGAGCAGCTGCTTGGCGAGCCGGTCGGCGCCGTGCTTGGTGTGCACGAACATGATCACGCGGCCGTCGCGGGAGGCGATGTGCGCGGTGGCGGAGGCCTTGTCGGCCTGCTCCAGCTGGAGGACGTGGTGGTCCATGGTGGTGACCGCGCCGGCCGAGGGGTCGACCGAGTGGGTCACCGGGTCGGTCAGGAAGCGCTTGACCAGCCGGTCGACGTTGCGGTCCAGGGTGGCGGAGAACAGCATCCGCTGCCCGCCCTCGGCGACCTGCTCCAGCAGCTTGCTGACCTGCGGCAGGAAGCCCATGTCGGCCATCTGGTCGGCCTCGTCGAGGACGGTGATCGCGACGTCGGAGAGGTTGACGTCGCCGCGCCCGATCAGGTCGTCCAGCCGGCCCGGGGTGGCCACCAGGACCTCGGTGCCGCGGCGCACCGCGTTGGCCTGCTTGTTGATCGACATGCCGCCGACGACGGTGGTGATCCGCAGGTTGACGGCGGTCGCGTACGGGGTGAGCGCCTCGGTGACCTGCTGGGCCAGCTCGCGGGTGGGCACCAGGACGAGCGCCAGCGGGTACCGGGCGTCGGCGCGGCGCCCGGCGGTGCGGGCGAGCAGCGGGAGGCCGAAGGCCAGGGTCTTGCCGGAGCCGGTGCGGCCGCGGCCGAGGACGTCGCGCCCGGCGATCGAGTCGGGCAGCGTGGCGGCCTGGATCGGGAAGGGCTCGGTGACGCCCTGGCGGCCGAGCGCGGAGAGGATCGCCTTGGGCATCTCCAGCTCGGCGAAGGACGCCGCCGGGGGCCGGGCCGGGGTGCCCTGGACCACGGTGAAGTCGGTGGCCTCGGGGGCGGCGGCGGGGCGGGCCTGCTTGGGGGCGCCGCTACGGCCGCGCGGCTTGCGCGGGCGGTCGCCGCCGGCGGTGCGGCGGGCCTGGTCGGTGGTGCGGGGGCCGCGGTCGCGCGGCGAGCGGGCAGGGGTGGTCACGGATTCTCCGTCCGTCGGTCTACAGCCCGGGCTGCGGGCTGGAGTCGGCCGTCGGATGCATGGAGTGCGCCGCCCCGGCCGTACGGCGGCATGAGCGGGGGCCCGCACCGTGCGGTGCGGGCCCCCGCTTCGCGATGATCGCGAGTCAGCGTGGAGGCTGACGTCAGCCGATGATCTGGATGTTCTCGGCCTGCGGGCCCTTCTGGCCCTGGGTGACGTCGAACTCGACCTTCTGGCCCTCGAACAGCTCACGGAAGCCCTGGGCAACGATGTTCGAGTAGTGGGCGAACACGTCGGCGCCGCCACCATCCTGCTCGATGAAGCCGAAGCCCTTCTCGCTGTTGAACCACTTCACGGTGCCGGTAGCCATAACCGTCTCCTCTAAATCCTGGGGGCATCAGGGATCCACACCTCGTGGATCCCCGTGGTAGCCGCGATCCCCATCCGGAGACTGAAACACCGGACAAAACAAATGCGCCTGTCGGTTGGTACCAGCAGGCGCACACCACGTTCATGGGAACCAAAACTGCAACTGCTTCGACTGTAGCACGGTGGCACGGGGGTTGACCGGGGATTTTCCCGCCCAGGAGATCACGTTTGGTGGCCTCGGAAACGGGGCAGCGGCGCCCCGCCGTAGCGGGGCGCCGCCTGTTCGTACCGACCCGGTCAGGGCCGGGTCAGGGCACCGTTCACACCGACCCGGTCGGCTCAGCGCCGGCCGGCCGGCTCCGGCATCCCGTGGGCACCGGCCACCGGGGCCGGGCCCTCGCCGTGACCGTGGCCGTGGCCGTGGCCCGGGGCGTCCGCGTGGCCGGGCCACCAGGCGCGGTGGCCGAGCAGCGCGGTGAGCGCCGGGGTGAAGAACATCGCCATCACGAAGGCCGCGATGAGGATGCCGATGGCGATCGAGAAGCCCATCTCGCTCATCATCGTGTTGCCGGCCAGCAGCATGGTGGCGAAGGTCGCGGCCAGGATGAACCCGGCGGCGGCCACCGTCGGGCCGGCGTGCCGGATCGCCTGGCTCGCCGCCTCGCGGGGGCTGCGGCCCTCCTGGGCCTCCTCGCGCAGTCGGGCGATCATCAGGATGTTGTAGTCGGTGCCGAGCGCGACCACGAACAGGTAGATCAGGATCGGCAGCATGAACATCAGGCCCTGCTCGCCCTTGATGTTCTGGAACAGCAGGGTGGTGGCGCCGAGGGTGGCGCCGAAGCCGAGGCCGACCGAGGCCATCAGGTACCAGGGGGCGACCACGCTGCGCAGCAGCAGTCCGAGGATCACCATGATCAGGACGGCGGCTATCGGGAAGACCAGGCTGTAGTCGTGGGCCATCGCCGTGTTGATGTCCTTGTACACGGAGGTGGTGCCGGCGACGTAGGCCTTGGTGCCGGCGGGCGCGTGGTCGTGGGCGACCTTGCGGACCTCGCCGATGGTGTCGATGGCCTTGTTGCTGGCCGCCTCGTCCTTGAGGACGACGGTGATGTCGGCGGTGAGCCCGTCCTTGCTGACCCCGTGCTCCGGGTCCGGCAGGGCCGCGCTGGAGACGCCGTCCACCTTGCCCAGGTCCGCCACGTAGCCCTTGAGGCCGGCGACGTCGATCTTGTTGCCGTTCTGGCTGGTCAGGTAGATGTGCGCGGGGTCGGCGGCACCGGCCGAGTAGGCCTTGATCATGGTGTCCTGGACGACCATCGACTCCTTGGTCTTCGGCATCGAGCTGCCGGCCATGTCGAAGGTGCCCTGGTAGCCGAGCGCGGCGACCGCGAGGCCGGCCATCACCAGGCCGGAGAGCAGGGCGGCGGCGCCCGGGCGGCGGCCGACGCTGCGGCCCATCGCGGCGAAGCGGGCGTTGGACGGCTCGCGCTGCCAGGCCTTGGAGGGCCAGAACAGGACCTTCTCGGGGATCAGGCAGAGGATCGCGGGTACCAGGGTGACCGAGGCGATCGCCGTGACGGCCACCGCGATGGCCAGCGACGGGCCGAGCGCCTTGAACATGCCGAGGCTGGACAGGACGAGCACGGCGAAGGCGACCACGACGGCACCGGCGGCGGAGGCGATCGCCTCGCCGACCCGGCCGACGGCGTTGGCGACGGCCTGCTTGCGGTCGTCACCGGCCCGCAGCCGCTCGCGGTAGCGGAACATCAGGAACAGGAAGTAGTCGGTACCGACGCCGTAGAGCACGACGGTGAGGATCTGTTCCATCGAGTTGTCGGCCTTGAGCCCGAACAGCTTGCTGGCGTCCGCGATCAGGCCGTTGGCGACCATCGAGTAGATGATCACGGAGAGGATCGGCAGCAGCGCGATGATCGGGCTGCGGAAGATGATCCCGAGCGTGAGCAGGATGATCACGACCGTGCCGAGGCCGATGAGCATGCCGGCCGTCTTGCCGGCGTCCTTCTGGTCCAGGTTCATCGCGGCCGGGCCGCCGACCTGGAACTTCAGGGTGCTGCCGGAGGCGAGCGCGGTGCCCTCGTCGCGGAGCTTCTTCGCGGCGTCGGTGAACTCGTCCGACTGCATCTTGGTCTTGTCGATGGAGACCATCGACATCGCGTACTTGTGGTCCTGGGAGTAGGACGCCGGAGAGACCGGGACGACCAGCTCGACCAGCGGGATCTTCTTGTCGGCCAGCCCCTGGGTGACCTTGGTCATGGTCGCCGCGTCGCCCTCGTCCAGCTTGCCGCCGTCGGTGCGCTCGAAGAGCAGCAGCGCGGAGGGCGAGATGTTGGACGGGAAGGCCTTCTGCTGGAGCTCGGCGGCCTGGATGGACTCGTAGTGCTTGGGCAGGAAGGCGGCCTCGTCGGTGTTCGCCTTCAGCGGCGGGGCGGTCGCGACGATCGCGACCGCGGCGATCAGCCATGCGCCGATCACCCACCAGGGGCGGCGTACGACGAATTGTCCTAGTCGGTGGAACATGCTCGTGTGCCTCCTGGGCATGGTTCACCGCAGCCCTTGGGGGACGGGACGCTGGGCGACGGCAGGACCGGCGCGGGGAGTGCCGACGGCACTCCCTTGCCGGTCGGCAGGTAAGTAGGTTTGGGGCATCATCCTACGAGTACTTGCTTGCCGCCCGGCAAGGAGCCCCCGTGTGCTTCAACCCCCGTCGGGCCGCCCGAAGCGGCCCCGGCCCAGTCTCTCCCGGACGCACCCCTCCTGACCTCGTGCTCCGGGTGGAGTCATCTCCCCCTCAGGGTGGAGGAGCATCCCCTACCCCCCAGGAGGAGATCTCGGGGTCGGAGGGTAGGGAAAACCCCACCCGGGCCCCGAAGGAAGCACCAGGAAACGGCCACCCGCCAGCCGGATTACCCGTCAGGACCGGCTTCCCTACTGTCGATCGGGACGCCGGAGCGCAGCCGGCGCACCCCAGAGCGGCGGTCCCCCGACCCAGGGCCCCCGCCGCTCCCGTCCGGCGACGACCGCCGCTCTCCCAGGGGGGAAACCACCGTGAAGCCCGTGAAGTCCAGACTCGGCCTGGCGGCCGCGATGGGCGCCTGGAGCGCCCGGCACCGCAAGACCGCCGTGTTCGGCTGGCTGCTCTTCGTCGTCCTGGCCGCCGCGCTCGGCTCCGCCCACGGCAGCGTCAGGATCACCGACGCCGAGTCGGTCCCCGGGCAGGTCTCCCGGGCCGCGCGGATCCTCGACGAGGCCGGGCTGAAGAGCCCGGCCGGCGAGACCGTCCTGGTCCAGAGCGCCACCCGCACCGCCGACGACCCGGAGTTCCGCACCGCCGTCGGCCAGGTGGTCGCCGCCGTGAACGGCACCGGCCGGGCCGCCGAGGTCCGCTCGCCGTACGACACCAAGGCGGTCTCCGCCGACGGCCACTCCGCGCTCGTGACGCTGACCCTCAAGGGCGACCGCACCGAGGCCGCCGACCAGGTCCAGCCGGTGCTGGACGCGGTGGCCGGCGTGCAGAGGCAGCACCCGGACCTCACCGTCGTCCAGCTCGGCGACGCCAGCTCCGGCAAGTGGATGCGGGACCAGGTCGGGAACGACTTCGCCCGCGCCGAGTGGACGGCCGTGCCGCTCGCCCTCGGCATCCTGCTGGTCGCCTTCGGCGCGCTGGTCGCCGCCGTGCTGCCGGTGGTGCTCGCGCTCACCGCCTTCGTCGCGGCCGCCGGACTGGTCGCGCTCGGCAGCGGCTTCCTGCACACCAGCGGCGACGCCTCCTCGGTGATGCTGCTGGTCGGCCTCGCCGTCGGCGTCGACTACTGCCTCTTCTACCTGCGCCGCGAACGCGAGGAGCGGGCCGCCGGGCGCGACGCCGCCACCGCGCTGGCCGTGGCCGCCGCCACCAGCGGCCGGGCGGTGCTGGTCTCCGGCGTCACCGTGGTGGTCGCCATGGCCGGGATGTTCCTCACCGGGATCGCCACCTTCAAGGCGATGGCCTTCGCCACCATCCTGGTCGTGATCACCGCCGTGCTCGGCTCGCTCACCGTGCTGCCGGCGCTGCTGTCGATGCTCGGCGACCGGGTCGAGAAGGGCCGGGTGCCGTTCCTCGCCAAGCTGCGCCGCCCGGACGCCGCACGGACCGGCGGACGCTTCTGGAACGCGGTGCTGACCCCGGTGCTGC
Source organism: Kitasatospora sp. NPDC058184 (assembly GCF_042883725.1). Taxonomy (NCBI): domain Bacteria; kingdom Bacillati; phylum Actinomycetota; class Actinomycetes; order Kitasatosporales; family Streptomycetaceae; genus Kitasatospora; species Kitasatospora sp. NPDC058184. The sequence continues at coordinate 287,257 of NZ_JBHVVE010000001.1, forward strand.
GCCGCCCGCTGGCCGCCACCCTGCTCGCCGGCGCCTTCCTGCTGGCCCTGGCCGCGCCGCTGCTCACCATGCACACCGCCAAGCTGACCTTCCAGCAGCAGCTGCCCGCGGGCAACGCCCTGGTCGCCGCCTCGCAGAAGATCGAGGCCGCCTTCCCCGGCAGCCCCGCCCCCGCCACCGTCGTGATCAAGGCCGTCGACATCGACTCCCCCGCGATGACCGCCGCGATCGCCGACCTCAAGGCGAAGGCCCTGGCGAGCGGGCGGATGCACGGACCGGTGGAGGTCACGGTGCACGCCGACAGGAACGTCGCCACCGTCGACATCCCGCTCAACGGCACCGGCAACGACGCCACCAGCAACGACGCCCTGAGGGCCCTGCGCGAGGAGCTGGTGCCCGCCACCGTCCTCACGGTGCCCGGCACCGAGGCCCCGGTCACCGGCGACACCGCCGGGTCGTACGACTTCAACCGGAAGATGGGCGACTCGATGCCGCTGGTCTTCGGCTTCGTGGTCGTCCTCGCCTTCCTGCTGATGCTCACCACCTTCCGCTCCCCGGTCGTCGCGGCCACCGCCGTGGTGCTCAACCTGCTCTCGGTCGGCGCCGCGTACGGGGTGCTGACGCTGGTCTTCCAGCACGGCGTGGGCGCCTCGCTGCTGGGCACCGCCGGGGTCGGCGCGGTGGAGTCCTGGGTGCCGCTGTTCCTCTTCGTGATCCTCTTCGGGCTCTCGATGGACTACCACGTGTTCGTGGTCTCCCGGATCAAGGAGGGCCACGACCGCGGCCTGCCGACCCGGGCCGCGATCGCCGACGGCATCCGCTCCACGGCCGGGGTGGTCACCAGCGCCGCGGTGATCATGGTGGCGGTGTTCTCGGTCTTCGGCTCGCTGTCCATGCAGGTGATGAAGCAGATGGGCGTCGGCCTCGCGGTCGCGGTGCTGATCGACGCCACGGTGATCCGCGGGGTGCTGCTGCCCTCGGTGATGACCCTGCTGGGCGACCGCAACTGGTACCTGCCGCGCTGGCTGAACTGGCTGCCGGACCTCTCCCACGGCGAGCCCGTCCCGCCGGCCGGCGCCGACCGGGGCCTGCCCGCCCAGCCGGCCGGGCCGGCGGAGGGGGCCCGCCACCGCCGGGCCGGGGTCTGAGCCTCCCCGGCCTCCCCGACCCGTCCGGGCTGTCCGACCCGTCCGGCTTGTCCCACCCGCCCGACGCGTCCGGTGCCGGGCCCCGCAGCGCGCGGGGCCCGGCGTCCGTGCGTCATGATGATCACCGTCCGGGGTCCCCCGGATGAACGTCGGCGGAATGGGAACCCCAGTCATGATCCCCTTCGACGAGGGCCGCGCCCGGCTGCTCCTCGCCCAGGCCTGCGAGTCGGCCGGGCTGGCCGCCCCCGACGGGGCCACACTGCTCGCGCTCGGCGAGAACGCCGTCTTCGACCTCGGCGACCCGGCCGTGGTCGCCAAGGTCGGCCGCGGTCCCGAGCTGTACGACCGGGCGCACCGGGAGCTGGCGCTCGCCCACTGGCTGGCCGGCCAGGACGTGCCGGTGGTCCGCCCATACGACGCGGTGGCGCCCGAGCCGCAGCTGGCCGACGGCCACCCCGTCACCTTCTGGCACCGGCTCGCGCCCGCCGTCCGGCCCGCCCGCCCGGTCGACCTCGCCCCGCTGCTGCGCGCCCTGCACCAGCTGCCGCCGCCGCCCTTCACGCTCGGCCGGCGCGACCTGCTGGCCCCGGTCGAGCGCTGGCTGGCCTCCGCCGAGGGCCACGTCGACCCGGCGGACGTCGCCTTCCTGCGCCACCGCCGCGACGCCTTCGAGGCCGCCCTGCCCGACCTCGTCCCGCGGCTGCACCCCGGGGTGATCCACGGCGACGCGCTGCCGCGCAACATCCACGTCGGCCCGGACGGGCCGGTGCTGCTCGACCTGGAGTTCATGGCGAACGACCTGCGCGAGCACGACCTGGTGGTCCTCGCGCTCAGCCAGGACCGGTACGGCGTGCCCGCCGAGGAGTACCGCGCGTTCACCGAGGCGTACGGCTGGGACGTGCGCGAGTGGCCGGGCTTCACGGTGCTGCGCGGCGCCCGGGAGACCGCCAGCGCCTCCTGGGTGGCGCAGCAGGCGGCCAGCAACCCGGCCGCGCTGAAGGAGTTCCGGCGCCGGGTCGACTCGCTGCGGGACGGGGCCACCGAGGTGCGCTGGTACCCGTTCTGAAGGGCGCCTCCGGTACCCGCGGCGGCGCGGGGCCGCCACCGGGGCGAGTGTGAGAAGACTCTTACGGCGGTTCGGTCCGGTCGGCAACCGGTGCACGTACGATCGGCGTCCTATCGGACAGTCATCCTGACCCGAGAGATCGGCACCGTACTCGCACCTCAGGAGCCGCCGCCATGCACCGGACCGCCCGCCGCCCCTCCGCCCCGAACCGACTGTCCCGATCCCGGCGCCGGCTGCTCGCGGGCTGTGCCGCGGTGGCCGCCGCCCTGGGGCTGGCCGCGTGCGGGACCGCCAGCGGGGCGCTCCAGCCGCCGAGCGCGGCGGCGACCTCCGGGACGGCGTCCCCGGCCGACGCCCGGCCGAGCGGGACGGCGGCGACCGCCCTCACGCCGACCCCCGGCTCCGACGCCGTGCCGCCGGGCGCGGGCTCCCCGGCCGCCTCCCCTGCCTCCCCTTCCTCCCCGTCGGCGCCGGCCAAGCCGCACCCGCCCGCGGCCACCGGCACCCCCCTCTCCGCCACGCCCACCGCGCCGGCCACCCCGACCGCACCGGCCGCCGACCCGTCCTCGCCCGCCGCGCCGCCCCCGCACACCGGGGCGGGCACCGTGATCGGCTCCACCGCCTCCGGCGGCCGCACCGTCGCGCTCACCTTCGACGACGGCCCCGGCCCCGCCACCGGCCAGATCCTCGACCTGCTGGCCCAGTACCACGCCAAGGCCACCTTCTGCCAGATCGGCCAGAACGCCGCCGCCAACCCCGCCATGGTCAAGCGGATCCTGGCCGCCGGGCACCGGCTCTGCGACCACAGCGTCCACCACCCGCAGCCCTTCGCCAAGCTCCCGCACGACAAGGCCGCGTACGAGATCACCGCCGCCCGGAACATGATCCTCCAGGCGGGCGGCCCCGGCACCGAGGTCGGCTGGTTCCGCGCCCCGGGCGGCGGCTTCAACGCCGACAACGAGCACATCACCGCGAGCCTCGGGATGTCCTCGCTCGGCTGGTCCGTCGACCCGCGCGACTGGGCCCGCCCGGGGACGCCGGCGATCGTCTCGGCCGTGCAGAAGCAGCTCAAGCCCGGCGGCGTGGTCCTGATGCACGACGGGGGCGGCGACCGCGGCCAGACCGTGGCCGCGCTCAAGCAGCTGCTGCCCTGGCTGGTCGCCCAGGGCTACACCTTCGACTTCCCTGCCGCGTAGGGCCGTCGGGGCCCGCCGCCGCGGAGTTTCCCCCTCGTTCACCGACCGGACAGCGGGCGCGCGTACCGCCCGCCCCGGCCGTCGCACTAGCCTCCGGGCATGACTGCCGCTCCCCCGTCGAGCAAGCAACTCCCTTACCTGGAACCGCGCCTGGGCTTCGGCCGGGCGGTCGCGGCACTGCTCCTGCTGGCGCTGTGCGCGGTGGCCGGCCGGCTGTTCGCGGCCGGGGTGGTCGCCTACCGGGAGCCGGAGACCTGCACCCAGCAGCTCTGCCTCGGCTCGGCCGCCACCCAGGCGTACTGGGCCGGCGCCCTGTTCTGCTGGCTGACCGGCATGCTGGCGGCGGGCCGGGTCGGCCGCTCCCCCGGAGCCGGGGCCCCGAACCGGCTTCCCCCCGGCGGCGTGCTGTTCCTCGCCCTGCTGCTCGGGCCGCTCGGCGCGGCCTTCGGCCCCGGCGGACCGTACCGGCCCGCCCTGCCCGCCCTCGTGATCCTGGCGGCGCTCACCCTGCCGCTGGTCGTCCACTCCGAGTCCCGGCTCCGCGCGCAGCACCGCGCGTACCGCGCCGCCCGGACGGTCGCCGACCGGCTCGCCGCCCACGGGGTGAGCACCGCCGGCACCGTCACCGCCGTCCAGCCCGGCGAGCCCAGCGGCTACGCCCAGCCCCAGTTCCGGCTCACCGTCGGCTACACCACCCCCGACGGCGTCCAGCGCAGCCTGGTCTGCGCGATCCGCATCCAGGCCTACCTCGCGCCGAGGGTCGGACAGCTCATGACCGTCCGCTACGACCCGCTCGCGCCGGACACCGCCGAGGCCGCCATCGTGCCCCCGCCGGAGGGTGTCCGACCGCAGGCCTAGGTGTTCCGTCCCGTGAGGTCGGGGACGCAGCCGGCGGGCCTCACCGGGCGGGCCAGCGCGGGTCGACCACCGCCTGCGGGTCCTTGCCGCGGCGCAGCCAGGCCTGGAGGCCCTCGGCCCACTGCCGGTACCAGTCGATCTGCCGGCGGTGCAGCTCCGCGAGCGGCACCGCCCCCACCTCGGCCGGGTAGCGCCCGGCCAGCGCGACGGCGACCCGGACGGCGGCCAGCGCGTCGCTGCCCGCCTCGTGGGCGTCCGTCAGCTCCACCCCGTACAGCTCGCAGACCCGTTGCAGGGTGCGCGAGCCCTTGCGGTACTTGTCCACGGCCCGGTCGATCACCAGCGCGTCCAGCACCGGCCCGACCGGCCGCCCCAGGCGCTCGGCGAGCGTCGCCAGCCCGTGCCGGCGCAGCTCGGCGTCGAGCAGCGACAGGTCGAACGGCGCGTTGAACGCCACGACCGGCCGCCCGGCGGCGATCCGCTCGCACAGCGCCGCGGCTATCTCCTCCACCGCCTCCTTCGCCGGCCTGCCCTTGCTCCGCGCCACCTCGTCCCCGATCCCGTGGATCGCCTCCGCCTCGGCGGGTATCGGCACCCCCGGGTCGATCAGCCAGTGCGCGGCGTCCACCCGGGCGGCCCCGACGGTGTCCACGAGCGCGGCCGTGACGATGCGGTCCACGGCCGGGTCGGTGCCCGTGGTCTCCAGGTCGAAGCCGACCAGTGGCTGCTGCCACCAGCTCATCAGGTGTGTCCTTCCGTCCTGCCTCTCGAAACAGCCCCTATCATCACCCGCCCCACCGACAACCCGTCCCGCGGGGAGCCCGATCATGGACCCGGTCGCCCTACGCTGCCCCTCGGACCCGCACGAAGGAGCCGACCATGAGTACCGCCCCGAACCTGCCCGTGCCCCCTCACCGGCACGACGAGCCCCATCCGCTGCGGACCATCAGAGAGATCCGCGGGTCACTGCCCGAGGACCAGGTCGAACACTTCGACGCCGAGCTCGCCGACACCGACATCGACGCGCTTCCCGCGATGCTGCACCGCTGGGCGACGCTGGGCACCGACGGCTTCCTGGACTTCCTCCTGACGACGCCCTTCGACGGGCTGGAGTTCGGGGCGCGCTCCTACGACGGCGAGGGGGACCCCGAGTGACCTATCTGCTGGACACGAACGTGGTCGCCGAAATCACCACGCGGCCGAAGCCGGCCCCCGCCGTCATCGCACGGGCCCGGTCCGTCCCGGCCACCGAGCACTCCCTCAGCGTCATCACCGTCGCGGAGATCGAGGCAGGCGTCAGAGCCGTCTCCGACCCGGTGCGTCAGGCCGCTCTCGGACGGGTCCTCGACGGCCTCCGGGCGGAGTACGAGGGGCGGATCGCCGTCATCGGAGAGCGGGAGGCCGCCGCATACCTCTCCGTTCACCGTCGACCCAAGAGCCTCGGGGCCACCATCGATCCGCCCGACGCGCTGATCGCGGCCACGGCCATCGCGAACGGCTGGACGCTCGTCAGCCGCAACGTCAAGCACCTGGCGCGGACCGGTGCGACCGTGCTGAACCCGTGGATGTACTGACAGCCCGTCACGCCCGACCCGGCCGGGCGTGACGGGAGGCACGCGCTACCGGGCCGGGGGCCGGGTGGGGAGGGCGAGGCGGGTGGGGAGGACGCTGGAGGCGACGGCGAGCAGCAGGCACAGGAGGGTGCTCGCGGCGAGCGGGGTCCAGGGCAGGCGGAGGGGGACGGCGGCCTGGCCGGCCAGGACGCGGTGGTTGAGCAGCGCGGTGGTGCCGTACTGGGTGAGCGCGGTGACGGCGAGGGCGAGCAGGGCGGCGGTGGCGACGACCAGGACGGCCTCCAGTGCGACCATCCACGTCACCTGGCGGCGCACCGTCCCGGCCAGCCGCAGGACGGCGAAGTCGCGGCGGCGGTCGGCGGTGCTCATCACCATGGTGTTGACGATGGCGATCAGCGCGTAGAGCAGGGCGGGCCCGAGGATCGTGGTGGTGGCGATCCAGGCGTAGTGGGCGCCGGGGTCGGGTCCTGGGTCGCGGGCGTCGGTGAGGGTGCCGCCGAGCCGGTCGGCCGGTTCGGCGTCGAGGTGGACGGCGGCGGGGCGGGCGTCGGCGAGGTGGCCGGCGGCGGCCTCGCCGCTGAGCAGGACCTCGTCCAGGCCGAGCTGGGTGCGGTAGACCAGGGCGAGCCGCAGGCTGGTGACGGTGCCGTCGGCGAGGCGCAGGTTGACCTGGTCGCCGATCTTCCAGCCGTGGCCGCGGGCCTGGTCGGTGGAGGCGGCGAGGGTGGCGCCGTGCAGGTCGGCGGCGCTGCCGTCGACGGCGGGCAGGGTCCAGGCGGTGGCGAGGTCGCCGTCGACGACGGTGGCGGCGGAGGGCACGCTCGCGGGCGAGTCCTCGCCGTGGTCGTCGAAGTCGGCGGTGGCGGCGCCGAGGCCGGTGACCACGGTGGCGGTGGCGGCGGTGGCGTGCAGGTCGGGCCGGGCGGCGGTGAGCCGGCGGGCGGCGTCGGCGGGCAGCGGGGCGGCGGCGGGGCGCAGCACGTACCGGGCGGCGGTGGTGGCCCGGTTCTGGGCGGTCATGGCGTCGGCGAAGGCGGCGGTGGAGCCGATCACGGTGCCGGTGAGCGCGATGGTGAGGAAGGCCGGGGTGGCGGTGGAGACGGTGCGGCGCACGGCGGTGAGGGCGTTCTGCCGGGCGAGCAGCGGGGCGGCGGCGACGGCCCGGGTGAGCGGGGCGCTGAGCAGCCGCAGCAGCGGCGGTACGACGGCCGGTGCGAACAGGGCGAGCGCGGTGATGGCGAGCAGGTCGGCGCCGAGGACCCACTGGGAGGCGAGTTGCGGGTCGGCGGGCTGGTCGCCGGGGGTGGCGGGCAGGGTGGGCGCGGCCAGGTAGTAGCCGACGGTGGCGGCCAGGGCGGTCAGGCCGAGCAGCGCGCCGGTCCAGCGCAGCGGGGTCATGACCCGGCGGTCGGCGGCGGCGTCGCCGAGGGCCTCGACGGCGCGCACCCGGCCGGCCCGCAGGGCGGCGGTGACGGCGCCGAGCAGGGCGACGAGCAGGCCGACGGCGGCGGCGAGCAGCATCGGCCCGGCGGCGGGGCGCGCGGTGAACCCGTCGGGGGCGGCGCCGCGGGCGGCCAGCCAGGCGGCGAGGGCGGGGGCGCCGGGCAGTGAGAGCAGGCAGCCGCTGAGGGCGGCGGCGAGGGCGACGACGGCGGCCTCGCCGGTGATCAGCTGGACGATCTGCCGCGGTGTGGCGCCGACGGCGCGCAGCATCGCGATCTCCTGGCGGCGCTGGGCGACGGCGAAGGCGAAGGTTCCGGCGACGACGAAGACCGCGACGAAGGCGGCCATCGCGGCGGTGAACTGGAGCACCTTGTGCAGGGAGGGCGCGCCGAGCGGGGAGTCGTCGCCGGCGGTCTCGTTCAGCAGGCTGCCGGTGGTGGCGACGAGCAGGACGCCGAGGGTGAGGGCGACGTAGGAGCCGGCGAAGGCGGCCTTGCGGCGGCGCAGGCTCGCGGCGGCGACGGGCAGCAGGGTGAGCGGTGAGGTCATGCCGCCGTCTCCAGGGCGGTCATCCGCTCGGCGACCTGCTGGGCGGTGGGGCGGGGCAGGTCGTCGACGATCCGGCCGTCGGCGAGGAAGAGGACGCGGTCGGCGTAGCCGGCGGCGACGGGGTCGTGGGTGACCATGACGGTGCTCTGGCCCTCGCGGTCGACGAGGTCGCGCAGCAGGGCGAGGACGTCCCGGCTGCTGGCGGAGTCGAGGGCGCCGGTCGGCTCGTCGGCGAACAGCATCCGGGGCCGGGTGATCAGGGCGCGGGCGATGGCGACGCGCTGCTGCTGGCCGCCGGAGAGCTGGGAGGGCAGGTGTCCGGTGCGCTCGCCGAGGCCGACCTGGGCGAGGGCCCGGCGCACCTGCGCGGGGTCGGGTCGGCGGCCGGCCAGCCGCAGCGGCAGGCCGACGTTCTGTTCGGCGGTGAGCGAGCCGACCAGGTTGAAGGCCTGGAAGACGAAGCCGATCCGTTCGCGGCGCAGCACCGTCAGTTCGGTCTCGCCCATCCCGGAGAGGTCGGTCCCGTCCAGGGTGACCCGGCCGCTGTCGGGCCGGTCGAGGCCGGCGCAGCACTGCAGCAGGGTGCTCTTGCCGGAGCCGGAGGGGCCCATGACGGCGGTGAACCCGCCGCGGGCGAACTCGACGTCCACCCCTCTGAGTGCCCGTACGGCCTCCGGCCCGGTTCCGTAGGTGCGGTGTACGTCGTCGAGGCGCAGTACGGCCCCGCTCTCCCCCGTGATCTTCACGGGGGCTACACCTACCACGGGGGTCACGGCCCTGACCAGGGCGTTTGGGGGAATCGTTATGCCGTCAGTTACGCCGCCAGTTACGCCGTCAGCCGCCGCGCCCCGGCGTGGACTTCGGCGCGGGCTTCGGCTTCGCGGACTCCGGTCCCGCCGACGGGGCGGTGCAGGTGGACGTCGACCGGGTCCTCGTGGACGACGGTGAAGCCGTGGCGTTCGTACAGCCGCTGGGCGGCGCTGCCGCGGAGGACGATGAGGCGAAACGGTTCTCCGGCGGCGTCGGCCTCGGCGAGGAGGTGGCGCAGGACGGCGGTGCCCAGGCCCCGGCCCTGGAGGTGCGGGGCCAGGTAGAACAGCTCCAGGTGGCGTCCGCCCCGCTCGTCGGGGCGAACGGTGACGCAGCCCGCGAAGGCCCGGTCGACCAGGAGCACGGAGGTGTACCTGGTCGAGAAGGACGCCCGCACCCGCTCGCGGGAGCGGGCCGGGTCCCAGCGGCCGAGGCGTTCCAGGTCGGCGCGCATGACCCGGGCCTTGAGGTCCGTGACGGGTTCGAGGTCGTCGGGGGTGGCGGGGCGCAGGCTCCAGGCGGGGTCGCTGTTCACGGCCCGCAGTCTGGCAGCCGCGCCACCGCCCCGACCAACCGGCCTAGGAGACGGACCGGGAGTCGGCCCAGATGCCCTCGAACTCCTCGCGGTAGACCTCCAGCAGTCCGGGCTCGGTGCCGCCGGGCTGCTGGCCGGCGCCGCCGCGCAGCACCAGGGCCGGGGACTCCATGCCACGGGCGCGGCGCAGGTAGGGCTGGATGACGCCGAGGTCGCGGCCCTGGCGGCGGCCGCCCGCCTGGCCGGGCGTGCGGGGGCCCTCGACCAGGTAGGCGGTGAAGCGCGGGGTCTCGTCGAAGACCCGGATCTCGAAGCCGCCCTGGTCCCGCAGCCGGGCCCGGACCCGCCGTACGTGCATGATGTTCATCTCGATGGAGCGGGACAACTCGCTGCGCCCGAGGCCGAGTTCGCGTTCGCGGCGGCGGACGGCGCTGCTCGCCGGGTTGAGGAAGAGCAGCCGGACCCGGCAGCCTTCGCCGGCCAGCCGCACCAGGCGCTTGCCGGTGTAGTTCTGGCAGAGCATGCCGAGGCCGATGCCGAGCGCGTCCAGCCGCCGGGCGCCGTCCAGCAGGTCCTCGACGGGCAGGTCGCGCTGGAGCCGGACCCGGTCGGCGTGGACGGCGACGACGTCCGCGTACCGGCCGGCCACCAGGGACTCGACGACGTCGGCGGGCACCCCGCCGGCGCCGCCGTCCAGCACGGCCAGCAGCCGGGCGGCGGCGCGTTCGGTCTGGGCCAGCACGGTCTGGGTGAGCACCCGGTTGCGGGAGACGACGTGCCGGGCCACCTCCAGTTCGTCCAGCGCCAGTTCGATCTCGCGCCGGTCGGCGAGGTACGGCTCGAAGCAGGGCCAGTGCTGCACCATCAGCTCGCGCAGCTGGGGCAGGGTGAGGAAGACCAGCGGGTCGTCGTCGGCGGGGTCGAGCAGGTAGCCCTTGCGGCGGCTGACCTCGCGCACGGCGCCGGCCCGGTGCGCCCACTCCTCGCCGGCCGGGCCGGCGGCGGCGGTGACCCAGTCCTCACCGTGGGCGGGGGCGTAGATCGGGTGCAGCACCTCGTCGACGAGGGCGCGCAGCCGCTGTTCGACCAGGTTGAGCCAGACGTAGGCGCGGCCGGACAGCCGGACCCGCTGGTAGGCGTCCTCCCACTCGGCGGCCGACCAGGCCAGGGCGGGTATCTCGACGGGGCCGCTCTGGGCGGGCACCAAGGCCCGGCCGGTCAGGGTGGGGCGCATGACCACCGTGGGCGCCTCGCTGCGGGCCGCGCCCCGGCCGGGCCCGTCGGGCCCGGTGCCGCGGCCGCCGGCGGGGAACACCATGCGCCACCTCATCTGGTCGCCGCACCGACCCCCGCGGGCGCGGGGACCGTTGACGGGCTGTCGGGAGTCGGCCCAGGCGGCCGGACGATCAAGGGTACTGCCCGTCGCGAGCCGCCCGCAGCCGGATGCCCGGGGGCTCTCCCGCACCACCGGGAGCACTCTTCACACGAATGCCCGACGGGCGCTCGTTCGGCCCAACCCGGGCCGGATCTCCCGGACGCCGGGGGAGGGCTCGGGGAGTATGCGCTGTGCCGCGCGTCACGGCGACTGTGCCGTGCGTCACGGCGCACGCTTGCGCACATGCCCGGCCGTCCGGCCGGGAAGAGAGCGTCCGGGTCCGGGCGGACGGCCGGGCCATTCATCGGACTACACGTCAGTTTCCGTTGGCAGCAAGGAAGTTGAGGAGTCATGCAGGTCTGGCCCGGTACTCCCTACCCGCTCGGCGCCACCTACGACGGGGCCGGCGTCAACTTCGCGGTGTTCTCCGAGAGCGCCGACCGGATCGAGCTGTGCCTGATCGCCGAGGACGGCTCCGAGACGGCCGTCGAGCTGCGCGAGACGGACGCCTTCGTCCGGCACGCCTACCTCCCGGGCATCCAGCCCGGCCAGCGCTACGGCTTCCGCGTGCACGGCCCGTACAACCCGGGCCTGGGCCAGCGGCACAACAGCGCCAAGCTGCTCCTGGACCCGTACGCCAAGGCGATGAGCGGCCACATCGACTGGGACGAGTCGGTCTACGGCTACCACTTCGGCGCCCCCGAGCGCCGCAACGACCTCGACTCCGCCCCGCACACCATGCACTCGGTGGTCATCAACCCGTACTTCGACTGGGGCACCGACCGCCCGCCGCGCACCGACTACCACCGCACCGTCATCTACGAGGCCCACGTCAAGGGCCTCACCCGGCTGCACCCGGGCATCCCCGAGGAGATCCGCGGGACGTACGCGGGCCTGGCCCACCCGGCGGTGATCGAGCACCTGGCCAAGCTCGGCGTCACCGCGATCGAGCTGATGCCGGTGCACCAGTTCGTCCGCGACCACCGGCTGCGGGACCTGGGCCTGGCCAACTACTGGGGCTACAACACCGTCGGCTTCTTCGCCCCGCACTCCTCCTACTCCTCCACCGGCGACCGCGGCCAGCAGGTGCAGGAGTTCAAGTCCATGGTCAAGGCGCTGCACGCGGCCGGGATCGAGGTGATCCTGGACGTCGTCTACAACCACACCGCCGAGGGCAACCACCTGGGGCCGACACTGTCGCTGCGCGGCCTGGACAACGTCTCCTACTACCGCCTCGCCCGGGACCAGCGCTTCTACGAGGACACCACCGGCACCGGCAACAGCCTGCTGATGCGCAGCCCGCACGTGCTCCAGCTGATCATGGACTCGCTGCGCTACTGGGTCACCGAGATGCACGTCGACGGCTTCCGCTTCGACCTCGCCGCCACCCTCGCCCGGCAGTTCCACGAGGTGGACCGGCTCTCCTCCTTCTTCGACCTGGTCCAGCAGGACCCGGTGGTCTCCCAGGCCAAGCTGATCGCCGAGCCCTGGGACCTCGGCGAGGGCGGCTACCAGGTGGGCAACTTCCCCCCGCTGTGGACGGAGTGGAACGGCATGTACCGGGACACCGTGCGGGACCTGTGGCGCGGCGAGACCGCCGCCCTCGCCGAGTTCGGCTCCCGGCTCACCGGCTCCTCCGACCTCTACCAGGACGACGGCCGCCGGCCGATCGCCTCGATCAACTTCGTGACCTGCCACGACGGTTTCACCCTGCGCGACCTGGTCTCGTACAACGAGAAGCACAACCAGGCCAACGGCGAGGAGAACCGGGACGGCGAGTCCTTCAACCGCTCCTGGAACTGCGGCGTCGAGGGCCCCTCCGCCGACCCGGCCGTCGAGGAGCTGCGGGCGCGCCAGCAGCGCAACCTCATCGCCACCCTGATGCTCTCCCAGGGCGTGCCGATGCTCTCGCACGGCGACGAGCTCGGCCGCACCCAGCTGGGCAACAACAACGCCTACTGCCAGGACAACGAGCTCACCTGGGTGCACTGGCCGCAGGACGACGGGCCGCAGGCGCGGCTGCTGGAGTTCACCCAGGGGATGATCTGGCTGCGCCGCGACCACCCGGTGTTCCGGCGGCGGCGGTTCTTCCACGGCCGGCCGGTGTCCGGGCGGCCGGGGGCGGCCGGGCCCGCCTCCGCCGTACCGGGCCGGGGCGGGCACGGCCCCGGCCCGCAAGGCCCGGGCGGGCCGGCCGTCGGCGGGTTCGACGACCTCACCGACATCGCCTGGTTCACCCCGGCCGGGGAGGAGATGACCAAGCGCAACTGGGGCGCCAGCTACGCCAAGTCGCTGACCGTCTTCCTCAACGGCTACGCGATCTCCGAACCGGACCGGCGCGGCGGGCGGATCGTCGACGACTCCTTCCTGCTGCTGTTCAACGCCCACTTCGAGCCGCTGGAGTTCACCGTGCCCGCCGACCACGGGCAGGAGTGGCAGGTCGTGGTCGACACCGCCCGGTCCCGGCTGCCCGCCCCGGGGACGGGCGCCCGGGTCAAGGCCGGGGACTCCCTCTGGCTCACCGACCGCTCGCTGATGGTGCTGCAACGGCCCGCGTAGCACGGTGACGGCGGCCCCGGACCGGCTCGTACGGGGGCGCGCGGCGCCGTCGGACGGCCGGGGCGGTCACCTGTTCGGGTCAGCAGCGGGTCTTGGCGGCGGCCTCCCCCGGGTACCTATGGAGCTATGACCCCCGCCGCCGAGCCCGCGCAGCCCCGCCCGGCCGCCGCCGTCCCCTCGTCGTCGTACCGCCTCCAGCTCCAGCCCGGCTTCACCCTCCGCGACGCCACCGCCGCCGTCCCCTACCTGGCCGCCCTCGGCGTCTCCCACCTGCACCTCTCCCCGCTGCTGGAGGCCGTCCCCGGCTCCACCCACGGCTACGACACCGTCGACCACACCCGGATCAGCGAGCAGCTCGGCGGCGAACCGGCGCTGCGCGCGCTGGCCGCCGAGGCGCACCGCCACGGCCTGCGCCTGATCGCCGACGTGGTGCCCAACCACATGGCCGTGCCCGCCCCCGAACGGCTCAACCGGCCGCTGTGGCAGGTGCTGCGCGACGGGCCCGACTCGCCGTACGCGCACTGGTTCGACATCGACTGGACCGCCCAGCCGGGCCCCGCCGACGCCCCCGGGCGCGGACGGGTGCTGCTGCCGCTGCTCGGCGACCGGCTCGGCGCCGTGCTGGACCGGCTCACCGTGGACGGCGACACCCTGCGCTACCACGAGCACGAGCTGCCGCTGCGCCCCGGCACCTCCGGGCTCCCGCTGGAGGAGCTGCTCGCCCGCCAGTGGTACCGGCTCGCCTGGTGGCGCCTGGCCCGCACCGAGCTCAACTACCGGCGCTTCTTCACCGTCAACGAGCTGATCGCACTGCGCGCCGAGGACCCGGAGGTGTTCGCCGCCACCCACGCCGTCCTGCTCGCCCTGCACGCCGACGGCGTCCTGGACGGCTTCCGAATCGACCACCCGGACGGGCTCGCCGACCCGCGCGGCTACCTGCGGCGCCTGGCCGACGCCACCGGCGGCGCGTACGTGGTGGTCGAGAAGATCCTCACCGGCGAGGAGCGGCTGCCCGAGGACTGGCCGGTGGCCGGCACCACCGGCTACGACGCGCTGCGCCGGATCGACGGCGTGCTCCTCGACCACGCGGGCGCCTGCCGGCTGGCCGGGGCGTACGAGTCCTTCCTGCACGGCGGCCCGGTCCGGGACCTCTGCGCGGACCCGCACCCCGCGGTCGCCGAGGCCCGGCGCGGGCGGGCCGACATGACCGGGCCGGACGGCGAACTCGCCGCCGAGGTCGAGCGGCTGGTCCGGATCGCGCTGCGGATCGGCGCCGCCGAGCCCGCGCACGCCGACCACGCGCCGGGGCAGCTGCGCGCGGCGCTCGGCCGGCTGCTCACCGGCTACCCGGCGTACCGGCCGTACGCCCGGCCCGGCGAGGCCGTCCCGGCCGCCTCGGCGCGGCAGCTGCGGGCCGCCCTGGACGACTCCGCCGACCCGACCGACCGGCTGGTGGCCGCGCTCGCGCTCGGGGAGCTGGGCCGCGGCGCGGACAAGGACGAGTTCTGCGCGCGCTTCGCCCAGACCGCCGCCGCGGTGGCCGCCAAGGGCGTCGAGGACACCGCCTTCTACCGCTGGAACGCCCTGCCCGGCCTCAACGAGGTCGGCGGCGAGCCGGCCCGGCCCGGACTGCACCCGGCGGAGTTCCACGACTGGTGCCGCGCCCAGGAGCGCACCTGGCCGCACGGCATGACGGTGCTCTCCACCCACGACACCAAGCGCAGCGCCGACGCCCGGGCCCGGCTCGCCGTGCTCGCCGAACGGCCGGACGCCTGGGCCGCCGAGGTCGACGCCTGGTCCACCGCCGCGGGCCCCGCCGCGCCCGGCCTCGACCGGGACGCCGACTGGCTGCTCTGGCACACCCTGGTCGCCGCCTGGCCGATCGACCCGGACCGGCTGGCCGCCGCCCTGCTCAAGGCCGTCCGCGAGGCCAAGCTGCACACCTCCTGGACCACCCCCGACCCCCGCTACGAGCGGGCCCTGGAGCAGCGCGCCCGCTCCGTCCACGGCAACCCCGGGCTGCTCCCCCGGGTCGAGGGCGCCGTGCACGCCCTCGCCCCGTACGCCCGCGCCAACACCCTGGCCGCCGCGCTGCTGCACCTCACCGTGCCGGGCGTGCCGGACCTCTACCAGGGCGGCGAGGAGCCGCTGTACACCCTGGTGGACCCGGACAACCGGGGCGTGGTGGACCTCGGCGCGCTGGCCGTGCGGCTCACCGACGCGGCCGCGCCGCGCCCCGGCGACCTCGCCCGGGAGAAGCTGCACCTCACCGCCACCGCGCTGCACCTGCGCCGCTCCCGGCCGCTCGGCTCCTACCGCCCGCTGCCCGCCGCCGGCCCGGCCGCCGAGCACCTGCTGGCCTTCGCCCGGGGCGCGGACGTGGTCACCGCCGTCACCCGGCTGCCGTACGGGCTGGAGCGGGCCGGCGGCTGGCGCGACACCGTGCTGGAGCTGCCGGCGGGCGGGCCGTGGACGGACGAGCTGACCGGGCGGGGCTTCCCGGCGGGCGCGGTGCCGGCCGCGGAGCTGCTGACGGCGCTGCCGGTGGCGCTGCTGACGAGGAGGGGCTGATGCCGGTCTACCAGGTGTGGGCGCCCCGCGCCGCCACCCGGGTACGGGTCGAAGTCGACGGCACGGCCCACGAGTTGGCCCGCCGCCCGGACCGGGACGGCTGGTGGTCCGGCGAGGCCCCGGCGGGCGACTACGCCTTCCGGCTGGACGACGGCCCGCCGCTGCCCGACCCGCGCTCGGCCCGGCAGCCGTACGGCCCGGACGGGCCCAGCCGCGCCGTGGACCACGCCGGGTTCCGCTGGTCGCGGACCGGCTGGCACGGCCGGGCCCTGCCCGGCGCGGTGCTGTACGAGCTGCACGTGGGCACCTTCACCCCCCGCGGCACCTTCGAGGCCGCCGCCGAACACCTGGACCACCTGGTCGAGTTGGGCGTGGACTTCGTCGAGCTGATGCCGGTCTGCCCGTTCCCCGGCAAGCACGGCTGGGGCTACGACGGGGTCTCGCCCTGGGCCGTCCACGAGCCCTACGGCGGGCCCGAGGGGCTCAAGCGCTTCGTGGACGCAGCCCACCGCAAGGGCCTCGGGGTGGTGCTGGACGTCGTCCACAACCACCTCGGCCCGTCGGGCAACTACCTTCCCGCGTACGGGCCGTACTTCACCGACCGGCACCACACCCCGTGGGGCGCGGCGGTCAACCTGGACGCGCCCGGCTCGGACGAGGTCCGCGCCTACCTGATCGGCAGCGCGCTGGCCTGGCTGCGCGACTACCGGATCGACGGGCTGCGGCTGGACGCCGTGCACGCCCTCGCGGACGACCGGGCCGTCCACTTCCTGGAGGAACTCTCCACCGAGGTCGGGACGTTGGCGGCCGCCACCAACCGGCCGCTGTTCCTGGTCGCCGAGTCCGACCGCAACACCCCGGCCACCACCACCCCGCGCGAGGCGGGCGGGCAGGGCCTCACCGCCCAGTGGAGCGACGACTTCCACCACGCCCTGCACTGCGCGCTCACCGGCGAATCCCACGGCTACTACCGGGACTTCGCCCGCGAGCCGCTCGCCGCCCTCGCCCGGACGCTCACCCGGGGGTTCTTCCACGACGGCACCTGGTCCTCCTTCCGCGGCCGCACCCACGGGCGCCCGTTCACCCCGCTCGACGCGGGCCACCGGCTGCTCGGCTACCTCCAGACCCACGACCAGGTCGGCAACCGGGCCCTCGGCGACCGCGTCTCGGCCGGCCTCTCCCCCGGCCGGCTCGCCTGCGGCGCGGCCCTGGTGCTCACCTCTCCGTTCACCCCGATGCTCTTCATGGGCGAGGAGTGGGGCGCCGCCACCCCCTGGCAGTACTTCACCGACCACACCGACCCGGACCTCGCCGAGGCCGTCCGACAGGGCCGGCGGCGGGAGTTCGCCGAGCACGGCTGGGCCGCCGAGGCCGTCCCCGACCCGCAGGAACCCGCCACCGTACTGCGCTCGGTCCTCGACTGGACCGAGCTTCGGCGCGCCCCGCACAGCGAACTCCTCGTCTGGTACCGGAAGTTGATCCGACTGCGGCGCGAGCGGCCGGAACTGTCCGACCCCGACCTCGGCGCGGTGCGGGCGACGTACGACGAGGCGGCGGGCCTGCTGGTGGTGCACCGGGGGCCGTACCGGATCGCCGTCAACCTCGGGCCGCGGGAGGCCGCACTGCCACTGGGGGCCGCCGGGCGCGAGGTGGTCGCGGCCTTCGGGGCGGCGGAACTGGAGGGGACGGCGGTGCGGGTGGCGGCGGACGCGGTGGCGATCGTGCTGACCTGAGCCGTCGGCCGACCTGACCGGCTCACCCGGCCGGCTACCAGAGGAAGGTGCCGATCCGCTCCCGCAGCGACGGGGCGTCCAGGCCGTAGGCGGCCAGGTGCTCCTCGATCGAGCCGTAGTGCCGGTGCTCCTCGCGCGGCACGCCCAGGCCCAGCACCCGGTGCGGACGGTCGGCGAGCGCCGCGTGCGCCTCGTTGGCGGAGGTGCCCGCCAGGTACGGCTCGACCAGCACCACGTCCGCCCGGTCGCCCAGCGCCGCGCGCAGCCCGGCGGCGTCGAAGGGGCGCACCGTCGCCGCGTACAGCACGGTGACGTCCAGGCCCCCGGTGGCCGCGAGCACCGCGTCCAGCATCGGCCCAACGGCGAGCACCACGCCGCGCGAGCCCGTCCGGACGGTGGCGAAGCGGCCCGGCTCGACCGGCACCGCGGCCGCGTTCTGGTGCCCCGAGAGCCGCACGTAGACGTTGCGGTCGCCGTCCGCGTAGGCGTGGCGCAGCAGCCGCTCGGCCTCGTCCGGGTGGCCGGGGACGTGGACCGTCCAGTCCGGCAGGGTGTCCAGCAGGGCGACGTCGCCCGGGGACATGTGGGTGCGGCCGCCGGCCGGCCAGTCGTACGAGCCCGCCGCGCTCACCAGCACGGCGCCGACGCCCTGGTGGACGAGGTCCAGCTTGACCTGCTCGAAGGGCCGCTCGATCAGGAAGCTGGCGAAGGTGTGGGCGATCGGGCGCATCCCGGTGAGGGCCAGGCCGCCGGCCGCGCCGACCAGCAGCTGCTCGCGGATGCCGACGTTGACGACCCGGTCCGGGTGGCGCTCCTGGGCCGGGGCGAAGGCGGCCGCGGTGATGTCGGCGAGCACCACGGCCAGCCGGGGGTCCTCGTCCAGCAGGCGGGTGGTGACGTCCACGAAGCGGTCGCGCATGGTGTCCATCGGTGAAGTGCCTTTCGTTGCGGGGGTGGTCGGTGGTCGGGTCCGGCGGGGGCGGGCCGCCCGCTCAGGAGTCCTTGGGCTCGACCCGGGCGACCACCACGTGCGGGCGGCCCGGGTGCTCGGCGGTGTAGGCGCGGTGCAGCGCCTCGTGGTCGCGGCCGTCCACCGTCGCGGTCGACCAGCCCTCGGCCGCGAACCGCTGGGCGAGGCCGCCCTGCCAGCCGTGCGTGGCCGAGGAGTTGTCGATCACCACCACGTGCAGCCGGTCCAGTCCGTACGCCCCGGCGAAGGCCACCGCCTCGGCGTTGGAGCCCTCGTCGAACTCCGCGTCGCCGACCAGCACCCACACCGCCGGGTCGGTCAGGCCCTGCGCCCGCAGCCCGAGCGCGGTGCCGACGGCCAGCGGCAGGCCGTGCCCGAGCGAGCCGGAGGCGATCTCCACGCCGGGGACCAGCGTGCGGTCCGGGTGGTGGCCGAGCGGCGAGTCGTAGCCGCCGAAGCTCGGCAGCACCTCCGGGGAGATGAAGCCCTTGGCCGCCAGCACCGCGTAGTAGGCCATCGGGCCGTGGCCCTTGGAGAGCAGGAAGCGGTCCCGGTCCTGGGCCTCGGCGGTGGCGGGGGTGACCCGCAGCACCCGGTCGTACAGCACCCAGAGCGCGTCCAGGGTGGAGGTGGCGGCGGGGCCGTGCTTCTCGTCGCCGGTCATCAGGCCCATCAGGGCCGAAAGGTCCTCGAACCGGGCCCCGGTGGCGGTGCCCGCAGTCGCGTTCGTCGTCATGACCACGATGGTGCAACTTAAAGCCAGCTTGAGGTCAAGCGGTTACAGTGGGCTCCCATGACCGCCCATTCCGACGGCCGTCGGACCCCCGGCCCGCACCACACCGACCTGCTCACCATCGGCCAACTCGCCGACCGCAGCGGCCTCGCCCCCTCCGCGCTGCGCTACTACGAGAGCCTCGACCTGATCCAGGCCACCCGCACCACCGGCGGCCAGCGCCGCTACACCCGCGGCACGCTGCGCCGGATCGCCTTCATCCGCGCCGCCCAGCGGGTCGGCCTCTCCCTGGACGAGGCCCGGGTCGCCCTCGACCGCCTTCCCGAACGCCCGGCCCCCAGCGGCACCGAGTGGGACCGGGTCGCCGGGTCCTGGCAGAGCCGGATCGACGAGCAGATCGCCGAACTGGAGCGGCTGAAGGCCAAGCTCACCGGCTGCATCGGCTGCGGCTGCCTCTCGCTGACCCGCTGCGCCCTCTACAACGCCGCCGACCGCGCCGGCGAGGCCGGCCCCGGCGCCCGCTACCTGCTCACCCGCGACCCGGACACCGGGCCCGAGCCGGTCCCGCCGGCCGTCGAGGCCTGCGGCACCCGCCGGAGCGGGCACTGACCACGGGAGCGGGCGCTGACCGCCGGAGCGGGCGCTGAAAAGCCTTTGCGCTGCGGGTGCCCGCCTGCTTACGGTGCCGCCGTGCTGCCCTTGGTGCTGACGGACGAGGAGTGGGACGCGGTCGTCCCCGACGAGACGGTGATGCGCCCCGGCGCGGAGGCGCTCTGCGCCCGGCTGGGCCTCGCCGGCCTGCCCCTGGAACGCTTCCCGGAAGGCTCCGTCCCGGTGTACGCGGTCGGCGACGCCCTCGTGCTCAAGCTGTTCCCGGCGGACGGCGCCCGGGACGCCATCGTCGAGGAGCGCGTGCTCACCCGGCTGGACGGCGCCCTGCCGATCCCCACCCCGGCCCTCCACCAGGCCGGCGAGGACGCCAACGGCTGGCGCTACCTCCTGATGTCCCGGCTGCCCGGGCAGGGCCTCGCCCCGGCCTGGCCGCGCATCCCGCGGCCCGACCGCGAACGGATCGCCCGCCGCTGTGGCGAGTCGCTCGCCGCCCTGCACGCCCTCGACCCCGAACCACTCGCCGACACCCTCGGCCCCGGCGACTGGCCGGCCTTCCTGGCCCGCCAACGGGCGGGCGCGGTGGACCGCCAGCGCGAGCGCGGGCTGGCCGAGGAGTGGCTGGAGCAGATCCCGGACTTCCTCGCCGCCGCCCCGCTCCCCACCGCCCCCGGCCGCGCACTGCTGCACACCGAGTTCATGCGCGAGCACCTGCTCACCGACCCGGCCGACGACTGGCGCCTCACCGGCCTGCTCGACTTCGAGCCCGCGATGATCGGCGACCCGGCCTACGACCTGGTCGCCGTCGGCCTCTTCACCACCCGGGCCGACCCGCACCTGCTCGGCCACCTGCTGGACGCCTACGGCCACGCCGTCGACCCTCGCCTGCTGATGGCGTACACGCTGCTCCACGTCTACAGCAACCTGCCGTGGTACCTCCGGGAGTTGAAGCCCTCGGCGCGGACGCTGGACGCCCTCGCCGAGGAGTGGTTCGGGGTTTCCTAGGGACGTTTTGCGGACGTTTTGCGACGCGGGTCAGGGACGCGGGTCGGTGCGCAACAGGCTGTACCGGACGACGTCGCGCCACTCGCCGCCGCGGAAGGTCACCGCCCGCTGCACGCCCTCCCGGGTGAAGCCGAGCTTCTCCAGCACGCGCTGCTCCGCCAGGTTGCCCGCCTCGGTGTCCGCCTCCAGCCGCATCACCGGCGAGTGCGCGAACAGGTAGTCCACCAGCAGCCGTTGGGCCCGGGTACCGATCCCCCGCCCGCGCGCGCCCGGCACCAGCTGCACACCCAGACTCCAGTACGGCGCGGACGGCCGCACCCCACTGCGGTTGGCGGCGACGAAGCCGCCGAACCCGCCATCGACGACGACCGCGAGCATCACCTGCTCGTCCTCCAGCAGCCCGCTCGCCGCCCAGCGACGACGGTGCCGCTGCGGGTCCCGCCAGCCGTACCACTGGAATTCACCCAGCGCCTGCGGATCGTTCACCAGCTCCTCGAGGGCGCCGAGGTCGGCCTCGACCATCGGGCGCAGGGTGACGCTTTCTTCGCTCATGTCGGCGTCAACGCAGGATCCGGTGGCACCGGTTCCTCATTCCGTCGGAAATTCCGCGCGCCTGCCCCGCGTCCGTCCCATCGCCTCGCGATTCACCGCGCCGGGCACGACATCGGCGCCGCCTTCACAGGACGATCGAGCGGGCGAGCCGGAATCCGACGTCGTCGATCCGCAGGGTCGGGTGGCTGCGGCGGCGGACGGAGGCGCGGCAGCTCCAGTGCTCGTCGAACCAGCCGCCGCCGCGCAGGACGCGGTAGTCGCCGTACACCTCGGGGTCGTAGCGCTCCCAGCACCACTCCCAGACGTTGCCGAGCAGGTCGTACAACCCGTAGGCGTTGGGGAGCAGTTCGCCCACCGGGTGCGGCCGCTCGTCCGAATTGCCGCGGTGCCAGGCGATCTCGTCCAGCGAGCCGTAGCGCGGGCCGTCCGTACCGGCGCGGCAGGCGTGCTCCCACTCGGCCTCGGTGGGCAGCCGGTAGCCGCCGGCGGCGCGGTCCCAGGAGACCTCCTCGCCGTCCACCCGGTAGGCGGGGGCGAGGCCTTCGCGCCGGGAGAGCTCGTTGCAGTAGTGGACGGCGTCGAACCAGGAGACGCTGTGCGCGGGCCGCCGGTCGCCGCTCGCCCCCTCGTACTGCTCACGGGTCACCGGACAGGCCGCCAGCTCGTACGCGGCCACGTCGACGGCCCAACTGCGCTGGGTACGACGGTCGGAGAGGGTGACGCGGCCGGCCGGAACGGTGATCATCCACCGATCCTAGGGGGCGGCCCGCAGCAGGGCGATCGCGGACTGCTCGGCCAGCTCCTCCGCGTGCGGCGGCAGCGGCGCACCCGCGTGCAGGGGGCCGCGGACGACGGCGAGCGGCAGGCCGGTGACGGCCAGGGTGACCCGGTCGAGGTCCAGCGGCGTGGCGGCGCCGAGCCGCCCGGCCAGCCCGGCCAGGGCCTCCCGCACCCGGAGGCCGCCCTGCCGGTCGCGCAGCCGCTGCTCCTCGGACCACTCCGCCCGACCGAAGGCCTCCGGGCCGTGCAGCAGGACGACGGCCCGCTCCCGGTGGGCCCGGCACCAGGCGACGACCTGCCGGGCGAGCGCGCCCGCCGCGAGGTGCGGCTCCTCGTGCGCGTCGATGGCGGGCAGGCAGGCGCCCTGGAACTCCTCGACCGTCCGCAGCCACAACTCGGCCAGCAGGGCGGCCCGTTGGGGGAATCGGTGGTAGACGGAGCCGTTGGGCGCACCGCTCTCCCGGGCGACGGCGGACATCGTGACGGCGGCCGGCCCACCGGCGGCCGCGAGCCGTACGGCGGCGTCGAGGAGGGCGGATTCGTCATGGCGGGGTGGCCTGGGCATGTAGTAGAGAGTACTCTCCAATTCAATTGGAGGGGATCATCCAAAACCAGGAGGGGAGCCCCGGCATGGCCGTGCTCAACATCCACGAACGCACCGTCCCGGCACCGGCGGAGACCGTCGGCGCCCTCATCGACAGCCTCGCGAGCCCGGACGACCGGCTCTGGCCGGGCCCGCGCTGGCCCCGGATGCGGTTCGACCGCCCGCTCACCCCCGGCGCCACCGGCGGCCACGGCCCGGTCCGCTACACCGTCTCCGACTACGCACCGGGCCAGTGGGTGCGCTTCCGCTTCGACGGCCCGCGCGGCTTCGACGGCCACCACGAGTTCACCGTCCACCCGGCGGGCGACACCACCGTCCTCCGCCACACCATCGCCATGCGCCTGCACGGCCCGGCCCTGCTCGCCTGGCCCCTCGCCTTCCGCTGGCTGCACGACGCCCTCCTGGAGGACTGCCTCGACCGGGCGGTACGGTCGGTCGGCGGCACCGTCCCCCACCCCGCCCACTGGAGCCCGTACGTCCGCCTCCTGCACCGCCTGATCCCCCACTGACCGGCGCCTGCCCGACCGAGGCCCGAAGCCGGAGGCGGCCCTGGCTTCCCCTGCCTGCCCGCGCACGTGAACGCGTGCGCGGGCACGGTTTCCCACCGCCCAGTGCCCCGTCTCCTCAAGCAGCCCCGCGCCCAACGCGGGGCTGCCCACCTCGGTCCAACCGCCAACCGGACCGTGGGCTCAACGCCCGGCCACGAGGCGGGTTGTGTCTTGGGTTGCGAATTTCAAGCAGGTATCCGACCGTCAGTTTTCGGGTGGCCTCGTACCGAACACGAGGCCACCCTCACTTGACGTCTGTAGCGGTGTCACGACACGGTGTTACCCACACGGACTTGCAGCCAACTTCGCGGAAGGGGCAGTCATGACACTTCGCTTCATCGGGATCGACCCGGACTCGCCGAACGGTGGCTCTCCGACAGTCTGGCTCGAAGACGAAGCCGCGGAGATCGTCGTACAGGGGCTGCTCCCCTCCACGGACACGCTCCGCACCATCAGCGAGACCGAGTGGGTTCCTGATCACCCCGTCGGCATCCCGGACCACGAGGGCGTCGTCCGTATCCCTGTTCGGATGATTCCGGCTTTGCGGAAGGTGTGCGATGACGCAGAACGTGCCGGACTTTGGCGCCCTGCTGCGGAGCGCTGAGCGCTCGGCAGTCCACCTGGAGATGCGGGACTCCTATGCGGACGACCCGGTCTTCGCCGACTGGCGCGCGGGGCTACCGGTCGACCGCCCCGACGCCTACGAGCTTCCCGAGGAGTACCAGGCCTGGGCTGAGCTGGTGAAGGAGACCGTGGCCCGGGGCGTGATCATGCGTCGTGCCCGGATCGTCTCCGAACCCGTCACCGACTACATCCGTTGGGAACACGCCATCACAGAACGGCACAACATCGCCCTCGGCGAGCACGTGCGCTGGCTCCCCCGCCGCCTGGCGTCCGATCTCTCACTGCCTGGAAATGATCTTTGGCTGATCGATGACCGCCTGGTCCTCTTCCACTGGTTCACCGGCGACGGCGACTGGGCCGGCCACGAGTTCACCGAAGACCCGGCCACGGTGAAGCAGGTCACCGCCGCGTTCGAAGCGGTGTGGGATCGCGCTACGCCACACGCGCGGTATCCCGTCTGACTCACCATCGGCACCGGGCAGTCCATCACATGTCGTCGTCCCCGTCGTCCAGTGTCGTCGAGGCCCGCAAAGCCCTCGCCAATCGACTGACCGAGATCCGCAAGGACGCCGGACTCACCGGCGACGAGCTCTCTGCCCGGTGCGGGTGGCACCCCGCCAAGACCAGTCGTATCCAGAGCGGCAAGTCCGCACCCTCCGAGGACGATCTCCGCGCCTGGTGCACTGCGTGCGATGCCGAGGAGCAGCTCCCTGACGTCATCGCCACCGCCCGCGCCGTCGAATCGATGTACACCGAGTGGCGTCGGATGGAGCACGCCGGGCTGCGGGCCGCGCAGGAGTCCGTCGGCACGCTCTACCAGCGCACCGAGGTCTTCCGTGTGTACGCGAGCCGGGTCATTCCCGGCATGGTGCAGACAACCGACTACACCGCTGCCGTACTGCGCTCGATCCAACGCGACCGAGTGCCCGTCGATGACGTCGAGGAGGCCGTGGCGGCGCGGCTGGACCGCCAGCGCATGCTGTTCTCCGGCCGGCATCGATTCGGGCTGCTGGTCGAAGAGTACGTGCTCCGCGCCGCAGTGTGCGACGCCAGGACGATGGCGGACCAACTCGACCACCTCATCACTGCGTCCGCCAGCCCCTTCGTCAGCCTGGGCATCATCCCCACCGGTTGCCACCGATCCCAACTTCCGGTCGAGGACTTCTACATGTTCGACGAGGCCGAGGTCGCCGTCGAACTGACCTCCGGGTATCTGCGCATCACACGACCTCGCGAGATCGCCGATTACCTGCGCACCTACACCGCACTGGCAGGAATG
This sequence comes from Kitasatospora sp. NPDC058184, assembly GCF_042883725.1. Lineage (NCBI taxonomy): Bacteria > Bacillati > Actinomycetota > Actinomycetes > Kitasatosporales > Streptomycetaceae > Kitasatospora > Kitasatospora sp. NPDC058184. Next base: position 312,378 of record NZ_JBHVVE010000001.1, read on the forward strand.
GCCGTCTACGGCACGAAGGCTCGGCAGGTCATCACCTCGGCGATCGACGCACTCGGGTGAATCGGCGCAAGATGGCGCAACTTCTTTGAAAGAGCGATCTGTTGCTCCGTAGCGTCATGAGTGCTCCGCCATGCGGAGCGTCCACGAGCGCAAGGAGAGGCCTTGTCACTCCTACGAGCTGAGCGGAGCAGTGCCTTGCAGGTCACCGACCCACCGCAGCCGAAACCGAAGTCCGAGCCCAGGCCGACGACACCGCGTCCGCCGGACCGGTACCGGCCCACCGGGCTGTACACCCGAAGCAACCCCCACGGAGGACCCGCGATCGGGATGGCCGGGAAGCACGTGGGCGACCAGGACCCGGGCAAGGACAAGCCGTCGAAGGACACCTCGCGCCCGGCGCCCGCCCCGAAGCACGAGAAGAAGGACAAGTGACGGAGAGCCTCCACCCGCAGCAGGCCGCCTCGCGCGGCCTGCTGCGGGCCATCAGCGAAGAGCTCGGCCGTCCCGTCCCGTCGGAGTGGAAGGACGCCATCACGGCGGTCCCGCGCCACCGTTTCCTCCCGGAGCGGATCTGGCTCTCCGACGACAGCGGCGACCTCGAACCGTGCGACATCCGCTCCGAGCCCGACCGCTGGTTCGCGGCCGCCTACGCCAACGCTCCGGTCGTCACCCAGGTCAATGACGGCGAGGAGCCGACCGACGGCTCCGACGCCTGGCCGTCGTCCTCGGCGTCCTCACCAGCGATGGTCGTGCGAATGCTCGAAGCACTCGATGTCCGCCCCGGCCAGACCGTCCTGGAGGTCGGCACCGGCACCGGCTGGAACGCGGCTCTGCTCGCGCACCGGGCCGGTCCCGGCCGTGTCGTCTCGATCGAGATCGACCCCGCGGTCACCTGGCGGGCCCACTCGTCCCTGAACGCGGCGGGCGTGGACGTGGAGGTCGCCTGCGGGGACGGAGCCCTTGGTTGGGCCCGGCGGCAGCCGTACGACCGGGTCGTCTCCACCTGCTCGGTCAGCCGGGTGCCGACGGCGTGGATCGAGCAGACCCGCCCCGGCGGCACCATCGTGACGCCGTGGGAGAGCCCGATGCTCTCCTGGGGACTGCTCACCCTCACCGTCGAAGGCGGGCGCGCGACCGGGAGGTTCAGCCCGGACGCCTCGTTCATGCTGATGCGCGGCCAGCGGATCGACCTGCGCATCTTCCGGGACGTGGTCCGCGACAACCACGAACCCGAGGAGTCCACCACCCGGCTCTCACCGTGGCAGGTGAGCGGCGAGGACCTGGACGCGCGGTTCGCCCTCGGGCTGAAGCTCGGCGACGTGTGGACGGCCTGGCAGCACGAGCCTGATGCCGAAGGAGTGGCCTCCCGGCTCTGGGTGGCCACGACGGACGCGCGCTCGTGGGCCGCCGTCGACCACGACGACCGGCAGGAGGACCGCTTCGCCGTCCGGCAGTACGGCCCGCGCCGCCTCTGGACCGAGATCGAGGACGCCCACGCCTGGTGGGAGAAGCAGAACCGGCCGGGACCGGACCGGTTCGGGCTCCGCATCACCGGCGAGGAACAGCTCGTCTTCCTCGACGAGCCGACCGCCGTCGTCGGCCGGGTGCCGTAGCGCGCGACCGAGCCGGGGCGGCCGACAAACCGCCCCGGCTGGTCGGGTGGCTACTCCCAGCGCCAGCCGTTGTTGTCCCGGCAGGTGAGAGCACGGCCGTTGGCGTCGCTGCCGGTGTCGCCGTGGGCGCTGTTGGGGCAGATGCGACCCCGGACTATGCAGTTGCCCTTGGAATCCGTGGTGCAGGCTGACGCCTGGTGCTCCGAGGGTGCGGCGGGCTGCGGCGCGGGCGGGGCGTGCGTCGGGGCCGGGGCTGGCGGGGCGGCGGGAGCGGGGGCAGCAGGGGCGGCCGGGGCGGGGGCCGCCGGAGGGGCACTCGGTGCCGCCGGCTCGGCCGGGGCGGTCGCGGTCGGGGAGACCGGGGCCGGGGCCGGGTCCGCCGGGGCGGGCGCGGCGCCGCCCGGGCAGTCCTCCTCGTTCTTCACCACGGACAGCGTCACCGTCGTGTCCTTCGCCGAGGGTTCCCCGGCGGCCGGCTCCTGGGAGCAGACCTTCCAGTGGCTCGGCATGAGGACCGACCGCGTGTGGGACTCGCCCGCGTGGACGTCCTGGAACGTCACGGTCTTGGCGGCCCGGGCGTCCGGCTGCTGGAGGGTGTCCTTGGCCTTGTCCCCGTGCATTCCGATCACACTCGGGATCGGAATCGGCGTCGCCGCCGACGACGTCTCGTCGGCCGAGGCCTTGCACCCGGCCGCGAGGAGGGTGGCGGCCAGCGCGGCGGCGGCGAGGGCGGTCGCCCGCCTCCGGCGGGAGGGGCGGGTAGGTCGGGCTTCGTGGGTCTGGGCGGTCGTCGGCTGTATCACAGCAGGCACTTGGTCTTCCGGGTGAGCGGCGGGCATGGCGGGCGGAGCGTGGAGCGGGCAAAACTTTTCGAACGTACACCACCTCACTGGCGGAAGCCTGGGAATCCCCGCCGGGAATCCTTGATCGAAGCGTGATGTCGGCCCCCTCCCCGGGGCCTCTCCCCGCCCGACGGAAACGGCCCGTCCCGGCCTCCGGCGACAGCGACGCCGCCCTCCTCCACGCCCCCGAGGCACCCGTCCACACCAAGACAGGGAAGCCCCCAACAGCCCGCCACCCAGCGGCTTTTGCCGCGATCGCGCCCACCCCCCGAGCGTCCTACGCTCGGCCGTATGAACCGTACGATCCGCACCACCGAAGACGTCCTCGCCCTCCTCGACGGCTTCTTCCGGCCGGCCGAACCGTTCTGGGACCGGTTCTACGAGGACCGGTCCGCCGAGCGCCCGTTCTTCGCGCCGAAGCCGGACGAGAACCTGGTCTCCTACCTGGACCGCGGCCTGCTGCCGCCGGCCCCCGGCCGGGTGCTCGACCTGGGCTGCGGCACCGGCCGCAACGCGATCCACCTGGCCTCGCTCGGCTTCGAGGTGGACGCCGTCGACCTCTCCGCCACCGCCCTCGCCTGGGCCGAGGAGCGTGCCCGCGAGGCCGGCCCCGGAGCCCGCCCGCGCTTCCACCGGGCGAGCATCTTCGAGGTCCAACTCCCTTGTGACTCCTACGACCTGGTCTACGACTCCGGCTGCCTGCACCACCTGCCGCCGCACCGCCGGGTCGGCTACCTGGCCCTCCTGGACCGCGTCCTCGCCCCGGGCGGGCACTTCGCCGTCACCGCCTTCGCGGCCGGGGCGATGGGCTCCGAGCGGCCCGACGAGGAGCTCTACCGGCTCGGCTCGCTGGAGGGCGGGCTGGCCTACTCGCCGGCCGAACTGCGGTCGCTGTTCCGCGAGTTCGAGCCGCTGGAGATCCGCCCGATGGCGGCGCACGGCCCGGATTCCGAGGCCTTCGGCGTCCCCTTCCTCCTCACAGCTCTCTTCCAGCGAACTGCCAGCCTCTAACCAGCCTCTCATCCTCCGCCCCTAGCCTCCGGCCCTATGAACGTCTCCCTGCTCGACGGCTGGTTCCCGTGGACGGTCCAGGCGGCGGCCCTCGCGCTGCTCCTGGCCACCGCCGCCCGACGGGAGCGGGCGTGGCTGCGGAGGCGGGGGCCGGTCGCGCTCGGGACGGCGCTGGCGCTCACCGCGGCCGGCGCCGTCGCCGTGCTGACGCTGGGCGGGATCACCGACCCGGTCCCGTTCGGGGTCTGGCTGTGGAGCGGGGTGGCGGTGGCGGCGCTGTGCGTGCTCGGCTTCGGCTGGAGCGGCGCGCGGTGGTGGCGCCGGGCACTGGTGGCACCGACCGTGCTGCTGGCGCTGTTCTGCGCGGCGAACAGCGTGAACATCGCCACCGGCTACTACCCGACGCTGGACGACGCGATCGGCGAGCTCGGCGGGCAGCCGCTGCCGGAGCAGATCACCCTGGACGAGCTGAAGTCGATCCACGGCCGGACGGGCACGGGCCGCATCGTCCAGGTCGACATACCGGACACCGCCAGCGGCTTCGCCCACCGCCAGGAGCTGGTCTACCTGCCGCCCGCCTGGTTCCGCAGCCAGACCCGGCCCAAGTTGCCCGTCCTGGAGATGATCGGCGGCGAGTTCGCGGCGCCCGACAACTGGATCCGCTCGGGCAACGCCGTGAAGACCGCCGACGCCTTCGCCGCCCGGCACAACGGCTTCGCCCCGATCCTGGTGTTCGTGGACGCCACCGGCGGCTTCCGGGTGGACACCGAGTGTGTGGACGGCCCGCACGGCCAGGCCGAGAGCCATCTGCTCAAGGACGTCCCGCCGTTCGTCCAGAAGACCTTCAACGCCGCCACCGACCCGCACAAGTGGGGCGTGGCCGGCTGGTCGATGGGCGGCACCTGCGCGGTCGACCTCACCGTCGAGCACCCGAACGTCTTCACCCACTTCGGCGACTTCTCCGGCGACAAGGGCCCGTCCACCGGCGACAAGGACCACACCGTCCAGGAGCTGTACGGGGGCGACGCCGCGGCCTGGGCCGCCCACGACCCGCTGACCGTGCTCGCCCACCACCCCAAGTACCAGGGCGTCTCCGGCTACTTCGCCCAGGGCGACGAGGAGCACGGCCAGATCGACTCCGCCAGGGCCCTGGAGGCGGCGGCCCGGAAGGACGGCATCCGCACCGTGAACGTGGTCGGCTCCGGCAGGCACACCTGGCAGACCGGCGCCGCGTCCTTCGCCCAGGCCCTCCCCTGGCTCGCCCAGCAGCTCGGCGTCCCGGGCACCCATGCGTAACGGCACCCACGCGTAACGGCACACCCGCACTACGGCACGTGCTCTCCTCCCCGTTCGACGGCCGCCGCCCGTCGCGCGGTTCAGCTCCGGGTGTTGACATCGCGCACCCCTCCGCCGCCGGTCGCCGGGCCCGGCACACCCGCCCCCACCAGCCCGGATGTGCCGCACCCGGCCCGCGCGCGGTGCCGGTCGCGCGCCCCGGGGATCCCCCGCACGCCGTCCGCCGTCCGACACCACCTGCCCCACAGGACCCACCAACCCCAAAGGGAATCCGGGCCTCCGGCCGGAACCCGGCTTTGCGAGCGGCCGTTCGGTGGCATAGGTTTCGACCGCCGCCGATGCGCCGCCACGACCCTGACCGCCCCTCATCTCCGAGGCGGGCGGCGGGCCGAGGAGCCGACGGCCCTAACGCACAGGGGGAGGCCCGCCATGCCGAGTGCCCGCGACCGCGCGTCGCGCGGGCGGCGAGGACGGACGGCCGGCGCCGCGCACCAGCGGCCCGCGGCCGACCCCGTCCTTCGCCCCCGGCAGCAGGGCGGTGCGCGGCCGACCCCGTTCCACGCCACCGGACACCCGAGGAACCGTCAGTTGCGCACCACCAGAGTCGTCACCGCCACCGCCGCCGCCCTCGTCTGCCTGGGCGCGCTCAGCGCCTGCGGGCCCGACAACGGGGACGGCGGCCAGACCGCCCTCCCCGCCGCGGCCCCCACGCCCAGCACCAACCCCACCAAGCCCGCCGGCTCCGACAAGGGCATCCCGGACAAGGCCTGGATGGACACCAAGAACATCCCGATGGACGAGAGTTACCACTACACGCCGCTGGCGGCCAACGCCAAGCAGGTCTCCGGGCCGGTCCAGTTCAAGGGCCTGGAGCTGTGCCGCGCCGCGATCGCCAAGGATGACGAGCCGCTGTTCACGGGCACCGCCGCCGCGAAGTCCGAGGTCGGCTTCGGCGGGGACCGCTGGGCGGCCCAGCAGACCCTGCTGTTCCACGGCGACCCGGTCCACAGCAGCGCCGCCAAGCAGTCCACCAACATGGCCGAGGCGCGCCTGGCGGAGGCGCTCAAGTCCTGTGCCAAGACCGCGCCCGGCGCCACCGTGAAGGTCGAAAGCGCCCCGGACGCGCCGTACTTCGCCGCCGTCCTGACCGTTCCGCAGGCCGACGGCGGCACCGTCACCCTGCACGAGTACGTGGTCGGCGACGGCGGCACGGTCAGCGAGCTGGCCGTCTGGGCCACCACCAAGGCCGGTGCCCAGCCCAAGGACGCCTGGAAGGCCCCCGAGGACAAGGCCGTCGGCACCGGCATGACGGCGGCGATGTGCGAGGCGCTCCCCGGCTGCGACGGGCGCTGACGTCCGGCGCGCGCCCGGTCCGCCCGACCCCTCCCGAGAACGGGAACGGGCTCGGACGGACCGGGCGGACCGGGCGGCCCGATCAGATCAGGCCCGGGCTCACAGCCCCAGGACGCTGAGCGCGGTGGTCCAGTCCTTCGCGATCGCGGCGCGCGCGTCGTCGAGGCCGGCCCGGCCGCCGCAGACCGCGTTCTTGAGCTTGGTCTCGACGGAGTCCTTGCTCTGCGCCGGCTGGCTGCCGTAGCGCGGCTCGGGCCACAGGTTGGCCGGGTCGCGCGGGGCGCCGCCGAGCTCCAGCGGGACGAGGTGGTCCTCCTCGTAGTCCGCCGTGCTGGTGTCCGCGTAGCCGTAGGCCGCGATCTGCTGCACCTTCAGCGCGTTGGTGTAGCTGGTCGGCGGGCGGACGGTGGCGGTCCAGCCGGAGACGCAGATGGTCTGGCCGATGGTCGCCTGGGTGACGTCCGGGTTGTACGCACCGGGGGTGCAGGACGGGTCGGGCAGCGGCAGGTACGCCTGCGAACAACTCGCCGCGAGCGTACGGGCCTTCTGAGCGGTGCCGTGGGCCGGGGCGGCGGCCTGCGCGGTGCCGGCGGCGAGCCCGGCGGCGGCGAGGGCGGCCGCCGAGGCGGTGACGGTGAGACGGTGACGGAGCATCATGGGGGAAGCACTCCTGGTCCGGCCCGGCCTCTCGCCGGGCGACTGTGCTCATGACAGCACCACCCGGCCGACCACCGTCAGATCCGTGACGTGAACGCCTGGTGACCGCGTCTCCACAACCGCGCCCCGACGAGCGCCCCGTGCGAAGACCCCGCGCGAGCGCCCCGCCCCCGTCTCCCCGCCCCCGCCTCCCGGCCGTGCGGTCAGCCCCGCAGGACCGCCAGCTCGACCTCCCGGCCGGCCAGGCCGTCGGGCGCCGGCAGCGTCACCCCGGAGGGCTCGAAGCCGGCCTTCCGGTACATCGCCTCGGCCCGGGGGTTGTCCTCGTGGACGAACAGCCGCACCCGCTCGATCCTGGGCCCGGTGAGCGACCACGCCCACTCCTGGAGGGTCCGGATCAGGTCGAGCGCCAGCCCGGTGCCCCGCGCCTCCGCGCGGACGAACACCCCGACCACGTGCACCTGGTCGACCTCGACGACGTCGCCCTCCAGGGCGCCGTTCCCGCCGGCCGGCTCGACCACCCCGGTCATGCTGCCGAGCCAGCGCCCGTCCTCGGCCTCCGCGATGAACTGCGCCGCGTGCGGGTCCGTCGCCGCACGGGTCGTGCGGTCCTGCCAGAACTCGTCGGGCTTGGTGACGGCCTGCTCGTAGACCTCCAGGAAGGCCACGGCCGCGACCGGGTCCCGCAGCGCGTCGAGGCGGAGGTCCCGGGCCCGCTGCCAGTCCTCGACCCGTACCTGTCTGATGATGATTCCGGTGCTCATCGCCTGATCATTCCATCGGCACCATTGGCCCGCGCAACCGATTTCCAAGGCCGCAGACCTCTAGCCCCGGGACGACTCCAGCAGCCGCGCCAGCAGCGCCGCCGGCCCCTCCGGCAGGCTGCCGTGGACGAGTTCGGTGCGGTGCACCAGCCGGGGCGCGGCGATCGGCGCGTACCCGACCCCGGGCGCCGCGTCGAGCACCGGCTCGGGCAGCAGGGTGAGCCCGTGCCCGGCCGCCACCAGCGCGAGCAGTCCGTGCAGGTCGGTGCCCTGGTAGCGGGTGGCCGGCCGGAAGCCGTCGACGCCCGCGGCCGCGCACAGCCGGGCCGCGGGCGGGGTGAGGTCGGGGGCGTCCAGCCAGCGGGCGGCGGAGAGGTCGGCGAGCGCGAGGCCGGCGCGCCCGGCCAGCGGGTGGCCGACGGGCAGCGCGACGGCGACCGGCCGCTCGGCCACCGCGACGGTGCGCAGCGGCCCGACGTCGGGCAGCGGCAGCGGGTCGCTGGGCGCGGCCAGTCCGTCGACCAGGGCGAGGTCGACCTCGCCGGTGGCGACCTGGGCGGGCAGCACGTCCTGGGCGAGGACCCGGACCACCGGTTCCACCCTCGGGTACGCCCGGCGCACCTCGCCGAGTGCGCGCCCCAGTGCCGCACCGACCGCCAGCGCGGTGGCCCCGAGCACCAGCCGGGTGTTCGGCGCGCCCGCCAGGCGTGCGACGTCGGCGCGCGCCGCCTCCAGCCGGACCAGCAGCGGTGCGGCGTGCTCCAGCAGCCGCTGCCCGGCCCCGGTCGGGCCGACCGGGCGGCGGAGCAGCAGCGCGGTCCCGAGGTCCGCCTCCAGCGCGGCGATCTGCTGGGAGACCGCGGACTGGGTGTAGCCGAGCTCCCGGGCCGCTTCCGAGAAGGAGGCGAGGCGGGCGACGGTGACGAAGGTGCGCAGCTGCTGCGGGTCCACGGTGGACATCAACCGATCTGATCGAAGCTTAAGGAATCATCGTTGGCGCTGATCTCGGGTGCGGGGTCAGGATAGCCGCATGACGCATCAGACCCCGCGGATCGCCCTCGTCGGCGACCGCTCCCCCGCCGTCCGCTCGCACGCCCGGATCCCCGGCCTGCTGGACGCCCTCGCCGAGCACGACCACCTCGTCCTGGACGCCTACTGGATCCCGACCGGGGACGCCGCCGCGCCCGGCGCCCTGGACGGCTTCGACGCGGTCTGGCTGCTGCCCGGCAGCCCGTACCGCAGCGAGGCCGGCGCGCTGGCCGCCGTCCGGACCGCCCGCGAGCGCGGCATCCCCTTCCTCGGCACCTGCGCCGGGTTCCAGCACGCGGTGCTGGAGTACGCCCGGAACGTCTGCGGCCTGGCCGGGGCCGTGAACGGCGAGGACCACCCGGACGCGGAGCAGCAGGTGATCGTCCCGCTGGCCTGTTCGCTGGTCGGCCACGAGGGGGCCGTCACCGTCACCCCGGGGAGCCTCGCCGAGCGGGTCCTCGGCGCCACCCGCACCCTGGAGCGCTACCACTGCGCGTACGGCCTCAACGGCGCCTACCTGGAGCGGCTGGCCGCGCACGGCCTGCGGTTCAGCGGCGCGGACGAGTCGGGCGAGGTGCGCGTCCTGGAACTGCCCGGCCACCCGTTCTTCCTGGCCTCGCTCTTCCAGCCCGAGCTGTCCGGCGACGGCACCCGGGCGCACCCCATGATCCGTGCCCTGGCCGGCGCCGCCGTGGCGCACGCGGACGCGGACGCGGGCACCCCGGCCGCGACGGTCACAACGGTCACAACGGCCTGATCAAGCCCCGCACCTGAGCGCGCCTCATGCGCGAGCGCGTCTCACATCGGCAGCGACCGCAGCCGCACCGGCCCCTCCGGCCACCCGGCCCCGACGGCCAGCGGCGCCCACATGGTGCGCAGCGGCATCTCCGCCAGCCTCCCCTCCGGCTGTTCCACCGTCACCCGCTCGGCCACCTCCCGGAAGCCGAGCCCCCGGTAGAACGCGGCCAGCGGCGGGCGGCAGAACAGCAGCGCGTACCGGTGGCCGAGCGTGCGCGCGTGGTCGAGGGCGGCCCCGACCACGGCCTGCGCGAGGCCGCCGTGGCGCCGGTCGGGCGCGACGCAGACCCCGCCGACGCCCATCACGGCGAGGTCGGTGCCGCCCACGGTGAGCGGCAGCGGCACCAGTCCGGTGTGGGCGACGAGCCGGCCGTCGGCGGCCCGGACGCCGAAGTGGATCTCCTTGGGGCGGAAGGTCAGCCCCGTGTACGCGACGCCGTACGGGTCGTCCCCGGGGCCGAGGATCTCAGCCTGCTCGGCGCGGCCGTACTGCGCGATCCGTTCGACCACGGGCGCTCCGACGAGCGGCTGTTCGGCGGGAGACTGTCCGGCGGGAGGCTGTCCGGCGAGCGGCGGCGCGGGCGAGAAACGATCATCCATTCCGCCATGCTCCCCTCCCGCCGGAGCCTTCCACCAGTCCCTTCCCGGCCACTCGGTCCGCCGGCCACCCGGTCCGCCGGCGGACGGCCACCCCGATCGGCCCGCGGGCGCCGACCCGGCGTCAGGCCGCCGCGCGCCGCACCAGCTCCGCCCAGACCTCGGCCACCCGCGCCTCCAGCTCCGCCAGGCCGCAGCCGTTGTCGATCACCAGGTCCGCGATCGCCAGCCGCCCGTCCCGGGAAGCCTGCGCGGCCATCCGGGCCCGGGCCTCCTCCTCGGCCATCCCGCGCAGCCGCACCAGCCGGTCCAGCCGCACGTCGTCGGCCGCGTCCACCACCACGACCAGGTCGAACAGCGGCGCCAGGCCGTTCTCGGCCAGCAGCGGCACGTCGTGCACCACGACCGCGTCCGGCGCGGCCGCCGCCTCCAGCTCGGCGGAGCGGGTCCGCACCAGCGGGTGGACGATCGCGTTCAGCGCCTTCAGCCGCTCCGGGTCGGCGAACACGACCGCGCCGAGCGCCGGACGGTCCAGCGAGCCGTCCTCCCGCAGCACCCCCGGTCCGAACTCGGCGACCACGGCCGCCAGACCGTCCGTTCCGGGGGCGACCACCTCGCGGGCGATCACGTCGGAGTCCACGATCACCGCGCCGTGCGCGGCGAACAGCCGGGACACCTCGCTCTTGCCCGCACCGATGCCGCCCGTCAGTCCGATCTTCAGCATGGCGTCAGGCTACCGGTGCCCCCTCGAACCCGTCAGCAGAGGCCCGGCCGGCCCAGGCCCGGTCGGCCCGGCTCCGATCCAAACAGGCCCGGCTCCGATCCGAACAGGCCCGGCGAAGCCCGGATCCGGTCGAGCACAGGCCCGGTCAGCCCAGCTCCAGGCTCTCGCCCTCCCCCAGCACCAACAGCTCCGCACCCGTCCCCGGCCCGTCCGGCCCGACCAGCCGGGTCTGCACGGCGAGCCCGATCGGGCTGAGCACCGCCTCGTGCACCGGCACCGCCCGGCGCGGCGAGGCTTCCCGGACGTAGTCGACCACCTCGGAGGCCTTGCTCCAGGGGGCCGCGATCGGCAGCAGCAGGGTCTCCACGGCGTGCGGCGGCACGGTGAACGCGTCGCCGGGGTGGAACAGCCGGCCGTCGAAGAGGAAGCCGATGTTCCGCACCGGCGGGAGGTCCCGGTGGATCTCCGCGTGCCACTCGCCGTGCACCGAGACGCCGAGCCCGCCGACCTCGAAGGCGTCGCCCTCGCCGACCACGCCGACCCGCTGCGCCACGCCGTCCAGCTGGTCGGCGACGGCCCGGTTGGTCCACACCCGCAGCGCCGGGTCGGCCTCCAGCGCGGCGCGCAGCCGGGACTCCTCGAAGTGGTCCATGTGCTCGTGGGTGATCAGGACGGCGTCCGCCCCGGCCAGGGCGGCGGGGTCGGTGAAGCTCCCGGGGTCGACGACGACCGTGCTGCCGCCGTGCTCGACGCGTACGCAGGCATGTCCGAACTTGGTGATTCGCATGCTCGAAACCCTACAGCAAGGCTGTACAGCAGTGCTGGACATTTTGCCGATAGACTTCCCCCATGACCAGCGAAGCCCCGCACCCGGACACCCTGGAACTCGCCGCCGACCTGCGCGCCGCCCTCGGCAGCCTGGTCCGCTCCCTGCGCGACAGCGACGAACTGCCGCAGAACCAGGCCGCCGTCCTCGGCCTGCTGGTCCGCGACGAACGCTCCTGCACGGTCGCCGAACTCGCCGCCCTCCAGCGGGTCCGCCACCAGTCGATGGCCCGCACCGTCGCGCTGATGACCGAGGCCGGACTGGTCGTCCAACAGCCCCACCCCACCGACGGCCGCAAGCTGCTCGTCACCGCCACCGGGGCCGGCCGCGCCGCCCTGCTCGACCAGCGCGCCCGCCGCGAACACCGGATCGCCACCGCCATCGAGTCCCGCCTCGACCCCGCCGAACGGGAGCGGCTCCGCGCGGCGGTCGACCTGCTACGCCGGCTGGGCTGAGCCCACCAGGCCGTCGCGGGCCGCCGCCTCCCCGTCGGCCGGCCTCGGCGCCGGGACCACCGCCGACCCGCTCTCCGCCGACCCGGTCTCCGCCGCCGGCACCACCGGCCGCGGCGCCGGGACGTCCGCCGCCCCGATCTCCGGCAGGTCGACGTGCTCGCTCAGCCCGAACCGCCGGTGCAGCCGCCGCAGCGGGGCGGGCGCCCACCAGTTGAACTCGCCGAACAGGCTCATCGCGGCGGGCACCAGCAGGCACCGCACCAGGGTGGCGTCCACCGCGACGGCGACGGCCAGCGCGATGCCCATCTGCTTGACCATCAGCATGTCCCCGAGCGCGAACCCGGCGAAGACGATCACCATCAGCAGCGCCGCCGAGGTGATGATCCGACCGCTGCGCTGCACGCCCAGCTCCACCGCCCGGACGCAGTCGTGCCCGCGCAGGGTCAGCTCCCTGATCCGGGCGAGCAGGAACACCTCGTAGTCCATCGACAGCCCGAAGGCGAAGGCGAAGACCAGCACCGGTATGAAGGTCTCCAGCCCGCCGGTCGGGCTGAACCCGAGCAGCCCGCTGAACCAGCCGTCCTGGAACACCAGGGTGAGCGCGCCGAGCGAGGCGCCCAGCGAGAGCAGGTTCATCAGCAGCGCCTTGACCGGCATCACCACCGAGCCGGTCATCAGGAAGAGCAGCACCAGCGTCCCGGCCGCGACCAGGCCCAGCGCCCACGGTCCGCGCGAGAGCAGCTCGTCCTGGAAGTCCACCACCGAGGCCGCACCGCCGGTGACGTAGGTGGTCAGCCCGCCGCGGTCGGCCCGCAGCTCCTCGACCACCCGCTTGGCCTGCCCGCCCTGCGGGTCCCCGGGCACCAGGACGTCGATCGTGGAGACCGCGTCGCCCACCGGCGACACGGCCCGCACCCCGCTCACCCCGGGCAGCTTGGCGACCACCTCGTCCGCGTACGCCTGCGCCACCGGCGCCCCGCCCTCGACCACCACGGTGATCGGCGCGGCCGAGGCCTGCGGGAAGCGCTGGTCGATCGTCTCGGCGACCTGCCGCCCGGCCGAGGAGGCGGGCAGGACGGCGGCGCCGGAGCTGCGCATCTCGGCGTGGAGGAACGGCGCCCCGGCCGCCAGCAGCAGGGCCACCGAGGCGAGCGTGACCAGGACCGCCCGCTTGCGCACCCGGCGCACGGTCCGGCTGAAGAACCCCTCGTCGGCCACGGGCGCCGCGGGCGCCTTGATCCGCGCGCCGGCGAAGCCGAGCAGGGCGGGGATCAGGGTCAGCGCGGCGGCGACGGCGATCACCACGACGCTCACCCCGGCCGCGGCCACCGCGCCGAGCACCGGGCTGGTGAAGACGAACAGACCGGAGAGGGCGACGGCGACGGTCAGTCCGGAGAAGGCCACGGTGCGTCCGGCGGTCGCCGCGGTCCGTTCGACGGCGGCGGCGATGTCCGCGCCGTGGCCGCGTTCCTCGCGGAAACGATTCACCATGAGCAGCGCGTAGTCGATCGAGAGCCCGAGCCCCAGCACCGTGGCGATCGGCAGCACGCTGGTGTCGATGTCCATGATCCGGCTGAACCCGAACATCGCCAGCAGCGCGCCGCCCACCGAGGCGACCGCCCCGATCGCCGGCAGCGCGGCCGCCGCCAGCCCGCCGAAGACCAGCACCATGACGATCAGCGTGAGCGGCAGCGTCACCAGCTCGCCGAACCGGGTGTCCTTCTCGGTCTGCTTCTTGACCTCCTGCTGGAGCACCAGGTCCCCGCCGACCGTGACGTGGGCGCCGCCCGCCCCGTTCAGCGCGGCGAGCCGCTGGGTGACGGCGTCGGTCTGGGCGGTGCTCGCGGTATCGGCCATCCGTACGGTGACCAGGCTCGCCGTCCCGTCGGCGGAGCGCAGCGCGGCCGGCGCCGGTCCGGTGCCGTACGCGTCGAGGGCGGAGGAGACCCCGGGCAGGGCGGCGATCTCGGCGGTGGCCCGCTCGACGGCGGCCCTCACCTGCGGATCGTCCACCGGCCGGCCGTCCACCACGGCGGTGACGGTGCCCTTGGCCGGGTCGGCGGCGGCGACCACCGCACCGCCCCGGTCGGCCTCGGCGCTGGCGGAGGAGGCCCCGGCCACCGAGCCCTCGAAGACCCGGCCCCCGATCAGGACGCCGACCACCAGGACGACGGCCCACAGGCCGAGCACCCAACGGCGGTGACGGAAGCAGAACCGGCCGACGGCCGCGAGCCTGCCGCCGACCACGGCGGTGGGGGCGGCGGGAGAGGGAGTGCGCATGAGGAGCCTTTCGGGCGGCTCCCCTCAATCTAGGGGCAACCCGAACTACGGCCTATAGATGGGCAATGAGCCCCATCTCACACTTTCCTTCACATAAACCACACATAAGTCAGGGCGTGATAAGTCATAGCGAAAAGCAAATGATGGAAAGCGCATGGGAAAAACAAATGGGCCCCACCCGGAAATCCGGGTGGGGCCCACCGTCTAGCTATCGGCTAGCGGGAAGCGAGAGCCTCAGCTCTGGCCGCCGGCCAGCTTCTCGCGCAGAGCGGCCAGGGCCTCGTCGGAGGCCAGGGCGCCCGAGCCCTCGTCGCTGCTGGACGAGTAGGAACCACCGGCGGCAGCGGCGACGGCGTCGCCACCCTCCTCGGCGGCCTGGGCGTCGGCCTCGCGGCTCTTGATGACCTGCGCCTGGTGCTGCTCGAAGCGCGACTGCGCCTCGGCGTACTGGCGCTCCCACTCCTCGCGCTGCTTCTCAAAGCCGGGCAGCCAGTCGTTCGCCTCGGGGTCGAAGCCCTCCGGGTAGATGTAGTTGCCCTGGTCGTCGTACGAGGCGGCCATGCCGTACAGGGTCGGGTCGAACTCGACCTCGGCCGGGTTGGCACCCAGGGCCTCGTTGGCCTGCTTGAGCGACAGGCTGATGCGGCGACGCTCGAGGTCGATGTCGATGACCTTGACGAAGATCTCGTCGCCGACCTGGACGACCTGCTCCGGGATCTCGACGTGGCGCTCGGCCAGCTCGGAGATGTGGACCAGACCCTCGATGCCCTCGTCCACGCGGACGAACGCACCGAACGGAACCAGCTTGGTGACCTTACCCGGAACGACCTGGCCGATCTGGTGGGTACGGGCGAACTGCTGCCACGGGTCCTCCTGGGTCGCCTTCAGCGACAGGGAGACGCGCTCGCGGTCCATGTCAACGTCGAGAACCTCGACGGTGACCTCCTGGCCGACCTCGACAACCTCGGACGGGTGGTCGATGTGCTTCCAGGACAGCTCGGAGACGTGCACCAGGCCGTCGACGCCACCCAGGTCCACGAAGGCACCGAAGTTGACGATCGAGGAGACGACGCCGGAGCGCACCTGGCCCTTCTGCAGGGTGGTGAGGAAGGTCTGGCGGACCTCGCTCTGGGTCTGCTCCAGCCAGGCACGGCGGGACAGGACCACGTTGTTGCGGTTCTTGTCCAGCTCGATGATCTTGGCCTCGAGCTCCTTGCCCACGTAGGGCTGGAGGTCGCGGACGCGGCGCATCTCGACGAGCGAGGCCGGAAGGAAGCCACGGAGGCCGATGTCGAGGATGAGACCACCCTTGACGACCTCGATGACGGTACCAGTGACGATGCCGTCCTCTTCCTTGATCTTCTCGATCGTGCCCCAGGCACGCTCGTACTGAGCGCGCTTCTTGGACAGGATGAGACGACCCTCCTTGTCCTCCTTCTGGAGAACCAGGGCCTCGATGTTGTCACCGACGGCGACGACCTCGTGCGGGTCAACGTCGTGCTTGATCGAGAGCTCGCGGGACGGGATGACGCCCTCGGTCTTGTAACCGATGTCGAGGAGGACCTCGTCACGGTCGACCTTCACGATGACGCCCTCGACGATGTCGCCATCGTTGAAGTACTTGATGGTCTCGTCGATGGCGGCGAGGAAGGCCTCCGCGTCGCCGATGTCGTTGACCGCGACCTGCGGGGTGGTGCTGAGGGAGGAGTCGGTGGGGCTCGTCATTAGGAAAAGGGCTCCGGTACGGACATGAAAGTCGTAGGTAATGCCACGCGGAGGGCCCGTATCGCTCCCACCGAAAGCCGGACAGCCAAGAACACGGCACACCGGTGGTCCCGTAACAACGAGAACCGGCGTCCGTCTTGCGACCGTGGGGTCTTCGACAGATGCGAGCGCGACCTGCTCCGTCCGAGGCGCGCAGGCCCGCAGCGCAACTTGTAGCATACGGGGACGGCCAGGCACGGTCAATGCCGAAGGACGGCAAGACGGTGGAGCCCGGTACGGATCAGGCCATATCCTCCGAATGCGCGCCTCGCGGCGGCGCCCGAAGGGGCCACGTCCCCGGATGCCACCGCCAGGATCCGGACCCTGACGGGCCGGTTCGCGGCAGCGGCGCTTCCGCACTCCATACCCTACGCGATGGGCATTGTCACCGTGGCCACCACCCCCCAAGCAGACCTGCACGATCTTGACACCTCCGCCGCGCGGGTCGAGGAAGAGGGCGACGACGCGGTGCGCCGCGCGGCCGGCACCGGGGAGAGCAGCCGGGCCAGCCGGCACTGGTGGGACCGCAACGCCGACGAGTACCAGGACGAGCACGGCGAGTTCCTCGGCGACGACCGCTTCACCTGGTGCCCCGAGGGCCTGGACGAGGCCGACGCCCGCCTGCTCGGCGACGTCGCCGGCCGCGACGTGCTGGAGATCGGCGCCGGCGCCGCCCAGTGCTCCCGCTGGCTGGCCGCCCGGGACGCCCGGCCGGTCGCCCTCGACATCTCCTACCGCCAGCTCCAGCACTCCCGCCGGATCGACCTCGGCCGCGGCACCACGCCCGTCGCCGTCGTCCAGGCCGACGCCGCCGTCCTCCCCTTCGCCGACGCCTCCTTCGACCTCGCCTGCTCCGCCTACGGCGCCGTCCCGTTCAGCGCCGACACCGCCGCCCTGATGCGCGAGGTCCACCGGGTCCTGCGGCCCGGCGGGCGCTGGGTGTTCTCGGTGACCCACCCGATCCGCTGGGCCTTCCCGGACGAGCCCGGCGTCGAGGGCCTCACCGCGACCTCCTCCTACTTCGACCGCACCCCCTACGTCGAGCAGGACGAGCAGGGCCGCGCCACCTACGTCGAGCACCACCGCACTATCGGCGACCGGGTCCGCGAACTCGTCGTCGCCGGCTTCCGGCTGGTCGACCTGGTCGAGCCCGAGTGGCCGGCCGGCCTGGAGCAGGAGTGGGGCGGCTGGTCCCCGCTGCGCGGGCGGCTGATCCCCGGGACCGCGATCTTCGTCGCCGAACGGGGCTGACCTTGCCTCCCGTGTGGCACGACCTTCCCGTCCGCACCGCCCTGCCCGCCCTGCACGAGGCACTGGACGGGCCCGGCACCGCCGTCCTCGCCGCGCCGCCCGGCACCGGCAAGACCACCCTGGTGCCGCTCGCCCTGGCCGGACTGCTCGCCGACGGCCGGCCCGTACGCCGGGTGCTGGTCGCCGAACCGCGCCGGCTCGCCGTACGGGCCGCCGCGCGGCGGATGGCCTGGCTGCTCGGCTCGTCCGTGGGCCGCGAGGTCGGGTACACGGTGCGCGGCGAGCGACGCACCGGTCCGGACACGGTGGTCGAGGTGGTCACCACCGGCGTGCTGCTGCAACGGCTGCAGCGCGACCAGGAGTTGCCCGGCGTGGACGTCGTCGTCCTGGACGAGTGCCACGAACGGCACCTCGACGCCGACACCGCGCTCGCCTTCCTGCTGGACGTCCGGGCGGCACTGCGGCCCGAACTGCGCCTGGTCTGCGCCTCGGCCACCTCCGACACCGAGGCCTGGGCCGAACTCCTCGGCGGCGCCCCGGTGGTGGAGGCGCACGGGACCTCCCACCCGGTCGAGGTGGTCTGGGCGCCGCCGCCGCGCGCCGTCCGGCCCGCCCACGGCACCCGGGTCGACCCGGCGCTGCTCGACCACGTCGCGGCGACGGTACGGCGAGCGCTGGGCGAGCGGGACGGGGACGTGCTCTGCTTCCTGCCCGGCGTCGGCGAGATCGCCAGGGTCGCCGGGCAGTTGGCCGGCCTGCCTTCTGTCGATGTCCTCCAACTGCACGGCCGCGCCCCGCAGGACGTCCAGGACGCCGCGCTCTCACGTGGAGAGCGCCGCCGCGTCGTCCTCACCACCGCCGTCGCCGAGTCCTCGCTCACCGTGCCCGGCGTCCGGACCGTGGTCGACGCCGGGCTCGCCCGCGAACCGCGCACCGACCACGCCCGCGGCCTCGCCGGACTGGTCACCGTCCGCGCCTCGCTCGCCGCCGCCCGCCAACGCGCCGGCCGCGCCGGGCGCGAGGCCCCCGGCACCGTCTACCGCTGCTGGAACGAGGCCGAGGACGCCCTCGCCGCCCGCTTCCCCACCCCCGAGATCGCGCTCGCCGACCTCACCCCCTTCGCCCTCCAGGCCGCCTGCTGGGGCGACCCGGACGCCACCGGCCTCGCCCTGCCTGACGCCCCGCCCGCCGGAGCGATGGCCGCCGCCCGGCAGACCCTGACCGCCCTCGGCGCGGTCTCCCCGGACGGACGGGCCACACCGCGCGGGGTGCGCCTTGCCCGTACGGGGCTGCACCCCCGGCTGGGGCGCGCCCTGGTCGACGGGGCGGCGGCGGTCGGCGCGCGGCGGGCCGCCGAGGTCGTCGCGCTGCTCTCCGAGGAGCCGCCGCGGGCACTGGGCGACGACCTCGGCGCGGTCTGGCGGTCCGTACGGTCCGCGAAGGACCCGTACGCCGGCCGCTGGCGCGAGGAGGTCCGCCGCCTGCTCCGCGCCACCTCCGACGAACCCGCCACCGACCTGCCCGACGCGGCCGCCGCCGGACTCGTCGTCGCCCTCGCCTTCCCGGAGCGGATCGCCCGCGCCCGCGTCGAACGGCCCGCCCCCGGCGAGCGCAGCCCGTACCTGATGGCCTCCGGCACGGCCGCCGAACTCGCCCCCGGCACGGCGCTCGGCGCCCTGCCCTGGCTCGCCGTCGCGGTCGCCGACCGCCCGGCGGGGTCGCACTCGGCGCGCATCCTGCACGCCGCGGCGCTGGACGAGGCGACCGCCCTGACCGCCGGGGCGGCGCTGGTCACTTCACGCGAAGAGGTCCACTGGGACACCCGGCGGGGCGAGGTCGTCTCCCGCCGGGTGGAGTCGCTGGGCGCCATTGAGCTGGCCGAGAAGCCCCTAGACCGGCCCGACCAGTCCCTCGTCCGGGGCGCCCTCCTCGAAGGCCTCGGCCGCGAGGGCGTCAGCACCCTGCTGACGTTCCGCTCCGGCCTCCGCGAGCGCCTCGCCTTCCTCCACAGCGCCATCGGCACCCCCTGGCCCGATGTCAGCGACGAGGCCCTCCTCGCCCGCGCCGACGAGTGGCTGGAGCCCGAGTTGTCCCGCGCCCGCCGCCGCACCGACCTCGCGAGGATCGACACGACGGCCGCCCTCCAACGCCTCCTCCCGTGGGCGACCGGAGAAGCCGGCCGCCTGGACGAGCTGGCCCCCGAGCGCATCACCGTCCCGTCCGGCTCGAAGATACGAGTCGACTACACGACCGAACGGCCAGTGCTGGCAGTCAAGTTGCAAGAACTCTTCGGCTGGACCAAGACGCCCGCCCTGGCCGGTGGCCGGATACCGTTGACCATCCACCTCCTCTCCCCCGCCGGCCGCCCAGCCGCCGTCACCGGTGATCTGGAAAGCTTCTGGCGCGAGGGCTACCGCGCCGTCCGAGCAGACCTCAGGGGCCGCTACCCCCGCCACCCCTGGCCCGAGGACCCGACGACAGCCGAACCCACCCGCCGCCTCAACGCCCGGAAGCAGTAGGAGAGGAGGACGCCCGCCCCCACCTTCCCGGCACCGGTTACAGGCTTATCGGAAGGACTCTCCCAGCAGGGCCTCCCGGTGCTGCCAGGCAAGCCGCAGAAGGGCCGCACCGGCAGGCTGCATCGGTTCAGTGCCTGTGAGGCGATCCACCTGCTCAGCGGTGAAGGGGATCCCGACCGAGCACCCGGTCGCGTCCTCCGGTCCGACCCGATGGCCTTCATCATTGGTGGAGACGATCCGCTGGAACGTCTCATCGAACAGGTCGGCGTCGAACACGGCGACGGTCAGCATGTCCGTGACGTACGTCAGCGGATCCATACCGAGGCCCAGCCAGAAGACCCGCAGCCTCCCGTCTTCGCGAGCAGTGGTGAGCGTCTGGTTGAGCGGCCAGGCCGCGTAGTCGATGGGCGCCCTGTCGCTTCCGTAGTCCTCGGTGCCACCGAGCAGTTCCTCGCTCAGCTCCCTGAGGATCGCCCGCCAGAGATCGAAGTCGTTCTCCTCGTTCCATGGTGCGTCGTGTGACGCCTGGAACATTCCGACCGGCATGACCTGGTAGAGGCCTCCACCGCTGGCAACCTTCTCGGGGTCGCGCCAGTGCAGCACGAACTCGGCCTCGCCGCTTGCCCGATCGTTCCGGATGGTGAGCGTGCTCGTTGCCGCCATGACGGGTCGATGCAGGAGGTCGGTCGGATCGGCGATGGACACGCGGAAGGGCGTTGCCGCAGGATCCACCGGCTTGTCCGGGCTCGCCAGGGCTGCCGCAGCGTACTCGTGCGCGGCAGCCTCGCAGATGTTGATCACGTCGAAGTACCGGCCCCGGCCGAAGGTCAGTCTCGGGCCGGTGGCTGATTCCTCAACAGTGAGCAGGCGATAGCAGTTTCGGTTCTCGAACAGCCTCGGCTTGGCGAGATCCCGGACCGCGTCCGCGTAGGTGCGATAGACCGTCCCGTCCTCCCGGCACGGCCTGATCTGATCAAGCTCAGGCTCACCGCCATTCAAAGATGCTGCGGGCGCGTCTGGATTCCAGCCCAGCCGAACGTGCTCCAGCGGCACCGGCCGTTCCGGAATCCAGTGCTGTCGAGCCAGAAGGGGTGTCCCCGGGATGAGACTCCCGGGCGTGCTCTCTACCAGCAGCCGGCCGGTCAACGCGTAACGCTGGTCGTTCAGGAAGCCGCGCACCCGGCGCCACTGCTCGACACTGGCGAACGGGGCGGGTTGGTCATCTGCCACGGGCGCGCTGGGCACGATGCTCCTTCGGTACTTCCAGGCAGGAGCCAAGCGTGCCGCGCCCGGCGGCACCATGGGCTCTGTTCCGATGAACTGTAGGACACCCCTGCTCGGTGAACGGGATACCGGCGGAGGCGTCCTGACCGTTCCGCTCCGGCTGCCTGTCCGACAGCCGGATACAGTGCCATCCCGCTGCCCGGCGGCGGGTACGGTCCCGAGGAGGCCACTCACCCGGAGGACGACACCCAGATGGCACTGACCGCCCCGACCGTCACCCGTCCCGGCAAGACCGGACTCCCCTTCGCAGCTCTGATCCTGGACTTCGTCGGCGTACTGACCGCCAATGCCGGCCCCGCACACGGCGAGTGGTGCCTCGCCCAGGGCCTCGACGCCGGGGCGTGGCGGCAGACGCTCGGTTACGAGCCGGAAGCCGGCCGCCTGTACACCGAGCTCGAAGCCGGACGGCTGAGCCAGGCGGAGTGGAACCGGCGGGTGGCTCCCATCCTCGGCGTGCCGGAGCACGAGAACCTGATGGGCCGGGCGTGGTCCGGCGTCCGGCCCGCCGACGACATGATCGCGCTCGCCCGCTCGGCCCGGCGGGCCGGCCTCAAGGTCGCAATGCTGTCCAACTCCTTCGGCCTGGACCCGTACGACCCGTACGAGGCCCTGGGCGTATGGGAGTTGTTCGATGCGACGGTGATCTCCGAGCGGGAGGGTGTCGCCAAGCCCGATCCGGCGATCTATCAGCTCATCCTGGACCGACTCGAACTGCCCGGCGAGGCCTGCCTGTTCGTGGACGACCACCCGAGGAACCTGCCCCCGGCCGAAGCCCTCGGCATCACCACCGTCCTCGTCGACGGCACACCCGGCAACGCCGCCCGCATCGCAGCCCTTCTCGGTCTCCCCGCCCTGCTCTGATCCTTCACAGCGCGATGGACCTGCGGCCGAACAACGAATGGTGGCTGGCGCACCACGAGGACCGACCCGGAGCGCCAGTCGGCCAACCGCTTGCGGATGTCGGGACGACCACGAAAGCGGCCAAGACCAGTGAGTCCACCGCGGAGCGTCCGGGGCGCCCTCGAAGACACACCTGGACATGGTCCACTACCTCCGCTGCCTGGCTTGTCACAGCAGGTGCCGACCGTCATGGGCCCGGACGCTCGGCACAGCGTCGTCCCGAAGCCCGTCCAGGACGCGTACGGCATAGACCTCGGCCATGCGTTCGGAGACCTCTGCCGGCGAGAGCCAAGCGACCTCGACCGACTCCTCCGAGAGCCGCGTCGCCTCGCTCTCCGGTCGGCAGCGAAGGACGAGGGCGACGATCCCTCGGCTCACGTTCTTGTAGACGCCGGTCAGCCGCTCCACGCCGACCTTGACCCCGGTCTCCTCGTAGACCTCGCGGCGCACGCCATCCTCGATGGCCTCGCCCAGTTCCAGCACGCCACCCGGGGGTTCCCAAGTTCCGTTGTCAGCCCGACGAATCGCCAGCACGCAGCCGTCCTCGCGCACCACCACTCCGGCGACCGACACCGAGTGGAGCGGCGTCTTCCCGGCACCGTTGCTCATGTGCAGGAGGATAGAGCCCTGAAGGACTATGGCGAGTGGCGAGGTGGCCTCGTCGACCACAGCGATCGGACACACCGTCGTCCTGAGCTCACCGTAGATGCGCCATCCAGGCGTCGCGGCCGATCCTGACGAGCAGCGGTAACGTCACGATCATGTTGCCGTCGAAGCGCTCGGCATCACTACTGTCCTCGAAGCCCAGGCACTCTCAGAGCTGCCGCCAACACGGCTGACAGCCAGGTCGTTCCGGCACCGGGAGCGGAGTGGCGGGGGTACGGTCCGTTCTGAGGCCGCTCACCTTCGGAGGCTCCCATGACGCAGTGGTCCGACTACTCCACCGGCCAGCGCATCAAGATGCTGCGGGCAGGCATGACCCAGGAAGAACTCGCCGAGGCCGCCGGGGTGTCCGTGCCGACCGTTCGCAAGGCCGAGAAGGAGGGCGGCAGCATCGGCCTGCCGTCACTGCTCAAACTGTCCGCCGCACTGCATGCGGACGTGTCGGTGATCCTTGGACAACAGGCACCCCGAAGGGCCTCGCTAATCGGCGACAGGGCCATGCTGCGAGGGCTGTCCCGCACCGTGCACGACACCGCCGCAGGGGTCGGAACCGACGTCGAACCGCCCGCCGCCGCAGCGCTGCGCGCCGATCTCGCTCGGGCATGGGCGGACTACCGGGCCGGGGACTACACCCAGGCCGGCAGCCTCGCCGCCCCGGCCATCACCGAGGCCGCGGCCCTCCTGCGCTCCGCCCCGGACGGCGAGCAGTGCGCCGCTCATGGCCTCCTCGCCGACGCCTACCGACTCGCCTCCTACACCGCCCAGTTCCACGGCGCCCGAGACCTGGCCTACGCGGCGATCGGCCACGCCCGCCACCACGTCCACAAGGCCGCCGACCCGCTGCGGGCCGCCATGGTGGACTGCGGCCGGTCCTGGCTCTACATGCGTGATGCCCGCCTCGACCAGGCCACCACCACCGCCGAGGACGCGTTCGCGTCGATCGAACCGCACTATGCGGAAAGGGATCTGGAGAGGCTGGCCACCTACGGCTGGCACGTTACCTTCGCCGCCGTCATTGCCTCCCGCCGCGGAGACACCGACCGTGCCCAGGATCTGCTCGCCCAGGGACAAACGGTTGCCGCCCGTATGGGCCGCGATGTGATGGTCAACGGCACCAGCTACGGGCCGACCACAGTCACCACGCAGGCCATCGGCATCCACACCGTCATGGGCGATCCCGGCAAGGCCCTGGCGCTCGCCCGCAACCTCGGCGACCTGTCCCCGCTGCCGCAGGCCGCCCGCAATCGGCTCGCCTTGGACGTCGCCCTCGCCCAGGTCGACACCCGCCAGTACGACGCCGCCCTGGACACCCTGCTCCAGGTGTGCAACGCACACCCCGGCTGGGCCCGCCACCAGGCCCTTCCCGGGGCAATCATGCAACGCGTCGGCCATGCCCGCACCACCCGCCTCCGGAAGCTCGGCTGCATCCTCGGCATCAACCCGTTCACCCACTGACACCGCACCGATACAACCTGCAGGACCCGGAGCAGGTACGGATCCGAGAGAGGCAACGCCCCGCTCCCACCACGACCCCGCCCGACCCGAATATCAATGCCGTCGTTTCGGAGCATCCCGGCAGGTGTCCACCAGTCCCTGCCAGTTTGGCCCACCGACCGCGCCACCACTTTTCCCCAAGGCCCGAAGACCCGACGACAGCCGTACCCACCCACCGCGCCAACGCCTGGACGTAGCAACGGAAGACCCCACTACCCATCTGCGGGTAGTGGGGTCCGAGGCGGTTCACAGGACGCGTCAGACGTCGCCGAACTCTCCGGAGCGGACGGCGGTCACGAACGACTGCCACGCGTCCGACCGGAAGACCAGCGCAGGACCATGAGGATCCTTGGAATCGCGCACCCTTCCGGGGCTCAAGTCATCGACCTCGACACACCCGCCTTGCCCGTTGCTGTAGGAGCTCTTTCGCCACGCGGCGTCAGTCGGATGGTCACCGTGCATGCCGTTCATAATCCTTCCGTGCCTCCCGGATCATGGTTACGCTCTCCGGCCGGGTCAGGGCGTCGACCTGAAGCCGATCGTACTGGGCGGCCCATCTGGCCACGACCTCAGAGTCCCGTTCCAGAAGGCCTCGTCCGAGCGTTTCGGTGTAGCCGACCATCGTGCGAGTGGGCAGGGTCAGCAAGGTGACCGAGTGCGAGAAGGGGCGCGACTCGCCAAGCGTGAACGGGGCGACCTGGAGGATGATGTGGGGCCGTGCCGCCAAGTCCTCCAGGTGTTGCAGCTGGCGGCTCATGACATCCGGTCCGCCGATCTGGCGCCGTAGAACCGCCTCGTCGAGGACCACATGGACCGTCGCAGGACGGTCGAGCAAGCGCTGACGTCCGGCCAGAACCCGCAGCCGCTTGTCCGCCTGTTCCTGTGTGGCTTCACCGCGCCGGACCGGCGCCATCTCGTACGCCGCACTGTAGTCCGGGTGCTGGAGTATGCCGGGCACCATGTCCAGTTCGAAGATCCGAATGGCTACGGACTCCCGCTCTTTGGCCGCGTACTGGTCGAAACCCTCGAACAGAACCCTCTGTCCGGCCTGACGCCACTCCCGTTCGAACTGATCTGTTCCGAATGCCCCATCAATTCTCTTCACGAATCCACTGGTTGGAGGTTTCCGCCCAGTTTCGACGGCGGAGATGTGGACGGAAGAGTACCCGGCGAGGCCACCCAGGTGTTCCTGCGTCCAGCCCCTCGCCTCTCTGGCCTGACGAAGAAGCACGCCGAACTTCGCGGTGGGCGAGGAGTCAGGGTCAAGTTCCTTCCGGTTCATGATCGCTAGCAACTCTCCCTTCTGATTTGAGAAGTTGAAGCCACATGGTCAATGCTAGGCCACAGTGAGTGCCCTGGGTAGTCGCATCACTACGGAACGGATTGACGCCGTGATGTGCGAGCCCCAGCAGACACCGAAGGACACCGCTCGAAGCCGACCGAGCTGGTCAGACCTCACACCCTTCACACGCCCCTCCGCCCCTTGAGGTGCTCCCCCATGCCCACTGCTCGTCGCCCCCGCATGTTCGCCGCGTGCCTCGACTCCTGCATCGAGTCCACGCCCCTGGCGCGCTACCTGCTCCGCGCGTACCTCTCCGGCCTCCCCTCCGGCGACCGCCGCCTGGACCGCCACCTGCCCGTCGCCGACCACATCGCGGCCCTGCAACTGCCCCTGCCCTGCTACTTGACCATGACCGGCACGGACGTACAGCACGCCAACGACGCCCTCCTCCAACTGGCCCTTGCCGCGCCTGGCCATCTGTCAGAACACCGGCGGCCGGCCCAACTTCGCCATCCGCCACACCGTTTTCCACCGCATCGGCCGACGCGGCGGACAGGGCGTGCGCACGCCCTCGAAGAAGCCGGACCACCACGCCTTGAGACCGGACAACGGCGGCCGGCGGACCGCCGTGTACGCCGCCCAGGAGGTGAGGTAGACCGGCACCAGGCTGGCCGGCAGGTGGCGCTTGGCCAGCCAGACCCGGTTGCGGGCCGTCAGCCGGTAGTAGGTGGCGTGCCGGGCCGGGTCGGTTCGGGGGTGCTGGAGCACCATGTCGGCGCGGTAGTCGATGCGCCAGCCCGCGTCCAGGGCGCGCCAGGCGAAGTCGGTCTCCTCGTGGGCGTAGAAGAACGCGCCGGGGAACAGCCCGACCTGGTCGATCACGCTCATCCGGATGGCGTGGCCACCGCCCAGGAACGTGGTCACCGGCCCGGACCGCATCGGGTCACTGGCGCCGAGGCGGGGGACGTGCCGGCGCTGGGTGAACCCGGTCTCATCCGCGATGCGGAAGGACACGATCCCGAGCCCCGGGTCCTGCTCGAAGGCTTCCCGGACCAGCCTGAAGGTGTCCGTGCGGGGCAACAGGCCGTCGTCGTCCAGGACGACCAGCACGTCCGTACCGCCCAGCTCGCGCAGCCGCTCGGCGCCCGCGGCGCGGCCGCCAGGGATGCCCAGATTCTCGGGCAGTTCCACGGCATCCACCCAGTCCGGCAGTTCGGGCAGCTCCACGCCCTGCCCGAGCACCACGGTCCGCACGCCGTCACTGCCGCCGTCCTGGGCCCGCACCGAGTCCAGCAGAGCCGCCAGCTCCGCAGGCCGGTTTCCCATCGTCAGCACCACCACGCCCAGCGTGACACCCATAACACCGACCCCAACATGAGAGACCCTTGCCGATCTCGCCGGCGCCGTTCCTCGGGGACGCGTCGGTGCGCGTGGCAGCCGAGACGGACCGGCTCCCGGGCCACCAGCCCGGATGTCCCGGTCACCCTCCCACAGCCCCCACTCCCACTGGCGCCCAAAAGCCTCTGATTCGCCCGTAGGGAGGGTGCCGACTTCATTCATGGCATCGCTCCCGGCATCAGAGCGAGGTCACCTCAAGCGCGCCCAATCCATGGCGCTCCCCCCATTCGCACGCCCCTTCCGAGGTATCCCCATGCCCACGTCCCGCCGCCCCCGCGCGTTCGCCGCCCGGCTCGACTCCCGCACCGAATCCACGCCCCTGGCACGGTACTTGCTCCGGGCCTACCTCTCCGGGCTGCCCTCGGGAGACCGCTACCGCGACACCGCCGAACTGCTCCTCGGCGAACTCTTCGCCAACGCCGTCCAGCACTCCGACGCCCCCGACGACCGTCACATCGAAGTCCGCTTCACCCTCGTCAACTCCCGCCTCCGGCTGGAGGTCCACGACGCCGGCAGCGGCCGCCCGTCCCTCCGCACCGCCGCGCCCTCCGACGAGCACGGGCGCGGGCTCTACCTCGTCAACGAGCTCGCCGAACGCTGGGGCTGCACCCCGCGCCCCTGCGGCATCGGCAAGTTCGTCTGGGCCCACATCGCCCCCGCCACCACCGCCTGAAAGACCCAACCCCCATGCACCTCACGACCCTGGCCCGCCACGCCCTCTCCCGTGGCCGGACCCCCGCCGACACCTACGCCCTCCTCGCCCGCCGCACCCGCGAGCCCCTCCCCTCCGCCCGCGCCGTCTGCCTCGCCCTCACCATCCCCCTCGCCGAAACCACCCGACGCCTGGCCGACTGCTACGACGCCCTCCTCACCGACCCCACCCCCGGCACCGAGACCGACACCGGCGAACTCCTCGAAGCCCTCGGCGTCTTCGACATCCCCAAGTCCCTCACCGACACCGAACTCACCATCGTCGACCACCTCCTCACCGCCATCGACGCCCACGGCAGCCTCCGCCCCGGCCACCACCACGGCCTCCAGCGCTGGTTCACCACCGGCAACCTCACCACCGCCTACCTCTCCCTCACCACCACCCACCCCCTCCCCCGCGCCGGCAACCCCACCCTCTACTGGACCACCCTCACCACCACCGGCGATCTCCTCACCACCACCCACCCCGACACCCGCATCGC
This sequence comes from Kitasatospora sp. NPDC058184, assembly GCF_042883725.1. Classification (NCBI taxonomy): domain Bacteria; kingdom Bacillati; phylum Actinomycetota; class Actinomycetes; order Kitasatosporales; family Streptomycetaceae; genus Kitasatospora; species Kitasatospora sp. NPDC058184. The sequence continues at coordinate 340,371 of NZ_JBHVVE010000001.1, forward strand.
CTACGCCCTCACCCACTGCCGTGCCCAAGCCGCCAAGCACCAGAAGTCGACCCCACCGACTTCCCACTCCTCGCCGCCCGAGGCGAGCGTCCGATGAGCCTTCCGCCCCCTCGGTATCTCCAGTGTCCCGAGTCCCGCCGAGCCCTGGCCAGAGCCCCTCCCGGGCCTGACACTCCCCTCCCCGCCGGGACGGGACCGCAACGACACGATCCGGACCACCACCAGGAGAAACGCATGACGCAGACGCCCGCACCGTGGGGCACCAGCAGGATGGGGCCCTACCCGGCCACCGCCACGCTCCTGTCGTTCACGCCCGTGATCGACCCCGAGACGCAGATCGCCGTCATCGTGGACGAGAACGGCCGAACGGTCGAGCTGGGGAACCACGGCACCAGCACCAGCGGTCTCACGCCCACCCACACGAGTCCCGGTGACGGGGCCAAGCCGGGCGGGGCCACGGACAGCGACGTGACCGAGTCCTACGACCAGGACCAGAGTTCCGGCTGATGGACAACCGAAGCAGGTCGGTGCTGGTGCTGACCAACTCCTCCGACGTGACAGCGGATGTGGTCCTGCGGGTGCTCGCCGAGCGCCGGGTACCGGTGGTCCGTCTCGATCCCGGCACCGACCTGCACGCGGGTGCCTCGCTGACGGCCGTGTACGGCACCGGTGCTCAGCGGGGCATCCTGCGCACGTCGAGCCGCGAGCTCGACCTCACGGCTGTTCGATCGGTCTGGGTCCCGCCGACCGTCCCCCTTCGAGGGGCCGCCCGACCTCGCCGGGCAGGACCGCCGGTTCGCCGCCTCACAGGCGTTCTGGGGGGCGGGCGGCATCCTGGCCTCACTTCCCGAGGCGCACTACGTGAACCACCCGTGGCTCAACCGGGCAGCGGAGTACAAGCCGGCTCAGCTCGCCACCGCGCAGCGCTGCGGATTCCGGGTGCCCGACACCCTGATCACCGACGACGATCACGAGGCACGGAGTTTCGCCGCCGACCACGTCGCCGGAACGGTCTACAAGCCCCTGTGGAACACCCCGTACTCGGTCGACGGGCAGGCACAGGCCGTCTGGGTGCACGAAGTCCGCGGCCAGGACATCACCGAGGCCGTGACAGCGTGTCCGCACCTGTTCCAGGCCAGGGTTCCCAAGGCGTTCGACACCCGGGTGACCGCTGTCGGAAACCGGCTCTTCGGCACCCGCATCGACAGCCCGGACCTCGACTGGCGACACCGCCAGGACCGAATGCGTTGCAGCCCGATCGACGTCCCCGCCCCGGTCGCCGAGGCCATCACCCGCTACCTCGCCGCCTTCCAACTGGTTTTCGGGGCATTCGACTTCGCCGTCACCACTGACGGCACGTGGTCCTTCCTGGAGTGCAACCCGAACGGGCAGTGGGCGTGGCAGCCGGCCGGGACCACCCATCGGATCGCGCACACGATCGCCGACCAACTGGAAAGAGGTCACCACGAATGACCACGTCCGACATCCTTCGCGCAGCCCTCGTCGACCAGCTCACCGGGAACGGCACGCTCACCGACCCCGCGTGGATCGACGCCGCCACCGCTGTACCGCGTGAGCTGTTCGTCTGCGGCTACTTCGTCCCGATCGACGGGAGCGCCCCCACCGGCTACCGGGCCGTGCGCCATGGCGACCCCGGATACCTGGAGGGGGTCTACGCCGACCAGACCCTCGTCACCCAACTCGACGGTCGCACATGCCCGGAGGAGGCCGGGGAGCAGCCGGTGTCCGGGGCACCCTCGTCGTCATCGACGCTGCCCTCGCTCGTGCTGGCCATGTGGCAGCGGCTCGGCGCGGACGCCGGCCACCGGGTGCTCGAAGTCGGCACCGGGACCGGCTATTCGACCGCCCTCGGGGCTCACCGCCTCGGCGACGGAGCCATCACCAGCATCGAGTGCGACCCCCGGGTCGCCGAACGCGCGGCCGCGGCCGTCAAGGCCGCCGGCTACGCCCCGCGCCTCGTCACCGGCGACGGCCTCGGCGGGGACCCGGACGGCGGCTCGTTCGACCGGCTGATCGCGACGTGCTCGGTCCGGTACCTGCCGACGGCCTGGCTCCACCAGGTGAAGCCGGGCGGCCGGATCCTGGTCACCTTCTCCGGGTGGGGCTACGCCAACGCCCTGGCGCTGCTCGACGTGACCGCCCCGGGCGAGGCCACCGGCAGGTTCCTGCCCGGCCACACCAGCTTCATGATCGCCCGCCCCCACGACCGGCCACCCCGTCCGGCCCTTGCCCTGCTCCCCGGCGAGGAACGCGCGAGCCGCATCGACCCCGCGAAGCTCGATACCTGGACCGGAAGCTGGGTCGCACAGCTCGCGGCACCCTCAGCGGAACGGATGGGGGCGGGCGGTCGGCAGATCCTCTCGGACGTGGCCACCGGATCGCAGGCCCGGACCGTACCCGATCCGGCAGGCGGCTGGACCGTCGTCCAGCGCGGACCGCTCCACCTGTGGGACCAGGTGGAGACCGCCATCGAGGCCTGGCAGAGCGCGGGCGAGCCGCCCCAGGACGCCTTCGGCATCACGGTCTCGGCAGCCGGCCAACGCGTCTGGCTCGGCAGCCACGACGGCCCGGGCTGGAACCTGCCGATCTGACCCGGCCCCTTCGGATCGGACGCAGCCCGCCGCCCCGACCCGTGCGCGGGTTGGGGCGGTCCGCGCCACCCGCTGTCACGGGGTGCGCTGCGGCCCCTGGGTGGACGCGCTGCCCGCGGTGACGAGGACGGGGCCGGCGGCGGTCCGCGGCGCCGGGGCCCCGGTGCCAGGGCGGCCGGGCGCGGCGGGCGCGGCGGGCCGCAGGAGGACGGCGCAGGCGAGGGCGGCCAGCAGGGCGAGCGAGGCCGACACGACCAGGCAGAGCTGGAGGCCGTCGAGGAAGGAGCCGCTGAGCGCGCTCAGGGCCGGCCTGGTGGCGGGGCCGAGGTCGAGCCCGGCGACGGCGCCGAGGCCCTGTTCCCGGGCGACGGCGAGGACGTGGCCGCCGGTCTCCGTGGGCACGCCGGCGTCGGTGAGGCGGCCGGGCAGGGCGTCGAGGGCGCGGGTGGTGAGCAGGGTGCCGAGGACGGCGGGGCCGAGGGCGCCGCCGAGCTGGCGGAAGGCGTTGTTGCCCGCCGCGGCCATGCCGGCCAGGTGGTGCGGTACGGAGGAGACCGCGGAGGCCGTCATCGGGGTGAGGACGGCGCCGATGCCGAGGCCGAGCAGGACCAGGCGCCAGGCGAGCGACCCGTACGAGGTGGCCGCGTCGACGCCGGTCAGCGACAGCAGCGAGCCCGCCATCACCACCAGACCGGTGGTGATCATGACCCGGGGGGAGACCCGGTGCATCAGCCGTCCGACCGGGACGCCCGCGACCAGGGACGTCCCGGACACCAGGACCATCCGCAGTCCGGCCTCCCACGTGCTCAGGTGCTGCACCAGGCCGAAGTACAGGCTCAGGACGAAGAAGAAGCCGATCAGCCCCAGGAAGCTGATCATGGCGACCAGTGACGTGGCGGCGAAGGCGGGGCTGCGGAACAGGGCCAGGTCGAGCATCGGGCTGTCGCTGCGGCGCTCCACGAGGACGAACGCGACCGCGCTGACGGCGCCGATCACCAGGGCCGCCACCACGGAGGGCGTGCCGAAGCCGTCGGCGCCGCCCTCGATCACGCCGTAGACGACGGCGGTGACCGTGACGGCCGCGCTGATCTGCCCGGGCCAGTCGAGCCGCCGGCCGTGCGGCGCCCGGGAGTCGGGCAGCAGGAAGGCCGCGACGACCAGGACGACCAGGGACACCGGGATCGGCAGGAGGAAGATCCAGCGCACCTGGACGTGCTGCTGCAGCAGCCCGGCGATCAGCGGTCCCATGGCCAGCGAGGCCAGCATGGACATCGCCCACAGGCCGATGAACCTCCCGCGCTCCCGGTGGTCGGGGACGGCGTGGCTGATCAGGGCCAGCGTGGTGGGCAGCAGGGCCGCCGCACCCAGTCCGGAGGCCGCCTGCCCGACCCACAGCGACTGCACCGAGTCCGCGGTCAGCGAGACGGCCGCGCCCAGGGCGCAGAAGGCCATGCCCGCCTGGAACACCCGCTTGCGGCCGTGGACGTCGCCCCACACCCCGGTGGTCAGGATCAGCGCGGCCATCGGCAGCACGAACGCGTCCGAGACCCAGGACAGTTGGGAGGTCGAGGCGCCCAGCACCCGCTGGAGCGCCGGCAGGCTCACGGACACGGTGGTCACGGGAAGGTAGGCGACGAAGACGCCCAGGCAGGCCATGACGAGCGTGACGCCTCGTCCGGCCACGGGGCGCTGCACCGTTGCGGAGTTCACGGGGTGGTTCCTTCGACTGCGGGATGCCGCTCGGGCACCGGTTGCTGGGGGCACCGCAAAGCTTCGGCCCCACGGGCGGGGAATCCCCAAGCGATCCCGGCAGACGTACCGGAACCTCCGTTCTGGCCCGCCCCTGTGTCAGGATTCCTCCGTGCCTGACGATCTGGACCGCAAAATCATCCACGGGCTCTACAGCGCCCCCCGGGTCTCCTTCCGCCGCCTCGGCGAGGTCGTGGGGGTGTCCGAACAGACCGTGGCCCGCCGCTACAACGCGCTGCGGCGCGGCGGGATCCTGCGCGTCATCGGGCAGCGGAGCCCGTCCGCCCACGGGCAGGCGGAGTGGGTCGCGCGGCTGCGCTGCCGCCCGGAGGCCGTGGGGCCCGTCGCCGACTCCCTGGCCCGCAGGCCCGAGGTCGGCTACGCCAGCATCGCCTCCGGCGGGTCGGAGATCATCTGCACCATCCGCTCGGCCGCCGGCACCGGGCGCGACGACGTCCTGCTGCGGCAGCTCCCGCGCGCCGCCTCGGTCCTCGACATGAGCGTCGACCTCCTCCTCCACGCGTTCGGCGCCCCGGACGCGGTCGGCTGGGCCGGCGGGGAGCGCGCCCTGACCGACGAGCAGGTGCGACTGCTGACGGCGGAGCGCCCCGTGGCCGCCGGGCCGCCGCTCGCCCCGGCCGACGAGGACCTCCCGCTCTTCGAGGCCCTGGCGGAGGACGGCCGCGCCTCCCACACCCGCCTGGCGGAGGTCACCGGCTGGTCCACGCCCCGGGTCGCCCGCCGGCTGGAGGCCCTGGAGGCCTCCGGCTCCCTCGCCTACGGCATCGACATCCTGCCGGAGCGCCTCGGCTACGAGCTCAACGCCGTCCTCTGGCTCCAGGTCGACCTGCCCGGACTCGACCGGATCGGCGAGGAGCTCGGCCGGCACGACGAATGCGCCTTCGTCGCGGCGACCAGTGGCAGGCACAACCTCATGGCCGTCGTCATCTGCCGGGACACCCCCGACTTCTACCGCTACCTCAGCGGCCGCCTGGCCCGCATCGAGGGCATCAGGGGCTACGAGATCAGCATCCGCGTCCGCCGCCTCAAGCAGTCCGTGTCCCTGATCCACCACGGACGGCTGATCCACCCCCCGCTGGGCTGACGCGGGCGCGCCGAGGAACGGGCCCGGACGCCTCGCGCGCCCGGACCCGCCCGAAGGCCACCCGTCAGTGCGCGGCGGCCTCCCAGTTCGGGCCGACGCCGACCGAGACGTCCAGCGGGGCGCGCAGCGGGTAGGCGCCCGCCATCTGCTCGCGGACGACGGCCTCGACCCGCTCGCGCTCGCCGGGGGCCAACTCCAGCACGATTTCGTCGTGCACCTGGAGCAGCATCCGGGAGGTGAGGCCGGCCGTGCGCAGCGCCTCGTCGACCCGGAGCATGGCGATCTTGACGATGTCGGCGGCCGAGCCCTGGATCGGGGCGTTGAGGGCCATCCGCTCGGCCATCTCGCGGCGCTGGCGGTTGTCGCTGTTGAGGTCCGGCAGGTAGCGGCGGCGGCCGAGGAGGGTCTCGGTGTAGCCGGTGGCCCGGGCCTCGTCGACGACCCGGCGCAGGTAGTCCCGGACGCCGCCGAAGCGCTCGAAGTAGGTGTCCATCAGGCCCTGGGCCTCGGTCGGCTTGATGCCGAGCTGCTGCGAGAGCCCGTACGCGGACAGCCCGTACGCCAGGCCGTAGGACATCGCCTTGATCTTACGGCGCATCTCGGCGTCCACCGCGGCGCCCGGCACCTCGAAGACCTGGGAGGCGACGGTGGTGTGCAGGTCCTCGCCGGAGGCGAAGGCCTCCAGCAGCGCCTCGTCCTCGGACAGGTGCGCCATGATCCGCAGTTCGATCTGCGAGTAGTCGGCGGTGAGCAGCGACTCGTAGCCCTCGCCGACGATGAAGGCGCGGCGGATCGCCCGGCCCTCCTCGGTGCGGACCGGGATGTTCTGCAGGTTCGGGTCCTGCGAGGAGAGCCGGCCGGTGGCGGCGACCATCTGGTTGAAGGTGGTGTGGATCCGGCCCTTGGGCGAGACGGTCTTGAGCAGGCCCTCGACGGTGGTGCGCAGCTTGGCCTGGTCGCGGTGGCGCAGCAGGATGACCGGCAGTTCGTTGTCGGTCTGGGTGGCCAGCCAGGTGAGCGCGTCGGCGTCGGTGGTGTAGCCGGTCTTGATCTTCTTGGTCTTGGGGAGCGCGAGCTCGCCGAAGAGGATCTCCTGGAGCTGCTTGGGCGAGCCGAGGTTGAACTCGCGGCCGGCGGCGGCGTGCGCCTCCTCCACCACGCGCTGGATCTCGGCGGCGAACTGCGCCTCCAGCCGGGTGAGCCACTCGCGGTCGGCGGCGATGCCGTAGCGCTCCATGCGGGCGAGCAGGGCGGCGATGGGCAGTTCCATGTCGCGCGTCAGCTCGACGGCGCCGACCTCGGCGAGGCGGGTGTCGAAGAGCGCGGCGAGGTCGAGCACGGCGCGGGCCTGGAGCATCAGCGACCGGGCGGCGGCCGTCTCGTCCTCCTCCGGTGCGTCGAAGGAGAGTTGGCCGCTCTCGGTGGCGGGGGCCGGGGTGAGCGAGCGGCCCAGGTACTCCTCGGCGAGCACCTCCAGGGTGAAGGTGCGGCGGCCGGGCTTGATCAGGTAGGCGGCGAGCGCGGTGTCGGCGACGACGCCGTCGATCGTCCAGCCGCGCTCGGCGAAGGCGCGCATGACCTGCTTGGCGATGTGCAGGGCCTTGGGGGCGGCGGCGTCGGCGAGCCAGCCGGCGAAGGCCCGCTCGTCCTCCTCGGCGAGCAGCGCCGGGTCGAACCAGGCGGCCGTCTCCCCTGCGGCGAGGGCGACTTCGGTGACCTCGCCGGTGCCGAGCGCCCACTGGTAGACGGCGGCGAGGGCGACGGTGGTCTTGCCGTCGGAGGCGTGCTCGGCCAGCCAGGCGGCCAGGGTACCCGGGTCGGTGAGGAGTTCGCCGTCCACCTCGACGCCGGGGGCGAGCTCGGCCTCGGCGGTGTCCGATCCGGTGGACGGGTCGATGCCGAAGACGCGGTCGCGGAAGTTGGCGTTGCGGAACTCCAGCGACTCCATCAGGGTGCCGACGGCGTCCTTGTCGAACGGCTTGCGGTCCAGGTCGGTGACGCCGAGCGGGAGTTCGACGTCGCGGACCAGCTCGGTGAGCACCCGGTTGCGCTTGACCGAGTCGAGGTGGTCGCGCAGCTTCTCGCCGATCTTGCCCTTGACCTCGTCGGCGCGGGCGACGAGTTCGTCGAAGGAGCCGAACTGGTTGACCCACTTGGCGGCCGTCTTCTCGCCGACGCCGGGGATGCCGGGCAGGTTGTCGGACGGGTCGCCGCGCAGGGCGGCGAGGTCCGGGTACTGGCGCGGGGTGACGCCGTACTTCTCGGCGACCTTCTCCGGGGTGTAACGGGTGAGCTCGGAGACGCCCTTGGTCGGGTAGAGCACGGTGACGTGGTCGGTGACCAGCTGGAGCGAGTCGCGGTCGCCGGTGACGATGTCGACGTCGTAGCCGGCCGCCTCGGCGGCGGTGGCCAGGGTGGCGATGATGTCGTCGGCCTCGAAGCCCTCGGCCGTCAGCCGGGGGACGTGCATGGCGTCGAGCAGTTCGCCGATCAGGCCGACCTGGCTCTTGAACTCGTCCGGCGTCTTGGCGCGGTTGGCCTTGTAGTCGGGGAACTCGACGGAGCGGAACGTCTGCCGGGAGAGGTCGAAGGCGACGGCGAGGTGGGTGGGCTGCTCGTCCCGGACGGTGTTGGCGAGCATCGAGGCGAAGCCGTAGACCGCGTTGGTGGGCTGGCCGGTGGAGGTGTTGAAGTTCTCCACGGGCAGGGCGTAGAAGGCCCGGTAGGCCATCGAGTGCCCGTCGAGCAGCATCAGCCGGGGCCGCGGGCCGGCCCCGCCGCCACCCGTCGCGCCCTTGTCCGTACTCTGCGTAGCCACGTCAACGTCCGTTCCTGCCGATTCCACTACCGGCCACCGATCCTATGGCCCGGCACCGACAAAAAGGACGCCGCGCCGGTCCGGCCACCGCTGCTACCTATGAGTAGGACGGTCGTACGATCACAGGCGGCACACCCCCGAGCGGCAGGAGTTCCCCCATGACCGACGCGGTCCCCGACACCGCCCCCGAGACCGTCCCCGGCACCGCCCCCGACAGCGCGCACGACGGCACGCCCGTCCTGAACGTCCCGCAGGACGTGCTGGACCACTTCGCCAAGCTCGGCGTGAACGCGCAGACCTTCTCCGGCGGCCACCTCGGAGAGAAGCTCGGCATCCGGATCGTCGAGGCCTCCGGCGACCGCGTGGTCGGCACCATGCCGGTGGAGGGCAACCAGCAGCCGTACGGGCTGCTGCACGGCGGCGCGTCGGCGGCGCTGGCCGAGACGCTGGGCTCGATCGGGGCGATGCTGCACGCCGGTCCCGGCCGCTACGCGGTCGGCGTGGACCTCAACGCCACCCACCACCGCTCGGCCACCTCCGGGCTGGTGACCGGGGTGGCGACGGCCGTGTTCAAGGGCCGCACCGCCGCCACCTACGAGATCGCGATCACCGACGACACCGGCCGGCGGATCACCAGCTGCCGGCTGACCTGCATGCTGCGCGACCTCTGACCGAACTCCGAGGCGTGACAACGTCCGCACAGCGGAACGGAGTTCACTCCGGACAACATCAAGTCCCTTTTCCGCCCCCTTGTTTGACCTTCCGCCACCTTGGGCAGGCGTTGGTCTGGACAAGGGGGCGTTCACATGTCCGGGCGCGGTCGGCACACATCCCGCGCTCGTAACGCTGCGTAACAAGTAGGAAATCCGATCAATTGCCGGTTCCGAGGCCTTCAGGCGCCCCGGGACCACTCGGCCGCGCCCCCGTTGTCCGCAATGCGGACGCTCAAGGTCGGAAGCAGGGCATCGGACACGAGCGTCCGATAATCGGCGCTGCCAGCTGCAACCCCCATTTCTGGGCCTTACATCGCCCCACCAGTGCGTAAACGCCCGCCATCTCGGGGTCGATCGAACCGGAACGACCACATGGTGAGACAAATACTCCGTGTGCTCATAACAAGAGAATCACAGCCTGCGCCCAGTACTGCCCGAGTCGCCCAAGGGCATCTAGAGTCACGGCCAGTCACCGCGCCATTCGATTGGGCCAGGCCCTCCGCGCACTCCGGCTCCCGCCACTCCGGCGCGGGCGCCTCCTGAACCGAAGGGGACCCTCGTGCGTCACCGTTCAGCAGTTGTCGTGAGCATTGCCGTTATCGGTGCCCTCAGCCTCAGCGCCTGCGGCTCCCGCGGAGAGAAGAAGGCCGACGGCGGCAACTCCAACTCCGGCTCCACCACCGTCGTCATCGGCGTCGACTCCCCGCTCACCGGCGACCTCTCCGCCCTCGGCCTCGGCATCCGCAACTCCGCCGACCTCGCGATCAAGAAGGCCAACGAGACCAACGAGGTCCCCGGCGTCAAGTTCGAGATCAAGGCCCTCGACGACACCGGCAAGCCCGCCCCCGGCCAGCAGAACGCCACCCAGCTGGTCGGCGACCCCAAGGTCCTCGGCGTCGTCGGCCCGCTCAACTCCAGTGTGTCGCAGTCGATGCAGCAGATCTTCGACGACGCCGGCCTGGTCCAGGTCTCCCCCGCCAACACCGGCGTCGCCCTCAGCCAGGGCGAGAAGTGGGCCAGCGGCGAGAAGAAGCGCCCGTTCACGTCCTACTTCCGCACCGCCACCACCGACGCCGTCCAGGGCCCGTTCGCCGCCCAGTTCCTCTACAACGACGCCAAGAAGACCAAGGTCTTCCTGATCGACGACCAGAAGACCTACGGCGCGGGCCTGGCCGGCACCTTCAAGGGCGAGTTCACCAAGCTCGGCGGCCAGCTCGTCGGCGAGGAGCACGTCAACCCCGACGACCGCGACTTCGCCGCCATCGTCACCAAGGTCAAGAGCTCCGGCGCCGAAGCCGTCTACTACGGCGGCGAGTACCCCGCGGCCGGCCCGCTCTCCCTCCAGCTCAAGGAGGCCAACGTCAACATCCCGCTGATGGGCGGCGACGGCATCCAGAGCGGCGACTTCATCAAGCTCAACCCCAAGAGCCAGGGCGACTACGCCACCGCCGTCGGCCTGCCGGTCGAGAGCCTGGACACCGCCAAGAAGTTCATCGCCGACTACAAGGCGGCCGGCTACAAGGACGCCTACGAGACCTACGGCGGCTACTCGTACGACAGCGCCTGGGCCATCATCCAGGGCGTCAAGCAGGCCGTGAAGGACAACAACGGCAAGGTCCCCGACCGCAAGGCCGTCCGCGACGCCGTCCAGAAGGTCAGCTTCGCCGGCGTGACCGGCACCGTCTCCTTCGACGAGTTCGGCGACACCACCAACAAGCAGCTCACCGTCTACACCGTCAAGGACGGCAAGTGGGCCGTGGAGAAGTCCGGCACCTTCAAGGGCTGATTCAGGGCCGGTTCAGGGACTGCCCGAAGAACCGCCCTACCACCTGACGCCCAGTCACCACCAGCACCGCCGGCGCCACTTCACCACCACCACGCGCGGGGGCGCCACGAGTGCCCCCGCGCGCACCCACATCCACCACCCACGCGGACACCCCGAACGCACTACGGAGGCCCAGCGGTGCACGACCTACCGCAGCAGCTGGCCAACGGCCTGATCCTCGGAGCCCTCTACGGGCTCGTCGCGATCGGCTACACGATGGTCTACGGCATCGTCCAGCTCATCAACTTCGCCCACGGCGAGATCGTCATGGTCGGCGGCTTCGGCGCCCTGACCGCCTACCTCGCCCTCCCCGGCGGCACCACCCTGTGGCTGGCCCTGCCGCTCATGCTGATCGCCGGCATCCTGGTCTCCACCCTCACCGCCGTCGCCGCCGAGCGCTTCGCCTACCGCCCGCTGCGCAACGCCCCACGGCTCGCCCCGCTGATCACCGCGATCGGGCTGTCCATCCTGCTCCAGCAGCTCGTCTTCTCCTTCTACCCGGACGCCAAGAAGGCCCGGGTCTTCCCCAAGATCCCCGGCGACCCGTTCAGCCTCGGCTCCGTCACCATCCAGCGCAGCGACCTCTTCCTGATCATCGCCGCCCCGCTGTGCATGCTCGCCCTCGGCTGGTTCGTCACCCGCACCCGCTCCGGGCGCGCCATGCAGGCCACCAGCCAGGACCCGGACACCGCCAAGCTGATGGGCATCGACACCGACCGCATCATCGTCATGGCCTTCGCCATCGGCGCCGCGTTCGCCGCCGTCGCCGCCGTCGCGTACGGGCTGCGCAGCGGCCAGGTCGACTTCCGGATGGGCTTCATCCTCGGCCTCAAGGCCTTCACCGCCGCCGTCCTCGGCGGCATCGGCAACATCTACGGCGCCATGCTCGGCGGCCTCGCCCTCGGCCTCGCCGAAGCCCTCGCCACCGGCTACATCCAGCACCTGCCCGGCATGCACCTCTTCGGGGGCGGCGCCTGGAAGGACGTCTGGGCCTTCGTTCTCCTCATCCTCGTCCTCCTGATCCGGCCCCAGGGCCTGCTCGGCGAGCGCGTCGCGGACAGGGCGTGACCACCATGACCACCACCCACACCGAGACGACCCCGGTCGTCCCGCTGCCGGCCCGCGGCGCCGCCGCCGTCACCGGACTCGGCGCCCTCGCCACCGCCGCCTCCGCCGCCATGTCCTGGACCTGGACCTCCGACTTCCCCGGCGACCTCACCTACTACGGCTCCCCGGCCGGCCTCCAGTGGCTCGCCCTCGCCGCCGGCCTGCTCACCCTGGTCCTGCTGCTCGCCGCCCAGGGCGTCCCCGGCCTGCGCTGGGCCGCCCCCACCCGCAGCAACAACGCCGTCCTGTACGCCGCCACCGGCGCCCTCACCGTCGCCGTCTACGCGGTCGCCGCCATCTCCTCCGAGCTCGGCGGCACCACCAACCTCGAACCCGGCGGCTGGGTGCTCGCCGCGGGCGGCCTGCTCGCCGTCCTCGGCGCCCTCGGCCTGCCCCTCGACCGCCGCACCGCCGTCCCGCTGCGGATCCTCGACAGGCGCCTCTTCCTGCTCGTCCCGGTCGCCCCCGCCGCCTGGTTCGGCGCGCACGCCATCCCCGGCGACAAGCCGGTGGCCCCGGTCATGACCGCCCTGTCCGGCGGCCTCGCCATCGCGGCCGGCGTCGTCCTGCTGCTCCAGCTCGGCCACCTCGCCAACAGCGGGCTGCGGCTGGGCCGGATCGACCGCCCGCTGGCCGCGCCGCGGGCCCTCCCCTCCTGGGTCGAGGTGCTGCTGATCGTCCTCGCCTTCGGGACCGGACTGTTCGCGATCACCTTCGGCATCGACACCGAGTACGGCGAACTCTTCACCGGCTACCTGCTGTTCGTCGCCCTCGCCGTCCCCGCCCTGACCAGGTCCGGCCTGCTCGCCCGGCTGCGCGCGCTGACCGTCAAGCACCGCCCGGTCACCACCGGCGCCGCCTTCGCCGCCGCCGCCGGCTTCCCGTTCACCCAGACCAGCGACCAGTACACCTCGGTCGCCACCAACATCCTGATCTTCGCCACCGTCGCCCTCGGCCTCAACATCGTCGTCGGCCTGGCCGGCCTGCTCGACCTCGGGTACGTCGCCTTCCTCGGCGTCGGCGCCTACGCCGCCGCCCTGGTCTCCGGCTCCCCCGCCTCGCCCATCCACGTCCAGTTCCCGTTCTGGGCCGCGATGCTCACCGGCGCCGTCGTCTCGATGGTCTTCGGCGTCCTGATCGGCGCCCCCACCCTGCGGCTGCGCGGCGACTACCTCGCCATCGTCACCCTCGGGTTCGGCGAGATCTTCCGCATCACCATGCTCAACCTCAACGGCACCACCGGCCCCAAAGTCACCAACGGCTCCAACGGCATCCCGCGCATCCCGGACCTGCAGATCCTCGGCTTCGACCTCGGCAAGCCGCACACCGTGGCCGGCGTCGAACTCGGCCGCTTCTCCAACTACTACCTGCTGATGCTGCTGGTCACCGCCCTGGTCGTGCTGGTCTTCGCCCGGGTCGGCAACTCCCGCATCGGCCGCGCCTGGGTCGCCATCCGCGAGGACGAGACCGCCGCCGAGGCCATGGGCATCAACGGCTTCCGGCTCAAACTGCTCGCCTTCGCCCTCGGTGCCCTGCTGGCCGGCCTGGCCGGCACCGTCCAGGCCCACGTCAGCTACACCGTCACCCCCGACCAGTACACCTTCGCCGAGGCCCTCCCGCCGAACTCCGCCTTCCTGCTCGCCGCCGTCATCCTCGGCGGCATGGGCACCATCAGCGGCCCGCTGGCCGGCGCCACCCTGCTCTTCCTCATCCCGAAGAAGCTCGAGTTCCTCGCCGACTACCAGCTCCTCGCCTTCGGCGCCGCCCTCATCGTCCTGATGCGGGTCCGCCCCGAGGGCCTCATCCCCAACCGGCGCCGCCAGCTGGAGTTCCACGAGGCCGCCGTCCCGGCCCAGGCCTCCGGCGAGCCGACCGCACTCACCAAGTCAGGGGCGTGACCGACCCGATGACCACCACCACCGCCGCACCCCTGCTCGAAGTCACCGGCGTCACCATGCGCTTCGGCGGCCTCACCGCGGTCAACGACGTCTCCCTGACCGTCGGCGAGGGCGAGATCATCGGTCTGATCGGCCCCAACGGCGCCGGCAAGACCACCTTCTTCAACTGTCTCACCGGCCTGTACGTCCCCACCGAGGGCACCGTCCGCTACCGCGACACCCTGCTGCCGCCCAAGCCCCACCTCGTCACCCAGGCCGGCATCGCCCGCACCTTCCAGAACATCCGGCTGTTCGCCAACATGACCGTCCTGGAGAACGTCCTGGTCGGCCGGCACACCCGCACCAAGGAGGGCATCTTCTCCGCCATCCTGCGCGGCCCCGGCTACCACCGCGCCGAGGCCGAGAGCCGCGAGAAGGCCATGGAACTCCTGCGGTTCACCGGCCTCGCCGAGAAGGCCGACCACCTCGCCCGCAACCTCCCGTACGGCGAGCAGCGCAAGCTGGAGATCGCCCGCGCCCTCGCCTCCGAACCCGGCCTGCTGCTGCTCGACGAACCCACCGCCGGCATGAACCCCCAGGAGACCCGGGCCGCCGAGGAACTCGTCTTCGCGATCCGCGACAAGGGGATCTCCGTCCTCGTCATCGAGCACGACATGCGCTTCATCTTCAACCTCTGCGACCGCACCGCGGTGCTCGTCCAGGGCCAGAAGATCGTCGAGGGCGACCGCGAGACCGTCCAGAACGACGAACGCGTCATCACCGCCTACCTGGGCGCCCCGCTCGAAGGCACCACCCCCGCCGTTACGGAGTCCGACCAGTGACCGCACTTCTCGAGGTCGAGGACCTCCGCGTCGCCTACGGCAAGATCGAAGCCGTCAAGGGCATCAGCTTCACCGTCGAACAGGGCGAGGTCACCACCCTCATCGGCACCAACGGCGCCGGCAAGACCACCACCCTGCGCACCCTGTCCGGCCTGCTCAAGCCCACCGCCGGACGGATCACCTTCGACGGCCAGGACCTCTCGGCCGTCCCCGCCCACAGGATCGTCGCCCTCGGCCTCGCCCACTCCCCCGAGGGACGGCACATCTTCCCCCGGATGACCATCGAGGAGAACCTCCTCCTCGGCGCCTTCCTGCGCACCGACGCGGCCGGCATCACCGCGGACGTCGAACGGGCCTACACCCTGTTCCCGATCCTCGGCGAACGCCGCCGCCAGGCCGCCGGCACGCTCTCCGGCGGCGAGCAGCAGATGCTCGCGATGGGACGGGCCCTGATGTCCCGGCCCAAGCTGCTCATGCTGGACGAGCCCTCCATGGGGCTCTCCCCGCTGATGATGCAGAAGATCATGTCCACCATCGTGGAACTGAAGTCCTCCGGTACGACCATCCTCCTGGTCGAGCAGAACGCCCAGGCGGCCCTCTCCCTCTCCGACCGCGGCTACGTCATGGAGACCGGCCGCATCGTCCTCTCCGGAACGGGCGCCGACCTCCTGCACGACGAGTCCGTCCGCAAGGCCTACCTCGGCGAGGACTGAGCCCCTGCACGCGAAAAGGGCCCGGCAGAAACGTTCTTCTGCCGGGCCCTTCCCGCACGCTTACTCGGGCTTGGCCTCTTCCGCCTTCTTGCGGTCCTGGGCCTCGCCCTCCTCGATGACCGCCTCGGCCACCGCCGCCATCGTCATCCGACGGTCCATCGACGTCTTCTGGATCCACCGGAAGGCCGCCGGCTCGTTCAGCCCGAACTTGGTCTGCAGCACGCCCTTCGCCCGGTCCACCAGCTTCCGGGTCTCCAACCGCTGGCTGAGATCCCCGATCTCCTTCTCCAGCGCCCGCATCTCGGCGTACCGGGACACCGCCATCTCGATCGCCGGCACCAGGTCCGACTTCGAGAACGGCTTGACGATGTACGCCATCGCCCCCGCGTCCCGCGCCCGGTCCACCAGCTCCCGCTGCGAGAACGCCGTCAGCATCAGCACCGGCGCCAGGTGCTTGTCGTGGATCTGCTCGGCCGCGGACAACCCGTCCAGCACCGGCATCTTCACGTCGAAGATCGCCAGATCCGGCTTCAGCTCCTCCACGAGGCGCACCGCCGTCTCCCCGTCGCCGGCCTCACCGACGACGGTGTACCCCTCCTCCTCCAGCATCTCCTTCAGATCGAGACGGATCAGCGCCTCGTCCTCGGCGATCACGATCCGGGTGATCTGGGGCGTATCGGTCTCAAGCGGCTGCGCCTGCTCGTCGGCGGTGCTCACGGGGCTCCTAGTTCCGGCGGGGTACTGCATGCACGAGGGTACCTAGCTGCGCCCGACAGCGCTCACAGGGTATCCTTCACGGGCGCGAACCAGCCGGGTTGGTGGAAGGGCAGACACGATCGCCTCAAAAGCGATTGCCTGAAAGGGCGTGTGGGTTCGAATCCCACACTCGGCACCAGATTTTCCTCATATTCCCAGGTTTTGGGGATTTCACCGTATCCAGTGGATCACATCCAACGTGTCCACGGACCGGGCTGTCACGTCCCATTCTGGCGCACATGACCACACTCTCTGTCCGCGAACAGGCCGTCCAGCTCCTCCGTCGAGGTCTCAGCAACGCCGAGGTGGCCCGCCGCCTCCGCGTCCCGAAGGGCACTGTCTCCTGGTGGAAGCATCAGGACCTCGCCAAACGCAACGAACTCCCCGGCCGCAAGCGCTCCGCGTGCGTGCACTGCTACGGCGACGAGCTGAACCGAGCCGCCTACTCCTACCTGCTCGGCCTGTACCTCGGTGACGGCCACATCCTGCTGCCCAACGAGTACCGCAGGACCCAGAGCCTCCAGATAACCTGCGACGACAAGTGGCCGGGCGTCATGGATTCCGTCGAACAGGCGATGCGTCACGTTCTCCCCAACAACAAGCCCTGCCGGGTGCGCCGCACCGGGTGCCACGACATCAAGATCTATTCGAACCACCTCACCTGCCATTTCCCCCAGCACGGCCCAGGCAAGAAGCACGAACGCACCATAGCCCTGGAACCCTGGCAGCAGGAGATCGTGGACGCCCACCCCTGGGAGTTCCTGCGCGGCCTGATCCATTCCGACGGGTGCCGCATCACCAACTGGGCCACCCGTACGGTCAACGGGGTCCGGAAGCGCTACGAGTACCCGAGGTACTTCTTCACCAATACCTCGACCGACATCATCGGGCTCTTCACCGCCACCCTCGATGCCGTCGGCGTCGAGTGGAAGGCCACTGCGCGCGCCACCGGCGCGACGAACGTCTCCGTCGCCCGCAGGGAGTCCGTCGCCCTGATGGACGCCCGCATCGGCCCCAAGTACTGACGGCGGCGCGGCCCGGCGGGGCCCCCCCCCCCCCGGGGCGCCCGCGGCCCCCCGCCCCCCCGGGGGGCCGCCGGCGCGGGTGGGGGGGCCGGCCACGCCCGGGGGTGAGCCGGCGGTGGTGACGACCATGTCGCCCAT
>NZ_JBHVVE010000001.1:357660-709347 GCF_042883725.1 Kitasatospora sp. NPDC058184
ACCCGGGCCCACTACGGACCCGCCGCCCCGCGGGTTGTCGGCCCCCCTGTGGCCCCCCCGCAGCGCCCCAATCCCCCCCGGGGGGGGGGCCCCGGGGGGGCCGCGCCGCCGAGGGGCCTCAGGCGTCCAGCGTCCCCACGTGGTGGACGCGGACGAGGTTGGTGGAGCCGGCCAGGCCGGGGGGTGAGCCGGCGGTGATGACGACGATGTCGCCCTTCTGGCAGCGGCCGAGGGAGAGGAGGGCCGCGTCGACCTGTTCGACCATCTGGTCGGTGGTCGGGGCGAACGGGCCGAGGAAGGTCTCCACGCCCCAGGTGAGGGCGAGTTGGCTGCGTACGGCCGGTTCGTAGGTGAAGGCGAGGACGGGGATGGGCGAGCGGTAGCGGGTGAGCCGGCGGGCGGTGTCGCCGGACTGGGTGAAGGCGATCAGGTACTTGGCGTGCAGGAAGTCGCCGATCTCGGCGGCCGCGCGGGCGACGGCGCCGCCCTGGGTGCGCGGCTTGTTGCCGGTGGTGAGCGGCGGGAGGCCGGCGGCCAGGATGTCGTTCTCGGCGGCCTCGACGATCCGGGCCATGGTCTTGACCGTCTCGACGGGGTACTTGCCGACGGAGGTCTCGCCGGAGAGCATCACCGCGTCCGTCCCGTCGAGGACGGCGTTGGCGACGTCGGAGGCCTCGGCGCGGGTCGGCCGGGAGGTGTTGATCATCGAGTCGAGCATCTGGGTGGCGACGATGACCGGCTTGGCGTTGCGGCGGGCGAGCTTGATGGCGCGCTTCTGGACCAGCGGGACCTGTTCGAGGGGCATCTCCACGCCCAGGTCGCCGCGGGCCACCATGATCCCGTCGAAGGCGTCGACGACGGACTCCAGGTTGTCCACCGCCTGCGGCTTCTCGATCTTGGCGATGACCGGGACGTGCCGCCCCTCCTCCGCCATGATCCGGTGGACGTCCTCGATGTCCCGTCCGCTGCGGACGAACGAGAGCGCGATGAGGTCGGCCCCGGTCCGCAGTGCCCACCGCAGGTCGGCGACGTCCTTGTCGCTGAGTGCGGGGACGGAGACGGAGACGCCGGGGAGGTTGAGGCCCTTGTGGTCGGAGACCAGGCCGCCTTCGATGACGAGGCACCGTACGTGCGGCCCGTCGACGGCGACGACCTCCAGGGTGACCCGGCCGTCGTCGACCAGGATGCGCTCCCCGCGGCCGACGTCCCCGGCGAGCCCGGAGTAGGTGGTTCCGCAGCGGTCCTTGTCCCCCACGACGTCCTTGTCGGTGGAGATGGTGAACTCGTCGCCGCGTTCGAGAAGTACCGGCCCGTGGGCGAAGGTGTCGAGCCGGATCTTCGGGCCTTGAAGGTCGACGAGGACGCCGACGCTGCGGCCGGTCTCGTCGGCGGCCTTGCGGACGCGGCGGTAGCGTTCCTCGTGCTCGGCGTGCAGGCCGTGGCTGAGGTTCAGTCGGGCGATGTCCATCCCGGCGTCGACCAGGGATTTGATCTGGTCGTACGAGTCGGTGGCGGGCCCGAGGGTACAGACGATTTTTGCTCGGCGCATAGTGCTGAGACTAGGCATTACCGACGCGTAACCTCGACGCGGGTCCGGACTGCGGGATGACCGTTGCCGTAAGGCGAGTTGAACAATCTGACACATCCTCGGACCGCTGTGCGAACACCCTTCCCCACGCCCCTCCCGCGCTCCCTCCGCACGCCTCCCGCGCCGCCCGCCGCCGCGATGCCGATGCGATTCCGTGAAGGCCTGTTCACCCCTGGTTCATCGCCGCTTCCGCCCCCGCTCCCCGCCCGGCGGGACGCTCGTCACCCCCGGGTCGCGGCCCGGGCGTCCGGGCCACCACCCGGACGAAGGAGCGGGCGAGGGGGAGGCGTTCGGTATGCGACGCGCACTGGGGGTGGTCGCGGCCCTGGTCCTGCTGGGCGGGGTCGGCTACGCGCTGATCGACCACAACGGACCGGACACCAAGACGGTCACCGTCACCGGCCTGATCGGCTCGGAGAAGCGCGCCTTCTTCGAGAACGACGAGGTCAAGGCCGAGTTGGCCAAGCAGGGCCTGCTGGTCCGGGCGGACTCGACCGGCTCCTGGACGATGAGCGACCAGGCGGCCAAGACCCCGGGGCTGGACTTCGCCTTCCCGGCGAGCGCGGCACCGGCCCGGGAGATCCAGCGCATCTGGAAGCTGCAGGACTCCCCGCTGGTGCCGTTCTACTCGCCGCTGGTGATCGTGGCCCACCCGTCGGTGGCCGAGGTCCTGCAGAACAACAAGCTGGCCGAGCTGGACCCCGTCAGCGGCGTCTGGACCTTCCGGATGGACGAGTACGTCAACGCCCTGAAGGGCGGCCGCAGATGGGAGGGCCTGTCCGGCGCCGACAAGCACCCCGAGCTGTCCGGCCAGCTCTTCGTGACCACCACCGACCCGGAGAGTTCGTCCTCCGGCGCGATGTACCTCGCGCTGCTCTCCTACGTCGCCAACAACCACCAGGTGGTGTCGGACGACGCCGGCGTCGCCGCCGTCAAGGACGTCCTGCACACCGCGAACGCGCTGCAGGGCATCCAGAAGAGCAGCAGCGACGAGCCGTTCCGGGACTTCGGCGCGGGGATCGGCAACCCGCTGATCTTCGCGTACGAGTCGCAGGCCGCCACCCTGGCGCTGCAGAACAAGCCGACCGGGGACATGGTGGTGCTGTACCCGGACACCACGGTCTACTCGGACCACACCCTCGTGGCCCACACCGACAGCGGCCGCAAGCTCGCCGACGTCCTCCAGAACGACGAGGTGCTGCGCAACCTGGAGGCCCGGTTCGGCCTGCGGCCGCAGGCCAAGCCGGAGGCCTTCGCGAACCTGATGCGGGAAAAGAAACCGACCTTCGCACCCGATCTGACCGCCGCCAGGATCAAGCAGGCGACCCTGCCCTCGCTGGACAACCTGCAGAAGCTGACCGCCGCGGCGAAGGGGACCAAGTGACCAACCCGACGAAACGCCGCGGCTGGCTCACGGCCGCGCTGGCCGCCGTGCTCGCCGCGGCCACCGCCTGCACCTCCACCGGCGGCGGCGACCCCGCCCCGAAGCCCACCGACCCGCCCGCCGAGACGGCCCGCCCCGGGGTGCTGCGCGTCCTGGCCGGCAGTGAACTCCAGGACCTGGCACCGGTCCTGGAGGACGCCCGGAAGGCCACCGGGGTGACCGTGCAGTTCTCCTGGACGGGCACCCTGGACGGCGCGGACACCGTCGCCTCGGGCCGGGCCGACGGCAAGTACGACGCCGTGTGGTTCCCGTCCAACCAGTACCTGCGGCTCGATCCGGCCGGGAAGTCCAAGCTGGTCTCGGAGACCCCGGTGATGGTGTCGCCGGTGGCGATCGGCGTGCGCTCCTCGGCGCTCGGCGAACTCGGCTGGGGCGACGGCTCGAAGGTCACCTGGGCGCAGGTCGGCGCCGCGGCCTCGGCCGGCAAGCTGCCGTACGGGATGGCCGACCCGTCCCGCTCCAACTCGGGCTTCTCCACCCTCGTCGCGGTGGCCTCGGCCTTCTCCGGCGCGGGCGCTGCGCTGACCGACGCGGACGTGCAGAAGGCCGCCCCGCAGCTGAAGGAGTTCTTCAAGGGCCAGAAGCTGACCTCGGGTTCGTCCGGCTGGCTGGCGCAGGCGTACACCCGGGCCGAGTCGGGCGTGGTGGGCGCGCTGGTGAACTACGAGTCGGTGCTGCTGTCGCTGAACCGGACGCTGTCGCCGCAGCAGCAGCTGACCGTGGTGCGGCCGGTGGACGGCGTGGTGTCGGCGGACTACCCGCTCTCGCTGATGTCCTCCGCCGCGCAGGAGCAGCGCGACTCCTTCCAGCGGCTGACCGCGTACCTGCTCAAGGAGGACGTGCAGAAACGCATCTCCGAGGTGACGCTGCGCCGCCCGGTGACGGCGGGCGCGGCCCCGGCCGCCGGGCTGCCCGCGGACCGCCGCCGGGAGCTGCCGTTCCCGGGCACCAGGGCGGTCGCGGACGGCCTGCTGGCCTCGTACCAGAACGAGCTGCGCCGCCCGTCCCGGACGGTGTACGTGCTGGACACCTCGGGCTCGATGGAGGGCTCGCGGATCGCCGCGCTGAAGAGCGCGCTGGGCCGGCTGACCGGGTCGGACGACACCCGCGGGGTGCGCCGCTTCCGGGACCGCGAGGAGATCACGCTGCTCTCCTTCGCCTCCGCGGTGAAGTGGACCAGGACCCACGTGGTGCCGGCCACCGGCGGCAGTCCGGGCCCGGAGGCGGAGCTGGCCTCGATCGACGCGGACGTGCAGTCGCTGGCCGCCTCCGGCGGGACGGCGGTGTACTCCTCGCTGGAGGAGGCGTACCGGGTGATCGAGCGCCAGCAGGCCGCGGCCGGCGACGACCGGTTCACCTCGATCGTGCTGATGACCGACGGGGAGAGCAACGCCGGTGCGACGGACGGCGACTTCAAGCGCTTCCACGACGCGCTGCCGGCCGGGGAGAAGGCGATCCCGGTGTTCCCGATCAGGTTCGGGGAGGCGGCGGTGAACCAGCTCCAGGGGATCGCGGACCTGAGCGGCGGCAAGCTGTTCGACGGGACGGGCTCGCTGGACGGGGTGTTCGAGGAGATCCGTGGCTACCAGTAACGGGTTCGGCCCCCGGGCGCTGCGCTACCTGGAGTCGGCCCGCAACCTGGTCGGCTGCGCGGGCGGCGCGGTCGGCCTGGGGCTGCACTTCGCCGGGCTGGGCGGGGTCTGGTGGCCGGGGGTCGTGGCGGGACTGTACGGGGTGGGCGCGCTGCTGACGCCCGCCCCGAAGCCCCGGCCGCCGCTCCCGCCGCGGCCGGAGCCGCAGCCGCTGCCGCCCGAGGTCTCCGCTCCTCCGGCCCCCAAGCCGGAGCCGGTCCCCGCACCGGAGCCCGCCCCCGCGCCCGACCCGGAGCTGGTGGCGCTGGCCGCCTACCTGGACACCGTGCCGCTGCCGCCCTCCGCCGGGGTGGACGGCCTGCTGGCGGCGCTGCGCGCGGCCGGCCCGGGCCCGGTGGCGGAGCGGATCGTCCGGGACCGGCTGCCGGTCGCGGTGGCCGGCTACCTGCGGGCGCGGACCTGGCAGCCCTGGGCGGGGCCGGACGATCCGGACCCGGCGGTCCAGCTGGGCCGCGAGGTCGACCGGTTGGCGGGCGAGCTGGCCTGACCGGGCGTCGGCCGGCCCGCGCCCTTCGCACCTCCGCCCCTCAGGCCTCCGCGCCTCCGTACCACCCCACGTCTCCCCCACGCCCGTCACGAACGAGTCGCCAAGATCTCACCTCCTGGACAGGTCAGGGGGCTATTCAGCACCCCGGCTCGCACGGCACACTTCTACGCGCGTCCCTCTACGCGCGTCGACGCGTGCACGCACACTTTTGTTCACGAACACCAGTTGACGGTCCATCCGCCGTCGTCCCACTCGGGAGAGTCGTCCATGACCCTGAACCGCCGTGACTTCGTCACCCGGTCCGCCGCCACCGCCGCCGGCGCAGCCCTGGCCGGCGGTGCCGCCCTGGCCGCCGCCCCCTCCGCCGCGGCCGCCCAGCCGGACGCGGCGGCCGCCAAGGGCCAGCAGCGCAAGCCGCGCACGCAGGCCTTCACCGTCATGGGCACCACCGACCTGCACGGCCGGGTGCTCAACTGGGACTACTTCACCGACGCCGAGTACACCGACAAGGCCCACAACGCGGTCGGCCTCGCCAAGATCTCCACGCTGGCCAACCAGGTGCGCGAGGAGAAGGGCTGGGACCGCTGCCTGCTCATCGACTCCGGCGACACCATCCAGGGCACCCAGCTGTCCTACTACTACGCCCGGATCGAGTCGATCGACACCGAGGCCAACACCGTGCCGGACCACCCGATGGCCGTCGCCATGAACCTCATGGAGTACGACGCCGCCGCGCTCGGCAACCACGAGTTCAACTACGGCATCCCGCTCCTGAAGGCCTACGAGGAGCAGCTGGAGTTCCCGTTGCTGGGCGCCAACGCGCTGAACGCGAAGAACGAGAAGCCGGCCTTCAAGCCGTACGTGATCAAGGAGCTGCGCCTGGGCGGCGGCCGTCCGGTGCGGGTCGGCATCCTCGGCCTGACCAACCCGGGCATCGCGATCTGGGACAAGGCCAACGTCAGCGGCAAGATGGTCTTCCCGGGCATCGTGGAGACCGCCGCCACCTGGGTGCCGAAGATGAAGGCCGCGGGCGCGGACGTCATCGTGGTCTCGGCGCACTCCGGCTGCGACGAGGCGACCACCTGGGGCGACCAGCTGCCGTGGGCCGAGAACGTCTCGGTCGCGCTGGCGGAGACCGTCCCGGACATCGACGCGGTACTGGTGGGCCACGCCCACAAGGAGGTCCCGCAGCGCCTGGTCGTCAACAAGAAGACCGGCCGCACGGTCGTCCTCTCCGAGCCGCTCTGCTACGGCCAGCGGCTGACCTGCTTCGACTTCGAGGTCGAGTTCACCGGCGGCGCCTGGAAGGTCGCCTCGGTCTCCTCCCGGCTGCTGAACTCCAACACCGTGCCGGAGAACCCGGAGATCACCGACGCGATCGCCGGGCAGCACAAGAAGGTCGTCGCGTACGTCAACCAGAACATCGGCACCAGCAAGATCGCGCTGTCGATCGCCGACGCCCCCTTCAAGGCCACCCCGATCATCGACCTGATCGGCCGGGTCCAGGCCGACGCCGTCAAGGCCGCGCTGGCGGGCGGGCAGTACGCCAACCTCCCGGTGCTGGCCCAGGCCGCCCCGTTCAACCGCACCGCCCTGATCCCGTCCGGCCAGGTGAAGCTGCGCGACGCCGCGGGCCTCTACATCTACGAGAACACCCTGGAGGCCCGCATCCTGACGGGCGCCCAGCTCAAGGACTACCTGGAGTACTCGGTCAAGTACTACAACCAGCTCGCCCCGGGCGCCCCGGTCGACAAGGACAAGCTGACCGGCGCCGAGGCCACCCCGGACTACAACTACGACTCGCTCTACGGCCTGAGCTACGACATCGACATCGCCCAGCCGAAGGGCTCGCGGATCGTCAACCTGTCCTTCCAGGGCAAGCCGATCGACCCGGCCGCCGAGTTCGTCCTGGCCGTCAACAACTACCGCGCCAACGGCGGCGGCAACTTCCCGCACGTCGCCAAGGCCAAGGTGGTCTGGGCGAACTCCGACGAGATCCGCAACACCATGATCGCGTGGGTGAAGGCCAAGGGCGTCATCGACCCCGCCGACTTCTTCACCGACTCCTGGCGCCTGGTCCGCGCCGGCCAGCCGGTCTTCTGACCGACGCCCCGATCGAAAGGCCGTCGCCCCGTCCGGCGACGGCCTTTCGGCCTGCCCGGTGGAAGAATGGCGCCATGAGCGAGTTCCAGGTCCCCGAGCGCCACGCGAGGCTGCTGGCCTACGCGGAGAGCCTGACGCCTCCGGCCGGGTGGAAGATCGAGATCTCCGGCGACGAGATCATCATGACGGCCGGCCCCTCGGTGATCCACCAGCGCAACCTGCTGCTCATCCGCAGGCAGTTCGAGGCCCACGAGCCCACCGACCTGATGCCGAGCGAGAACACCGACCTCGCCTCCCCGAACGTCGGCAAGCTCCGCAACCCCGACCTGACCTACATCCCCCTCTCGGCGCTGGAGGAGGGCGGCAACCAGGTCCCCGCCGAGCAGGCGGCCATCGCGGTGGAGATCGTCTCCCCGTCGAACCCGGAGAACGACCTGGTCGGCAAGGTCCGCGACTACCCACTGATGGCCATCCCGCTGTACCTGCTGATCGACCCGCGCGAGGGCGACCTGACGCTCTACGCCGAGCCGTCCGACAGCGGCTACCGCTGGCGCTGGAACGGCAAGTTCGGCGACCCGGTCCCGCTCCCGGCCCCCTTCGGCTTCGAGCTCGCCACCGACGCCCTGCTCCGCTACCCCGCCTGACGCGAGGGCCTCCCGGCGGCAGCCGCCGGGAGGCCCTCGCGTCCGAACCGCGGGTCAGAAGGGGAAGACCGCGCGCTCGTGCTGGACGGAGATCCACTTCAGGGTGGTGAAGGCGTCCACCGTGGACTCGCCGTTGAGGCGGCCGACGCCGGAGTTCTTCTCGCCGCCGAAGGGCACGCCCGGCTCGTCGGCTATGGTGCCGCCGTTGACGTGGATCATGCCGGTCTCGATCCGCTGGGCGAGCTTCACGCCGCGCTCGGTGTTCCCGGTGTGCACCGCGCCGCTGAGGCCGAAGGGCGTGGCGTTGGCGAGCCGGACGGCCTCGTCCTCGCCGTCGAAGGGCACCAGCAGGACGACCGGGCCGAAGAGTTCGGTCCGCAGGATCGGCGCGTCCTCGGCGAGGCCGGTGAGGACCACCGGCTCCATCAGGCTGCCGACCGTGTCGCCGCGCAGCAGCGCGGTGGCGCCGGCCGCGACGGCCTGGTCGACCTGGGCGCGCAGGCCGTCGGCCTGGACGGGGTTGATCAGCGGGCCGATGTGGGTGGCCGGGTCCCGCGGGTCGCCGACGGTGAGCGAGGCGACCTTGGCGACGAACTTCTCGGTGAACTCGGCCTCGACGGACCGGTCCACCAGCACCCGGTTGGCGGCCATGCAGACCTGCCCCTGGTGGACGAAGCGGCTGAACACCGCGGCGTCCACGGCGTGGTCCACGTCGGCGTCGTCCAGCACGATCAGCGCGCTGTTGCCGCCGAGTTCCAGGACGGTGCGCTTGAAGTGCCCGGCGGCGACGGTGGCGACGTGCCGGCCGACCTTGTCGGAGCCGGTGAAGGAGATCACCTTGGGCACCGGGTGCTCCAGGAAGCTGTCGCCGATCTCGGCGATGTCGGTGATCACCACGTTCAGCAGGCCGGGCGGGAGCCCCGCGTCCTCGAAGAGCTTGGCGATCAGCCCGCCGCCGACCACCGGGGTCTCCTGGTGCGGCTTGAGGACGACGCCGTTGCCGAGCGCGAGCGCCGGGGCGACGGCCTTGAGCGCCAGGAACAGCGGGAAGTTGAACGGGCTGATCACGCCGACCACGCCGACCGGCAGCCGGTAGAGGCGGTTCTCCCGGCCCTGGGCGGGCGAGGTCAGCAGCCGGCCCTCGGGGGCCACCGACTGGTGCAGGCAGTCCCGCAGGACGTCCTTGACCAGCGACAGTTCGAAGCCCGCCTTCAGCGCGGTGCCGCCGAGTTCCGCCATGATCGCCTGGACGATCTCCGGCTCCCACTCCTCCAGCAGCCGCAGCGCGCGCTCGAAGACCGTCCGCCGCTGGTAGGGGTTGGTGGCGGCCCACTGCTTCTGGGCTCGCTCGGCGGCGCGGTAGGCCAGGTCGACCTCGGCGACGGTGGCGACGGTGATGGTGGCGAGCTTGTCGCCGGTGTAGGGGTCGACGTCGACGATGTCCCAGGAGCCGCTGCCGCTGCGCCACTCACCATCGATGTACTGCAGGGCCAACTCGGAGAAGTACGACATCTGATCCCTCTCATGCACCCGACCTGATGGGGGATCATCGTACTGACGTCTTACAGTTCCTGGCGCACGGAATGGAGCAGGTCGCGGGTCAGTGCCGGGCTCAGGCTGTCGGCGACCAGGTCGTCCATCGCGTGCCGGTACTCGGCCACCTCGGCGGGCTTGTCGAGGTAGAGCGCGGTGGTGAACTGCTCCAGGTACACCACGTCCGACAGTTCGGCCTCGGCGAAGCCCAGGACGGTGAACGCGCCGCTCTCGGCGCTCAGCCCGGCGTTGCCCAGCGGCAGCACCTGGAGCCGGACGTTGGGCAGTTCGCTCAACTCCAGCAGCCGGTCCAGCTGGCCGCGCATCAGCTCCGCACCGCCCCAGGGCCGGCGCAGCGCGGCCTCGTCCAGTACCGCGACCAGCCGCGGCGCCCGCTCGCCGGTCAGCACCGCCTGCCGCTTGAGCCGTACGTCGACCCGGCGCTCGATCTCCTCCGGCCCGGTGGTGTGGCAGCCGGCGGTGACCACGGCCCGGGCGTAGTCGGCGGTCTGGAGCAGCCCGTGGACGAACTGGACCTCGTAGCTGCGGATCTCGGCCGCGGCCTCCTCCAGTCCCAGGTAGTTCTGGAACCAGCCGGGCAGGACGTCCCCGTACTCGTGCCACCAGGAGCTGGCGTTGGCGTCGCGCAGCAGTCCGAGGACGGTGGCCCGCTCCTGTTCGACCTCGACCCCGTACAGGGTGAGCAGGTCGGCGACGTCGCGCTCCTTGAAGCCGACCCGGCCGAGCTCCATGCGGCTGATCTTGGACTCGGAGGCCCGGATCGAGTACCCGGCCTCCTCCCGGCTGACGCCTCTGGCCTCGCGGAGCTTGCGCAGCTGGGTACCGAGCAGCAGGCGCCGTACCGTGGCGCCCCCGCCTGCCTGAGTCGTGCCCATCGACGTCATCCTCCGCGCTCGCCCAGCCCCCCGGCCGTCGGCCGCAGTCTGCCACCTGGCACCGACGAACAACAGCCCACTGTCCCGGAACCCGCCGGGCGCCGAACAACTCCGGCCGTTTGTCCGAGAGTTGCCGCGGCCCGGGGAGGGCTCAGGGGCCGCCGCGGGGGTACGCGACGGCGCCCGCCCTCCAACTGGTCGGGGAAGAGGGCAGGCGCCAGGAGACCGCGTTGGCCCGGCGACTCTGACGGGGGCAGCGGGTTGAGCTCCCGGCGATGCGGCGCCGGGGGTTCGGGGTGGGCCGGTCGGAGCGTCCGGGGCCCGTCAGACCACCAGGGGGCGGTCGGTGGGCCGGATCGGCGCGGGAAGCGGGGTCTTGCCGCCGAGGTACTTGTCCACCGCCGCGGCGGCCGAGCGGCCTTCCGCGATGGCCCAGACGATCAGCGACTGGCCACGGCCGGCGTCTCCGCAGACGTACACGCCATCGACATTGGTGGCGAACCGGCCATCGCGGGCAATGTTACCGCGCGCGTCGAGGTCCGCTCCCAGCTGCTCGACCAGCCCGTTGCGCACGTCCGTCCCGGTGAAGCCCATGGCCAGGGTGACCAGCTGGGCCGGGATGGCCCGCTCGGTGCCGGGGACCTGCTCGAAGCGGCCGTCCCTGAACTCCACCTCGACGAGGTGCAGCTCCTGGACGTTGCCGTCCTCGTCGCCGCTGAAGTGGGTGGTGCTGACCGAGTAGATCCGCTCGCCGCCCTCCTCGTGCGCGGAGGTGACCTTGTACGTCATCGGCATGGTCGGCCACGGCTGGTGCCCGGGCCGGTCCTCGCCGGGCCGCGGCATGATCTCCAGCTGGGTGACGGAGGCCGCCCCCTGCCGGTGGGCGGTGCCGACGCAGTCCGCGCCGGTGTCGCCGCCGCCGATCACGACCACGTGCTTGCCCTTGGCGCTGATCGGGGACTCCACGAAGTCGCCCTCCTGCACCTTGTTGGCCAGCGGCAGGTACTCCATGGCCTGGTGGACGCCCTTGAGCTCGCGCCCGGGCACCGGCAGGTCGCGGGCGGTGGTGGCGCCGGCCGCGACGACCACGGCGTCGAAGCGCTCGCGCAGCTGCTGCCCGGTGATGTCCTCGCCGACGTGCACGCCGGTGCGGAACCGGGTGCCCTCCGCCCGCATCTGCTCGATGCGGCGGTTGATGTGGCGCTTCTCCATCTTGAACTCGGGGATGCCGTAGCGCAGCAGTCCGCCGATCCGGTCGGCCCGCTCGTACACGACGACGGTGTGCCCGGCGCGGGTGAGCTGCTGGGCGGCGGCGAGGCCGGCCGGGCCGGAGCCGACGACGGCGACGGTCTTGCCGGAGAGCCGCTCCGGGACCTGCGGGGTGACCCCGCCGCGGTCCCAGGCCTTGTCGATGATGGTGACCTCGACGTTCTTGATGGTCACCGCGTCCTGGTTGATGCCGAGGACGCACGCGGACTCGCACGGGGCCGGGCACAGACGGCCGGTGAACTCCGGGAAGTTGTTGGTGGCGTGCAGCCGCTCGATCGCGCCGACGAAGTCGTCCCGGTAGGCCAGGTCGTTCCACTCGGGGATGAGGTTCCCGAGCGGGCAGCCGTTGTGGCAGAACGGGATGCCGCAGTCCATGCAGCGGCCGGCCTGCTTGGTGATGATCGGCAGGAGGCTGCGCTCGACGTAGACCTCGTTCCAGTCCCGCAGACGGACGTCCACGGGGCGGCGCTCGGCCAGCTGCTTGGGCGTGGTCAGGAAGCCCTTGGGGTCAGCCATTAGCCGCCTCCATCATCTTGCGAGTGGTCTCGGCCTCGGAGAGGCCATCGCGCTCAGCGGCGTCCTTGGCGGCGAGCACTGCCTTGTAGTCGGTCGGCATGATCTTGGAGAAGCGGGAGACCCCGCTGCCCCAGTCCGCCAGGAGCTCGGCGGCGACGGTGGAGCCGGTCTCCTCGTAGTGCTGCTGCACGGTCTCGCGCAGCCAGTCGCGGTCGGCGGCGGTGGGGGCCTCGATGCCCACCATGCCGTCGTTGACGTTCGCGGGGCGCAGGTCCAGGACGTACGCGATGCCGCCGGACATGCCCGCCGCGAGGTTGCGCCCGGTCTCGCCGAGGACGACGACCCGGCCGCCGGTCATGTACTCCAGGCCGTGGTCGCCGACGCCCTCGACCACCAGGGTGGCCCCGGAGTTGCGGACGGCGAAGCGCTCGCCGGCCTTGCCGCGCAGGTGGACGCGGCCCGCGGTGGCACCGTAGCCGATGGTGTTGCCGGCGATGACGTGGTTCTGCGCGTCGTTGCCGATGGCGGCCGCCTCGCGGGCCGGGCGGACGATCACCACGCCGCCGGAGAGGCCCTTGCCGACGTAGTCGTTGGCGTCGCCCTCCAGCCGCAGGGTCACGCCGCGCGGCAGGAACGCGCCGAAGGACTGCCCGGCGGAGCCGGTGAAGGTGACGTCGATGGTCCCCTCCGGCAGGCCCTCGCCCCGGTACCGCTTGGTCACCTCGTGGCCGAGCATGGTGCCGACGGTGCGGTTGACGTTGCGGATCGGCAGCTGGATCCGGACGGTCTCGCCGCGCTCCAGCGCGTCCTCGGCGAGGGTGATCAGCTGGTTGTCCAGGGCCTTGTCCAGCGCGTGGTCCTGGGTGGTGGTGCGGTGGCGGGCGGCTCCCTCGGGCAGCGCCGGCACGTGGAACAGCGGGGCGAGGTCCAGCCCGGCGGCCTTCCAGTGGTCGATCGCGGCCCGGGCGTCGATGTGCTCGGCGCGGCCGACGGCCTCCTCGATCGAGCGGAAGCCCAGCGAGGCCAGGATCTCCCGGACCTCCTCGGCGATGAACTCGAAGAAGTTGACCACGAACTCGGGCTTGCCGGAGAACCGCTCGCGCAGCACCGGGTTCTGGGTGGCGACGCCGACCGGGCAGGTGTCCAGGTGGCAGACCCGCATCATGATGCAGCCGGAGACCACCAGCGGGGCGGTCGCGAAGCCGAACTCCTCGGCGCCGAGCAGCGCGGCGATGACCACGTCGCGGCCGGTCTTCAGCTGGCCGTCGGTCTGGACGACGATGCGGTCGCGCAGCCCGTTGAGCAGCAGGGTCTGCTGGGTCTCGGCGAGGCCGAGCTCCCAGGGGCCGCCCGCGTGCTTCAGCGAGGTGAGCGGCGAGGCGCCCGTCCCGCCGTCGTGCCCGGAGACCAGGACGACGTCGGCGTGCGCCTTGGACACGCCGGCCGCGACCGTGCCGACGCCGACCTCGGAGACCAGCTTCACGTGGATGCGGGCCGCCGGGTTGGCGTTCTTGAGGTCGTGGATCAGCTGCGCCAGGTCCTCGATCGAGTAGATGTCGTGG
This sequence comes from Kitasatospora sp. NPDC058184, assembly GCF_042883725.1. NCBI lineage: Bacteria > Bacillati > Actinomycetota > Actinomycetes > Kitasatosporales > Streptomycetaceae > Kitasatospora > Kitasatospora sp. NPDC058184. The sequence goes on from NZ_JBHVVE010000001.1 coordinate 371,355, forward strand.
TGCGGCGGCGGCGAGATCAGGCCGACGCCCGGGGTGGAGTGCCGGGTCCGGGCGACCCACGGGTAGACCTTGTGGCCGGGCAGCTGGCCGCCCTCGCCGGGCTTGGCGCCCTGGGCCATCTTGATCTGGATGTCGTCGGCGTTGACGAGGTACTCGGAGGTGACGCCGAACCGGCCGGAGGCGACCTGCTTGATCGCCGAGCGGCGCTCCGGGTCGTACAGGCGGTCCGGGTCCTCGCCGCCCTCGCCGGTGTTGGACTTGCCGCCGAGGCGGTTCATCGCGATGGCCAGGGTCTCGTGCGCCTCGCGGGAGATCGAGCCGTACGACATGGCGCCGGTGGAGAAGCGCCGGACGATCGCGGAGACCGGCTCGACCTCCTCGACCGGGATCGGCTCCCGCTCCAGGCCGTTCAGCCGGAACAGGCCGCGCAGCGTCATCAGCCGCTCGGACTGCTCGTTCACCCGGTCCGTGTACTGCTTGAAGATGTCGTACCGGCGGTTGCGGGTGGCGTGCTGGAGGCGGAAGACGGTGTCCGGGTCGAACAGGTGCGGCTCGCCCTCGCGGCGCCACTGGTACTCGCCGCCGATCTCCAGCGCGCGGTGCGCGGCCGGGATGCCGGAGGCCGGGTACGCCTTGGCGTGCCGGGCGGCGGTCTCGCGGGCGATCTCCTCCAGGCCGATGCCGCCGAGCTTGGTGGTGGTGCCGGAGAAGTAGCCGTCGACGAGGTCCTGGGAGAGGCCGATGGCCTCGAAGACCTGGGCGCCGCGGTAGGAGGCGACGGTCGAGATGCCCATCTTGGACATGACCTTGAGCACGCCCTTGCCGAGCGCCTTGATCAGGTTGCGGATCGCCTTCTCGGGCTCGACGCCCTCGATGAACACGCCCTGGGCGACCAGGTCCTCGACGGACTCCATCGCCAGGTACGGGTTGACCGCCCCGGCGCCGTAGCCGATCAGCAGCGCGACGTGGTGCACCTCGCGGACGTCGCCCGCCTCGACCAGCAGCGACACCCGGGTGCGCTGCTTGGTGCGGATCAGGTGGTGGTGCACGGCCGAGGTGAGCAGCAGCGAGGGGATCGGCGCGTGCTCGGCGTCGGAGTGCCGGTCGGAGAGCACGACGATCCGGGCGCCGTCGGCGATCGCCGCGTCGGCCTCGGCGGCGATCTCGGCGAGCCGGGAGGCCAGGCCCTCGCCGCCGGAGGCGACCTTGTAGAGGCCGGAGAGCGTGACGGCCTTCAGGCCGGGCTGGTCGCCGTCGGCGTTGATGTGGACGAGCTTGGCGAGCTCGTCGTTGTCGATCACGGGGAAGGTGATCCCGACCGAGCGGCAGGACGCGGCCTCGGCGGCCAGCAGGTTGCCCTCCGGGCCGAGGTTGGACAGCAGCGAGGTGACGAGCTCCTCGCGGATGGCGTCCAGCGGCGGGTTGGTGACCTGCGCGAAGAGCTGCACGAAGTAGTCGAACAGCAGGCGCGGCTTCTCGCTCAGCGCGGCGATCGGCGAGTCGGTGCCCATCGAGCCGAGCGCCTCGGCGCCGGTGCGCGCCATCGGCGCGAGGATGACCCGCAGCTCCTCCTCGGTGTAGCCGAAGGTCTGCTGGCGGCGGGTGACGGAGGCGTGGGTGTGGAAGATGTGCTCGCGCTCGGGCAGCTTGGCGAGCTGGATCTGCCCGCCGTCGACCCATTCCTGGTAGGGGTGCTCGGCGGCGAGGGCGGACTTGACCTCCTCGTCCGGGACGATCCGGCCCTCGGCGGTGTCCACCAGGAACATCCGGCCGGGCTGGAGGCGGCCCTTCCGGACGACCTTCTCCTGCTCGATGTCGAGGACGCCGACCTCGGAGGAGAGGACGACCAGGCCGTCCTCGGTGATCCAGTACCGGGCCGGGCGCAGGCCGTTGCGGTCGAGCACGGCGCCGATCTGGTTGCCGTCGGTGAAGGTGACGCAGGCCGGGCCGTCCCAGGGCTCCATCAGGTTGGAGTGGTACTGGTAGAAGGCGCGGCGGTCCGGGCTCATGGTGGCGTGGTTCTCCCACGCCTCCGGGATCATCATCAGCACCGAGTGCGGCAGCGAGCGGCCGCCGAGGTGGAGCAGCTCCAGGACCTCGTCGAAGGAGGCGGAGTCGGAGTGCTCCGGCGTGCAGATCGGGAAGATCCGCTCCAGGCCCTGGCCCTTGCTGTTGGCGGGGATGAGGTCGGTCGCGAGCTGCGACTCCCGGGCGTGCATCCAGTTGCGGTTGCCCTTGACCGTGTTGATCTCGCCGTTGTGGGCGACAAAGCGGTACGGGTGGGCGAGCGGCCAGCTCGGGAAGGTGTTGGTGGAGAACCGCGAGTGCACCAGGCCGATCGCGGACGCGTAGCCGCGGTCCGACAGGTCGGGGAAGAAGGGCTCCAGCTGGCCGGTGGTCAGCATGCCCTTGTAGACGATGGTGCGCGCGGACAGCGACGGGAAGTACACCCCGGCCTCGCGCTCGGCCCGCTTGCGGACCACGAAGGCGGTCCGGTCGAGCTCGATGCCGGCCGTGCCGTCCTTCGCCAGGAAGAGCTGCCGGAACCGCGGCATCACGCTGCGCGCGGTGGCGCCGAGCAGGTCCGGGGTGACGGGGACGTCGCGCCAGCCGAGGACGGTCGTGCCCTCCTCGGCCGCGATCGCCTCGATCCGCGCGACGGCGGCGGCGTCCTTCTCGTCGTCCTCGGGGAGGAAGGCGATGCCGACGGCGTAGGAGCCGGCCGCCGGGAGCTCGAAGGGGACCTTCCCGCGCAGGAAGGCGTCCGGGACCTGGGTCAGGATGCCGGCGCCGTCGCCGGAGTCCGGCTCGGCGCCGGTGGCGCCGCGGTGCTCCAGGTTGCGCAGGACGTTCAGCGCCTGCTCGACGATGGTGTGGTCGGCGATGCCCGTCAGCGTGGCGACGAAACCGACGCCACAGGCGTCGTGCTCGTTCCGCGGGTCGTACAGGCCCTGGGCAGCAGGTCGCGCATCCGGCACGAGCGCGTACGGCTGGCGGGCGGCGCCGGCCTGGGGCTCGTTGGCGGAGTGCATGGATGCAGACAGCATCGGCTCTCCCGTCGTCGTCTTTCGGCAAGGTGGTGCAAGGAGGGACGACGTTGGCCCTGATGCGATGGTGCGGTGTCGTGCGAGTTACATGATGCCCACGATCCCGAGAAGCGGAATATCCCGTCCACATGGCGGGACGGCGCGCAGGTCGGGGGGCGTGTGAGAGGACGTGCCACAGTGCACGTCCCGACGATTGTGCCCAACCGTCCACCGCCTGAAACAGGGGCGAAACCGGGCCGCCACAGAAGCCGATCATGGACGCCTGGGAATCCATCCCGGGAGCCCGTCCGCGGATGCGAATCCGCGGCTCGGAGGCCCGGATGGTGAGACACTGCCAGGCGCCGCCCGAGGCCCATGTGTGAAACGTCACCCACTCACCAGCATAACCATGCACGCCATGGTCACCCCAGATGGCCGCCGATCAGCCACCCGAGCAGGTAGGTCACCCCGGCCGCCGCGCCGCCCAGCACCAGCTGCCGCAGCCCGCTGAACCACCAGCTGCGCGCCGTCACCCGGGCCACCACCGCGCCGCACAGGAACAGCCCGGCCCCCGCCAGCAGCATCGCCGGCAGCAGCGCGGTCGCCCCCAGCAGGTACGGCAGCAGCGGCAGCAGCGCACCGAGCGCGAAGCACAGGAACGACGAGCCGGCCGCCACCAGCGGCGAGGGCAGGTCGGTCGGGTCGACGCCCAGCTCCTCGCGGGCGTGCACCTCCAGGGCCAGCTCCGGGTCCGCGGACAGCTGCCGGGCCACCTCGTGGGCCAGCTCCGGGTCCACCCCGCGCGAGACGTACAGCTGGGCCAGCTCGGCCAGCTCCCCGTGCGGGTTGCGGCTCAGCTCCAGCCGCTCGGCCTCGATCTCGGCCTGCACCAGCTCCCGCTGCGAGGCCACCGAGGTGTACTCCCCCGCCGCCATCGAGCAGGCACCGGCCGCCAGGCCCGCCAGCCCGGTCAGGATCACCGTCCCGTTGGACGCCGCCCCGCCGACCACGCCGGTCATCAGCGCGAAGTTGGACACCAGCCCGTCCACCGCGCCGAACACGGCCGGCCGCAGCCAGCCGCCGTTGACGTCCCGGTGGTGGTCCGCCGCGGGTATCCGGGGCTGGTGCCCGGCGTCGGCCTCCATCATGGTCGCACTCATCGTCGTTCCCCTCCGTCGTCGTTCGTCAGCCCTGAACGTAGCCCGTCTGACCTGGGCATTTCCAGCAAAGTAAGGCTGTCCGAACACCACTGAGGCCACCCTTCGCGAGCCTCGCGAAGGGTGGCCTCAGCCGGGGGAACTCCCAGGTCAGATCGGGTTCTTGACGTCCTCGCCGGCCGTCTCGGCGGCCGGCTTCCCGTCCACGGGCCCGGCCGGCTTCCGCAGAACCGGCTTCCCGTCGGCCTTCTCCTCGGCCTTCCCGGCCTTCTCGTCGGACTTCTCGGCCTTCTTGCCGCCCTTGCCCTCGCCCCGGGCGGCCTCCGTCGCGGCACCGCCCGTCGCGGCGGCCTCCGCCGCGGCGTCCCGCTCCTCCTGCGCGGCCGGATCGATGCTCGCCGGGTCCTCCCGCCCGGGGCGCTTCCTGCCCACGATCACGAAGTACGCCACCGCGCCCACGAACACCGCGATGGACACCCAGTCGTTCAGCCGCAGGCCGAAGTAGACGTGCGCGTCGTCGATCCGCAGCCACTCGATCCAGAACCGGCCCACCGTGTACGCGGCCACGTACAGCGCGAACGCCCGGCCGTGGCCCAGCGTGAAGCGGCGGTCCGCCCAGATCACCAGCAGCGCGACACCGACGCACCACAGCGACTCGTACAGGAAGGTCGGCTGGTAGACGCCCTTCACGACCTCGCCGTTGGGCAGCGTCTTGTCGATCTCCAGGCCCCACGGCAGGGTGGTCGACCGGCCGTACAGCTCCTGGTTGAAGTAGTTGCCCCAGCGGCCCAGCGCCTGCGCGAGGGCGATGCCCGGCGCGATGGCGTCGGCGTACGCGGGCAGCGGCACGCCCCGGCGGCGGGCGCCGATCCAGGCGCCGACCGCGCCCAGCGCGACGGCGCCCCAGATGCCGAGGCCGCCCTCCCAGATCTTGAGGGCGTCCCAGGGGTTCTTCCCCTCGGCGAAGTACAGGCGGCCGCCGTCGGTGATCACGTGGTAGAGGCGGCCGCCGACCAGGCCGAACGGCACGGCCCACACGGCGATGTCGCCGACGGTGTGCTTGGCACCACCCCGGGCGACCCAGCGCTTGCTGCCGAGCCAGACGGCCACGACGACACCGAGGATGATGCAGAAGGCGTAGGCGCGCAGCGGGATCGGTCCGAGGTACAGGACGCCCCGCGACGGGCTGGGAATGTAGGCGATATCCATGGCAGTTCCGACGCTACAGGGTCCGAAGGCCCGCTCGGACACCCTTGGGGTCACAGAAACCGAACAACGGGCCGCGCCGCCGCCTCCGGACGGGGAGGGGCGGCGCGGCCCGGCGGGCTCAGCCGGCCGTCGGCGACGGGTTGTTGGCCTCCGAGGCGGTGCCGGTCGGCGCCGGGGTCTGCCCGTGCGAACCCGCCGTGCCCAGCTGCTTGCCCTGGTTCGCGGCGTCCACCCACTTCGCCAGGTTCGCCGGGGTGATCTCCTCGCTGCCGTTCTTCGGGTAGACCGGCTGGCCGTTGAGCAGCACCGTCGGCGTGGACTTGAAGCTGGACTTGTCGAAGTCCTGCTGCACCGCGGACACCCAGCCGCCGAACCTGCTGTCCTTGACGCAGGACTGGAACGCGGGCGTGTCCAGGCCGTTGACCTGCTTGGCCAGGCCGAGCAGCACGGCCTTGTCGCCGAAGGCGTCGTTGGTCTCGTCCGGCTGGTTGCGGTACAGCACGTCGTGGAAGTCCCGGAAGTGCCCGGCGTCCTGGGCGCAGCCCAGCGCGTTGGCGCCGTTCCGGGAGCCCTTGCCCGCCACGGCCCGGTCGATGAACGACACGATGTGGTAGTTCGTGTAGATCTTCCCGGCGTCCTCCAGCTGGTCGATGGTCGACGAGAACTCGCGCTCGAAGGTGCCGCAGGCGGGGCAGCGCGGGTCCTCGTAGACGGTGAGGACGGAGGGCGCGTTGTCGGCGCCGACCGGGATGACCAGGTTCTTGTCGCCGATCGTCCCGGCCGGGGCGGCGACCGGCGTCTCCGGCTTGGAGCGCTGGTTCTGCACCACGACGCCGACGATCACCGCGGCGGCGATCACCGCGAGCACGGAGCCGCCCACGATCAGCTTCTTCTTGCGCCGGGAGGAGGCCTCGTCGGCCGCCCGCTGCTCCAGCATCCGCTCACGGGCGGTGCGCTTGCCTTCTCGGTTCTTCTCGCTCATTGCGTTGACATCCACGGTCGGGGCCTTCGTCGGGGTGCAGGGATGTGGGGGTCAGCTCGCCAGCCAGCCGTCCGCCGACAGCCGGGTGCGGGGCCGCCACAGCAGCCACCCGGCCAGCAGCAGGAACCCGGTGTCGCGCAGGATCTCCTGGAGGTACTCCGTCTGGGACGCGTCGACGTGCCCACCGCCGCCGAAGCAGCCGCAGTCGATCGAGATGCCGCGCGCCCAGGCGGAGGCGATCCCGGCGATGAAGGCCAGCAGCAGGAGCGCGGAGACCCCGGCCACCAGCCGGACGCCGAGGCCCACCACCAGCAGCAGGGCCAGCGCCAGCTCCAGGAACGGCAGGCCGTAGCCGATCGGCTTGACCAGGCCCTCGGGGAGGATCTCGTAGGCCCGGACGGCCTGCGCGGCCTCCGCCGGGTCGGAGATCTTCGCCAGCCCGGCCCACCCCCAGACCACCGCGAGGCCGAGCCGGACGACCGTGCCGAGCCACTCGCTCCAGGCCGGCACCGGCCGCCCCGCCGTCGGCGTGGGCGCGGAGCCACCGGGCTGCGCGGTCATCAGGGAACCCCCCTCGGGAAACTCGTTCACTCCCTGAGGAACCGTCGGGGGCGGAGGGGGGTTTCTCCGCGGTCGGGAATGACGCCGGATGAGTGACGTTCCGTCCGAACAGTCCGAACACCCGTGCGTCAGCGGCACCCCGCCAACCACCCCGCCTCGAACAGGTCGGGGTGCCGGGCCGCCTCCGCGCACGCCACCGCCTCCCGCTCCGCCCGCTCGGCGCCCCGCTTCGCCAACGCGTGGCCCACCTCCACGTGCACCCCGACCGCGCCGACGAGCACCACCACGGCCGCCGCCGCCCGCAGCAGGACGGCCCGCTGGACACTCCGCACCGGCTCACCCCTTCCCGCTCGCCCCGGCAACCGTTCGTGCACTCCTCCCTCCACTCAACGTCCGCCAACCCCGCCTGATGCGTGTCCCCACCCCTTGTTCACCCGTTCGGGTCCGCACTCCGGTCGGCGCGCACGGCAAATGCCGCGCGCCCGGGGCCGCGCCCCTCAGGAGCGCGGCCCCGGAAACACACCCACGAAAGACCGGCGGCCCCCCACTCCCGAGGGGTGGAGGGCCGCCGGCCTGATGGTCCTACCGCGCGTCAGCTCCGCCGCACGCCCGAGGCCAGTTCCCCGGCCAGGGCCCGCACCGCGTCCAGCGCCGCTTCCTCGTCCTCGCCCGCGGCCAGGATCCGTTTCACGAACGCCGACCCCACGATGACCCCGTCCGCGAACCGGGCGACCTCCGCCGCCTGCACCGCGTCCGAGACCCCGAGCCCGACGCAGACGGGCAGGTCGGTGGTGGCCCGGGTCCGGGCGACCAGGTCCTCGGCCATCGAGCCGACGGCCGACCGCGTCCCGGTCACGCCCATCACCGCGGCCGCGTACACGAACCCGCTGCCCGCCGCCGTGACCTCCGCCAGCCGCGCGTCCTTGCTGCTGGGGGCGACCACGAACACGGTGTCCAGACCGTGCTCGTCCGCCGCCTTGCGCCACTCCTCGGACTCCTCCACCGGCAGGTCCGGCAGGATGCAGCCGGCCCCGCCCGCGGCCGCCAGGTCGGCGGCGAACCGCGCCACCCCGTAGCGGTCGACCGGGTTCCAGTACGTCATCACCAGCACCGCCGCCGCGGGGTGCGCGGAGGCGGCCTCCTGGACGGTGCGCAGCACGTCCTTGATCCGCACGCCGCCCCGCAGCGCGATGTCGTCGGCGGTCTGGATGACGGCGCCGTCCAGCACCGGGTCGGAGTGCGGCAGCCCGACCTCGACCACGTCGCAGCCGCCCTCGATCAGCGCGTTGACCGCCCGGATGCCGCCGTCCACGGTCGGGAACCCGGCCGGCAGGTACCCGATCAGCGCGGCCCGGTCCTCGGCCTTGGCCGCGGCCAGGATGTCGCTCAGCTTGGAAGCCATGATCACTTACCCCCCTCGGCGGAGTCGGCCGACCCGGCGGACCCGGCCCCCGGCTCGTCGTACAGCCCGAAGTACTCGGCCGCGGTGTGCATGTCCTTGTCCCCGCGTCCCGACAGCGAGACCAGGATGGTCGCCTCCGGCCCGAGCTCGCGCCCCAGCTCCAGCGCCCCGGCGAGCGCGTGGGCGCTCTCGATGGCCGGGATGATCCCCTCGGTGCGGGACAGCAGCCGCAACGCCTGCATCGCGGCGTCGTCGGTGACCGGACGGTACTCGGCGCGCCCGGTGTCCTTCAGCCAGGCGTGCTCCGGCCCGACGCCCGGGTAGTCCAGCCCGGCCGAGATCGAGTGCGACTCGATGGTCTGCCCGTCCTCGTCCTGGAGGACGTACGTCCGGGAGCCGTGCAGCACGCCCGGGTCCCCCTTGGTGAGGGTGGCCGCGTGCCGGGGCGTCTCGGCGCCCTCGCCGGCCGCCTCGCAGCCGATCAGCCGCACCCCGGCGTCCGGGATGAACTCGTGGAAGATCCCCATCGCGTTGGAGCCGCCGCCGACGCAGGCCACGACGGCGTCGGGCAGCCGGCCGGTCCGGTCGAGCACCTGCTGCCGCGCCTCGACGCCGATGACCCGGTGGAAGTCCCGGACCATCATCGGGAAGGGGTGCGGCCCGGCGACGGTGCCGAACAGGTAGTGGGTGGAGTCGACGTTGGCGACCCAGTCCCGGAACGCCTCGTTGATGGCGTCCTTGAGCGTCCGGCTGCCGGACTTGACGGCCACCACCTCGGCGCCGAGCATCCGCATCCGGGCGACGTTGAGCGCCTGGCGCTGGGTGTCGACCTCGCCCATGTAGATGGTGCAGTCGAAGCCGAACAGCGCGCAGGCGGTCGCGGTGGCCACGCCGTGCTGGCCGGCGCCGGTCTCGGCGATGATCCGGGTCTTGCCCATCCGCTTGGTGAGCAGCGCCTGGCCCAGCACGTTGTTGATCTTGTGCGAGCCGGTGTGGTTGAGGTCCTCGCGCTTGAGCAGGATGCGCGCGCCGCCCGCCTCGGCGGAGAAGCGGTGCACGTCGGTCAGCGGGCTCGGGCGCCCGGTGTAGTCCTTGAGCAGCGCGTCGAGCTCGGCGGTGAAGGCCGGGTCGGTCTTGGCCTTCTCGTACTCCTCGGCGACCTGCTCGACCGCGGCGACCAGCGCCTCGGGGATGAAGCGGCCGCCGTACGCGCCGAAGTAGCCGCGCGCGTCCGGCACCTGGGCGCCGGGCAGGTAGTCCTTTTCGGACATGGTGGTTTCCCTTGAACGGAGATGGACGACAACGACGTCTTCCCGGCTGGGCTTCAGCCGGACGTCACGCGCCATCGCCGTCCCGGCACCTGCCCGGGCTCGCACCCGATGACGTACCGCACCCGACGCCCCAGCACCCGGCGTGCGGGCGCGCGGCAGCCGCGCGGGCGGCAACCGGGGGCGAGTCGGGCGGCGATCTTCATGGGGTGGGGGTCAGTCCTTGTGCCGGACGGCGGGGTGGGCCCCGGCGGCGACCAGGTCGGCGACCGCGGCGCGCGGGTCCTTGCCGGTCACCAGCGACTCGCCGACCAGCACCGCGTCGGCGCCGAGGTTGGCGTAGTTGATCACGTCCAGCGGGCCGCGCACACCGGACTCGGCGATCTTGACGATGCCGTCCGGGATGGCGTGGGCGACGTTCTCGAAGGTGTTGCGGTCCACCTCGAGCGTCTTCAGGTTGCGGGCGTTGACGCCGATGATCCGGGCGCCGGCGTCCACCGCGCGCTTGATCTCCTCCTCGTCGTGCACCTCGACCAGCGGGGTGAGGCCGATCGACTCGGCGCGCTCGATCAGCGACACCAGGGCCGGCTGGTCGAGGGCCGCGACGATCAGCAGCGCGAGGTCGGCGCCGTGCGCACGGGCCTCCCACAGCTGGTAGGCGGTGACGATGAAGTCCTTGCGCAGCAGCGGGGTGTCCACCGCGGCGCGGACGGCGTCCAGGTCGGCCAGCGAACCGCCGAAGCGGCGCTGCTCGGTCAGCACGCTGATCGCGGCGGCACCGCCGGCCGCGTAGTCCACCGCCAGGGCGGCCGGATCGGCGATCGAGGCCAGGGCGCCCTTGGACGGGCTGGAGCGCTTCACCTCGCAGATCACCCGGACCCCGTCGCCCCGGAGGGCGGCGACGCCGTCCTTGGCCTCCGGAGCCTTGGCGGCCAGCGCCTTGAGCTCGTCCAGGGAGACCCGGGCCTGCCGCTCGGCGAGGTCCTCGCGGACCCCTTCGATGATCGAGTCGAGCACACTCACTCAGGAGCCCCCATCTTTTCTGCCAGTTGGCCGGCGTGAGCCGGCGGGCGACAGCCCACCGACTCTTCGATGGTATCGGCACCCGGGGGCGGGGGGCGCACCGGTTCGAACCGCGTCTCGCGGACCGGACTCCCGCTCCGGCGGTCCCCAGCTGCGGCTTCACCGGGCGTGCACCGGTTTTCGGACGGTCTTCGCACCGGTTTTCGGACGCTCTCCGAGCCGGCCGCGACCGGTGGCCGGGACGTGGCGTCAGGGCGTACGGGAAGCGGCGGCCGCGCGGTCGAGGACCACGGTCAGGGGTCGCGGTACGGCAGCCGGGACGCGGCGGTCAGGCGGCCCGGTCAGACCAGCGGCGGCGCCAGCCCGGCACCGACCCCCGAGTTGCGCACCACTGTGAACACCAGCACCAGCAGGGCGATCAGCGCCCACCGCCGGCCCCCGACGGTGATCCTGGGCGGCGGCCCGCCGGTCAGCGCGGCCCAGCCCCAGCGCAGCCACAGCACCGCCAGCACGCCGAACAGCAGGACCACGACGGCGTTGTCGTGCAGGGCGCCGGTGAGGTCCCCGTGGCTCAGCGCGTGGACGCAGCGCAGCCCCCCGCAGCCGGGGCACCACCAGCCGGTGGCGGTCAGGAACGGGCACTCGGGGTAGTGCCCGGGGGTGTTCGGGTCCACCACGGCGACGTACGCGGCGGGGACGGCCACCGCCGCCAGCGCGGTCAGCGGCGGGCTCAGCCGGCGCCGCACGGGCGGCGGGGCGGAGGCGGTGGAAGCGGTGGGGGCGGCGTTCACGCCCCGATTCTGCCCGGGTCGGGCCCGGACACGACGAAACGGCGGGCGTGGCGCGCCCGCCGTTCCGATGTACGACAAACGTGTGGTCGTGTGGTGCGACGAGCCCGTCGTCAGGCGGCGACGGCGGCGCGGGCCTCACGGGCCGCGAGCTGCTCCTCGGCCGACTTGTAGACGTTGGCGCTGGGCTGCTTGCCCATGCCCGCGAGGGACATGGCCTTGCCGACCACGCCGCCGGCCAGGATGACCGCCAGGCCGACCCAGACGAGCAGAACCGACGGCAGGATCATGGCGACGCCCGCGACGCCGAAGCCGACGAAGGAGATGACGACGCCGGTCCAGGCGGCGGTGGTGTGGCCGTGTGCTGCTGCTGCCATCTGAGTGGTGCTCCTTGGCTCTCGGGGCCCGGCCGGGCCTGCGGGGCCGCCGGCGGGTTGACGGGTTCCATTGTGCCGGGCCACACACCGACGGCCCAAAGCGGGTGGCGGGTCTATCGCGTCACATGCGCGCGGGCCGCGTCACATGCGCGCGGCTCACACCGCGGTCGGGTCCTCGCCCCGGTCCAGGGCCTTCCACAGGTCGCCCGGCGTCTCGGTCCGCGCCGGGGCCTTGCGGGTCGGCGCCTCGTAGCGGCTGCCCATGGCCGGCCAGCCCCGGCCGTAGCGCAGGGTGAGCAGTCCGGCCAGGGCCAGCAGGACCCCGCCGACCAGCGCGACCCAGGGCCAGGCGGTGTGCGAGACCTCGGTGGCCGCCGAACCGGTCAGCGCCAGCTTGCGGGCGGCCTCGGCGTCCAGCGCGGCGGTGTCGCCGGCCCCGGCCACCGAGGCGGCGGCCGCGCCGAGCCCGGCCAGCAGGGTCAGCGCGCCGACCGCCAGCCGGCCGGCGCCGCGCACCGCGAACACCGCGACGGCCGCGGCGAGGCCCACCAGGGCCAGCCCGCCGGGCAGTTCGGAGATCCTGCCGCCGGTGACGGACACGTCCAGGGTGCCGGCCCGGCCCTCGGCCCAGGTCCGCCCGACCGCGGTCAGCACCAGCACGGCGCTCAGCACGGTCAGCAGCAGCATGATGCCGAGGGTGCGGCGGCTGGGGGCGGCGGGGGCGGGGGTCTGCTCAGCGGTCACCCGTCCACTATCCCCCGACCGACGCCGGGGTCCGTACCCGGGGTGGGGAACGGGCCGTCGGGCGGGGCGGTCGGCGCGGTGGCGGGCGGCGCGGCCGGCGGGGTGGGTTACGGCGTGGGGAACCCGTCCGTCCGCAGCACCACCGTGCGGCCGCCGAGCGGCAGGAACAGGTCGTTGCCGAACGGCACCCGCTCCGCCTCCCGGTACACCCCCTCGGGGGACGGCGCGGTGTGCACGGTGCAGACCGCCGCCGCCGGATCGACCACCACGTACAGCGGCACGCCGCTCTCCGCGCAGGCCCGCGCGAAGACGTGGTCACGGCCCGGGTGCGCCACCTCCAGCACCGCCTCGGCGTCCGCGGCCCCGTACCGGCCCCGGGCGGTGCGGGCGGCGCCGGGGGCGACCACCACCAGGTCCGGGGCGAGCGGGCCGTGCGCGGCCGGGAAGTCGATCAGGACCCCGGACAGCACCCGCCCCGCGCCCGCGAGCCCTTCCCGGATCTGGGAGGCCGTCCCGAAAACGGCCTCCCAGCGCAGCTCGTCGTACGGCGCCTCGGGCATCCCGGCCGCCTCCTCACACGTCAGGACAGTTCCGGCGTCCGCAGCGTATTGGCGGTGGCGACCGCCCGCAGCACGGCGGCCGCCTTGTTGCGGCACTCGGTGTCCTCGCCGTGCGGGTCGGAGTCGGCGACCACGCCCGCGCCGGCCTGCACGTACGCGGTGCCGTCGCGCAGCACCGCGGTGCGGATCGCGATCGCGGTGTCCGAGTCCCCGGCGAAGTCCAGGTAGCCGACGCAGCCGCCGTACAGGCCGCGGCGGGTGGGCTCCAGCTCCTCGATGATCCGCATCGCCCGCGGCTTGGGCGCGCCGGAGAGGGTGCCGGCCGGGAAGCAGGCGGTCAGCACGTCGAAGGCGGTCCGCCCCGGGGCGACCGTGCCGGTCACCGTCGACACGATGTGCATCACGTGGCTGTAGCGCTCGATGTGCATGAAGTCGACCACCTCGACGCTGCCCGGCTCGCAGACCCGGCCGAGGTCGTTGCGGCCGAGGTCCACCAGCATCAGGTGCTCGGCCCGCTCCTTGGGGTCGGCGAGCAGCTCGGCGGCCAGCTCCGCGTCCTCCTGCGGGGTGTCGCCGCGGTGCCGGGTGCCGGCGATCGGGTGCAGCATCGCCTCGCCGTCGGTGACCTTGACCAGCGCCTCCGGGCTGGAGCCGACCACGTCGAAGCCGCCCTCGGCCCCGCCGTCCGGCCCGGGGAAGCGGAACAGGTACATGTACGGGCTGGGGTTGGTGGTGCGCAGCACCCGGTAGACGTCCAGCGCGGAGGCGGGGCAGGGCGCCTCGAAGCGCTGTGAGGGCACCACCTGGAAGGCCTCGCCGGCCCGGATCCGCTCCTTGATCGTCTCCACCGCGGCCCGGTACGGCTCGCCGCCGAACGGCGAGTGCACCTCGCCGGGGCCGGCCGGGGTGAAGGTGGCCAGGCCCGGGTCGACCGGCTTGGACAGCTCGGCCTCCATCGCGTCCAGCCGGGCCACCGCGTCCGCCCAGGCCTCGTCCGCGCCGCTGGCCAGGTCGTTGTGGTTGACGGCGTTGGCGATCAGCAGCACCGTGCCGTCGACGTGGTCGAGCACCGCGAGGTCGGTGGCGAGCAGCATGGTCAGCTCGGGCAGGCCCAGGTCGTCCGGGTTGAGGTCGGGCAGCTTCTCCAGCCGGCGGACGATGTCGTAGCCGAGGTAGCCGACCAGGCCGCCGGTGAGCGGGGGCAGGCCGTCGTCCTCCAACCGCGGGGTGTGCAGCGCCTGGAGGGTGGCGCGCAGCACCTCCAGCGGGTCGCCGGCGGTGGGGATGCCGACCGGCGGGGTGCCGAGCCAGCGGGCCCCGCCGTCCGGGCCGACGGTCAGCGCGGCGGCGCTGCGCACCCCGACGAAGGAGTAGCGCGACCAGCTGCGGCCCTGCTCGGCGGACTCCAGCAGGAAGGTGCCGGGCCGCTCCTCGGCGAGGGTGCGGTAGAGGCCGATCGGGGTGAGGCCGTCCGCGAGGAGCCTGCGGGTGACCGGGATGACCCGGGTGTCGACGGCGAGCTTGCGGAAGGCTTCGAGATCCATGACGGGCGGCACCTTCTTGAGTTCTTCGAGTGGACTGGGGTCAGGAGAGCGGGAGCACGTCGGCGTCGAAGCAGGTGCGGTCGCCGGTGTGGCAGGCCGCGCCGCTCTGGTCGACCCTGACCAGCAGGGTGTCGCCGTCGCAGTCCAGGGCCACCGACTTGACCGCCTGGACGTGGCCCGAGGTGTCGCCCTTCACCCAGTACTCACGGCGGCTGCGGCTCCAGTAGGTGCAGCGGCCCGTGGTGAGGGTGCGGTGCAGCGCCTCGTCGTCCATCCACCCGAGCATCAGCACCTCGCCGGTGTCGTACTGCTGGGCGATGGCCGGGACCAGCCCGTCCTCGGAGCGCTTGAGCCGCGCGGCGATCTCGGGGGCGAGGGCGGTGCTGCCGGGAGCGGCGGGTGTGGTGGACATGCGCCCCATTGTGTCAGCCCGCCCCGCCGCACCCGCCTCGCTCCCCCGCCGGAGCCGCTACGGGTGCAGCTGCGCGGTGAGCTTGGGGCCGCCCTGCTTGTTGCTGGCGGCCAGGGTGCAGGTGTAGTCACGCCAGCCCTGCTGGTAGTTGGCCATGGCAGGGCCGAACTGGCGGCCGTAGTAGGTCTTTCCGTCGCCCTGGCGGGCCTTGGCGGCGGCTTCGACCTCCTTGCAGCCGTCGCGCATGGCAAGCGCCAGCGGGATGTCGCCGGTGATCCCGTCCGCGAGCTTGAGGTCGGCGATCACCTCACCGTCGTGGTCGCCTACGCAGGGGCGTTCCTCCGGCTTGGTGATCACCGGGCTCAGCTGCGGGTGATCGAAGCAGGCGCCGACCGGGAAGAACGCGTACGGCGGCTGCGGCGTGGGCGTAGGGGTGGGTGTCGGCGCCTGGGTGGCCGTGGGAGTCGGCGTGGGCGGCGGCGGCGCGGCGGCCGGCTTCTTGTCGTCCGGCCACAGCACCGCGGTGGCCACCACCGCGAGCAGGACGACCAGCACGGCGGCAACGGTGAGGACCAGGCCGCGGGACGGGCGGGAGCCGACTGCGGACGGCGGCTGCTCGGAGGTCATGGCCACGAGGATGGCCCACCCGACCCCCACCTGGCAGCCGCTTCGCCAAACTCGCCCCGTACGGGCGGCCCGCCGGGACCTGAAGGTCGGTAGACCCGCCATCCGAGACCGGCTCACCAACCGGCTGCACCCTGGGGTGACGCCGCAGGAAATCTATCCTGGATAGAGAAAATTCAAATAAAAGAAAATTGTTTCTTCCGACCCCTTCCCACACAGGGGAAGGGGTCGGAAGAAACAAAGAATCCCCGAGAGAAAAGCTTCCCGCGCCTCGCTGCCTCGCCCGGACGGCGAGGCAGCGAGGCGTGCAACGGGAAAATCGGTGCGGCCTCTCGGAGCACCGAGAGGCCGCGTCAACGAAAAAGCCGCGTCTGACTTCGATGCCCCCGGCACGGTCTCGCCATCAAGCGGGAGGCGCCGGCCGGGCCATCACCTTCGCCGCGTCCGCTCCCTCGATCGGCGTCCACTCGTGTTCCAAGATCGAGTAGGTGATGGAGTCACGCCAGGCGCCGTGGACGAAGACGTGGTCCCGGATCCGTCCCTCCTCGGTCATCCCCGCCCGCAGCAGAGTGCGGGCCGAGGCCTCGTTGAGCGGTGATCGGGCGGCCCAGATGCGGTGCAGGCCAAGGGCGTTGAAGCCGAGGGCGCACAGCAGGTGGACGGTCTCGGTGCCGAGGCCCTTGCCCCACGCGGCCTGGTGGAGGGCGAACCCGATGGTCGCGGCCTGTTGTGGCTCGGTGGCCAGCCGCGCGTAGCCGATCAGCCGGTGTTCACCGCGCCGGGTGACGGCGAGGCAGTACTCGGTGCGCGGGGTGGCGCGCGCGGAGTCGATGGACCGGGCGGTGATCGCTTCGACCTGTTCACGGGTGCGGGGTTCGAAGCTGAGGTGCCGGGTGGCCCCAGGGTCGCCGTAGATCGCCAGGAGGGCATCGGTGTCCTCGGGTTCGACCTCGCGGAGTTCCAGGTTGGCGCCGGCCAGGTGGAGTGGGGTCATGGCTGCGGAGCCTATCCGCGGGGTCACCGGATGAGGGCCGAGGTGGGGGTGGCGGTGAAGGCCTCGATCTCCTCGCGCAGACCGGCCGCCGCACCGCCGTTGCGGCGGCCGTCGCCTCGCAGGGCGGCGTGGACGCGTTGGGCACTGCTGACGATGCCGAAGTTCCTCTGTTCGGTGGGGAGGTCGAGCACGGGACGGACGGCCTCAGCGGCGCCTTCGATCTCGCCGCGGGCGATACGGGCGAGGGCGAGGTCGGTCTGGGCACCTGCCTGGTCGCCGAAGGCCCACTCGTCCTCAGTGGCGTTGCGGTAGGCGGTGACGGCGACTTCGGACTGGATCTCGCCGAGGGGCGCGTCTTCCCCGAGCTGCACGGTGGCCTCGGCGACGTAGTAGAGCTGGCGGGGCACCGGGAAGGTCATGATGCCGCCGAAGGCGTCCAGATCGTCGGGCTCGACGGATGCGCGAGCGTCCTCGGCCCGCTGGATGGCCGTGCGGGTGGCCTCACCATCGCCGAGAAGGGAGTGGGCACGGGCGGAGAGGCAGGCCAACCAGACGCCGGTGGTGCCGTGAATCTCGCCGGCCGCGCTCTGCCCGAGGGCGGCGTAGTCGGCGGCCTCGCCGGGGCGGCCGGCCCAGTAGGAGATCAGCGACTGGAGCGAGCGGACCCAGGCGCGCATGGCGTGGTGGTCAGCGTTGTCGGCGCAGACGAAGGCGGTGCGGGCCTGCATCATGGCGGCGCTCGGGTTGCCCAGGTCGTGGCTGGCCTTGGCGAGCATGCCGGAGGTGATACCGGCGAGCAGGTACAGCTCGCGGGCCTGCGACGGCTTGGCCCGTCCGTGTTCCAGCAGTTGGAAGGTGAGGTCCTGGACCTCGACCAGGTCGCCAAGCAGGGTAGGCAGCGCCGACTTCGGGTAGGCGGCGGTCAGCCGCCGTACCTCGTCGTTGATCTGCCCCAGGGTCTCCGGACCGATTCTGCTGCCCTCCGCCATCGCGGTGAACCGAAGTGCACGACGAGCCGCCATCGTGACCTGCCTTTCCAATTCCGTGGTGCCCGCGTCGAAGCGGGGCTCGCTGTTGGACGGGCCACCGACAGGCAGTGCCGCTGCCTGCTCGGATGGAAGGAGGACAGGGACCGGCCGTGGCGGCGGGACGGCGAACAGGGCGGTGGCGGCGGGCACGGGTCCGGGGCCTGCCAGGGCGGGCGCGAGGAGTTGGTCCACGCCGACGCCGAACATGGCCTCCAGCACCCGGCACTGGTCCGGGTAGGGGCGGGTCTTCACCGCACCGCCGTACCAGCGCTCGAACTGCCGCTTGGAGACCGACAGGCCCCGGAGCCGGGGGTCGTGCTCCTGCTCAGCGGCCGAGTTCGCCGTCGCCTCGAACCGGAGACGGAAGGTCTCATAGACCTGCCAGTGCCGCTGAAGCGTCAAAACCCTTAGGAGTGTGGGAGTTTCAGCCACCGCGGATCCTCTCCATCCCCGTTCGCCTGCTCTGACGATAGCCATGGCCGCTCGACAGGAAACCCGTTCGAGGCCGTCCCGGACCAGATGGCGGCGACCGTGACGGCAGTCATGACGCACGACGCCGTCTGCCGCGCAAACCAGCTCCGGCGACGACGCCGCCATGACGGCGGCGATGTCGTATCCATGCCCAACCGCCCGCCGCCATGCTGAACAGCCTTCGCAATCCGCGCACAACCGACAGCAAAGCGTGAGATCGAGGTGGTAGGGATCCGATGGACAACGCCACGACCGGGCACACCGCCGAAGCGCGGTCCCTGGCGGATACCGAGACGAACGGAACCGCCGAAGAGGGCCGCGTCACTCGCACTGAGCGTCGCCCGGGTCTGACCGTCCGCACGTTCAGCGTCGCCCAGGACGGCACCCGCTACGACGACTCCGGCGTGACCAGCGCCTACCCGGGCCCCGACGAGTACGTCGCCCGGATCGAGGTCTGGCCCGCCTGCGCCTGCCCGCAGCATCGCGCCGGCTGATCCGCGCGAGTCGCACCCGCCAACACGGGGGCGCAACAACGCCCCAACCCTTTTCCACTCGCTCGCCCGAGAGGAGAACCAGCCATGCACCGGCTGACCGACGCGCCCGCGCTGCACACCGAACTGGAGCGCATCGACTACCGCACCACCCCCGCGTACTACTTCGACACCGAGCAGATCACCGACCCGGTGGTGCTGCACCTGCTGAGCCGCTGCCCGACCGTTTTCGGCATCAAGAAGGCCATCACCGACCTGCTGGCCGGCAACCTGGACATCCCGCTGCCGGAGGCCACCGGGGCCATCGAGCCGGGCGCCACCGTTCGGGGCCACGTGATCGTGGCGCCCGGGGCCGTCATCGCCGAAGGCGCGTTCGTCACCGGCCCGGTGCTGGTCTGCCCCGGCGCGGTGATCGAGGCCGGCGCCCGGGTGCGCGACAACACCGTCGTCGGCCCCGGCTGCCGCATCGGCTTCGGCGCCGAGGTCACCCGCTCCTTGCTGACCGGTGGCGTCTTCATGAAGCACACCAGTTTCGTCGGGGACTCCGTGCTCGGCCTCGGCGTCAACATCGGCGCGTTCGTGTCCACCACCGGCCTTCGGGTCACCTCCGGGCCGGTCACCGAACCGGCCACCGAAGAGGTCTGCGCTCACCTCGACGGCCGGCGAATCGCCACTGGCCAGACGAAGTTCGGCGCGGTGGTCGGCGACGGCGTGATCGTTCCCGCCGGCACCGTGCTCCAGCCCGCCACCCTGATCGGCGCGCACACCCTGCTCTACCCGAAGACCCAGGTCGGGGGCTTCTTCCCGGCCGGAAGCCAGGGAAGGTGACCATGCCCACCACCGGCACCACCACGACGACAGACCAGCGGGCCGTACGGATCACCGGAGGCCGCCGCCTGTCCGGCACCGCCACCGTCCAGGGCAGCAAGAACATCGCCCTGCACCTGTACGCCGCCGCGATCCTCGCCGACGACCCGCTCACCCTGGCCGGCGCACCCGAGATCCTGGACACCCTGGTCGTCGCCGACATCCTGCACCGCACCGGCACCCGCGCCACCGTGGCCGGCGACGAGTTCGCCACCCGACCGGCCGACTCCTGCTTCCCCGTCATCCCGGACGCCCTCGGACGGCGCATCCGCACCACCGCGGTGATGGGCGGCGCCCTGCTGGCCCGCACCGGCAAGGTCACCTTCCCGACCCCCGGCGGGGACGCCTTCTGCGCCCGCTACATCGACCGGCACCTGGCCGCGATGGAAGCCGCCGGGGCCGAGGTCGAGGTGAACCGGGGCCGGGTGCGGGCCCGGTTCACCGGCAAGCGGCTGCCGTTCATCACCGACGCCGAGACCCGCTCCTGGGGGCCGAGCCTGGGCGCGACGGTCACCGCGATGCTGCTGGCCGCCCGCACCCCGGGCACCTCCGCGATCCTCAACCCCAGTGTGGAGCCCGAGGTCACCCACACCGCCGCCCTGCTCTCGCAGGCCGGCGTCGGCATCGAGTGGCGGGGCAGGACGGCCCTGAACGTCACCGGCACCGACCGCATCCGGGGCGGGATGTTCACCGTGCCGCCGGACCGGCTGGAGGCCGCCACCCTCGCGCTGGCCGCCGCCATCACCGGCGGCACCGTCCACCTGGACGGATTCCCGCCGGCCGCCTTCCCGGGCGGCCTGGTGTCGGTGTTCGCCGACGCCGGAATCCAGCTCGACCCGCTGGATGGCGGAACGGCCGTCAGCACCCCGGCCGGGCCTCGGCCGGTGCAGATGGCCACCGGCCCGCACCCGGGCTTTCCGACCGACGTGCAGCCGCAGCTGACCGCCTTCCTCACCCAGGCCGAGGGCACCTCCCGCATCAACGAGCGGATCTACACCCAGCGCGACACTCACCTGCCTGCCCTGGCAGCGTTCGGCGCCGCCGTCAACGCGACCGGCTCGGTCATCACCGTCCGGGGCCGGTCCGCCCTCACCGGCGTCGGCGTGGCCGGGGAGGACATCCGGGCGGTGACCGCTCTCGTGATCGCCGCCCTCGCCGCCGAGGGCACCTCTACGATCCGGGGGATGTATCACCTGCGGCGCGGATACGGCAGCCTGCTGCCGAAGTTGGCCGCGCTCGGTGCCGACCTGACGATCGACCAGGAGTAGCCGTGACCAACACCGTGCCGTGGACCCCGAACGCGCTCGCCGACCTGCGCGAGTGCCTGGACCTGATGACCGCTGACGGCACCGTGCCCGGCGGAGTCATCGCCCACGGCACCTTCGACACCGAGCCCGGCTACCTGGTCTCCGGCGTCGTCGCCCCCGAGTGCGGCGACGCCCGGCCGGGGCCGGACACGGTGTACGACGTGGCCTCGCTGACCAAGGTCCTGGCCACCTGGCCACTGGTCGGCACCTCCCTCATGGACGGCTTCACCCTGGACACCCCGATCCGCGAACTGCTGCCCGGTATCCCGACCGAGGCGCCCGGAGGCCAGGTGACGGTCAGCCAGATCCTCGCCCACACCTCCGGCCTGCGGGCCGACACCCGCCTCGACCAGTACCGGAACCGTACCGAGCCCCTGGCTGAACTGATCTGCGGCGAAGACCTGATCGCAGAACCTGGCGCCGGTCACCGCTACATCAACCGTGGCTTCATCCTCCTCGGCTTGGCCCTGGCCCACTACCGCTGCCGACGCCTGGACGAGCTGGCGGCCGAGCTCTGGCAGCACCTCGACATGACCAGCACGACCTACGGACCGGTGCCCCGCTCCGCTCAGGTCGCCCCGACCGAGCAGCGGCTGACCGGCGGTCCCCGGCTGTGGGGGATGCCGCACGACGACAACGCCGCCCTGCTCGGCGGAGTCGCCGGCCACGCCGGGGTGTTCACCACCCCGGCGGACCTCGCCGCCTTCGCCACCCACCTGCTGGCAGCCCACGCGGCCAGCGCTCCCCTGGGCCGCTGGCTCGCCCACAGCATGCAGCCGCAGGCCGAAATCGAGCCCGGCCTCGACCGGGGCCTGGCCTGGATCCTCGCCGACGAGGGCCAGGTCGCCTACCACCACGGCTTCACCGGCACGAGCCTCTACCTCGCCCCGGCCACCGGCCGCTACCTGGCCATCTGCACCAACGCCGTCTACCACCACCAGGACAACCGCACCCGCCTCGCCCCGCTGCGGACCCTCGCTCTGAAGGCGATCACCAACGAACCCTAGGAGGGCCACCCGTGCCCAGCACCACGCTCGCGTCCCTCACCACCCTGCGGCTCGGCGGCCCGGCCAGCGACGTCCTGCAGGTCGCCGACCCCGACGACTGGTTCGAACTGGTCCGTACGATCGGCGACCGGCAGGAGGACGCGCCCCTCACCCTCGGCCACGGCAGCAATGTCATCGCCTCCGACACCGGCCACGAGGGCACCGTCGCCGTGATGAACACCCAGGGCATCACCGTGAAGCGAGTGGACGACGACACGGTGGCCGCGACCGTCCAGGCCGGCCACCCGCTCGCCGACCTCGTCCAGTGGGCCGCAGCCGAACACCTCGCCGGAATCGAGTGCCTGGCCGGAATACCCGGCACTGTCGGGGCAGCCCCCGTCCAGAACGCCGGAGCCTACGGCCAGCAGGTCTCCGACACCCTCGACCACCTCACAGCCTGGGACTGGGACATGGGCCGCCTGCGGACCCTGCCCGCCCAGGCTTGCCGCCTCCGTCACCGCGACAGCCGCTTCAAGAACGACCCTGGCCGCTGGACCATCCTCACCGCGACGTTCCACCTCACCCGCTCACTGGCCGCCCCGATCAGCTACCAGCCGCTCGCCGACGAACTCGGCGTCCACGGCGGCGCCCGCCCGCCCGTGGCCGAGGTGACCACCGCAGTCCTCGCCAACCGCCACCGCCGCGGACTCCTCCTCGACCCCCACGGACCCGACGCCCGCCAGGCCGGATCGGTCTTCCTCAACCCACCCGTCACCGCCGCCCAGGCCGCCCGTTGGTCGGCTGCCGACTGCCCAGTCCACACCGACAGCGACGGGCAGTTGCGGGCCAGCGCCGGCTGGCTGCTGGAGCACACCGGCTACCGCCCCGGCTACAAGATCGCGGACGGCATTCACTGCTCGGAACGCCGGACCCTCACGCTCACCGCCCACGACGGGGCAAGCGCGACGGGCTTCGCCCAGGCCCTCACCGAACTCTCGGCCCAGGTCGAGATCGCAACGGGAATCATGCTCCAGCCCGAGCCGGTGCTGGTCGGCACTTGGTCATGATGACAGCCACCGAGCCCGGATCTCCGCAGCCTGCGCCTCTTCGACAACTGCGGCCCAGTCCTCCGGCCACGAGTCGAAGAATCCGGGGACGTCCTCCGCCGTCAGCTCCACCCAGTTGTTGGGCCAGTAGCGCTCGGCCTGGTCGACAGCCACGCAATTGCCGACACTTGGTGGCGAGGTGAACTGTACCCCTCGGAAATCGACACCTGCCCGGAAGGAGTCAAGCCAGAACGTCGCACCCTTGGCCTGGGCTTTCTGAAAGGTGACCGAGCCATGGAAAACAGCATGGGTATACCAGGCGTGGTTCTGTACCATCATGCGGTCGAAGTAGGCATTTTCGCTGAACTGCGATCGTGAGAACTCGGCGTTGAATCCGAAGTAGGCATCCTGGAAGTAGGTGTAGCCATGAAAGGCCACCCACCGAAACCAGCTGAGCGTCTCGAAGCGTGCACTCTGGAACGAGACCTCATATCCCAGAAAAACAGCTCCGACAAATCTGGCCTCCCCTACGAAACGCGCACCATTGAAGTAGGCCTCTCCCTCGAACTGTGCTTCGTCGAAGTCGGCGCGGCGGAACTCGCAGCCGCTGAAGTTCACGTCACAGAGATATCCCCGCTTCAGGTCGACATCCATGTCCAGCCAGAAGGCCGGGTTCATGCCATCACCGCGTTGAGGCCTCAGTCTGGCAGCCAGCACCATCTGGGCCGTGCGCCTGACTTGACCCTCGCCCGCGTCGCTCGTGTCCGGCGGGATACGAAGGTAGTCGCACAGTTCATTGACAATTCGCTGCCGCTTCTCGGGGTACTCGTCCCCCAGATCTCCAAGCGTGCGCAGAGCGGCCATGCGCACGTGCGGCGAACGGTCGGCCAGATGATCGACCGCTTTCTGATGCAGTACCTCGAAGGGGATCGGGTGGGGCTCGCGCCCGTGGCTGAGGGCCGCAGTCGCGGCGGGAGCGACAGATTCGGAGCTGATCGGCCTCAGGCGCAAGTTTTCGTAGAGACGCTCTAGTTGACCGTGCTCTTCCCGCCACCAGTCGAGCTCCACCGGGATCGAGAACGATCCGCTGCGCCCGTCCACGTGATTCACGCAGGCCGCGACCCACTGCTTGACGACGTAGAAGTCCTGCGGCCTCGCGTAGCCTCCGTTCTCGGCCTTCGAGACAGTGGCGGGGGCGACCCCGATGGCCCCGGCAAGCTCGCGCATGGTCAGCCCTGCCTCCCCGCGCAACCGGCCTAGCAAACCGCCAAATCGTCGGACGGCCTCCTGCCAGTCCGTAGCCACCTCGTTCACCCCTGCATCCTCCCAGAATCTCAACCCCGATCTCGGCGATCCCCAGGAAACCCCCGATACTCCTGTTCGGGGTGCGTTCGCGATCGGTCTGCGATCACCACTGGCCAGGACTTGCAGTGACCACCCTCATCCCATCAGCGTCTGGATGAGGAGGAGTTAGCCATGAGAACGAATGGCCAGGTGGTGCGAGTCAAGGTGAGCGGAGCGACTAAGGGAACGACGGTGATCGTCGAACTGGTGGGCCGGGCTGGTGAGGTGTCCCTACCGACACCGGAGCCACGCCGTAGCCGGCGGCTGGGCGTACTGCTGGCAGTCATGCTGATCCGAGCCTTCAGTGGTTCCGCCGCCCTGGCGCTGATGCACTGGGCTCAGCGAATCCGCTGGGCTGAGGCCTTGCACTGGCTGACGCCCTGACCCGAGCGACTGCGGGCCTCCCACCTGGACTGGCCGGGGCCCGCTACTTGTGACGCTCCTGCTCGCCCAAAGTAGGCGCATGCGGGGAGTCGACCGTGGTCTCAGTTTTGATCTCATTCACCCCCCGTCCAGCGGGGTTCGGCCGCCGTCCAGCGGTTCGCTCCGTCACAGGTCAGGATGGGCGTGAACCCCGGCGGACGGGGTTCGTGAGAATTGGAAAGCGTGTTGGGGGCAACCCCTCACGAGTTCGAATCTCGTATCCTCCGCCTTGCTCGAAGGCCCGGACCGTTTCGACGGTCCGGGCCTTCGTCGTTTCCGCGTCCTCGGGCTTCTGTCCCGTCAGCGGTTTGATCCGCCCCGATTGCGCGGGGCGGCCGTACACGGGATGTCGGGCCCGTCGCGGTTGCGGGGCCGGGCCCGGGGTGCCTCAATGGCCCCTGCGGCGGCCGCCGTCTGCGGGCGAGGAGGGCGGACATGCCACGGGTCGCGGTGAACGGGGTCGAGCTCTTCTACGAGGTGGGCGGGGACGGCGAGCCGCTGGTCCTGGTGCACGGCTCGTGGGGCGACCACGGCAGCTGGGGGCCGGTCCTGCCCGCCCTCGCGCCGAGGTTCCGGGTGCTCGCCTACGACCGGCGGGGGCACAGCCGCAGCGAGCGCCCGCCGGGGCGGGGGTCCCGGTTCGAGGACGAGGAGGACCTGGCCGCGCTGATCGAGGCCCTCGGGTTCGCGCCGGCGTACGTCGCGGGCAACTCCTTCGGTGCCTCGACCGCGCTCGGCCTGGCGGCCCGGCGGCCCGAGCTCTTCCGGGGCCTCGTCGCCCACGAGCCCCCGCTCCTGGGCACCGTCGCCGACGACCCCGGGCTGCTGCCGCTGATGGCGGCCACCGGGGAGAGGATCGAATCCGTCCTCGCCCTCCTGGCGGCCGGCCGGCCCCTCGCGGGAGCACGCCGGTTCGTGGAGGAGGTCGCCCTGGGGCCCGGCACCTGGGACCGACTGCCGGAACAGCTCCGCGAGACCTTCGTCGCCAACGCCCCCACCTTCGCGGACGAGCAGGCGGACCCGCAGTGGGCGAACCTCGACCTCGGCCGCCTCTCCCACTACACCGGGCCCGCCCTGCTGACGAAGGGAACCGAGAGCCCGCCCTGGTTCGCCGCGATCGTCGCCCGGCTCTCCGCGGCACTGCCCCAGGCCGAGACCCACACCTTCGAGGGAGCCGGGCACGTCCCCCACCTCAGCCACCCCGACGCCTACGCACAGCGCGTGACCAGCTTCATCGAAGAAGTCGGCCGAACTCCCTAGGTACCGCCCGGTCTGCCGAGCCGGCGTCGGAGGGACTGGCGAGGTCAGGCCGGGCGGAGCCGCCGGTACCAGGAGCACAACGGGACCACTCCAAGCGGTGTTCGGAGGGCCCTTATCCGAACGGGTCGGCGATGCGCCGCAACCGACCGGGCCCGGTGGGCAGCTGAGCCCATAGGCTTCCACCATGTCGAACCACGCCCTCGCCGAACGCCACCGGCTCGCCCAACTCCTCACCGCTGCCGGGCCGGACGCCCCCACCCTCTGTGAGGGGTGGACGACCCGGGATCTGGCCGCGCACCTGGTGGTCCGGGAGCGGCGGCCCGATGCGGCGGCGGGGATCCGGGTCGGGGCGCTGGCCGGCTGGACGCGGCGGGTGCAGGACGGGTACGCCGAGCGGCCGTACGAGGAACTGGTGCGGCTGTTCCGGGCCGGGCCTCCGGTCTACTCGCCGTTCGCCCTGCCCGGCGCCGACGAGGCGGCGAACACCGTCGAGTACTTCGTCCACGCCGAGGACGTGCTGCGCGCGGCCGACGACTGGACCCCGCAGCCGGTCCCGCCCGGCCGCGCCGAGGCCCTCTGGCGGCGCCTCCCCATGATCGCCCGCCTGGAGGCCGGCCGCCGCTCCCCCGTCCGGCTGGCGCTCGTCCACCCCGACGGCCGTTCCCTCACCGTCGGCCCCGCCGGCTCCCCCACCGTCCGCCTCACCGGCGAACCCGCCGAGCTCGTGCTCTTCACCTACGGCCGCGGCGCCCTGACCACCCTCACCGTCGACGGCGACCCCGACGCCCTCGAAGCCCTCCGCCACGTCCTGCCGCTGCCCCCGAAGTAGCAGAGCAGCGGAAGCCGGTGTGGCCTCTCGGCATGCCGAGGGGCGACGCTCGCGGGCGGGACCGCGGGCGCGGGCGGTCAGCTTCCGGGGCGGCCCTTGGAGATGAAGAGCTGGACGGGGGTGTCCGTCGCCGTGGTGTGCCCGGGCAGGGGCGCGGAGTTGATGACCGAGCCGGCGGGCAGCTTCCAGTCGGTGAGTTCGTGGACCTCGTAGTGCAGTCCGGCCGCGTCGAGCAGCCGGGTGGCGGCGTCCCGGGTCAGGCCGGCGACCGGGGGGACGGTCACGGTCGTGGCGCCGGGTGCGGGCGGGGCGACGGGGGACGGGGTGCCTTTGGTCGCGGAAAGGGAGGAAGGGGAGGCGGAGGGGGACGGGGGCGCGGAGTGGACGGCCGGGGCCGGCGCGGTCCCGGCCGGGCGGTCGCCGCCGCTCGGCGATCCGGGCAGGAGCAGGGCCGCGCCCGTGGCGATGGCGGCCACCGCCGCCACGGCCGCGGCCCCGGTGAGGGCGGTGCGCCGGCGGACCGTGCGCCGGATTCCGGCGGCGTCGATCACGGGGGTGGCGGTGGTGTCGGCGAACGCGGTCATGGCGGCGAGGAGTTCCTTGTCGAAGTCGGAGTCGGGGTCGGGGCCTGGGGTGGGGACGGGGTCCTGGGGCGGGAAGCGGATCATCACGCACCTTCACGCGGGGTCGACGACGCGGACGGGGCGTCCTGCCTGGGCAGCGCGGCCCGCAGTTTCGCGAGCCCGCGGGAGAGTTGCGAGCGCACGGCGCCCGGGGAGATGTCGAGGGTCTGCGCGATCTCCCGGTCCCCCAGGTCGTGGAGGTAGTACAGGACGACCACGGTGCGCATCCCCATCGGCAGGGTGTGCAGCGCCGCGACGAGTTCGGCGCGCAGTTCCACCGACCGGTAGGCGTCGCGGGGGTCGGGGTGTTCGACGGCGGGCTCCGGCGCGGGGCGCTCGCCCGAGCGGTGCAGGCGCCGCCAGCGGTCGTTGGCCAGGTTCACGAGGATCCGGCGCACGTACGCCTCGGGCACCTCGGCGCGCGCGACCCGCCGCCAGTGCCGGCAGGCCCGTTCCAGGGCCTCCTGTACGAGGTCCTCCGCGGTGTGGGCGTCCCCGGTGAGCACGTACGCCGTGCGGAACAGCGCGCCCGAACGCTGTTCCACGAACTCGACGAAGTCGATCCCGGGACTGCCCCTGCGCAGCCTCACCCGTGGCCTCACTCTCTGCCGCCGTCTTTTCCACCCCCTTGACGGCGCCCGCCCGCCGGCTGCTGCACGGCGGGCGGGGAAGTGACGCGGCTCACAGCGGGCCCCGGCGGCCTCCCCCGGCTGCGGATGTCAGACCCCGGGTGCAGACTCGCAGGTGGCCGGGGTCCGACCCGGGCACGCCCGGCCGTCCCTCCGTCGAAGGGCACCCCGCACATGCTCACCACCGACTTCCCCATCGGCTCGCCCTGCTGGATCGACCTGGGCAGCCCGGACATCCCCGCCACCGCCGGGTTCTACAACCAGGTGTTCGGCTGGACGTTCCTGGAGATCCCCGGGACCGGCGGCTACGGGTTCGTCCAGCTGGACGGCAGGACCGTCGGCGCCATCGGCCACCTCGACCAGGGCGCGCGGTCCGCGTGGACGACGTACTTCCGCACCGCCGACGCGGACGCCACCGCCAAGGCGGCCGAGCAGGCCGGCGCCGGCGTCCGGGTGCCGCCGTCGGACGTCATGCAGGAGGGGCGGTTCGCCGCGCTCACCGACCCGCAGGGCGCCGATTTCGCCGTCTGGCAGGCGGGGAGCACCAAGGGGCTGGACGCGGTGTCCGAGGAGGGCGCCCTGGTCTGGGCCGAGCTGCACACCTCCGCCCCGGACGTCGCCTTCGCCTTCTACGAGAAGCTGTTCGGCTGGCGGGTGGAGAACTTCGAGCCGTCGCCGGGGATGAGCTACCGGGTGGTCTCCACCGCCGAGGGCGACCAGCAGGCGACCAGCTTCGGCGGCATCGCGCCGACCATAGCCCCGGCGCAGCCGTCCGCCTGGACGCCGTACTTCGCGACCGCGGACGTGGACGCGCGGGTGACCAAGGCGACGGCGGCCGGTGGCTCGGTGCTGATGGGGCCCGAGAATGTGAAGAACGTCGGCCGGATCGCGTGGGTCGCGGACCCGAACGGCGCCCCCTTCGCGCTGATCAAGGGCGACCCGAACCAGGCCTGAGCGAAGGAACAACGGACACGGTGCCTGTTCGCGTTCGCAAAACGCGCTCGCGAACAAGCACCGCGAAAAATCACCGCACCGGGTGCCCGGCCTCCCGCAGCGCGCCCTTGACCTCGCCGATCCGCAGGTCCCCGAAGTGGAACACGCTGGCGGCCAGCACCGCGTCCGCGCCCGCGTCGACGGCCGGCGCGAAGTCCGCGAGCTTGCCCGCGCCGCCGGAGGCGATCACCGGCACCGAGACGCTCTTGCGCACGGCCCGGATCAGCTCCAGGTCGTAGCCGTCCTTGGTGCCGTCCGCGTCCATCGAATTGAGCAGGATCTCGCCCGCGCCCAGCTCGGCGGCGCGGCCCGCCCAGGCGACGGCGTCGAGCCCGGTGCCCTGCCGCCCGCCGTGGGTGGTGACCTCGAAGCCGGACTCGGTCTCCGTCCCGGGCGGGCAGCGCCGGGCGTCCACCGAGAGCACCAGGACCTGCCGCCCGAACCGCTGGGCGATCTCGCGGACCAGCTCCGGCCGGGCGATGGCCGCGGTGTTGACGCCGACCTTGTCGGCGCCGGCCCGCAGCAGCTTGTCGACGTCCTCGACGGCACGGATGCCGCCGCCCACCGTGAGCGGGATGAAGACCTGTTCGGCGGTGCGGCGGACCACGTCGTAGGTGGTCTCCCGGTCGCCGGAGGAGGCGGTGATGTCGAGGAAGGTCAGCTCGTCGGCGCCTTCGGCGTCGTAGAGCTTGGCCATCTCGACCGGGTCGCCGGCGTCGCGCAGGTTCTGGAAGTTGACGCCCTTGACCACCCGCCCGGCGTCCACGTCCAGGCAGGGGATGACACGTACTGCGAGGGTCACGGCTGTTCGCCTTCCACAACTTCCAGGGCTTCCGAGGCTTCCGGGACGTCCGAAACTTCCGGGGCGTCCGGGATTTCCGGGGCTTCCAGGGTCTTTGCCAGTCCGGACCGGTACGCGTCGAGTTCGACCTCGACCAGCATCCGGGAGTCGATCAACCCGTCGACCACCACCATGGTGGCCACCGGGCGTGCGGTGTCGAAGAGTTCGCGGTGGGCGCGGCCCACCTCCTCGGCGTCGCGGACGTGGGTGATGTACATCCGGGTGCGGACCACGTCGTCGGTGGTCAGACCGTACGCGGCCAGGGCGGTGAGCCCGACGCCGAACGCGGCGAGGGTCTGCCGGTACGGGTCGCCCTCGTGCTCGATCCGGCCGTCCACCCAGGCGGTGGAGCCGGCCACGTGCACGTGGTCGCCCGCGGCGACGGCCCGGGAGTAGCCGAACTCGTCCTCCCAGGGGGAGAATCCGCCGACCCGACCGGCCACGACCCGACCGGCCACGACCTGCCCGGCGACGACCCGACCCGCTACGACCTGCCCGCGTACGATCCGACCGTCCGTCATCCTGAAACCGCCTCCAGGGCCTCTTCGAGGGTGAACTTCTGCTCGTAGAGTGCCTTGCCCACGATGGCGCCCTCGACACCCTCGCCCACGAGCGAGGCGATGGCGCGCAGGTCGTCGAGCGAGGAGACGCCGCCGGAGGCGACCACGGGCCGGTCGGTCGCGGCGCAGACGTCGCGCAGCAGCTGGAGGTTGGGGCCGGTCAGGGTGCCGTCCCGGTTGACGTCGGTGACGACGTAGCGGGCGCAGCCCTCCGCGTTCAGCCGGGCCAGCACGTCGAAGAGCTGGCCGCCGTCGCGGGTCCAGCCGCGGCCGCGCAGGGTGGTGCCGACCACGTCCAGGCCGACGGCGATCTTGTCGCCGTGCTCGGCGATGGCCTTGGCGACCCACTCCGGGGCCTCCAGGGCGGCGGTGCCGAGGTTGACCCGGGTGCAGCCGGTGGCGAGCGCGCGGGCGAGCGACTCGTCGTCGCGGATGCCGCCGGACAGCTCGACCTTGACGTCCAGCTGTCCGGTGACCTCGCGCAGCAGCTCGTAGTTGCTGCCGGTGCCGAAGGCGGCGTCGAGGTCGACCAGGTGCAGCCACTCGGCGCCGGCGTTCTGCCAGGCGAGGGCGGCGGCGAGCGGCTCGCCGAAGGAGGTCTCGGTGCCGGAGGCGCCCTTGACCAGGCGGACGGCCTGGCCGTCACGGACGTCGACGGCGGGCAGCAGTTCGAGGCTCATCAGAGATCCAACTCTCAGAAAGTCAGAGGGTGTTGACCCAGTTGGTCAGCAGGGCGGCGCCGGCGTCGCCGGACTTCTCGGGGTGGAACTGGGTGGCCCACAGCGGGCCGTTCTCGACGGCCGCGACGAACGGCTGCCCGTGGGTGGCCCAGGTGACCAGCGGCGGGTTGATCCGCGCGCTGTGGGTCTCCAGCTCCCAGTGCCGCACCCCGTAGGAGTGCACGAAGTAGAAGCGGGTCTCCGGGTCGAGGCCGGCGAACATCCGGCTGCCCTCGGGGACGTCCACGGTGTTCCAGCCCATGTGCGGGACGACGGGGGCCTCCAGCGGCTCGACGACGCCCGGCCACTCGTCGCAGCCGGCCGTCTCCACGCCGTGCTCGACCCCCTTCTCGAAGAGGATCTGCATGCCGACGCAGATGCCCATGACCGGTCGGCCTCCGGAGAGCCGGCGGCCGATGATCCAGTCCCCGCGGACGGACTTGAGCCCGCGCATGCAGGCCTCGTAGGCGCCCACGCCGGGGACGAGCAGGCCGTCCGCGGCCATCGCGGTGTCGTAGTCGGAGCTGACCGTGACGTCCGCCCCGGTCCGCTCCAGGGCGCGCTGCGCGGAGCGGAGGTTGCCGGAGCCGTAGTCGAGGACGACGACGTTCTTGCCCATGTTCAGGTGTCCAGTCTCTCTACGGCGGGTGTTACAGGCGCATGAGGCCGGAGGCCAGGCACATCACGGCGCCGAAGGCCAGCACCAGGATGACGCTCTTCGACTGCTTCTGCTTCCAGAAGGAGATGACTCCGCCGGCCAGGAAGAGGCCGACGAAGATGAGGATCATCGCAGTATTGCTCACAGCGCACCCTTGGTGGACGGGAGGATTCCGGCCGCGCGCGGGTCGCGCTCGGCGGCGTAGCGCAGCGCCCGGGCCAGCGCCTTGAACTGGCACTCCACGATGTGGTGCGCGTTGCGCCCGTACGGCACGTGGACGTGCAGCGCGATCTGCGCCTGGGCCACGAAGGACTCCAGGATGTGCCGGGTCATCGTGGTGTCGTACGAGCCGATCATCGGGGCGATGCCCTCGGGCTCGGTGTGCACCAGGTACGGCCGGCCGGAGAGGTCCACGGTGACCTGGGCGAGCGACTCGTCCAGCGGCACCGTGCAGTTGCCGAAGCGGTAGATGCCCACCTTGTCGCCGAGCGCCTGCTTGAAGGCGGCGCCGAGCGCGAGGGCGGTGTCCTCGATGGTGTGGTGGGTGTCGATGTGCAGGTCGCCGTCGGTCTTGACGGTGAGGTCGAACAGGCCGTGCCGGCCGAGCTGGTCGAGCATGTGGTCGTAGAAGCCGACGCCGGTGGAGATGTCGGTCCTCCCGGTGCCGTCGAGGTCTATCTCGACCAGGACCGAGGTCTCCTTGGTGGTGCGCTCGACGCGTCCGATGCGGGACATGGGGTTAGAGCTCCTTGATCACAGAACGGACGGCGTCCAGGAAGGCGTCGTTCTCGGCGGGCGTGCCGGCGGTGACGCGCAGCCACCCGGGGACGCCGTTGTCGCGGACCAGGACGCCCTGGTCGAGGATGGCCTGCCACACCGCGTGGGTGTCGGCGAAGCGGCCGAACTGGACGAAGTTGGCGTCCGAGTCGGTGACCTCCAGGCCCATCCCCCGCAGCGCGTCGACCAGCCGGTCGCGCTCCTGCTTGAGCCGCCCGACGTACCCGAGCAGGGTGTCGGTGTGCTCCAGGCAGGCCAGCGCGGTGGCCTGGGTGACGGCCGACAGGTGGTACGGCAGGCGCACCAGCTGGACGGCGTCCACCACGGCCGGGTCGGCGGCCAGGTAGCCCAGGCGCAGCCCGGCCGCGCCGAAGGCCTTGGACATGGTGCGGCTGACCACCAGGTTGGGGCGGCCCTCGATCAGCGGCAGCAGCGAGGCGCGGTGCGAGAACTCGACGTACGCCTCGTCCACCACCACCAGGCTGGGCCGGGCGGCCTGCGCGGCCTCGTAGAGCCGCAGCACGGTGTCGGCGTCCACGGCGGTGCCGGTCGGGTTGTTGGGCGAGCAGATGAACACCACGTTCGGCCGGTGCTCCGCGATGGCGGTGACGGCGGCGTCCACGTCGATGGTGAAGTCGTCGTTGCGCGGGCCGGAGATCCAGGCGGTGCCGGTGCCCCGGGAGATCAGCGCGTGCATCGAGTACGAGGGCTCGAAGCCGAGCGCGCTGCGGCCGGGGCCGCCGAAGGTCTGCAGCAGCTGCTGGAGCACCTCGTTGGAGCCGTTGGCGGCCCACACCTGCTCCCGGGCGACCGGGAAGCCGGTGGTCTTCCCGAGGTACGCGGCGAGGCCCTCGCGCAGCTCGACCGCGTCCCGGTCGGGGTAGCGGTTCAGCCCGCGGGCGGCCTCGGCGACGCGCTCGGCGATCCGGGCGACCAGCTCCTCGGGCAGCGGGTACGGGTTCTCGTTGGTGTTCAGCTGGACGGGCACGTCCAGCTGCGGCGCGCCGTACGGGGACTGGCCGCGCAGCTCGTCCCGGATCGGGAGGTCGTCGATACGAATGGTCACGATCCCGGAACCGTCCAATCGAAGCGAGCCTTGATGGCGTCCCCGTGCCCCGGCAGGTCCTCGGCGTTCGCCAGGTTGACCACGTGCGCGGCGACGTCCGCCAGCGCCTCCCGGTCGTACTCGACGACCTGGACGCCGCGCAGGAAGGTCTGCACCGACAGCCCGGAGGAGTGGCAGGCGCAGCCGCCGGTCGGCAGCACGTGGTTGGAGCCGGCCGCGTAGTCGCCCAGCGAGACCGGGGTCCAGCGGCCGATGAAGATCGCGCCGGCGTTGACCACCCGGGCGGCCACCGCGTGGGCGTCGCGGGTCTGGATCTCCAGGTGCTCGGCCGCGTACGCGTTGACCACGGCGAGGCCCTGCTCCAGGT
This sequence comes from Kitasatospora sp. NPDC058184, assembly GCF_042883725.1. Taxonomy (NCBI): domain Bacteria; kingdom Bacillati; phylum Actinomycetota; class Actinomycetes; order Kitasatosporales; family Streptomycetaceae; genus Kitasatospora; species Kitasatospora sp. NPDC058184. The sequence continues at coordinate 405,311 of NZ_JBHVVE010000001.1, forward strand.
CGTCGACCAGGATGATGCCGGACTGCCGGCCGCCGAGCGCCTCGGCCACCCGCTCGCCGTGCTTGGTCCGCGCGACCTGTACGGCCAGCTCGGCCTCGACCGCGTCGGCGAGCGCCGGGGAGTCGGTGACCAGCACCGAGCCGGAGGTCGGGCCGTGCTCGGCCTGGCTGATCAGGTCGGCGGCGACGTCGGACGGCAGCGCGCTGTCGTCGGCGAGGACGGCGATCTCGGTCGGGCCGGCCTCGGAGTCGATGCCGATCCGGCCGGCGAAGTAGCGCTTGGCGGCGGCCACGTAGATGTTGCCGGGGCCGGTGACCACGTTCACCGGCGCGCACTCCTCGGTGCCGAGGGCGAACATCGCGACCGCCTGGGCGCCGCCGACGGAGTAGACCTCGTCCACGCCGAGCAGCGCGCAGGCCGCCAGGATGGCCGGGTGGACGCTCCCCCCGAACTCCTTCTGCGGCGGCGAGGTGACGGCGATGCCCCGGACGCCCGCCTCCTGGGCCGGCACCACGTTCATCACCACGGAGGACGGGTAGACCGCCAGCCCGCCCGGCACGTACAGGCCGACCCGCTCGACCGGCACCCAGCGCTGGGTGACCGTGCCGCCCGGCACCACCTGGGTGGTGTGCCCGGTACGGCGCTGGTCGGCGTGCACGGCGCGGGCCCGGCGGATCGACTCCTCCAGGGCGGCCCGGACCTTCGGGTCCAGCGTCTCCAGGGCCTCGGTCAGCTGCTCGGCCGGGACCCGGGTCGACTCCAGCCGGACGCCGTCGAAGCGTTCGGTGATCTCGATCAGCGCCGCGACCCCGCGATGGCGTACGTCCTCGGCGATCGGCCGCACCTTCTCCAGGGCGGCGGCGACGTCGAACTCGGCACGGGGCAGCAGGTCACGCGGGTCGTCCAGCGAGCCGCGGAGGTCGATTCGAGAGATCACGCCACCCAGTGTAAGGAGTGGCCGGAACCGCTGGTCCCGCATTTCAGTCCGTGATACGAAAGGCGAGACGACCGGGGGGACGGGGAAAACCATGGCGGAGCGCGCTCCAGAGGGCTGGACGGACACGGAACGCGCGCTCTGGGAGGCCTACCGCCAGGGCGAGATCCTGGACCTCCGCAGTGGCGAAGCCAACACCGACGACCCCTTCGGCGACGCCCCCTGGGGCCCCGACCGCACCGTCCGCGCCGAGGTGCTCGCCCATCTGCTGCTGGTAGGACCGGAGCCCGCCCCCGGGCGGGTCGCCTCGCTGCGGTTCAGCGGCGTCCTGGTCACCGGCGCGCTCAACCTGGCCGGGGGCGCCATCGACGACTACGTCGAGCTGCACGACTGCCGCTTCGCGCACAAGATCCTCATCTCCGAGGCGGCGGCCTCCACGCTGCGCTTCGTGAACTGCCTGATCCCCCGGCTGGAGGCCTCCCGGCTCTCCACCACCGGCGACCTCCACCTCGCCCGCTGCCGCGTCCCCGACGGCATCCGGCTCACCGACGCCCGGATCGGCACCGACCTGCTGCTCAACCAGACCGTCGTCGGCGGCGACCGCCACGGCCGCGCCGTCTCCGCCGACGGGATCACCGTCAACCAGGACTTCGAGGCCGAACGTCTGGAGACCCGGGGCGAGCTGAGCGTGCGCACCGCCCGGATAGGCGGCCGGCTCTCGCTGCGCGGCGCCCAGCTGCGCGCCGACCGGCGGCACAACCCCACCTGCCTCAACGCCGTGCGGGTCACCGTCGGCCACACCCTCTACCTGACCGGCTCCGCCGACCTCGGCTGGGTCGGCTCCCGCGGCTACTACGGCTCCGGCTACGGCGAGAACCCGCCGCCCGACGGGCCCGTCACCCCGTTCCGCGCCTTCGGCCGGGTGCGGCTGTCCGACAGCCGCTTCGACGGCGCCTGCCTGGTCTCCGGCGAGTTCCACCTGGAGGGCGAGGACGAGCTCTCACTGCGCCGCATCCACACCCCGGAGCTGCGCTTCACCTGCAGGGTCCGCCCGACCGGCACCGTCTCGCTCTCCCGGGCCCGGGTCGGCAACCTGGTCGACACCCCGGAGGCCTGGCCGCTCGGCAAGCACCTGGGCCTCACCGGCTTCGTCTACGAGAACCTGCGCCCGGTCGGCGCCTTCCCCGTCCAGCAGCGGATCGCCTGGCTGGAGGGCTCCTCGGTGGACTTCCAGCCCGAGTCCTACGAGCAGCTCGCGGCCGCCCTGCGCCGCGACGGCGCCGACGACGACGCCCGCGAGGTGCTGTACGCCAAGCAGCGCCGGCGCCGCCGCACCCTGCCGCTGCCGGCCCGGGTCTGGGGCGCCGTCCAGGACGCGACCGTCGGCTACGGCTACCGCCCGGGCCGGGCGGGCCTGTGGCTGCTGCTCGCCTGGATCCTCGGCAGCCTCTGGTTCGCCACCCACCCGCTGGATCCGCTCAAGGCCGACGAGCGCCCGCACTGGAACCCGGTGCTGTACACCCTCAACCAGCTGCTGCCGATCGTGGACCTCAACCAGGGCGGCTGGAACCCCGGCGGCCTCACCCAGTGGATCTCCGCCGGTCTGGTCGTGGTCGGCTGGCTGCTCGCCTCCACGGTCGTGGCCGGCGCCACGCGGATGCTCCAGCGCGGTTGAGCCCTCCGGTGGACGGGCCCGGCGAGCGGCCGGGCCCGTCAACCGTGCGACAAGGCCCCCGTCCGGGGAACTACGCTGTCCGCCGTGACAGAACGGCTGCCGCTCTTCCCGCTGAACACCGTGCTCTACCCGGGCCTGGTGCTGCCCCTGAACGTCTTCGAGGAGCGCTACCGCCGTCTCGTCGCCGATCTGCTCGAACAGCCCGAGGACACCCCCCGGCGGTTCGGCGTGCTCGCGATCAGGGACGGCCGGGAGGTCGCCCGGGTCAGGCCCGAGGAGGGCCCGGCCGGTCCGCTGGACGGCCTCGGCACCGTCACCGGGGACCCGCTGGAGGCGGTCTTCCAGGTCGGCTGCGTCGCCGACATCGCCTCCGTCCAGCACCAGCCGGACGGCCGCTACGAGCTGCTGGTCACCGGCACCACCCGGTTCCGGCTGCGCTCGGTGGACGTCTCCGGCCCGTACCTGACCGGGGAGACGGAGCTGATCGAGGAGCGCCCGGGCGAGGGCTCCGGCGCGCTGGCCTCCGAGGTCGAGCGGGCGTTCCGGGTCTACCAGAAGCGCCTGGCCGGCGCCCGCGAGGCGAGCACCGTCGGCCACCAGGAGCTCCCGGACGACCCCCAGGTGCTCTCCTACCTGGTCGCCGCCGCCTCGGTGTTCGAGACCCCGGTCAAGCAGCAGCTGCTCGCCTGCCCGGACACCGCCCAACGGCTGCGCGCCGAGCTCGACCTGCTGCGCCGCGAGTCGGCCGTCCTCAGCTGGCTGCCGTCGCTGCCCGCCGTCGACCTCACCCGCCAGTCCTTCAGCCCGAACTGACCGAGGACCCCAAGGACCTCAAGGACCCCGAGGACCCCGCATGGCCAAGAAGACCAGGAAGGGCGGCCAGGGCACACCCGCCACCGTCGCCCTGGAAACCGCCGCCGTCCCGTTCACGGTGCACGCCTACGACCACGACCCGGCCGCCGCCTCGTACGGCGGCGAGGCCGCCGAGGTCCTCGGCATCGCCCCCGAGCGGGTCTTCAAGACCCTCGTCGCCGACGTGGACGGCACCCTCACCGTCGGCGTGGTCCCGGTCGCCGGCCAGCTCGACCTCAAGGCCCTGGCGGCGGCCGTCGGCGGCAAGCGCGCCGCCATGGCCGACCCGGCCGCCGCCGAGCGCAGCAGCGGCTACGTCCTCGGCGGCATCTCCCCGCTGGGGCAGCGCCGGCCGCTGCGCACCGTCGTCGACGTCAGCGCGCTCGGCCACCCCACCGTCTACGTCTCGGCGGGCCGCCGCGGCCTCGAAGTCGAACTGGCCCCCACCGACCTCGTCGCCCTCACGAGGGCCGACACCGCCCCCATCGCCCGCTGAGCCCCCTCCCCGGGGGAAAAGCGAGGGCGCGGGGCCGGCGCGGGACGACCCGCACCACCCCGCGCCCGACCACGCTCAGCGCTCCGTACCGCTCCCCGGACCGTTTCCGGCGCCGCTCCCCGCACCCGGCCCGGCCCACGGCCCGGTCGGTGCCTGCGCAGAAGGCCCCGCCGAGGGCCCCGCCGAGGGCCCCACCGGAGGCATCACCGGGGGCCCCGCCAGCGGAGCCTGCGCCACCGGCGCCCAGTACGGCGGCGGGTCCTCCTCCCGCTTCCCGAACGCGGCCGAGAGCAGGAGCAGCACCACCATCGCCGTCATCGGCCAGACCAGCAGCGCCCCCAGCGCCCCCAGGTCGATGCCCGCGTCGAAGTGCCCGCCGTTGCCGACCCGCCGGGCCTCGCCGATCAGGTCGCCGCTCGGCCCGAGCCACCGCCCGATCCGCCAGGCCCCGATCGATCCGAGCAGCCCGCCGACGGCCAGTCCCAGCGCGACCGCGATGCCGCCGCCGCGCCGCCGGGTCACCAGGAAGGCGCCGAGCGCGGTCAGGATCCCGGCCCCCAGGCCGATCAGCACGAACACCGCGTCGGCCCCGGCCCGCTGCTCGCCCTCGGGGTCGGCGTAGAGGATGCGGTCGCCGTCCACCAGCAGCGGCACCTTCGGCGCCAGCCAGGCCCACAGCCCGGCCATCACCAGACCGGCCACCAGGCAGGCGACCACGACACCCGCCCCGACCCGGACCTCCGGCAGCAGCCGCCGCCCCAGCGGAATCGTCCCGTGCCCGAGGGCGGTGGCCCCGTACGGCGGCGCGAACGGGTCGGGCGCTGCGTCCGGCACCGCCTGCACATCGGCGGGCGCGGGATCCGGAGGTGTGTTCGGTACGGTCACGCGCCCCATCGTTTCACGACGGCCACCCGAACGACCCACCCGTACCCGCCACCGCGCCCACCGGTCGCGGGCCCGCTACGCGACGCCCGGCCGCGGGACGCCCTACCGCGAGACCGCCCGCCGGTACGCCCAGGTGGCGACGGCCAGCGACACCACGCCCACCCCCGCGCAGACCGCCAGGTCCACGAGCACCAGCGCCCAGTCCGGGTCCGGCGCGAAGGTCCGCGCGAAGGCGTCCACCCCGTACGTGGACGGCAGCAGGTCCCGCAGCCACTGCACCGGCTGCGGCAGGTGGTCCACCGGCAGCACGCCCAGCAGCAGGGCGGCCGACATCCCGAGCTGCCCGAGCATCGTCGCGAGCTCCTGGCGCGGCGCCAGCAGCCCGCAGGCCGCCCCCAGCCCCGACAGCGCGGCCCCGGCCAGCGGCACGACCGCCAGCAGCACCCACAGCTGCCCGAGCGGCAGCCCGAACATCACCGCCCCGAACGCCGCCGTGGCGAGCGTCCCGGGCAGTGTGAAGGAGGCGTACGCGGCGGCCGTCCCCAGCACCACCGAGGCGGCCGGCACCGGCAGCGTCGCGTAGTGGTCGAGCCCGCCGGTGGCCCGCAGCTTCCCGAAGTACTGGGCGAGCAGGTTCAGCGCGACGAACGCCACCACCAGCACGCTGGACCCGGCGACCACCGACCGCGCCGCCGAGGACTGCCCGGCGTCCACCACGCCCCGCATCATCACCAGGATGCCGACGGACTGGAAGGTGGCCACGAACAGCAGCGGGATGCGCGCCACCCGTGCCCGGGCGAGCTGCGCCCGGTACACGGCCGCGAGCGCCGGCAGCAGCCTGGCCGCGGGGGCGAGCGGGGCGGGGGCGGCCGTGGACCGGTCGGTCCGCGGCGGCACCGAGAGCAGCGTCACTTGGCCAGTCCTCCGTGGCGGCCGCCCAGCTTGAGGTAGGCGTCCTCAAGGCTCGGGGTGGCGAGGGTGAAGTCGTCGAGCGCGGCGAAGGCCGGGCCGGTGGTGACGGCGGCGACCAGTTCGCGGGCCTGCTCGGGGGTGGTGCGGACGGTCCAGCGGCGCCCGGTGCACTCGGCCCGTTCGCGCAGCGCGGCGACGGCGGGCACGCCGAGCGGCGCCTCGTCCCGCCAGACCAGGTCGAGCCGGACGTCGCCGTCCACCAGCGCCTTGAGCCCGCCGGGCGTGTCGCAGGCGATCACCCGGCCGTCGTCGACCACGGCGACCCGGTCGAGCACCGTCTCGGCCTCGATCACGTTGTGGGTGACCAGCAGCACCGTCGTCCCGTGCTCGGCGCGCCGCCGGTCCACGGCGCTCCATACGGCCCGCCGGGCGACGGGGTCCATGCCGGTGGTGGGCTCGTCCAGGACGAGCAGCGGGCGCTCCCCCACCAGGGTGGCCGCGAAGCAGGCGAGCCGCCGCTGTCCGCCGGACAGCTTGGCGAGCGGCCGGGCGGCGAGCGGCTCCAGCCCGAGTTCGGTCAGCACGTCGGCGGCCGCGCCGCGGGCCTGCGCCCTGGTGAGTCCGCGCAGCCGTCCGGTGGTCTCGGCGGCGAGCGCGACCGTCAGCTCGTCCAGCGCGGTGGATTCCTGCCCGAGGTAGCCGAGCAGCCGGGCGGCCCGCTCGGGGTGCCGCACGATGTCGTGGCCGAGGAGTTCGACGGAGCCCGAGTCGGGGCGCAGCAGTCCGGTGAGCTGGCGCACCAGCGTCGACTTGCCGGCTCCGTTCGGCCCGAGCAGCCCGAAGACCTCGCCCTGGCGGACGGTGAGGCTGATCCCGTCGTTGGCCCGGATCTCGGTGGCGGCCGCGCCGCGTCCGCTGCGGTAGGTCCTGACCAGGTCGCGCACGGCCACGCACGGCAGGGGTTCCTCGGGTGCTCGCCCCGCCGTCTCGCTCACGACCGAAGACTCTACGCGCTCATACGGGCGAACCGGACAACGGGGCCCCGCCCGCGCCCGGGCCGCCGACCTGGCGGGTCGTCCGCCGGGCCGCCGCGGCCCTCGGACCCCCTCGGTCGTCGCGCCGCCCCGGCCGTCGGGCCCGCTCGGTCCGCCGCCCGGCTCAGTCGTCGACGACCATCGACCCGCCCGGCACCCGCGCCGCCAGTTCCTTCCAGAACCCGGCCCGGATGGCGTAGCGGTCGTGCTCGTCGATCTGGTCGTCCTTGTGCGCCAGCAGCCCGAAGCGGGCGGCGTAGCGCAGCAGCTCGCCGTCCACCCGGTGCGGGATGCGCGGGTAGTCGGGCCAGAGCATGGTCAGTCTTTCCGCGTCGCCGACGCGTTCGCTCCAGCGGCGGGCGAAGACCTGCCCGACCTCGTGGGCGTCGCCGCCGATGGAGGTGATGTCCTCCTCGCGGTCGGCCCAGCGCTGCTCGGCGGTGGTGAGCTGGGCGAGGGTGGGCAGGCTGTCGCCGGCGGTGACGGCGGGCTCCGGGACGGGCCGGTCCACCCAGCCGCGGTCGGAGGACCAGCGCAGCACCGGCCCGGTCTGCGCGACGGCCCCGTTCCCGTTCACGCCGTGGCCGTTGCTGCCGTTCGCCACCGGGGTGAGCGCGGTGACCGGGGTGACGGAGGAGGCCCGCCCGGCCAGGTCCTTCGGTGTCGGTACGACCTTGAGCGCGGCCGCGGCCGGCTGCGGCTGTCCGTCGGTGGCGGAGGTGTCCGCCGGGGCCGCGGCCGTGGCCGCCGGGCGGACCACCGGCGGCACCACGGTGGGCAGCGGGGCGGCCGGCGGGGCGGCGAGGATCTTGGCGATCTCCTGCCGGGCCCCCGGGGCCGGGAACATGCTGGAGTGCTCCCGCAGGGAGAAGGACCCCTCGATCCACTCCCGGTCGAGCACCCGCCGCTCGTCCGCCTCGCCGACCAGGTCCTCGGACTGGTTGAAGTCGCCGTCGGCGGCCTGGAGGGCCCACAGGTGGACGGCCACCCCGTGCTCCTTGGCGGTCATCATGCCGGGCAGCAGGTCCCCGTCGCCGGTGATCAGCACGACGTCGGCGCAGGCCCGGTTGCGGGCGAGCTCGGAGAGTTCGGCGTGCATCGCGGCGTCCACGCCCTTCTGCACCCAGCGCCCCTCGGCCCGGGTGAGGGCGCCGAGCCGTACGGTGACCCGGGGCAGCACCCGCAGCCGCCGGTGCTCGGGCATCGGGCGCCGGTCGGGCGCGGCGTCGAACCAGTAGATCCGCAGCAGCGGCAGGCCTGTCTCGGCCTCGGCGCGTTCGCGCAGTGCGGCGATCAGGGCCGTGTGGTTCACGGTGACCTTGGAGCGGGACGGATCCCCCGCGAGCAGGCTGGCGGCGGCGCCCAGCAGATATCCGGCGTCCACCAGGACGACACAGCGGTCCATCGCGCACCTCTTTTCGCTCGCCCTCGGAATCAGTCGGGTGGGTCGATTCGGGAATGGGCGGTCCGCCCGCCGTCCGGGCGTGCCGAGGTGAGGGGCCCCCGTCGTCGCCCGATCGTTGGGTCACCTTTTACCCGCGGTTCGCCTGCCGAACCTCGCCGGTTGTCCCGGTAGCGCAACGGCCGTCCCAACGAGGAGCAAACAAAAGCGAAGGCGGGCCCCGTACAACGACGGGGCCCGCCCGAGGTCACGCGGCGGTGGTCCGGCCAATGTCCCGGCCGGTGGTTCACCCCGGTGGCGCTCAGCCGATGGGGTTCACCCGGAGGTGCTCAGCCCTTGAGCTCAGGGGCGCTCAGCCCTTGAGCTCGGCGGCGACCAGCTCGGCCAGCTGGACGGCGTTCAGCGCGGCGCCCTTGCGCAGATTGTCGTTCGAGACGAACAGCGACAGGCCGTTGTCCACCGTCTCGTCCACCCGGATGCGGCCGACGTAGCTCGGGTCCTGGCCGGCGGCCTGGAGCGGGGTGGGGATGTCGGACAGCTCGACGCCGGGGGCGCCGGCGAGCAGCTCGACGGCCCGCTCGGGGCTGATCGGGCGCTCGAAGCGGGCGTTGATCTGCAGCGAGTGGCCGGAGAAGACCGGGACGCGCACGCAGGTGCCGGAGACCTTCAGCTCCGGGATGCCGAGGATCTTGCGGCTCTCGTGGCGGAGCTTCTGCTCCTCGTCGGTCTCGTTGGAGCCGTCGTCCACGAGGGAGCCGGCCAGCGGCACCACGTTGAAGGCGATCGGCCGCTGGTAGACCTTGGGCTCCGGGAACTCGACGGCGGCGCCGTCGTGGGCGAGCGCGGCGGCGCCGAGCTCCACGACCTTGGCGGCCTGGTCCTGGAGCTCCGCGACGCCGGCCACACCGCTGCCGGAGACGGCCTGGTAGGTGGAGACGACGAGCGCGGCCAGGCCGGCCTCCTCGTGCAGCGGGCGCAGCACGGGCATGGCGGCCATGGTGGTGCAGTTCGGGTTGGCGATGATGCCCTTGGGGCGGTCCGCGACGGCCTCCGGGTTGACCTCGGAGACGACCAGCGGGACCTCGGGGTCGCGGCGCCAGGCGGAGGAGTTGTCGATCACGACGGCACCGGCCGCGGCGACCTTGGGGGCCAGGGCCTTGGAGGTCGAGCCGCCCGCCGAGAAGATCACGATGTCCAGGCCGGTGTAGTCGGCCGTGGCCGCGTCCTCGACGGTGACCTCGGTGCCCTGCCAGGGCAGCGTGCGCCCGGCCGAGCGGGCCGAGGCGAACAGCCGCAGCTGCTCCACCGGAACGTTGCGCTCCGCCAGGATCTCGCGGACCACGCCGCCGACCTGGCCGGTGGCACCGACAATGCCGATCTTCATCTCCGACTACTCCTCTGAAAGGTGCTGTTCACAGCCGCACTCCGCCCATCATGCCTTGTCACGGGCGTCGTACGACCTGGCGTTCCACGACGTGAGAGTGCGCTAGTGGTCCAGACCACTGGCGAGGGCCAGTGCCGCCTCCACCTCGACCCGCCCCGCCGGCAGCAGCGGCAGCCGCACGTCCGGGGTCGGGATCCGGCCCTGGGCGTGCAGCACGCCCTTGGTCACCGTCGGGTTCGGCGCCGTGAAGGCGGACAGCGCCAGCCCGGTCAGCCGGTGCCCGAGCGCCCGGGCCCGCGCCACGTCCCCGGCCTGCCAGGCCTCCGTCAGCTCGACGAACCGGGCGGTCGCCAGGTGCGCGGAGGCGAGGATGCCGCCGGCCGCGCCGAGCGCCAGCATCGGCGAGAGGAAGGCGTCCTCGCCGGTCAGGAAGGCGAACCCCTCGGGGGCGTCGGCGAGCAGCTCGGCGGCCGTCTGGTCCAGCCCGCCGGTCGCGTACTTGACGCCCACCACGCCCTCGATCGCGGCGAGTTCGCGCAGCGCGGCGGTGGAGAGCTGCTGCCCGGTGCGGTACGGGATGTGGTAGACGACCAGCGGCAGCGGGCTGCTCGCGGCCAGTGCCCGGAAGTGCGCGACCGTCCCGGCCTCGCCGGCCCGGACGAAGGACGGCGTGGTGACCAGCGCCGCCGCCCCCGGCACCCGCGCGCCGAGCGCGGCCAGCGCCTCGCCGACGGTCCGGGTGTCGCCGCCGGAGGCGCCGACGGTCAGCTGGGCCCCCCGCGCGGCGCAGGCGGCCGCGGCGACGTCGACCACCGCGTCCCGCTCCCCCGCGGTCAGCGCGGCCGGCTCGCCGGTGGTGCCGAGGGCGACCAGCCCGGCCGCACCGGCGTCCAGGACCTCGTGCGCGAGCTTCTCCAGCGCGTCGAGGGCGACGGAGCCGTCGGCGGCGAAGGGGGTGATCAGGGGGACGTGGATGCCCTTGAGTTCCATGTCCACGATCCTGCGGCCCGCTGATCGCCCAGGTCCAGTTCACATTTCCGACGCTTCTCGTAAGCTCAGCCGATGCTCGGCTAGCCTGGACGGATGCTGGACGTCCGACGCCTGCGCCTGCTGCGCGAACTCGCCCACCTCGGCACCATCGCGGCCGTCGCCGAGGCGCTCTCCTTCAGCCCCTCGGCGGTGTCCCAGCAGCTGTCCGTCCTGGAGAAGGAGGCGGGCGTCCCGCTGCTGGAGCGCACCGGGCGGCGGGTCACCCTCACCCCGGCGGGGCGCAACCTCGTCCGGCACGCCGAGGCGGTGCTCGCCCTGCTGGAGCAGGCCGGTGCCGAACTCGCCCACGCCAAGCGGGGGTTGGCCGGTCCGCTGCGGATCGGCACCTACCCCTCGGCGGCCCGGGCGATCATCCCGGCGGTGCTCGCGGAGCTGGCCGGCTGGCACCCGGGGCTGGAGCCGATGGTCACCGAGGTGGACCCGGCGGCCGTCGGCGCGGCGCTGCGGGCGGGCGAGCTGGACGTGGCGCTGGTGCACGAGTACGACCTCGTCCCGACCGACCCGGAGCCGGGCCTCGCGGTCACCCGCCCGGTCTTCACCGAGCCCATGTACCTGGCCGCCCGCGTCCCGGGCACCGTCGCCGAGCAGCGCGGCGCGCCGTGGATCATGTCCTCGCCCGGCACGCTCTGCCACACCATGGCCGTCCGCGCCTGCGAGGCGGCGGGCTTCGCACCCCGCATCCGGCACCAGATCGACGACTTCACGACCGTGCTGGCCCTGGTGGCGGCCGGCCAGGGCGTCGCCCTGGTCCCCCAGCTGGGCACGGCCGGACTCCCGCCCGGCGTCGTCCTCACCCGCCTGCCGATGTACCGCCGCACCCGCGCCGCGTTCCGCGCCGGCGCCGGCTCCCACCCGGCCATCTCCGCCTTCGTCTCGGCCCTGCACACGGCGGTCCCCCCGGGCCTCGGCGGCGGCACCTGAGACGGGCCCCTCCCCCGTACGCGAAAGGCCCGGGTGTCCGCCGCAGCGAACGCCCCGGGCCTTCCACTCCCGTCCTAGCCCGCCAGGCAACTCGGCCCGAGCAGCTGCTTCAGGTCCCCGAACAGCGCCGGGTCGGACTTCACCCGGTGCCGGTCGAGCCGCAGCACCGTGGTCTTGTCGCGGCCCTCCAGCCGCACCCGCACCTCGGTGGTGCCCCGGTGGCTCCCGAGCACCTCGCCGAGCCGGGCCACCAGCGGCGGGGTGACCTTCGCGCTCGGGATGAGGATGGTGATCGGCGCCTCGGCGTGCGCGTTCGACAGGTCGGGGACGGACAGCTCCATCCCCATCAGCCGCGGCACGTCCTCCCGCTTGTCCAGCTTGCCGCGCACGAAGACGACGGCGTCCTCGGCCAGCTGCGAGGAGACCAGCTGGTAGCTGGCCGGGAAGAACATGCAGTCGATGGAGCCGGCCAGGTCCTCGACGGTCGCGATCGCCCAGGCGTTGCCCTGCTTGGTCATCTTCCGCTGGAGGCCCGAGATGATGCCGCCGATGGTGACGATCGTCCCGTCCGGCCGCTCCGCGAGGTCGGCCACCGCGCAGTCCGCCTTGTCGGCGAGCACGTGCTCGATGCCGTGCAGCGGGTGCGAGGAGACGTACAGGCCGAGCATCTCCCGCTCCTGGGTGAGCAGGAAGGACTTCTCCCACTCCTCCTCGGAGAAGACGACGTCCAGTCCGAAGCTCGGCTCCTCGGAGGCGGTGTCGCCGCCGAAGAGGTCGTACTGTCCGACCGCCTGCTTGCGCTTCACGTCGACGACGTTGTCGATCATCGGCTCGAACTGGGCGCTCAGGCCCTTGCGGGTGTGGCCGAGCGAGTCGAAGGCGCCGGCCTTGATCAGCGATTCGACGGTCCGCTTGTTGCAGACCACCGACTCCACCTTGTCCAGGAAGTCGGGGAAGGACGCGAACTTCCCCTTCGCCTTCCGGGTCCGGATCATCGAGTCGACGACCGGCCCGCCGACGTTGCGGATGGCGGTCAGGCCGAACCGGACCAGGGTGTCACCGTGCGGGGTGAAGTCCGAGTCCGACTCGTTGACGTCCGGCGGCAGCACCTGGATGCCCATCTTGCGGCACTCGTTGAGGTAGACCGCGGACTTGTCCTTGTCGTCCTTGACGGAGGTGAGCAGCCCGGACATGTACTCGGCCGGGTAGTTGGCCTTGAGGTAGGCGGTCCAGTACGAGACCAGCCCGTAGCCGGCGGTGTGCGCTTTGTTGAACGCGTAGCCGGAGAAGGGGACGAGGACGTCCCACACGGCCTGGATGGCCGCGTCGGAGTAGCCGCGCTCGCGGCAGCCCTTCTGGAAGGGGACGAACTCCGCCTCCAGGATCTCCTTCTTCTTCTTGCCCATGGCGCGGCGCAGCAGGTCGGCCTGGCCGAGCGAGTAGCCGGCCAGGATCTGCGCGGCCTTCTGCACCTGCTCCTGGTAGACGATCAGGCCGTACGTCGGCCGGAGCACCTCCTCCAGGGGCTTCTCCAGCTCCGGGTGGATCGGGGTGATCTCCTGCTGGCCGTTCTTGCGCAGCGCGTAGTTGGTGTGGGAGTTGACGCCCATCGGGCCGGGCCGGTACAGCGCCAGGACGGCGGAGATGTCCTCGAAGTTGTCGGGCTTCATCAGGCGCAGCAGCGAGCGCATGGGGCCGCCGTCGAGCTGGAAGACGCCGAGCGTGTCGCCGCGGGCGAGGAGTTCGTAGGTCGGCTTGTCGTCCAGGGGCAGATCAAGCAGGTTGATCTTGACGCCCTTGTTCTTCTCGATCGCCTTGACGGCGTCGTCCATGATCGTCAGGTTGCGCAGGCCGAGGAAGTCCATCTTGAGGAGGCCGAGGCCCTCACAAGTCGGATAGTCGAACTGCGTGATGGTGACGCCGTCGGTGTGCCGGGTCCAGACCGGGATGTGGTCGGTCAGCGGCTCGGCGGACATGATGACGCCGGCGGCGTGCACGCCGGGCTGACGGATCAGGCCCTCGATGCCGCGCGCGGTGTCGATGACCTTCCGGACGTCCGGGTCGTTCTCGTACAGCCCGCGGATCTCGCCGGCCTCGCTGTAGCGGGGGTGCGAGGAGTCGGTGATGCCGGAGAGCGGGATGCCCTTGCCCATCACGTCCGGCGGCATCGCCTTGGTGATCCGGTCGCCCATCGCGTACGGGTAGCCGAGGACCCGCGAGGAGTCCTTGATGGCGGCCTTCGCCTTGATGGTGCCGTACGTGACGATCATGGCGACCTTGTCGGATCCCCACTTCTCGGTCACGTAGCGGATCACGTCACCGCGCCGGCGCTCGTCGAAGTCGATGTCGACATCGGGCATCGAGATGCGCTCGGGGTTGAGGAAGCGCTCGAAGATCAGGCCGTGCGGGATCGGGTCGAGGTCGGTGATGCCCATCGCGTACGCGACCAGCGAACCGGCCGCCGAACCACGGCCCGGGCCCACCGCGATGCCCTGGCTCTTGGCCCACATGATGAAGTCGGCGACCACGAGGAAGTACGCCGGGAACCCCATCTGGATGATGGTGTCCATCTCGTACTCGGCGAGCTTCTTGTGCTCCTCGTCGTACCCGTTCGGGAAGCGCCAGTCCATGCCCTTCCACACCTGGGACTTGAAGAAGTCCGCCTCGGACTCGAAGCCCTCCGGGATCGGGAAGCGCGGCATGAGGTTCTTGAACTTGAACATGCCCTCGGTGTCGACCCGGGAGGCGACGAGGAGTTGGCTGTTGCGGCAGCCCTCCTGCCAGGCGTCCGAGGAGTCGAGGGCGTACATCTCGGCGGCCGACTTGATGTAGTAGCCGGTGCCGTCGAAGCGGAAGCGGTCCGGGTCCGAGAGGTTCTTGCCGGTCTGGACGCAGAGCAGCAGGTCGTGCGCCCCGGCGTCGGCCTCGGTGGTGTAGTGCGAGTCGTTGGTGACGACCGGCGGGATGCCCAGCTTCCTGCTGATCTCCAGCAGCCCGTCGCGGACCCGCTTCTCGATGTCGAGGCCGTGGTCCATCAGCTCCAGGAAGTAGTTCTCCTTGCCGAAGATGTCCTGGTAGTCGGCGGCGGACTTCAGCGCCTCGTCGAACTGGCCCAGGCGCAGCCGGGTCTGCACCTCGCCGGAGGGGCAGCCGGTGGTGGCCATCAGGCCGCCGGACAGCTCGGCGATCAGCTCCTTGTCCATCCGGGGCCACTTCACCAGCCAGCCCTCGGAGTACGAGCGCGAGGTCAGCTTGAAGAGGTTGTGCAGGCCTTCCTTGTTGCGGGCCCAGATGGTCTTGTGGGTGTACGCGCCGGACGCCGAGACGTCGTCCCGCTTCTGGTGCGGCTGGCCCCACAGGATGCGCTTGGTGTTCGAGCGGGACTCCGGGGCGACGTACGCCTCGATGCCGATGACGGGGGTGATGCCCGCGTCGGTCGCCTGCCGGTGGAACTCGGCGGCGCCGTACATGTTGCCGTGGTCGGTCATGGCCACATGAGTCTGACCGAGGCGCTCGACCTCCTTGAACATCTGCTTCAGCCGGGCGGCACCGTCCAGCATCGAGTACTCGGTGTGGACGTGCAGATGCGCGAACGGCTGGTCGCTCAAGGCGGGGCCTCCGGAGGCTCTGGTGCTGATCTGGCTGGCCGGCGAACGTGCAGGTCACAGGGGGTTCCCCTGGAAATGGATGTGGCCCGGAGCGCCTCGCGGGGTCCGGGCCATCACTCACACGTTCACGCGTCCACTCTAGCCCCCGGGGCGGCTGACCGGATCGCCCGGAGTCGCCCCGGCAAGTCGTGCCCCGGCGGCCGCGCGGACCTCCGGCTCCTCCATCGGATCGTCGCGGAGGCAGGCGATCCTCCGCATCGCGTAGGGCCGGTCGGGGGCCCGCTCAACACCCAGCAGACGGGCTCGCGCTTCGCAGTCCCACAGCGACTCGACGTACGCCTCGGCCATGCCGGCGGCCCCCATCGCCGCCAGCGCCTCCAGGTAGTCGGCACGCTCGTACGAGTGCGGGGTCCAGAGCCAGAAACGGCGCAGCAGCGAGACTGCGTCGGCAGCCTCCGGCCCGAAGCGGGCGAGACCGCGCGCGAGATCGTCCGGGCCGCACCAGGACCGGTCCACCCACCGCCGCTCCAGCTCGGCCACAAGGGCCGGGATGTCGCTCTCGTCACCGTGGGCGGCCAGCACCTCGTGGCCGAGCCCGGAAAGCCACGCCTGCTCCGAGGCCGACCACTCCCGGGCCGCCGGCACAGCCTGCCCGGCCAGCCGGTCGACGGCCTTGCCCAGCAGCGGCAGCGGTCGGATGCCGTCGGCGGCAGCGAGGGCGGGGACCAGCGGGATCAGCTCGGGCTCTGGCGGCCGGAGCGACAGCGCGAGGAGAGCGGTCGTCTTGGCACCGTCGGCGACTCCCGGGTCGCGCAGCAGGGCGAGTAGAGCCGCGTTGTCCCGGTCCGGGTACGGGTCCACGCGTTTCGCGGGGTGGCGCGGGGCCGGACCGTCTCCCTCGGAGATACGGTCCGGCAGCGCCCGCCGGGCTTCCTCCGAACCGCCGAGTGCCAGCAGCTCCAGCACGCCGGTGGCCCGGTCCCGGGTGTCCTCGTCACCGGACAGGAAGTCCACCACCGGGGCGACCGGGAGCTCCAGGTCCAGGATCAGCCGGGCCAAGTAGAGGTGTCGGTCGTCCACCTGCCGGTCCCAGCGCCAGTCCCAGCGGATGCAGCCGTGGACGAGTTCGGCGACCGCCGCCGGATCCTCGGCGGCTATTCGCGCGCCTTGGCCCCGGCCGCGCTGGAGGAGGCCGAGGAGGGTGGTCGGCGGCGCGTAGTGGTCGCTGTGCATGGGGTCCATCGTGCCGCAGCCCCCGGCGCGTGGGCGGCGGGGGCTGGCGGGTCAGACGTCCTCGTCGGGCGGCGGGGCCGCGCGGAGGGCGGTGACGACACCCAGGGCGACCGTGAAGATCGCGAGGGCGAGGAGGACGGCGAAGGCCGTCCCGATCAGGTATCGCACGCGGTCCTGCGCTCGGCGTCGAGGAGCAGGGTGAGGAGGTTGAGGAGCGTTGAGGCCGGCGCCGTGTTGAAGCGGACGAGGACGCGGCCGTCCATGGTCCGGTCGGTGCCGATCGAGGGGAAGATCAGGCCGAACTCACGCCCCCGCTCCACGACTTCGTCCAGGAGAGCGCTGATGTGGTCCTCGGTGTAGTAGCGGATCCGGGGGTCGGTCGGCAGCATCGGGTGACGGCCGGGGCGGTAGATCATCAGACGGCGCCCTTCCGCAGCTCGAACCAGACGGATTTGGCGCGCTCGTGGGGGTCGACACCCCAGCCGTGGGTGAGGGCGGCGACGAGCTGGAGGCCCCGGCCGGACTCGGCGAGCAGGGACAGCGGCGGGGCGGAGGGCAGGACGGGGCTCTCGTCCGTGACGGAGACCCGGAGGAAGTCCCCCTCGGAGATGATCTCGACGAGCGGCGCGGGGGTTTCGGTGTGCCGCCAGGCGTTGACGAGGAGCTCGCAGAGCGCGAGCTGCGCGTCGAAGATCGGCGAGGCGGGCCAGCCGACGCGGGTCATGGTATTGCGGAGGGTCTGCCGCGCGACCGCGATGGTGGGGGTGTTGATCTGACGCATGGGAGTTCTCCCTGGATGCGAAGAAATGGCTTGACAGTAGCCAGAACTGACGATCCATCGGATCGATGTAACACCGACACTACCCCAGTGGAATCACATGTGATCCCACATCCGGATAGATTCACCCTCAAGTGGACCCAGCACACAGCAGCGCGGCAGACTTGGGACACACCGGCCAGGAAGGGACCAATGCCGCCACGAGTCAACCCGACGCTCCGTCAACGCCGCGTCGGGGCAGAGCTTCGTAAGATGCGCGAGGCCGCCGGACTTTCGACCTCGACCCTGAGCAGAGCCCTCGGCATCGACAGGACTCAGGTAAGCCAGATAGAAGCGGCCAAGGTCGGCGTGAGCCCGGAGCGACTCCGTTCCCTCGCCGCTGCCTGCAAGTGCATGAACGAACCCCTGATCGACGCCCTGGAATCCCTGATCCAGGACCGATCCAAGGGCTGGTGGGAGGACTACCGCGGCACCATCCCGGACGGCTTCCTCGAAGTCGCCGAGCTTGAGAAGAGCGCGGACAGCCTCATGCTGTGGGTTCTCACCCACATGCCCGGCCCCTGTCAGACGATCAGTTACGCATCATCGATGTTCGAACGATCGATCCCTCCGCTTCCTCGGCATGAGCTGGAGGCCCGAACCGCGTTCAGAATGCATCGCAAGGCGGATCTGCGGCGCGATCAGAAGCCGATGACCTTCTTCATCTATGAATCGGCACTGTGGACCCGCTTCGGCGGCACCGAGATCCTCCGGGAGCAGCTCGCTTCCCTGCTCGAAGACTCCGCGCAGCCGTGGATGACCATCCGAGTCGTACCGTTCGACATCGGCACCTTTCCCGGAGCTGTTGAGAACCTCACCTACGCATCCGGCAAGGTGCCTGAACTCGACACGGTGGAGATCGAGTCCTCCCGTGGCCCCGTCTACATGGATGCCATCAACGAGCTCACGAGCTATCGGTCCATCTTCGCCCGCACCGAATCGATGGCGCTGAGCGAGAGCAAGTCTCGTAGCCTGATTCGCAAGATCGCACAGAGCCTATGAAAGGCCGAACATGACCTATACCGAGTGGCGGAAGTCATCCTTCAGCGGGAACGGCAATGAGTGCGTGGAGGTCCGCAAGGCCGTCGGCCTGGTCGAACTCCGTGAGTCCGACGAGGGCCACCTCATCCTCCGCGCCACCCCCACCGCCTTCGCCGCCCTCCTCCAGGCCGCCCAGGCCGGCGAATTCGACCACCATGGCTGACAGTTCGCGTCCCCTGCGCCCCCTCGCCCGCCCCGGCGAGGGGGCGTAGCTCGTTCAGGTGACGGCACGCCGCGGCCCCTCCCCCGTCTTCCTCCGAGCACGTAGAACTGTCCTGCACCTCGCCCACATCGCGAAGGAATGACAGCCATGGCCCAGTTGGAGTCCGGCCTCTACACCATCCAGAGCGGCGACGCCCGGATCGGCCGCGCCCGTCACGAGGCCCTGGACCTCTCCCCCAAGGCCATCTTCGCCAACACCGACGACCATGACGCCGTCTGGGTCGTCGAGGCCTACCCCAACAACCACTACCGGCTCTACGCCAAGGGCGCCCCGACCGCAGTGGAAGACCTCAAGCCCGCCGGCCCGCTGGTCTCCCTCCTCCTCGACCAGGGCGACGCCCCGGAGTGGGAACTGATCCCCGTCGACGGCGTCCCGGACACCTACCGGATCAAGTCCCCCCAGGGCTCCTCGTGGACCGTCCTCGAACCCGGCCGGCAGAGCCGGATCGAGGTCATCCCCGTCCTCGAAGGCTCCACCGCCTTCACCTTCGCCCGCATCGGCCGCTGACTCCTAAGCGACGTGACGCCCCTCGCCCTCCCCAGGCGCGGGGCGTACCATCAGCAGCCCAACTCAGGAGGCCGACATGCCCAACTGCGACTGGCAGAAGTCGTCTTTCAGTAGCTCCGGCGAGATGTGCGTGGAGATCCGAACCGCCTCCGGCTCGGTCGAACTCCGCGAGTCCGACGAGGGCCACCTCACTCTCCACACCACCCCCACCACCTTCGCCGCCTTCCTCCGAGCCGCCCAGGCCGGCGAGTTCGACCACCACGCCTGACCCACTCCAGCACAGGAAGTCGGCCCGCCCGACTTCCTGTGCTCCGCGCCCCTCGCCGCCGGCCCCGGGTGCAGGGGCGTCACGTCACCCCGGGCCGGCTGCGCGCCCGGGTGAGCCAGCGGTACGCGAGGTGGACCGCGAGGCCCACCAGGACCATGACCACCGACGCGACCAGCGCGACCACGTCGAGCGCGTTCCGGCCCAGTGAGTCCCAGAAGCCGATGCTCGAAGCGAGGGCGGCGGTGTCGGTGTGCCGGGGGTCGTACACCACCGTCACGGTGTCACGGGCCTTGACGGTGCCGGTGACGTAGGCGAGTCGGGTCTCGACCGACGCACCCTCGGCCGTCGTGAACCGCACCCGGCACTCGGAGTTGCCCGCCGGGTTGTCCTGCGGCCCGCTCACCTCCACGCACTCGGTGACGACCGCCGGGACGTGGACGCCGCGGCTGCGCAGATCCGACGTGACCCCCATGTCGTGCGGTATCAGGTAGACCAGGCTGAGGACGAACAGCAGGACCCCCAGGCCGATCATCGCCAGCGAACCGTTCCGCACGGTCCGGCCGTGGTCCGGCGCGTTCTCCATCGATCCCCCCGGTGTCAGCCCAGCTGCCCACGCGTGCCCACGCCAGCCCCGTACTTCGCAGGTCACTGATCCAGTTCGGGCGGATGCCGCCCAGTACCTGACCGCCACCGGCTGACGCGGCGTCCGCTCAGCTCAGTGCGGCCTCGCCCGAGTGGACGGCGCGGATGGCGCGTTCGACGGTCTCTTGGTTCTCACCGACCGGGGCGACGTAGCCGATGACGTCGCGCGCGGCGTCTTCCCCGAGCACTCGAGTGATGACCCAGGTGGCGAGGTACTGGGATGCCAGGCAGCCGCCCGCCGTGGCAATGTTCCCCTCGGCGTGAAACGGTGCGTCCAGCACGGTGACGTCGCAGGCTTCGACGAAAGGGCGGCTCTTGATGTCCGTGCAAGCGGGCATGTCCTTCAGGAGCCCGAGCCGGGCGAGCACCAGCGCGCCCGAGCACTGCGAGCCGATCAGCTGTCGCGACGGGTCGAGCCGCAGCCTGGAGATCAGCTGGTCGTTCGCGACCACGTCTTGTGTCTTCACTCCGCTGCCGATCAGCACGACGTCGGCCTCGGTCACGAACTCCATCGGGCGCTGCCCGGTCACCTTGACGCCGTTCATGGACGTG
Organism: Kitasatospora sp. NPDC058184; assembly: GCF_042883725.1. Classification (NCBI taxonomy): domain Bacteria; kingdom Bacillati; phylum Actinomycetota; class Actinomycetes; order Kitasatosporales; family Streptomycetaceae; genus Kitasatospora; species Kitasatospora sp. NPDC058184. Next base: position 425,747 of record NZ_JBHVVE010000001.1, read on the forward strand.
ACCACCGGCGTCGGCGTTGTGATGAAGGCCTCCAGCCCGTCCTTGCGGCACCGGTTGATCAACGCGGAGGCGATGAAGCTGTCGAGTTCGTTGAAACCGTCGAAGGTGACCACGGCTACCTGCATCACAACTCCTTCAGGACGAGGTGTCCCAGTCTCTCCTGGCGCGCCGTTCCGCGTCGAGATCCTTTCAGCGGCGGGTGGATCGTGCCGGCCTTCGTCACTCATCGACTGGCTCCATGTTCTCGCACGTCGCTGGTTCAGGTCTGTGGCCGGCGGGTTTGTCCGATGTCGACGTCGAGGAGGTCGGGGAGGCGGATTTGGACGCCGCGGTGATCCGGATGGTCGGCGGGTCGGTGATGTGACCGATGCGGAGGGTGGGTGTCCTCCAGGGCGCGGTAGACCTCCCGCTCGTGCGAGTTCGAGGAAACGGCCCTACACCCGGACCCTCCGGCGCACCAGTTCCTTGATCTCCTCCGGGAGCGCCTCCGCCGCCAACAGGCCCGGCAGCAGCTCCGGTTCGGTCGTCACCGCGCGGAACGACCGGGCCACCGTGACGTCGTGGTCCGGGCGGTACACCACCTCCACCGCGTCCCCCGCCCGCAGCTCGCCCGGTGCGACCACCCGCAGGTAGGCGCCGGGCAGGGCCGCCTCGGTGAAGCGCCGGATCCAGCCCTTCCTCGCCAGCCAGCCCTGGAAGGTCCCGCAGGGGATGCGCGAGCAGGACACCTCCAGGACGACGTCCGGGCCGATCCGCCAGCGCTCTCCGATCAGAGCGCCGCTCACGTCCAGGCCGGTGGTGGTCAGGTTCTCGCCGAAGGAGCCGTTGGCCAGGTCCCGGCCGAGCTCCGTCTGCCAGCCGTCCAGGTCCTCCCGGGCGTAGGCGTACACCGCCTGGTCGTCGCCGCCGTGGTTCTTCACGTCGTACACCCGGTCCCCGGCCAGGGCGACGGCGCCCGTCCCCTTGGGGCCCGGCGCGGCCACCGCGACCGGGCCGTCCACCGGGCGCTTGTCGATGCCGGTGAGACCGAGCTCTTCCTTCCACGGGTTCGGCCGGGGCCTGCCGACGTTGACCGAGAGCAGTCGCGCACGTACGTCCATACGTCGACCGTACGCCGAACGGGCCGCCCGAGGGGCCGCTCCGGCCTCTTCCCTCCGACACAGGAGGCCCACCCGACCTCCCACACAGCGAGGCCCCTCGCGCCCGAACCGGCGCGAGGGGCCGCACCCCCTCCGTTCCCGCACCCCGCCCCCACGACGGGTCGGACCGGAAGGGCCGGACGGTGTGACTACGGGGTGACGATCGGGAACTTCGGGTTGTCGTACCCGTACCAGCCCATGTACCGCTGTTGACATCCTCACCCGCCTAGAGGCGAGTGATTCCCGTCTGTCGCACCGTTGCCCGGTACGGCTTCGGGTGGGTTCCTGCTTCACCGCGCTGCGCCGGCACGAATACCGGTCTCACCTGCGCTCCACAGGCCGATACCGCCAGTCCGGCGGCCTTGGCGACGTTGACCGCCGCGTTGACGTCCCGGTCCAGGACGGCCCCGCACGCCCCGCACGTCCACTCCCGGACACCGAGGGGTTTGGGGCCGTCCTTGACGCCGCAGTCCGAGCACACCTGTGAGGTCGGCTCGAAGCGGCCTGTCCGGTGGAAGGCACGCCCGTACCGCACGGCCTTGTACTCCAACATGGTCACGAACGCCGACCACCCGGCGTCATGCACGGACTTGGCCAGGCGCGTGCGGGCGAGTCCCTTCACCGCCAGGTCCTCCACGGCGACCGCTTGGTTCTCGCGGATCAACCTGGTGGAGAGCCGGTGGTGGAACTCGCGCCGCGCATCGGCCACCCGCGCGTGCGCACGGGCGACCCCGACCCGGGCCTTGTCCCGGTTCTTCGACCCCTTCACCTTGCGACTGAGCACCCGCTGCGCCTTCTTGAGCTTCTTCTCGGCGCGGCGCAGGAACTTCGGGCTGTCGATCTTCGTGCCGTCCGAGAGCACGGCGAAGTGGGCCAGTCCGAGGTCGATGCCGACCGTGGCGTCGGCCGCGGGCATTCGCTCACGGTCGGCGGCGGGGTCGGTCTCGACCACGAAGGAGGCGAAGTACCGCCCGGCGGCGTCCTGGACCACGGTCACCGTGGACGGCACCGACGGCAGCGCCCGCGACCACTTCACCCGCACGTCACCGATCTTCGGCAGACGCAGTTTCCCGCCGTCGGTGATCCTCCATCCGGCGTTGGCGGTGAAGCGGATCGCCTGCCGGCTGTCCCTACGGGACTTGAAGCGGGGCGGTCCGGCCTTCGGCCGTTTGCCCCTGATGCCGTCGAAGAAGTTCCGGTACGCGGTGTCCAGGTCCCGCAAGGACTGCTGCAGGATCACCGAGGACACCTCGCCGAGCCAGGCACGCCCGGGGGTCTTCTTCGAGGCCGTCAGCCGCTTGGACAGCTCGGCCGACGTGACGAACGGCAGCCCGGCGGCGCGGGCGTCCTCACGGACGCGGAGCGCGTCATTGAAGACCACCCGCGCACACCCGAACGACCTTGCCAGCGAAGAACGCTGACCGGCACTCGGGTACACGCGGAAGGCATACCGAAGCTGCACGATGCCCACCGTAGCGCTTTGGCTCATGTCATCGCGCTGGAATCCGAACCCCGATGTGCGCACCGGCCCCCATGTCGTCCACAGCCTGCACGTCCACTTGGGTTCGTCACGAAGTGCCGGCGCAGGGCCTTCCGGACGCCACGCCGACCCGCTACGAAGAAATCATGCGGGACGTATGCGCGGACTTCGAGGCCGAGTCGAAGCAGTTCGATACGAACAGGATCATGTGCATCCGCTGATGCGCTACCCGCCCGAGATCCAGCTCTCCACACTGGTCAGCAGCCTAAAAGGCGTCAGTTCCCGAAGGCTCCGACAGGAGTACGACAGCCACGTCCGCCGCTACCTGTGGGGCGGCCGCTTCTGGTCCGGTTCCTACTACGCGGGCTCATGCGGTGGTGCGCCGCCCACCGTCGTACGCCACTACATCGAGAGTCGGCAACGCCCGACCGCCTAACCCTCGCCCCGGAGGCGCAGAGAACTCCGGCGCTCCGCTCCTCCGAGCCAGGGACGGCCTTCACGTCCGGCGTGAACGCCGGGGCGCTGGCCAAGAACAGAGGTAGCCCGCCTTGAGGTCTCGGCTCGGCGTAGTCGAGGTTTTCGGGCATGGCGAAGCCACCTCTCTCATCGGGCTGGCAGGAACCGCGATGCGGCAGGCCGTCACGCTATGCGTCCGATCAACTACCCACAAGGGTCGCTTTCAAGCCACCGTCCGCTCTCCGACCACCCCCGCCGGACATGCCGTGGCCCCTCGCGCCCACCGGCGCGAGGGGCCACGTCAACGGCCGATCGCCGTCCGCGAGTTGCTCAGTCCTCGTCGACTACGCCGGCGGGCTGCCCGGGCGGGCTCGGGTACGTCGCGTCCTTGCCGACCGGCTTGGCGCCGGACGGGCAGACCTTGGGCGCCTTGGCCTTCAGGCCCAGCAGCCGGAAGTAGTTCTGGCCGAGCGCGATGTCCCGGAAGGCCTCGTCCCCGAGCGCGCGGTTGATCCGGCTGGTGACTTCCAACTCCTGCTCGTACACCGCGTAGTCCTTGTTCCGTGCCGCCACGAAGTCCGTCCCCGTGATCGCCCGGGTCGGGTGGCGGTCGAGGAAGGACGCGTACTTCTGCCGTACGCCGGGCAGGCTGAAGTACTGGTCCTCCAGCACCCGCCAGCTCAGGTCCACGGTCAGGTTGGGGTGCTGGTCGAGCAGCCGCTCCAGGATGCGGATGTGCTCGTCCGGGTCCATGTGGGAGAGCTCCTTCGAGAGGCCCATGTGCGCCCAGACGATCTTGTTGTCGGGGTACTGCGCGAGGATCTCCTCCATCAGGTGCAGGTACTTCGTCGGCTCGACGTCGTTGCCGAGGTCGGAGTGGAAGGTGACGGGGAGCCCCCGCTCGCGGAACACCTTCATGAACGGCGCCCAGTTCGGGATGTCCTCGCTGGTGGCCGGCTCGGCGAGGTTCGGGAACAGCGCCTGCTTGACGACGTTGACCTCGCCGGCCCAGCGGAACATCCCCGGGTACTCGCGGTCCAGCAGCTCGATCCCGGGCGGGACGGTCTCGGGGTGGTGCAGGTCCATGAACGTCATGGAGAGCGTGAGGTCCGGGTCGGTCGGCCGGAACTCGCGCAGGCTCTCGGCGTTGGCGAAGTCGTTGCGCATCCTCGGCCGTACGGGCGTGCCGGGACAGTCGAGGTAGTACACGCAGTCGGAGTCGGCGGGCAGCACCTGCCCGATGCCGAACATGTTCGCGTAGCGGACCCCGCTCTTGCGCAGGTAGTCGGTCATCTCCTCGAAGGGGATCGCCGGTCCGCCGAAGGGCCGGAAGTGCAGGTGGCTGTCGACCACCGAGGTGTACGGCTCGACGGACCGCTCGAAGCAGGCCCGGGCCGCGAAGGCCTCTCCGGCCCCGGCCGGGGAGAGGACGACCGCCGTCGCGGTCGCGCCGACGACGGCGGCGGTGAACCGTCGACTGGTCCAGTGGCTCTTTCTCAAGGGGTTGCCTCCGGTGGCGAGCGGCCGGCGCCCGACGCGCCGGCACAGGGGCTGGTGGTGCCTCACAGAAGCGTCAGTGCTCGAACCATCGGCCGGTGCCGCCGCACACGGTGTCGACCCGACCGCCGCTCGAACGGGCGCACCGGTACGGCCATCGGGGTCGACCCCGCCCGGGCCGCCGCCCGGGCCCTCACCCCTGCCCTCGCCCAGGGCCTCGACAGAGCCGGCGGCCGGGGCGGTGTCTCGAGTGGCGAACCACGGTGCACGAGGAGATGGTGACCGGCAGGGACCCCTCACCAGAAAGGGCGATCATGCCCGAAGTCACCACCCCGTACGCGACCGGCACCCCGTGTTGGGTCGACCTGATGGCCAAGGACCAGCAGGCCGCACTGGACTTCTACCGCGACCTCCTCGGCTGGCAGGGGCAGGCCGGCCCGGCCGAGTTCGGCGGCTACGCCGTCTGCACGCTCGACGGCAAGGCCGCGGCCGGCATCGGCCCGGCGTCGGCCCCCGAGGGGATGCCGGAGCCGCCCACCGTCTGGACCAGCTACCTCGCCAGCACCGACGCCCAGGCCACCCAGGACGCGATCGTCGCCGCCGGCGGCACCCTGCTCGTCCCGGTCATGGACGTCGGCGACCTGGGCCGGATGCTGATCGCCGCCGACCCGCAGGGCGCGGTCTTCGGCGTCTGGCAGCCGGGCGAGTTCTTCGGCGCCCAGGTCGTCAACGAGCCCGGCGCGCTGACCTGGAACGAACTGCACACCAGCGACATCCCGGCCGCCACCGGCTTCTACGGCGAGGCGTTCGGCATCGAGATCGAGCCGATGCCGGGCGTGGACTCGTACTGGGTGCTGCAGGTCGGCGGCAAGGCGGTGGGCGGCGCCACCCTGCTCGCCAACGACCCGCCCGGCACCCCGGCCCACTGGCTGACCTACTTCGCGGTCGACGACGTCGACTCCACCGTGGACGCCCTGGTCAAGCGCAACGGCACCGTCCTCGCCCCGCCCTTCGACATGATGGCCGGCCGGATGACCGTCGTCGCCGACCCGCAGGGCGCCCCCTTCGCCATGATCAAGCCCACGCCGGCCTGACGCCGCCCGCCTCCGCCCCGCCCGCCCGGATCCCGTCCGGGCGGGCGGTTCCGTGCTCCCACCCTCCGTCGGCCGTCAGTCGTCGGCCGTCAGCCGTCCAGCTCCGCGAGGAAGTCCAGCGAGGCCGCCCAGGCCCGCTCGGCCGCGTCCTCGTCGTAGTCCGGCAGCGACGGGTCGGTGAACAGGTGCCCGGCGCCCCGGTAGCGGTGCACCTCCACCTCCGCACCGGCCCGGCGCATCCGCAGGTACCAGGCGTTCAGCCAGTCCTCCGGCTCGAACGGGTCCGGCTCCGCGATGTGCAGCTGCACCGGGATCTCGGTGACCGCGTCCTCCCGCAGGTCCGAGGTGCCGTGCAGGAGCAGCAGCCCGCGCGCCTTCTCGTCGGCCAGCGCCAGGTTCTGCGCCACCGCGCCGCCGAGCGAGAAGCCGGCGTACACCAGCCCGCCCTCGGACACCGGCGCGGCCGCCGTCACCGCCCGGCGCAGCAGCTCGTCGCGGCCGCCGAGCTCCTCCTGGAACTCCTGCGCCTCCTCGACGGACTCGAAGGTCCGCCCGTCGAACAGGTCCGGCGTGTGCACGGCGTGCCCGGCGGCGCGCAGCCGCTCGGCGGCGGCGTGCACGGCGGGGCGCAGCCCGTAGGCGGAGTGGAAGAGGACGATCTGGGCCACGGTTCGGGTCCTTCACCAGGGAGGTCAGCTACCCACCCATGATCCCGCATCCCCCGCCGAACCCCGCGCCCCCGCCTCCGGCCCCACGTCCGCCCCGCCTCCGGCCCCACGTCCGCCCCGCCTCCGGCCCCACGTCCGCCCCCGCCTCCGGCCCCAGCCCCACGCCCGGCTACGACACCACGTCCTTGCGCGCGAACCCCCGGAACGCCAGCGCCAGCAGCACCACCGCGTACGAGAGCGACAGCGAGACGCCCTGCACCATGCCGCCCCACTCCAGCTGCGGCTGCAGGGCGTCCGCCCAGGAGTACTGCCAGTGCGCCGGCAGCCACTCCCGCAGGTCGCCGAGCGCGGTGACGGCGTCCAGCACCCCGGTGATGATCGAGGCGAACACCGCGCCGCCGACGGCGCCCAGCGGCGCGTCCGTCGCCGTGGAGAGCCAGAACGCCAGCGCCGCGATCACGATCTCGCTGAGGAACACGAAGGCCACCGCGATGGCGATCCGGGGCAGCGCCTGCCCGGCCGGCAGGCTGACCCCGGCGGGCAGCTTGAGGTCCCCCCAGCCGTACGCCGCGGTGCCGACGACCAGCCCGATCGCGGGCAGCATCACCACCGCCACCGCCGAGAACCCCAGCCCGACGGCGAACTTGCGGGCCAGCAGCCGGGCCCGGGGCACCGGCGCGGCCAGCAGGTAGCGCAGCGAGGACCAGCTGGCCTCGGAGGCGACGGTGTCCCCGCAGAACAGCGCGACCGGGATGACCAGCATGAAGCCGGTGCCGACGAACAGCATGGTGACGGCGAAGTTGGCCCCCGAGGCGGTGGCCAGCTCGATGAAGGTGGTCCGGTCCGGCCGCCCCGGGGTGCCGCCGAGCTGGAACGCGGCCAGGATGACGAACGGCATGGCGGCCAGCACCCCGCCGATCACCATCGTGCGGCGCCGGCGCAGCTGCCGCACCGCCTCCACCCGCAGCGGCAGCGTCCGGCCCGCCCGGTACCCCTCGGCGTGGTCCATCGACCCGGCACGGTCCTCCGGCTCCGTGTGGTCCTTCGTCACGGCACTCACGCTTCACCTCCGATCAACGACAGGAACGCGTCCTCCAGCCGCCGCTGCGGCCCGGCGCTCTCCACCGGCACCTCCAGCCGCACCAGTTCGGCCAGCAGCTCGCTGGCCGCCAGTCCGTCCAGCCGCACCAGCAGTCCGCCCTCGACGGCCTCCGCCGAGCCGACCCCGGCCAGCGCGGCCACCTTGTCGGCCACCGAGGCCGGGTCGTACGGGTCGGCGATGCCGATCATCAGCAGCTCGCCGGCGCCCACGATGTCCGCGACCGGGCCGGCCGTGACCAGTCGCCCGCGGTCCATCACCACCAGGTCCGTGCAGCTCTGCTCGACCTCGGACAGCAGGTGGCTCGACACGATCACGGTCCGCCCGCCGGCCGCGTACCGGATCATCACCTCGCGCATCTCCCGGATCTGCGGCGGGTCCAGCCCGTTGGTCGGCTCGTCCAGGATCAGCAGGTCCGGCATCCCGAGCATCGCCTGCGCGATCGCCAGCCGCTGCCGCATGCCCTGCGAGTACGTCCGCACCGCGCGGTCCAGCGCCTCGCCGAGCCCGGCGATGGCCAGCGCCTCGTCGAAGCGCGCGTCGGCCTCCGGCCGTCCGGTCGCCTGCCAGTACAGCCGCAGGTTGGCCCGCCCGGTGAGGTGCGGCAGGAAGCCCGCTCCCTCCACGAACGCCCCGACCCGCGACAGCACCGGCGCGCCGGGCCGCACCAGGTGCCCGAAGATCCTGATCTCCCCGGCGTCCGGCCGGATCAGTCCCATCAGCATCCGCAGCGTGGTGGTCTTGCCCGCGCCGTTCGGCCCGAGCAGTCCGAGCACCTGCCCCCGCTCCACCCGGAAGCCCAGCTCCCGTACGGCGTAGCGGTCCTGGGCGCCCTTGTAGCGCTTGCTCAGCCCGCTGATCAGCAGCGGCACGGCGGCCAGCTCCGGGTCGAAGCCGGGCCCGGCGGCGGCCCGCCGGCGCCGCAGCCGCGGTGCCAGCAGCAGGGCCGCGGCCGCCAGGACGGCGATCACCGGCAGCAGCCAGGTCCGCGCGGGCAGCGGCGCCGCCTCGGTGACCAGCTCCTCGACGGTGGGCACGGTGAGCGCCCCGGCCGGCGCCACCCGGTAGGTGGCCGGCTCGACCGGCGAGGCGTACGCGAGGTCGGTGCTCGCCAGCACCAGCCGCACCCGGTGCCCGGCCGGGAAGGTGTGGTCCACGGTCGGCAGCGCCACCGTGACGGTCTGCCCGGCGTCCGCGCCGGTGACCCGCAGCGGGGCGGCCAGCTGCTGCGGCAGCACCGCCTTGCCGTCCGGTCCGACGTCGTACAGCTTCGCGAACAGCACCGCGTCCGGCCGGTCGGCCGTCACCCGCACCGGGACGGTCGGCTGCCCGGTCAGGTGCAGCGGCGAGTCCAGCGGCGCCGAGTCGAAGGCGGCGTTCTGCCCGGGGAAGTCCAGCGAGAGCCCGGCGCCCAGCGAGGCCGCCTGGCTGAGCGCGCCGACGCCGGGCAGCGTCGAGATGCCGGGCGGCGCGCCGCCGGGCGGGTTGGCGAGGGTCTGCTCGCCGCCGGCCAGTTCGACGGTCCGCGAGCCGGTCCCGCCCAGGCCCGGGTACCGGTCGGCGGTGGCCCCGCGCAGCACGGCCTGGAAGCCGGTCGAGTCGACCCCGCCGGTGCGGGTGACCCGGAAGTCGGCGCCGGTGTCGTTGCCGCGGCCCTTCAAGTAGTGGTCGAACCAGGCGGTGACCCGGTCGTCGACCCGGGCGCTGGTGTCCGTCCCGCCGTCGTGGCCGCCGGCGAACCAGTCGACCGCCACCGGTGCGCCGTTGGCGGCCACCGCCTTGGCGATCCGGTCGCCCTGGTCCAGCGGGAACAGCGAGTCCTGCTGCCCCTGCACCACCAGCGTCGGCGCCTTGAGCTGCGCCGCCACCGAGGACGGGCTGGAGCGGTCCAGCAGCGCGACGGCCTCCGGGTCGGCGTGCCCGGCGGTGGCGACCCGGTCGTACATCTGGCAGAGCGACTCCAGGAACCGCCCGCAGCCGACCGGCCCGTCCGCCTTCGGCCCGGGGCCGCCGCTCTCCCGCGGCGCCTCCCCGGAGGGCCCGAGGTCCCCGGCCGAGCCGGTGGTGAAGAAGATCCCGGCCCACAGCTTCTTGAACACGCCGTCCGCCGCGCCCGAGCCCTGCACGCCCTGCGGGAACAGCGCGTCGGCCAGGTTCCACCAGGTGATCTGGGTGGCCACGGCGTCGATCCGGTGGTCGTACGCGGAGGCCAGCAGCGAGACCGCACCGCCGTACGAGGCGCCGGTGATGCCGACCTTCGGGTCGCCGGGCCCGTCCAGCTGCACCTCGGGCCGCTGGGCCAGCCAGTCCACCAGGTGCTTGACGTCCTCGACCTCGCGGTCGGGCGCGTTCAGGCCGATCTTCCCGCCCGAGTGCCCGAAGCCGCGCGCCGACCAGGTCAGCACCGCGTACCCCTGCCGGGCCAGCTGCTCGGCGCGCTGCCGCTCGCCCTCCTTGGAGCCGCCGAAGCCGTGGGCGAGCAGCACCGCCGGACGCGGACCGCCGCCGGTGGTGAAGAAGGAGGTGTCCAGCTGGACCTGCTGGGCGCTGCCGGGCGTCTCCGGCATGCTGAGGAAACGGTCCTCCTGATGGACCGCCTGCTCACCGCCGGACGCCACCGTCGCGGTGCCGGCCGCGGCCACGGCCGCCAGGGCCACCGCCCCGGCCAGCAGCCTGTGTCTGACCGTTGTTCCCCGGGCGCGCCAGCGACGCCATGCCCCACCGAACTCCATGGCCGCTGATCGTATCCGCCGTCCGGGTAGGCGTCCGATAAAGGCACCCCCTGGAAGCACCGCCCGGGGTGTCACCCGAGCCCCGCACCGTTACGTCCGCTTCGCCCCACTGTGCCCGGGTATCGTACGGCGCATGCTCCGGCCGCTGCTCTCGCTGCTCGCCACCGTCGCCGCCACCCTGGCGATCGGCTGGATCGTCGACCAGGCCCTCCAGCGGATCGCCGCCCGCCAGCCGTCGGCACCGGTCTGGCCGCTCCTGCGCCGCTGCCGGATCCCGCTCCAGCTCGCCGTCGTGTCGGCCCTGCTGCTCGCCGCCAAGCCGCTCCAGCGGATCTTCCACCTGAAGCACGACGACGGCGCCCAGCACCTGCTCCTGCTGTTCCTGCTCGCCTCGCTGGGCTGGCTCACCGTCCGCGTGGTGGCCGCCGTCCTGGAGGCCCTGCTCAGCCGGTACGAGAGCCGCGTCGACGACCCGGCCCGGGTCCAGCGGGTGCGCACCCAGATCAGCATGCTGCGCCGGGCGGCCGACGCGCTGATCGTCGTGGTCACCGTGGCCGTGATGCTGCTGACCTTCTCCGCCATGCGCACCATCGGCGCCAGCCTGCTCGCCTCGGCGGGCATCATCGGCATCGTGGCCGGCATCGCCGCCCAGAGCACCCTGGGCAACTTCTTCGCCGGCCTCCAGATCGCCTTCGGCGACACCGTCCGGATCGGCGACACCGTGGTGGTGGACGGCCAGCAGGGCACCGTCGAGGAGATCACCCTCAGCTACCTGGTGGTCCGGCTCTGGGACTACCGCCGGCTGATCGTCCCGGTCTCGTACTTCGTCAACAAGCCCTTCGAGAACTGGACCCGCCGCGACCCCGGCCTGCTCGCCGCCGTCCTGCTCCACCTCGACCACACCACCCGGGTGGACGAGCTGCGCACCACCCTGCGCGCCCGCCTCGACCGGCACCCGCTCTGGGACGGCGGCGAGTGGGCCCTCGACGTCACCGACACCACGCCCAGCACCATCGTCGTCCGCGCCACCATGACCGCCCGCACCCCCGACGACGCCGCCCGGCTCCGCTTCGACATCCGCGAGCAGCTCATCGCCCACCTGCGCGACGAGCACCCCCACGCGCTCCCCCGCCTCCGCACCACCGACACCTGACCGGCGCCCGGCCCCGCCGGCGAAGCCCCGAAAAGCGGAGTTCCCCGCGCCCCGGACAGGGGCGCGGGGAACCGCGCGATCAGGGCGGGTCCTACAGCACTCGCGTCATCGTCCGGTGCGGTATCCCGGCGTCGTCGTACACCGGCCCCTCGGCCACGTACCCCAGCCGCTCGTAGAACCCGAGCGCCTGCACCTGCGCGTGCAGCTCGACCTCCACGCCCCCGCGCTCGGCCCCCGCGGCCTCGACGGCCCGGACGAGCTCCGCGCCCAGCCCCGTCCCCCGGGCCGCCGCGACGACCGCGAGCCGCCCGAGCAGCACGCGCCCCTCGACGCCCCCGGTGAGCCCGCGCGCCTGCTCGCCGAAGATCAGCCGCGCCGTCCCCAGCGCGGCCCCGTCGGCCCCGACGGCCAGCAGGTGCACCGAGGTCGCGTCGTACTCGTCGTACTCCAGTTCCTCGGGCACGTTCTGCTCGACGACGAAGACCTCGCGCCGGACGGCCCGCGCCAGCTCCAGGTCCGCCTCCCCGTCGACGACCCGGACGGTGACGGCCGGCACCTCGGCGGCCGTCATCTCAGCTCTCCGCCGCGATGATGTCCAGCGCCTTCTTGAGGTCCTCCGGGTACTCGCTGGAGAACTCGACCCACTGCCCGTCCGCCGGGTGCTCGAAGCCGAGCGACACCGCGTGCAGCCACTGCCGGGTCAGCCCGAGCCGCTTGGCCAGCGTGGGGTCGGCGCCGTACGTGAGGTCGCCCACGCAGGGGTGCCGCAGCGCGGACATGTGGACGCGGATCTGGTGGGTGCGCCCGGTCTCCAGCTTGATCGCCAGCAGCGACGCGGCCCGGTACGCCTCGATCAGGTCGTAGTGGGTGATCGACGCCTTGCCGTCGCGGGTGACGGCCCACTTCCAGTCCGAGCTGGGGTGCCGCCCGATCGGCGCGTCCACCGTCCCGCTCATCGGGTCCGGGTGGCCCTGCACCAGCGTGTGGTAGCGCTTCTCGGTGATCCGGTCGTGGAACTGCCGCTTGAGGTCGGTGTACGCGCGCTCGGACTTGGCGACGACCATCAGCCCGGAGGTGCCGACGTCCAGCCGGTGCACGATGCCCTGGCGCTCTGCGGCGCCCGAGGTGGAGATCCGGTACCCGGCCGCGGCCAGTCCGCCGATCACGGTGGGGCCGGTCCAGCCCGGGCTGGGGTGCGCGGCGACGCCGACCGGCTTGTCGATCAGGACGATGTCCTCGTCGTCGTGCACGATGCGCATGCCCTCGACGGGCTCGGCGACGATCCGCACCGGCGCGGCCGGGGCGGGGATCTCGACCTCCAGCCAGGAGCCGGCGGTCACCCGGTCCGACTTGCCGGCCACGGCGCCGTCGATCATCACCTTGCCGTCGGCGGCCAGCTCGGCGGCCTTGGTCCGGGAGAAGCCGAACATCCGGGCCAGGGCGGCGTCGAGGCGCTCGCCCTCCAGGCCGTCGGGAACGGGGAGGCTGCGGATCTGCGCTGCGGTACTCACCCGTACGAGTATGCCGGAACCGCGGCCCTCCCCCGCCCGCCGGCGGTCCGGCGCTACTTCCCGCCCTGCTCCGGCTTCCCGGCCTTCCCGGCCTTCTCGACCTCCTGGTGGACGGTCCCGTCCGGGTTGCTGCCCCGGAAGGAGAGCAGGACCACCAGGATTCCGCCGCAGACGATCGCCGTGTCCGCGAGGTTGAAGACCGCGAAGTACTGGACGGAGACGAAGTCCACCACGTGCCCGCGGAAGACCCCGGGCGCGCGGAACAGCCGGTCGGTGAGGTTGCCGAGCGCCCCGCCGAGCAGCAGCCCGAGCGCGATCGCCCAGGGCAGGCTGTACAGCTTCCGGGCGATCCGCCAGATCACCACGATGACGGAGGAGGCGATCACCGTGAAGACGACGGTCAGCGCCTGCCCCATCCCGAAGGCCGCGCCCGAGTTCCGGATCACCTGGAGGGTGAGCACGTCCCCGATCACCTTGATCGCCGCGTGGTTCTCCAGCCGGGCGACCACCAGCAGCTTGCTGCCGAGGTCGATCAGGAGGGCGAGCACCGCGACGACCAGCAGCACGCCGATCCGCCGCGGACCCTTGGGCTTCCCGTCCGTCGTGGTGTCCGCGGACGCCCCGGTCGGCTCGGCCACGGGCACCTCCACGGCATCGGCGGGGGTCGGGACGGCGTCGTCCCGGGTCTGGGGGGAACCTTGCGTGCTGATGATCCGCTCCGCTGCCGGTGGAGCTCCCCCGGTCCGCAGGAGGGGGAGGGTGGTGGGCCGGTGATGGCCTGCCCGCGTTCACGAACGCGTCAGGCGGCATCCTTCAGGCGACGTTACGGGGTCGAGCGTACGGCAAGCCCGACCCCTCGCGTCCCTCCGGCCGCCCTGGTCAGCGGCGTTCCTGCTTGGCCTTGCACTGCACACAGAGCGTCGCCCGGGGGAAGGCCTGCATCCGGGCCTTGCCGATGGCCTGCCCGCAGGACTCGCAGGTGCCGAAGCCGACGCCCTCCAGCCGCTCCAGCGCGCGCTCGGTCTGCGCCAGGCTGTCGCGCGCGTTGTTGGCCAGCGCCAGTTCGCTCTCCCGCGAGATGTTCTTCGTACCGGCGTCCACCTGGTCGTCGCCGGCTCCGTCGTTGGAGTCGCGCATCAGGCCGGAGATGGCCGCCTCGGCGGCGTCGATCTCGCTGCGGAGCCGGTCCAGCTCGCTGATCAGCTCGTCGTGCAGCTCGTGGACCTCCTCGGTGGTCCACGGGTCCTCGCCCGGCCGGACCGGCAGCGTGGCCGGGTCCACGGACTCGGCGCCGCGCGGCGCGGTGACGGTGTCGGTGCCGTTCTTCGGTGCGGTAGTGGTCACGGTCCCCTCCCCTGGGTCGACCGCCACGGCCTTGCGTGCCCGCTTGGTGGCGGTACCCGCGCCGGTTCCCTTCTCAGCCATGGCTTTCGACCCCATCTACGAACGAATCGAGCCGCCGGTTCCCGGCGGCTTCCAGTGCCGGAACGATAATCCCGATCAAAACCGGTCACAACATGACATACCGACGCCTCATAACGTTCCCACCCAGGCAGCCGCCCCAACCGTCACGCCCCGTGCGCTCATGGATTTGTGCCCAGATCGACTCCGGCTAACCTCCGCCGCCGCACGCCCCCGGAGTGCTCCCGAAGCGCTCCCGGAGCATGGCCGGAGCACTCCCGGGGCGCCCGCCGGCGCGCCCGCGGACCGCCCGCCGGGAAACGCTTTGGACAAACCGACTCGCCCGGCCGATACACTGGGCCTGCAAGGCGCAGATGGGACGAGTACCGACGTACGCAGCCACCAGCGACCCGGGGACGGTGCGAGCCCGGGGGTGTGCACGGCGGGAAGATCACCCCGGAGCCGCCGGAAGAACGGCCGCCGCGATGCCGCAGCGGCCCACTAGACCCGGCAGCAAGCCCAAACAAGAGGGCCGCGAACAGCAGTACCGCGGCCAAGGAGGGTGGTACCGCGGGGCGGCCTGGTCCGTCTCGTCCCTCCGGAGGATCCAGTCCCAGCATCCGCCGGAGGTAGACGCCGCGATGGCCAGCACCTACAACCCCGTCCCCGCGCAGGTGGATCTGCCTGCCCTGGAGCACCAGATCCTGTCGTTCTGGCAGGACAACAAGATCTTCCAGCGCAGCCTGGAGCAGTCCGAGGGCCGCCCCGAGTGGGTGTTCTACGAGGGCCCGCCGACCGCCAACGGCATGCCCGGCGCCCACCACATCGAGGCCCGCGTCTTCAAGGACGTCTTCCCGCGCTTCCGGACCATGAAGGGCTACCACGTCGCCCGCAAGGCCGGCTGGGACTGCCACGGCCTGCCGGTCGAGCTCGCCGTCGAGAAGGAGCTGGGCTTCTCCGGCAAGCAGGACATCGAGGCGTACGGCATCGCCGAGTTCAACGCCAGGTGCCGTGAGTCGGTCACCCGCCACACCGACGCCTTCACCGAGCTGACCACCCGCATGGGGTACTGGGTCGACCTCGACGAGGCCTACCGGACGATGGACCCGTCGTACGTCCAGTCCGTCTGGTGGTCGCTGCGGCAGATCTTCGACAAGGGCCTGCTGGTCCAGGACCACCGCGTCGCCCCCTGGTGCCCGCGCTGCGGCACCGGCCTCTCGGACCACGAGCTGGCCCAGGGCTACGAGACCGTGGTCGACCCCTCGGTCTTCGTCCGCTTCCCGCTGACCAGCGGCCCGCTGGCCGACCGGGCCGCCCTGCTGGTCTGGACCACCACCCCGTGGACCCTGGTCTCCAACACCGCCGCCGCCGTCCACCCGGAGGTCACCTACGTGGTGGCCACCGACGGGAACGAGAAGCTCGTCGTCGCCGAGCCGCTGCTCGCCAAGGCGCTCGGCGAGGGCTGGGAGACCACCGGCGAGTCCTTCACCGGCGCCGAGATGGAGCGCTGGGCCTACCGCCGCCCCTTCGACCTGGTCGAGATCGAGAACGCCCACTACGTCGTCACCGCCGAGTACGTCACCACCGAGGACGGCACCGGCATCGTCCACCAGTCCCCCGCCTTCGGCGCGGACGACCTCGCGACCTGCCGCCGGTACGGCCTGCCGGTGGTCAACCCGGTGCTCGGCGACGGCACCTTCGCCCCCGAGGTCCCGCTGGTCGGCGGCCAGTTCTTCAAGAAGGCCGACGAGGACCTGGTCGCGGACCTCAAGGAGCGCGGCCTGCTCTTCCGCCACCTGCCGTACGAGCACAGCTACCCGCACTGCTGGCGCTGCCACACCGCGCTGCTCTACTACGCGCAGCCGTCCTGGTACATCCGGACCACCGCCGTCAAGGACGCGATGATCCGTGAGAACGAGGCCACCAACTGGTACCCGGACACGGTCAAGCACGGCCGCTTCGGCGACTGGCTGAACAACAACATCGACTGGGCGCTCAGCCGCAACCGCTACTGGGGCACCCCGCTGCCGATCTGGCGCTGCGAGGAGGGCCACCTCACCTGCGTCGGCTCGCTGGCCGAGCTGTCCGAGCTCACCGGCACCGACCAGAGCGGCCTCGACCCGCACCGCCCGTACATCGACGCGGTGACCTTCGACTGCCGCGACTGCGGCGGCACCGCCACCCGCGTGCCCGAGGTCATCGACGCCTGGTACGACTCGGGCTCGATGCCCTTCGCCCAGTACGGCTACCCGTACGAGAACAAGGAGCTGTTCGAGAAGCGCTACCCGGCGCAGTTCATCTCCGAGGCGATCGACCAGACCCGCGGCTGGTTCTACACGCTGATGGCGATCGGCACCCTGGTGTTCGACAAGAACAGCTACGAGAACGTCGTCTGCCTGGGCCACATCCTGGCCGAGGACGGCCGCAAGATGTCCAAGCACCTGGGCAACATCCTCCAGCCGATCCCGCTGATGGACCAGCACGGCGCCGACGCCGTCCGCTGGTTCATGGCGGCCGGCGGCTCGCCCTGGTCGGCCCGCCGGGTCGGCCACGGCACCATCCAGGAGGTGGTCCGCAAGACCCTCCTCACCTACTGGAACACCGTCGCCTTCCAGGCCCTGTACGCCCGCACCTCGAACTGGGCGCCCTCGGCGAGCGACCCGGCCCCGGCCGACCGCCCGCAGCTGGACCGCTGGGTGCTCTCCGAGCTGAACACCCTGGTCCGCGAGGTCGACGCGGCCTACGAGGCGTACGACACCCAGCGCGCCGGCAAGCTGCTGTCCGGCTTCGTCGACGACCTGTCCAACTGGTACGTCCGCCGCGGCCGCCGCCGCTTCTGGCAGGGCGACGCCGCCGCGCTCGCCACGCTGCACGAGGCGCTGGAGACGGTCACCCGCCTGATGGCCCCGCTCACCCCGTTCATCACCGAGCGGGTCTGGCAGGACCTGGTCGTCCCGGTCGCCCCGGAGGCCCCGGCCTCGGTGCACCTGGCCACCTGGCCGGAGGCCGACGAGTCGCTGATCGACACCGAGCTCTCCCGGCACATGGCGCTGGTCCGCCGCCTGGTCGAGCTGGGCCGGGCCACCCGCGCCGAGTCCGGCGTGAAGACCCGTCAGCCGCTGTCCCGCGCGCTGGTCGCCGCCCAGGGCTGGGAGGAGCTGCCGGCCGACCTGCGCGCGCAGATCGCCGAGGAGCTCAACGTCTCCACCCTGGAGTCGCTGGCGGAGGTCGGCGGCTCGCTGGTCGACACCAGCGCCAAGGCCAACTTCCGCGCGCTGGGCAAGCGCTTCGGCAAGGGCGTGCAGGACGTCGCCAAGGCGGTCGCCGCCACCGACGCCGCCCGCCTGGCCGCCGAACTGCGCGCCACCGGCGAGACCTCGGTCGAGCTGGACGGCGAGACGGTCGCCCTCTCCCCGGACGAGGTGATCATCACCGAGACCCCGCGCGAGGGCTGGGCCGTCGCCAACGAGTCCGGCGCCACCGTCGCCCTCGACCTGGCCATCACCCCGGAGCTCAAGCGGCTCGGCATCGCCCGCGACGCCATCCGCCAGATCCAGGAGGCCCGGAAGAACTCCGGCCTGGACGTCGCCGACCGCATCGTCCTGCGCTGGCGCGCCGCCTCGGAGGAGACCGCCGAGGCGATCGCCGAGCACGGTCCCCTCGTCGCCGAGGAGGTCCTCGCCACCGACTTCGCCGCCGGTGCCGCCGACTGGGAGTCCGAGACCTTCGCCGACGAGTCGCTCGGCCTGGCCTTCCAGCTCCGCAAGGCCTGACCGCCCGACAACGAAGCCGCCGTCACCCCGGGGTGACGGCGGCTTCGCCGTACCCGCCCACGCCCCGCAGCCACCCCGGCTCCCGCACGCCCCCGGCCGGTTCCCCACGCCCCCGGCCGCAGCGCTTCCCCTCCCCGCACGCCCCCCACGCAGAAGAGCGCCCCCTCCCCGACCCGTGGGTCGGAAAGGGGGCGCTCTCGGAAGGCGCTGCTACAACCTCAGTTGTCGCCGTCCTCGTCGATCAGGAAGCCCCGCATCGGCGCCGGAGCCTGCTGCATCGGCTGCGGCGGCTGCGGACGGACGGCCGCCATCGGCTGGGTCATCCCGGCCGGCTGCATCTGCGGAGCACCGCTGTTGCCACCGGTCGACTGGCCGCCGAAGCTCGGCGCCGAGGAGTTGCCACCGAAGGAGCTGTTCCCGCCGAAGGACGGCGAGTTGCCCCCGAAGGACGGCTGGCCGCCACCGAAGCTCGGCGCACCGCCGCTCATCGCGCCGGCACCGGCCGGAGCCATCGACGAGGCCGCCGGCGGCAGCGACGCAGTGGCGGGGATCCGCGGCGGGGCGAGCGAGTCGTCGGCCTGCGACTCCAGCTGACGCAGCTGGGTCTCCAGGTACGACTTCAGACGGGTGCGGTACTCACGCTCGAACGCCCGCAGGTCCTCGACCTTGCGCTCCAGCGTGGCCCGCGCCGACTCCAGCGAGCCCATCGCGACGCGGTGCTTCTCCTGCGCGTCCCGCTCCAGCGCGTCGGCCTTCGCACGGGCGTCGCGCTCCAGGCCCTCGGCCCGGCTGCGCGCCTCGCCGACGATCTTGTTGGCCTCGGAGCGGGCCTCGGAGATCGCCTGGTCGGCGGTCTGCTGAGCGAGCGCCAGCACGCGGGCCGCGCTGTCGCCACCGGGGCCCTGCTGCTGCATCGGGGCGCCCATCGGCTGCATCTGCTGCTGCTGCGGGCCGCCCATGGGGCCGCCCATCGGCTGCATCTGCTGCTGGCCCATGCCCTGGCCCATCGGGTTGCCCATCTGCTGCGGGCCACCGGGACCGCCCATGGGCTGGAGCATCTGACCGCCCATCGGCTGGACCAGCTGCTGCTGGCCGCCCATGGTCTGGTTCATCTGCTGCTGCTGCGGGCCGCCGGCAGCGGGAAGCTGCGGGGCGGATCCGGCGGGCAGGCCGAGGGGCTGGTTGCCCATCTGCTGCTGCGGGCCGCCGGGGCCCATCTGCTGCGGACCACCCGGACCCATCTGCTGCGGACCACCGGGGCCCATCTGCTGCGGGCCGCCCGGACCCTGCTGGCCGGGGACCGGCGGACCGGATATGGCGGCCGGCACCGGAGCGCCGCCCTGTCGGGGCGCGTCCTGCTGCGGCTCCTTGCGCAGGTTGGCCTGGTTCTGCGCGGCGGCACGAGTCGCCGCGGCCAGCTTGGCGCGCAGGTCCTCGTTCTCCCGGAGGAGGCGGGTCAGCTCCGCCTCGACCTCGTCGAGGAAGGCATCGACCTCGTCCTCGTCATAGCCTTCACGCAGGCGGACGGTCGTGAACTGCTTGTTCCGAACGTCCTCGGGGGTCAATGGCATCTCTTCACCTCAACGTGATCGTCGGCACACCGGCATCCTGTCGCATCGCTCACCTACGACTAGGGGTGCACAAGCGAGATCAGGACATACACAATGATCATCAGTACGAAGAAGGACAGGTCGAGCGCCACGCCCCCGAAACGCAACGGCGGAATGAGCCGCCGAAGAAGCTTGAGCGGCGGATCCGTGACAGTGTACGTGGCCTCCAGGACCAGGACCATGGCCTTGCCGGGCCGCCACGAACGCGCGAACTGGAAGACCCAGTCCATGACCAGTCGTACGAGCAGGAACACCAGGAAGACGGTCAGGGCGTAGTAGAGCACCGCCCACACGATGTCCATCGCGTTTCCCTCTCCCCGGTCCCGATCCCTCGGGCCTGCCGCTCGTCACCTGTCGCTAAACCACTGTTGATCAGATCCACACGTAAAGTCGTGGCCGGGTCAGCTCTGGTTGAAGAACCCACCCTCGGCGATCCGAGCCTTGTCCTCCGCCGTGACATCGACGTTAGCAGGCGACAGCAGGAACACCTTCTGTGTCACGCGCTCGATACTGCCGTGCAGACCGAAGACGAGTCCAGCGGCGAAGTCTACGAGGCGCTTCGCGTCGGTGTCGTCCATCTCCGTCAGATTCATGATCACGGGGGTGCCGCCGCGGAACTGTTCCCCGATGGTACGGGCCTCGTTGTAGGTCCGGGGGTGCAGCGTGGTGATGCGGTAGGGCTCTCGTTCGTTCACGACCTTGGGCATGATCACCGGTGCGCTCTTCTCCAGGTTGTGGCGACGTTCGGGTGTGATGGACGACACGGGGGCCATCCTCGGAGTCTCCTGTCGGATCGGCACCGCCGCGGGCACCGGCTGCGGGGCGATCGAGGAGACCGGAGCGGGCGCGGCGGCCACCGGAGCCGGGGCCGGCCGGGGGATGTCCTCGGTCCGCTGGCCCGTCCGGATCGGCTCGGGGTCCGCGTCGTAGTCGTCGTCGGGGTCGTACCCCTGGCCGTCGTACGTCTCGTCCTCCACGAGGCCGAGGTAGACCGCCATCTTGCGCATTGCGCCGGCCATGCTCCTGTCTCCTCCGCTCATAGCCACCTCGCTGACGCTCGGTGGCGGGCTTCGCGATGCGCGCACCTTCTGATGGTCGCTCGCTCCGCTCGCTCCGTCAGGACCGGCTCCGTCCCGGCAACCCGGGCACATGACGGCCCTGCCTGCGGATTCCGCGGCCCCTCCACGACGGCGCGTCAGCCCGACGGCCGGTCAGTTTCGTGGAGTGGGGGCCGCGGAGCTGCGATCCACGGTTCGCTAGCGCTCCGAAGAGCTGCTAGATTCTGTCCTATTTTGTCCTGCTGTCTGATCTACTTACCCGGTGACGTTACCTGAGGGGTGACCTCACTCCGAGTACCGCCGTTCCGACGCGCACATGTGTCGCTCCGGCGGCAATCGCCTGCTCAAGGTCGCCGCTCATCCCTGCGGAGACCATGGTGGCAGCCGGATGGTCCGCCCGTACGGCGGTTGCGATTTCCGTCAGCCGATCGAAGGCGCGGGCCGGATCCCCGGCCAGCGGGCCCGCCAGCGGAGCGACGGTCATCACACCGTCCAGCCGCAGCCCGGGCGTGTCGGCGATCGCGTCGGCCAGTTGCGCGACGTCCTCCGGCGCGACCCCCGCCCGGTGCTCACCCTCCCCGTACGCCTTGTCCAGCGCCACCTGCACCAGGCAACCCAGCTCCGGGCGCTCCGACTTGAGCACCGCCGCGGAGAGCGACTGGACCAGCCGGAGCCGGTCCACCGAGTGCACGTGGTTCGCGTACCGGACGACCGAGCGGACCTTGTTGGTCTGCAGCTGGCCGACGAAGTGCCAGTCAAGAGGAAGGTTTCTGCACTGCTCCGCCTTGGGAGCGGCGTCCTGGTCACGGTTCTCCGCGACGTCCGTCACACCGAGTCCGGCCAGCAGCGCGGTGTCCTCGGCGGGGTAGGTCTTGGTGACGACGACCAGGGTGACCTCGCTCCGGGCGCGCCCGGCGGCCGCGCACGCGTCCGCGATCCGGCGCTCGACCACGTCGAGGTTGGTGCCGAGTTCCTCGTACCGGGCCCGCTGGCCCTCCGTCAGCGCCGCCACGAACGCGGCGCTCCCCGGGAACGGTCCGTAGATGTCGTTCGTCATCAGTGATCAGAGCCCAACCAGACGTAGCTCGCGAGCCGGCCGGTGCGCTGCTCGCGGCGATAGGAGTAGTGATCGGCGGATTCGAGGGTGCAGACCGGTGACCTCACCAGCTCCTTGACCCCCGCCGCGGCCAGCTGGGCCGCGACTCCCTCCGGCACGTCCAGGGCCGGAGTCCCCCAGGACGTCTCGGCGAAGGCCTCCGGCACCACCGCGGCGACCTCGGCGCGCAGTTCGGCCGGCACCTCGTAGCAGCGGCCGCAGACCGCGGGCCCGGTGGCGGCGGTGATCCGCGAGGGCTCCGCGCCCAGTTCGACCATCGCCCGGACGGCCGCGGGCACCACCCCGGCCGCCAGCCCGGGCCGGCCCGCGTGGGCCGCGCCCACCACGCCCGCCACCGGATCGGCCAGCAGCACCGGGGTGCAGTCGGCGGTCAGCACCGCCAGCGCGAGCGGCCGGTCGGAGACCACCGCGTCCACCGTCGGGGCCTGCCCGAGCGGCTGGCGCTCGGTCACCACCGCGACCTCGGCGCCGTGCACCTGGTTCATCCACACCACGTCGGCCGGGTCGAGCCCCAGCCGCCGGGCGGCCAGCGCCCGGTTCTCCCGCACGGCCTCCGGGTCGTCCCCCACCGCGCCGCCGAGGTTGAGCTCCCCGTACGGCGAAGTGCTCACCCCGCCCCACCGTGAGGTGAAGGCGAAGTGAGCACCCGCGCGGATCGCGTGATCGATCACTTAAGGAAATCCGGGACGTCGAGCTCCTCGGCCGGGCTCTCCACGAACGGCTGCCGGGCCGGCTGCACCTGCGGCGGAACCGGGGCGGAGGCGGTCGTGGTGGTCGAGGTCTCGGCGCTCCGGCTCGACGTGGTGGTCGAGGACTCGCCCTCCGAACGGGACGTCACCGAGCCGATCGTCCCGTACGGGCGGCCGGCCGGGCGCTCCGGGGCGGCCGGCGGGGTGGCCGGGCGCTCCGGGGTGGTGGACTTGACGACCGGGTCGCGGACGATCGCCGGCGGCTGCCCGCCGTCGAAGCCGGCCGCGATGACGGTGACCCGGACCTCGTCGCCGAGCGCGTCGTCGATGACGGCACCGAAGATGATGTTCGCCTCGGGGTGCGCCGCCTCGCTGACCAGCTGGGCCGACTCGTTGATCTCGAACAGGCCGAGGTCGGAGCCGCCCGAGATGGACAGCAGCACGCCGCGGGCGCCGTCGATCGAGGCCTCCAGCAGCGGCGAGGAGATCGCCATCACGGCGGCGGCCTTGGCGCGGTCCTCACCGCGGGCCGAGCCGATGCCCATGAGCGCCGAACCGGCGTCCGACATGACGGACTTGACGTCGGCGAAGTCGAGGTTGATCAGACCCGGGGTGGTGATCAGGTCGGTGATGCCCTGGACACCGGAGAGCAGGACCTGGTCGGCCGAGCGGAACGCGTCGAGGACGCTGACCTGGCGGTCCGAGATGGACAGCAGCCGGTCGTTGGGGATCACGATGAGGGTGTCGACCTCTTCGCGCAGGGAGGCGATGCCGTCCTCGGCCTGGTTGGCCCGGCGGCGGCCCTCGAAGGTGAAGGGGCGGGTGACCACGCCGATCGTCAGGGCGCCCAGCGAGCGCGCGATGTTGGCGACGACGGGCGCGCCGCCCGTGCCCGTGCCACCGCCCTCGCCGGCGGTCACGAAGACCATGTCGGCCCCCTTGAGGACCTCCTCGATCTCCTCGCGGTGGTCCTCGGCGGCCTTGCGGCCGACCTCGGGGTTGGCGCCGGCGCCGAGGCCCCGGGTGAGTTCACGGCCCACATCGAGCTTGACGTCGGCGTCGCTCATCAGGAGGGCCTGCGCATCGGTGTTGATCGCGATGAACTCGACGCCCTTGAGACCGACCTCGATCATCCGGTTGATGGCGTTGACACCACCGCCGCCGATTCCGACGACCTTGATGACTGCGAGGTAGTTCTGCGGTGCTGCCACGTCGAAGGCCTCTCGCCTCGAATTTCCGGGTCGGCCCGACCCGGGGCGGGGCCGTACCGACGGATGTCGATGGGTAGGGAGCCTGGTTTCTGACTGAATGTCCGAAATGCCGACCGCCGACCCCAACCCTAAACTTGACCTTTAGGGTTAGTTCTGTGTCTCCGTCACATCACCAGGAAACACAGTCTGGTGACACAGGACACTAGGTGGCTCCAGGCACGCGTTTCAACGAACACGCCGAGCTTCCCTTTTTCTTTTGAGCCTATGTGATCATCGGCCGGCTTAGGAAACCGGGGGTGACCACCAAGAGTCGGGCCGACACTTCAAGGCGTCAACCCCTCCCTCAGGCAGAGAACCTACCGGATCATCCCGACACCGCCGGCGCCTCCGGCGCCGTCACGTCGAAGTTCGTGCCCTTCTGGTTCAGGAGCGCGACCAGGACCCGGGCCTTGCGGTCGATCTGCTCCGGACTCCCCCAGCGCACCGTCGCACCCCCGCTGAGCTGCAACTGGATGTCGTCGTACGAGTGCACCAGCACCGAGCCGACCCGCTTGGCGACCTCCGGCGGCAGCCCGGCGGCCACCGCCACCGCGCCCTGCACCAGCTGCGGACGGGAGATCACCCCGTCGACGTCGTTCGCCTGCTGACTGAGTCGCAGCTCGACCACCGGGACGCCCTCGGGCGGGGCCGGTTCGGTGGCGAAGCTCACGCCCCCGGCGTCGACCTGGGTGAACCGGCCGTCGTCCCCCTTGACCGCGGCCACCGCCGTGCGCTGGACCACCTTCACCCGCAGGGTGTGCGGCCAGCCCCGCCACACCTCGGCCCTGGCCACCCGGGGGATCCCCTCCACCCGGTGCCGGACGCCGTCCAGGTCCACCCGCGCCAGCGGCCCGTCGCCGAGCCCGCCGACCGCCTCGCGGACCTGGTCCGGCGTCAGCTTGTCGTCGCCCGCGCCCTGGACGGCGACAGTGCGCACGTCCAGGACCGAGGAGAAGAACACCAGCCAGGCCAGCACGCCGAGCACCGCGGCGCCGAGCGCGCCCAGCACCACGATGCCCCGCCGGGAGAGCCGGAGGCGGGGAGCGGACTCCTCCACCTCCAGCTCCTCCTCCAGCGGGTCGGCGAGCCGGCCGTCAGCCACGGCGGCGGCCGCCGCGGTGGGCCTGGATGGCCTCGTAGACCATGCCGACCAGCAGGTCGTCGGCGTCCCGGCGGCCGAACTCGGCGGCCGAACGGCTCATGTCCCACAGCCGCTGCGGGTCGGTGAGCACCGGCAGCACGTTCTGCAGCACCCAGTCCGGGGTCAGCTCGGCGTCGTCCACCAGCAGACCGCCGCCGGCCTTGACCATCGGCTGGGCGTTCAGCCGCTGCTCGCCGTTGCCGATCGGCAGCGGGACGAACGCGGCGGGCAGGCCGACGGCCGCCAGCTCGGCCACCGTCATGGCGCCGGCCCGGCAGAGCATCATGTCGGCGGCCGCGTAGGCGAGGTCCATCCGGTCCAGGTACGGCACCGGGCGGTACGGCGGCATCCCGGGGACGTCCGCCACCTGCGGCAGCTCGTTCTTCGGGCCGACCGCGTGCAGGATCTGCACGCCGTACTGCTGGAGCCGCGGGGCGATCGCGGTGATCGTCTCGTTGAGCCGGCGGGCGCCCTGGGAGCCGCCGGAGACCAGCAGGGTGGGCAGCCGCTGGTCGAGGCCGAAGTACTGGCGGGCCTCCGGACGGGCCGCGCCGCGGTCCAGGGTGGCGATGGTCCGGCGCAGCGGGATGCCGATGTACCGGGAGTCGCGCAGCTTGCTGTCCGGCGTGGAGACCGCCACGAAGTCGCTGTAGCGGGCGCCGATCTTGTTGGCCAGGCCCGGGCGGGCGTTCGCCTCGTGCACCACGATCGGCACCCCGGCCCGCTTGGCGGCCAGGTAGGCGGGCATCGCGACGTAGCCGCCGAAGCCGACCACGGCGTCCGCGTTGACCCGCTCGATGATCTCCTGGGCCGCCCGGACGGTGCCGCGCAGCCGGCCGGGGACGGTGATCAGCTCCGGGGTGGGCTTGCGGGGCAGCGGGACGGCCGGGATGAGCTCGAGCTGGTAGCCGCGCTCGGGTACCAGTCGGGTCTCCAGTCCGCGCTCGGTGCCCAGGGCGGTGATCCCGACGGACGGGTCGTGCCTGCGGAGGGCATCCGCGAGGGCCATGGCCGGCTCGATGTGACCGGCGGTCCCCCCGCCGGCGAGTACGACATGCACCGAAATTCACCGCTCCCTGCGTGCCGGCCCCGGGGCCGGGCGCGCTGTGGTTCGTCGTCGTGGCAGCACCCGGGCCAGTTGTCTCCTGATCCGGGAGTTCTTGCTCCGGGCGGCCAGGGCCGCCTTCGCGCCCGAGGTGCTGCGCGCCAGGCACAGCAGCACACCAATCGCGGACATGGCCGACAGCATGGCGGAACCGCCGTAGGAGAACAGCGGGAGCGGGACGCCCGCGATGGGCAGCAGTCCCAGCGCCGACCCCAGGTTGATCATGGCCTGCGCCATGATCCAGGTGGTGGCGGCTCCCGCGGCGTACCTGACGAAGGGGTCCTTCGTACCGATGGCCACACGGATACCCGCGTAGCCTAGTGCCGCGAAGAGACCAAGCACCGACAGCGTCCCCACCAGACCGAGTTCCTCGCCGGTCGCGGCGAAGATGAAGTCGGTGTGCGCCTCGGGCAGCTGGCCCCATTTCTCCACGCCGGCGCCGAGGCCGGTACCGAAGCCGCCGCCGTTGGCGAACGCGAAGACGCCGTGCAGGGCCTGGAAGCAGGCGCCCTCCGGGTCGAGCTTGGTGACGCCGATGCAGCCCAGCCGCTCGGCCCGGTGCGGGACGGTGACCACCAGCGCGGTGCAGACCACCACCGCCACCCCGACGGTGGCCACGAACAGCCGCAGCGGCGCGCCGACCATCCAGAGCAGCGCGAACAGCATCGCCACCAGGATCATCGAGGTGCCCATGTCGCCGCCGAACATGATCAGCGCGAGCAGCAGCAGGGCCCCCGGCACCAGCGGCACCAGCAGGTGCTTCCACGAGTTGAGGGTGCCGGCCTTCTGCTTGCGGGCGAGCAGGTCGGCGCCCCAGAGCACCAGCGCGAGCTTGGCGAACTCCGAGGGCTGGAACTGGAAGAAGCCGAAATCCAGCCAGTTCTGGTTGCCGTTGATCCGCACCCCGATGCCGGGGATGGCGACCAGGGTGAGGGCGCCGATCACCGCGATCATCACCGGGTAGGTGATCACCCGCAGCACCGCCACCGGGACGGAGGCGAAGCCGATCAGCAGGACCAGGCCGAGGATGGCCGCGATCAGCTGCTTGAGGAAGTAGTACTGCGCCGTGTGGTGCTGGTTCAGGGCGAGGATCTGCGAGGCCGAGAAGACCATCATCAGGCCGAGCACGACCAGCAGCAGGGTGCTGCCGAGCACCAGCAGGTACGGGGTGAGCGGCCGGTCCAGCCAGTACCGCCACCGGGCCCGGAAGGCCTGGAGGCGGGCCAGCGGACCGGCCGACTTGTACTTGGTCGTGGTGGCGGAGATCACCCTCATCGGCTCGGCGGCGTCCCGCTTCACAACGCCGGAATCCGCTCTGCCCTGCCCCGCCACCGCTCCCCGCTCACTCTCTCCGTCCGACGCGCCCGCGCCGGCCCGTCCACCCGCCTGACTACTCGCCCGCCAGCTCCCGGACGGACGCCGCGAAGAGGTCGCCGCGCTCGCCGTAGTTGGTGAACATGTCCATCGAGGCGCAGGCCGGCGCCAGCAGCACCGTGTCACCCGATCGGGCGAGCGACGCGGCCGTTCGAACGACCTCGGCCATCGCCACCGCGCCAGTCTGGCCCTCGGCCGCCTCGATCACCGGCACATCCGGAGCGTGTCGCTCCAGCGCCTCCCGGATCACCGCCCGGTCCTGGCCGATCAGCACCACGGCGCGCAGCCGCTCGGCCGCGCCCTGCACCAGGTCGTCGAAGGTCGCGCCCTTGGCCAGGCCCCCGGCGATCCAGACGATCGGCCGGTAGGCGGCCAGCGAGGCGGCCGCCGCGTGGGTGTTGGTGGCCTTGGAGTCGTCGATGTACGTGACCTCGCGGACCACGCCGACCTCGGCGATCCGGTGGGCGTCCGGGCGGAAGGCCCGCAGGCCCTCCCGGACGGCCTTCGGCTCGACGCCGTACGCCCGGGCCAGCGCCGCCGCGGCGAGCGCGTTGGCGATGTTGTGCGGGGCCGGCGGGTTCACGTCCGACACCGCGCCCAGCTCGGCCGCGTTCTTGGCCCGGTCCTCGACGAAGGCGCGGTCCACCAGCAGCCCGTCCACCACGCCGAGGTTCGACGGGCCGGGGGCGCCGAGGCCGAAGCCGATCGCCCGGCAGCCCTCCTCGACGTCGGCCTCGCGGACCAGCGCCTCGGTGGCCGGGTCGGCCAGGTTGTACACGCAGGCGACCGTGTTGCCCTCGTAGATCCGGCCCTTGTCGGCGGCGTACGCCTCCATCGAGCCGTGCCAGTCGAGGTGGTCGGGCGCCAGGTTGAGCACCGCGGCCGAGTGCGGGCGCAGCGAGGGCGCCCAGTGCAGCTGGTAGCTGGAGAGCTCGACGGCGAGCACGTCGTACGGCTCCTCGGCGAGCACCGCGTCCAGGACCGAGACCCCGACGTTGCCGACGGCGGCGGTGCGCCTGCCGGCGGCGGTGAGGATCGAGGCGAGCATCTGGACGGTGGTGGTCTTGCCGTTGGTGCCGGTGACGGCCAGCCAGGGGGCGGGCTCGCCGGTGCCGGGCAGCGGCCTGCGCAGCCGCCAGGCCAGCTCGACGTCGCCCCAGACCGGCACCCCGGCCGCCTCGGCGGCGGCGAACAGCGGGCTGTCCGGCGCCCAGCCGGGCGAGGTGACGATCAGTTCGGTGCCCTCGGGCAGGCTCGCGCCGTCGCCGAGCCGCACGGTGACGCCGAGCGCCTCCAGCTCGGCGGCCCGGGCGGCCAGGCCGGGGCCGCTGCCGCCGTCCACCACGGTGACCCGGGCGCCGAGGCCGTGCAGGACGCGCGCGGCGCTGATGCCCGAGACGCCGAGCCCGGCGACGGCGACCGGCAGGCCGTCGAAGTCCGGGTTGGCCGGGGCCGGGGTGGTCAGGTCGGGGTCGGTCATCCGGTCACCCATCCCGCGTAGAACAGGCCGAGGCCGACGGCGACGCACAGGCCCTGGATGATCCAGAACCGGACGACGATCAGGACCTCGGTCCAGCCCTTGAGTTCGAAGTGGTGCTGCAACGGCGCCATCTTGAAGACGCGCTTGCCGGTCATCCGGAAGGAGCCGACCTGGATGATCACCGAGAGGGTGATGATCACGTAGAGGCCGCCGAGCAGGGCGAGCAGCAGCTCGGTGCGGGAGCAGATCGCCAGACCGGCCAGGGCGCCGCCGAGGGCGAGCGAGCCGGTGTCACCCATGAAGATCTTGGCGGGCGAGGTGTTCCACCACAGGAAGCCGAAGCAGGAGCCCATCAGGGCGGAGGCCACGACGGCGAGGTCCAGCGGGTCCCGGATGTCGTAGCAGTTGGCGGTCGCGGTGATCGCGTAGGCGCAGCTCTGGGTGTGCTCCCAGATGCCGATGAAGGTGTAGGCGCCGAAGACCATCACCGAGGCGCCGGTGGCCAGGCCGTCCAGACCGTCCGTCAGGTTCACGCCGTTCGACATCGCGGCGATCATGAAGTACGCGAAGATGACGAACAGGACGGGGCCGATCGCCCACTTGAAGTCCCGGACGAAGGACAGGCTCTGGGACGCCGGGTTGAGCCCGCGGTCGTCCGGGAACTGCATCGCCAGGATGGCGAACCCGAGGCCGACGATCGACTGGCCGGCCAGCTTCGCCTTGGCCCGCAGGCCCAGCGAGCGGCGCTTGACCACCTTGATGTAGTCGTCCAGGAAGCCGACCAGGCCGAGGCCCGCGGTCAGGAAGAGCACCAACAGCCCGGAGGCGGTCGGGCTCTCGCCCGTTATCGCCTTCGTGGCGAAGTACGCGATCAGGGTCGCCAGGATGAAGGCGATGCCGCCCATGGTAGGCGTGCCCTTCTTGCTGTGGTGCGCCTTGGGGCCGTCGTCCCGGATGTACTGGCCGTAGCCGTGCTTCGCGAGCACCTTGATCAGGGCGGGGGTGCCGAGCAGCGACAGGATGAGACCGATCATCCCGGAGAAAAGGATCTGCTTCATCAGGCGGCCACACCGTCCGTCAGGAGGGCCTCGGCCACCTTCTCCAGCCCCACCGAACGGGAAGCCTTCACCAGGACCACGTCCCCCGGCCGCAGCTGACTGCGCAGCAGCTCGACCGCCGCGTCCGCGTCGGACACCAGCACCGACTCCTCACCCCACGAACCTTCGTTCCTCGCGCCGAGTTCCATGCAGGCCGCCTCGCGTCCGCCGACCGCCACCAGCTTGGTGACGTCCAGCCGGACGGCGAGCCGCCCGATGGCGTCGTGCTCGGCCAGGCTGTCCTCGCCGAGCTCCCGCATCTCGCCGAGCACCGCCCAGGTGCGGCGGCGCTCCGGGCCCCGGCCACCCATCGAGACGAGCGCCCGCAGCGCGGCCCGCATCGAGTCGGGGTTCGCGTTGTAGGCGTCGTTCACGACGGTGACACCGTCGGCCCGGTCGACGACCTCCATGCGCCAGCGGGACAGCGCACCCGCTTCGCCCAGGGCTGCCGCGGTGTCGTCGACGGACATCCCGAGCTCCACCGCCACCGCTGCGGCGGCGAGGGCGTTCGAGACGTGGTGCTCACCGTACAGGCGCAGCTGCACGGGCGCGGAACCGGCCGGGGTGGTGAGCGTGAACGATGGCCGCCCGGTGGCGTCCAGGCGAACGTCGGTGGCCCGGACGTGGGCGTCCGGCGATTCCCCGAACAGGACCACCTTCGCCCTGGTACGGGAGGCCATCGCGCGCACCAGCCGGTCGTCCGCGTTGAGGATCGCGGCGCCGTCGGCGGGCAGCGACTCCACCAGTTCGCCCTTGGCCTCGGCGATCGCCTCCTGGGAGCCGAACTCGCCGACGTGGGCGGTGCCGACGTTGAGCACCACGCCGATCCGGGGCGGGGTGATCGAGGTGAGGTACTCGATGTCGCCCTTGTGCCGGGCGCCCATCTCCATGACCAGGTGCCGGGTGCCGGCCTCGACCCGCAGCGCGGTCATCGGGTGGCCGATCTCGTTGTTGAGCGAGCCGGGCGGGTAGACGGTCTCGCCGCGGCGCTGGAGCAGCTGGGCGATCAGGTCCTTGGTGCTGGTCTTGCCGGCCGAGCCGGTCAGGGCGACCACGGCGGTGCCCTCGGCGCGGGCGACCACGGCGCGGGCCAGCCGGCCGAGCGCCTCCACCACACTGTCGACCAGGACGGCGGGCACGCCGACCGGGCGGGAGGCCAGCACCGCGACGGCGCCGTCCCCGACCGCCTTGGCCGCGTAGTCGTGGCCGTCCACGTGCTCGCCGACGAAGGCCGCGAACAGGCCGCCGGGGGCCACCTTCCGCGAGTCGACCTCGACCGGGCCGGTGACCAGGGCGTCCGGGTCGGCGCCGTCCAGCGTGCCTCCGACGGCGGCGGCCACCTCGGCGAGGGTCAGTGCGATCACTGCTGCTCTACTCCTCGGTCGCCCCGTGCGGCCGTGGTCCGCGCGATGGATTCGCGCAGCACCTCCCGGTCGTCGAAGGGGCGGATCTCGTCTCGTACGTACTGGCCGAGCTCGTGGCCCTTGCCGGCCACCAGCACGGTGTCCCCCGCCCGGGCGCGCGCGACGGCGAGGCCGATCGCCTCGGCCCGGTCGGGGACGACCAGGACGTCGCCGCGCTCGGCCTCGGGCACCGCGGCGGCGCCGGTCAGCATGGTGGCGAGGATCGCCAGCGGGTCCTCGCTGCGCGGGTTGTCACTGGTCAGCAGGGCGGTGTCGGCGAGACGGGCGGCGATGGCGCCCATCGGGCCGCGCTTGTGCGGGTCGCGGTCGCCGCCGCAGCCGACCACGACGTGCAGCCGGCCCTCGGTGACCTCGCGCAGCGAGGCGAGGACGGCCTGCAGGGCGTCCGGCTTGTGCGCGTAGTCGACGACGGCGACGAACGGCTGTCCGGCGTCCACCCGCTCCAGCCGGCCGGGCACGCCGGGGACGGCGGCGACGCCGGCCACGGCCCGCTCCAGCGGCAGGCCGGCGGCGACCAGCAGGGTGATCGCGGCGAGCGCGTTGGCGACGTTGAACGGGCCGGGCAGCGGGACGGAGGCCTCGGCCTCGGCGCCGTCCGGGCCCAGCACCTTGAAGGTGGAGCCGACCGGCCCGAGCCGGACGTCCACGGCCCGCCAGTCGGCTGCGGCGGCGCCGGTCGCGGAGAAGGTGGTCACCGGGATCTTGGCCTCGGCGGCGAGCCGGCGGCCGTACTCGTCGTCCAGGTTGACCACCCCGTGGCGGGACTTGCCGGGCTGGAAGAGCCGGGCCTTCGCCTGGAAGTAGTCCTCCATGTCCGGGTGGAAGTCGAGGTGCTCGGGGGTCAGGTTGTTGAACAGCGCGACGTCGTACGCGACCCCGTCGGTGCGGCCGAAGACCAGGGCGTGGCTGGAGACCTCCATGGTCACCGCGTCGGCGCCGCGCTCGGCCATCACGCCGAGGATCGCGTGCAGGTCGGTGGCCTCGGGGGTGGTGCGCTCGCTCTTGATCCGCTCCTCGCCGACCCGCATCTCGACGGTGCCGATCACGCCCGGGCTGCGCCCGGCGCCGCGCAGGCCGCCCTCGACCAGGTAGGAGGTGGTGGTCTTGCCGTTGGTGCCGGTCAGCCCGATCATCAGCAGCCGCCGGGAGGGGCGGCCGTAGACGATCGCGGCCAGCTCGCCCATGACGGCCCGCGGCCGGTCGACGACCAGCAGCGGCAGGCCGGTGGCGGCCGCCTGCTCGGCGCCGGCCGGGTCGGTGAGCACCGCCACCGCGCCGGACTCCGCGGCCTTGCCGGCGAACGCCGCGCCGTGGTGGTTGGCGCCCGGGAAGGCCACGTACACGTCGCCCGGACGGACCGCGCGGGAGTCGTGGGTGACGCCGGTGACGGCGCCGCCCTCGACGGGCGGCAGGCCCAGTTCGGCGGCCAGCTCGGCGAGCGGCAGGGCGGTGGTCCCGGTCGGACGGGGCGGACTCACGGTGGTTTGATCGGGTTTCGGCACGGCGGGAAGGCTATCCGCCGAAGGGTGTCCAGGGCCAAACCGGCCCTCCGCCGCGCCGTGCTCCGGCCCGGCCGGTCCGTTGCTCATCGTGCGCTCACGGCTTCCACTCGACGGCCAGGTTCGGCGCCGGGCTGCCGCTCGGCGGGACCTGCATGGTCTTCAGGGTGAACTCCATCACCTGCTTGAACACCGGGCCGCACAGCTGGCCGCCGAAGTGGCCGTTGACCGGGCCCTGGAGGGTGCAGGAGACGGTGTAGCGGGGGGCGTCGGCGGGGGCGAAGCCGATGAAGGAGGCGGTGTAGCCGTCGTAGCCCTTGCCGTCGGCGGCGCCCCGGTCGGCGGTGCCGGTCTTGCCCGCGACCCGGTAGCCGGGGATGGCGGCCTTGCCGCCGGTGCCCTGCTCGTCGTCGACGACCGACTCCAGCATCGACGTGAGGGTCTTGGCCGTCTCCGGGCTGACCACCCGGGTCTGCTCCCCCGGCGCGCTCGGGGCGTACTTGCCGTTCGGGTCGGTGACGCCCTGGACGATGCTGGGCGCGACCCGCACCCCGCCGTTGGCGATGGTCGAGTAGACCGAGGTGGCCTGGAGCGCGTTCATCTGCAGCGGGCCCTGGCCGAAGGAGATGTTGTACTTCTCCGAGGCGACCAGGTCCTCCGGCTTCTTGAGCATCCCGGAGGTCTCCCCGGGGAAGCCCAGACCGGTCGGCTGGGCCACCCCGAACTTGCGCATGTAGCCGTCCAGCACCTGGTTGGTCTTCAGCTGGTCGCCGCCGCCGAGGGTCTCGACCGCCTCGATGGTGCCGATGTTGGAGGACTTGGCGAGCACCCCGGCCAGGGTCAGGTGCCAGTCGCCGTGCTCGACGTCGTCCTTGAACTGCTGCCCGGCCCGGACCAGCCGGTTGGGCACGGTCACCTTGGTGTCCCAGTTGGCCGTGCCGGAGTCCAGCACCGCGGCCAGGCTCATCAGCTTGGCGGTGCTGCCCGGTTCGTACGCGTCGACCAGGGCCGGGTTGCCCATCTGGGACTGCTTGGCCAGGCTCAGGTCGTTCGGGTTGAAGCCGGGCGCGGTGGCCATCGCGAGGACCTGGCCGGTCTTCACGTCCTGGACCACCACGTAGCCCTTCTCCGCGCCGGAGTTGGCCACCTGGTCGGTGATCGCCCGCTGGGCGGCCCACTGGATGTCCCGGTTGATGGTCAGCTTCACGTCGTCGCCCGGTACGGCCGGCTCCATCGAGCCCCCGGCGGTGGGCACCAGCCGCCCGCCCGACTGGGCGTAGCTGCTGTGGCCGTCCTTGCCGGCCAGCAGCTTCTGGTACTGCTGCTCCAGGCCGCCGGCGCCCTCGCCCTCGGCGTTGACGAAGCCGACCAGGTTGGCGGCCAGGCCGTCCGCCGGGTAGATCCGCTTCTGGGTCTCCCGGTTGAACACCCCGGCCAGCGGGTTGGCGCACTCGTTGTCCACCCGGGTGCGCCCGCCCTGGTCGGCGGGCTTGCCGAGCAGCTTCTTCTGGGCCTGGCAGGCCCGCGAGCCGGCCTGCTTCTCCAGGCCCGACTTGAGGTCGCTGATCTGCTTCTTGGCGGCCGGGGTCTGCTGGGCCGCGAGCCGCTTGTAGCGGGTCTTGGGGGTGTGCAGGTCGGTGGCGATCTTCTCCTTGGGCACGCCGAGGATCGGCGACAGCAGCGCGGCCGCCTGCTCCGGCGCGTCCGGGATGCCGGTCGCCTCCGGGGTGAACATCGCCGGGTCGGCGGTGATGTCGTACGCGTCCACGGTGGCCGCCAGCGCGACCCCGTCGGAGGACGTTATCGAGCCGCGTTCGGCGGTGATCGGGATGTTCATGTAGCGGTTGGTGTTGGCGTCGGCGGCCAGCGCGTCGGCGTCCACCAGCTGGAGCTGCACCAGGCGGCCCGCGAAGACGGAGAACACCAGCGACAGCACCACGGAGATCACCCGCAGCCGGCGCTTCGGCTCGGCCAGCTTGAGCGCCTTGGGGCGCAGCGGCGGACGGCTCTTCGGGCGCACCGCCGCCTGGCTGCGGGCCGGCGGGCGCCCCTCGGGGCGGCGCTGCTGCGGCGCCCGCGGGGTACGGCCGGCGGAGGCCGACTTGGCGGGCTGGGCCTTGGCCGACTGGCTGCGCGCGGGCTGGCCCTTCGCGGGCTGGCTGCGCGCGGGCTGGGCCTTCGCGGGCTGGCTCCTGGCCGGCTGCCCCTTGGCGGGCTGGGCCTTGGTGGGCTGACCGCGGCCGGCGGCGGACTGCGCGCGCGGCGCGGTGCCCCGGGGCACCGGACGGCGGCCGTTGCCGCTGCCGGAACCGCCGCTCCCGCCCGGCTGACGTGGAGTGCTCATGCGGCCACCTCGCCGCGCTCGCCGGGCGCCTCGCGCCCGTCACCCCTTCTGACGGTCCACTGGCTCATCGGCCCGCGCCTCCGTTCGGCTTCGCGGCCGCGGCGGGCGAGACCGGGTTGAGCTGGATCACCGAATCGCCGGCGGACGTCGCCGGGGCCGGTGCGGGCGGCGGCGCGGCCGGCGAGGGGGCACCGCCCGGCTGCGGCGCGGCCGGTGACGGCCCGGCGGCGGGCGGGGCCGCGCTCGGCTGGGCGGCACCGGAGGGGGTCCTGGTCGGCCACGGCTCGGCCGTGGACCGCTTGACCGGCGGGCTGTCCTGCGCCGGGCCGGGGGTGCCGACCACCTTGCCGCCGTTCGGGACGTCCAGGAAGGCCATCCCGCCGGCCGGGACCATGCCCAGCTCGGCGGCGCGCCTGGCCAGCGCGTCCGGGGCCGAGCTCTGGTCGATCTCGTGCTGGAGGCTCTGCTGTTCGTCGGTCGCCACGGTGGTCTGCTTCTGCAGTCGGGACAGCTCGAAGGAGCCCTCGTTGAGTGCGGTGTTCAGCGCGAGCAGGCCGAGCAGCCCGGCCGCCAGCAGCACCACGACGAGCACCGCGAACGGTGTGCGCCTCCGTACCGGACGCCTGCCCGGCCGGACCGTGATCCGCGCCCTGCCCTGCCCGGGGAGTCCTCCCCGCCCCGCCCGGACCTCACCGGCCACCGGCCCCACCGCTTTCCTCCGCCCTTCGGACCCCGCCGGGCCGGTTCGTCAGCCCCGCTTGCTTCGGTCCCTGATCCTCTCCGCCACCCGCAGCCGTACGGGCGCGGCGCGCCGGTTCTCCTCGATCTCCTCCTCGGTGGCCAGCTCGGCACCGCGAGTGATCAGTTTGAGCCAGGGCTGGTGCTCCTCCGGGATGAACGGCAGCCCCGGCGGAGCGGTGTTGGTCGCACCGGCGGCCAGGTACTGCTTGACGAGCCGGTCCTCCAGCGACTGGTAGGACATCACCACGATCCGGCCGCCGATCGCGAGGACGTCCAGCGCCCCCGGGATCGCCCGGTCCAGGACCTCCAGCTCGCCGTTGACCTCGATCCGCAGCGCCTGGAACGTCCGCTTCGCCGGGTTCCCGCCGGTCCGACGGGTCGCTGCCGGAATGGCGTTCCGCACCAACTCGACCAGACGCGCGCTGTTGGTGAACGGTTCCTTCTCCCGCTCCCGCAGGATCGCCGAGGCGATCTTCCCGGCGAACCGCTCCTCGCCGTACACCTTGAGGATGCGGGCCAGGTCGCCGTGGCCGTAGGTGTTCAGCACCTCCGCCGCGCTGATCCCCCGGGTCTGGTCCATCCGCATGTCCAGCGGCGCGTCCTGCGCGTACGCGAAGCCGCGCTCCGCCTCGTCCAGCTGCATCGAGGAGACGCCGAGGTCGAACAGGACGCCGTCGACCCGGTCGATGTCCAGGCGCTCCAGCACCTCGGGGATCTCGTCGTAGACGGCGTGCACCAGGGTCGCCCGGTCGCCGAACGGGGCCAGCCGCTCGCCGGACAGCTTCAGCGCCGCCGGGTCGCGGTCCACCGCGACCAGCCGCACCTCCGGGAACTGGGTCAGCAGCGCCTCGCTGTGCCCGCCGAGGCCGAGGGTGGCGTCCACCACGACGGCTCCGGGGCGCGAGATCGCCGGTGCGAGCGCGTCCATGCACCGCTGGAGCATCACCGGAACGTGCTTGGGGCCCGGTTCGTTGGTGGTCATGCGCGGTGGCGCCCTTCCTCGGTGCGGAGCAGCCCGACGTCCGGGAGCTGCGACCATTCTCGCCCACCGTGCCCCGGCACGACGAAGCGGCCCGTGGTCCCCGCCCGCTCGAGGGGAAGGTCGTGACCGCCCGGCGCCGGGGAAGGTGCGCCAGGTGGGCACGGAGCGGGAGGAGGCCACGGGCCGCTTCGACCGGGCCGCACCGGCCGGGGAAGCCCCGTTGACGGGCCCCGGCGGGTGTGCTCCACTGCGCCGCAAACTCTATCGCGCGGCCCCTGCCAGTCAATGGCCCGCTCCGGCGCACCACCCGGGCGGCGGTACGGATCACCGCAGGTCGCGGCCCTCGGGGCGGACCGGCGGCGGTCCGGATCGGGGGCCTTCGGCGGCGGGCGCGCGCCCCCTGGCCGCCCCGCGTGCGGGGTCGGCGGCGGCCGCTCCGGGAGCAGCTCCTGTTGTGGCGATGCACCCGATCACGGCCCGCCGTTCTGTAGCTCCCGGCCCCACCGCGCGGGCCCGATCCGCACTAACGTCGCCCCCATGACAGTGACACCCGACCGGCCCTCGCCGAACGCCGCTGCCGACCCTGCCAGACCCACCGTCATCGACCGCTTCGTCACGGCCAACCGCGCCTACGCGGTGACCTTCCGGGACGGCGGCATGGACGCCCGCCCGGTGCAGAAGATCGCCGTGGTCGCCTGCATGGACGCCCGACTCGACCTGTTCGCCGCACTCGGCCTCGAACTCGGCGACGCCCACGTCATCCGCAACGCCGGCGGCGTCGTCACCGACGACACCATCCGGTCCCTGACCATCAGCCAGCGCGCCCTCGGCACCCGCTCGATCGCGCTGATCCACCACACCGGCTGCGGCCTGCTCGGGCTGACCGAGGACTTCCGCCGCGAGCTGGAGCTGGAGGTCGGCCAGCGCCCGCAGTGGGCGGTGGAGGCCTTCGTCGACCTGGACGGCGACGTCCGCCAGTCCATGCAGCGCGTCCGCACCTCTCCCTTCCTGCCGCACACCGACGACGTCCGCGGCTTCGTCTTCGACGTCCACACCGGCCTGCTCCGCGAGATCGACTGAGCGACCCGCCCCGACCCTGCCCGGCCGACGGTGTCCGGGCATTCGGGCACCGCCGAATGGTGACTTCTGGCCATCCCGCAGGGGAGAATGCGCCTGCCGGTCGGACCCCGAACCACCTGGGGCGGCCAGGCCGCAGGCCGCCTTCCCGGCCGCCGGCTCCTCGTTCGGAACCGCCCCCGGGACGGCCGCGTCAAGCATGGGGTGGGGTCCGGCCTCGGGACGGGGCGGGCACAGGGTGCCAGGGAGCGTATACGGGTGACGAGCTACAAGGATCAGGCCGGACTCGGCAGTCCCGCGGGGGGCGAACCGCAGCGGGCGGGCGGGTTCCGGCAGACCGGGCTCCCCGAACTCGCCGCGGTCGTGGACCGCGTGCGCGGCAACGTCGAGAGCGTGATCGAGGGCAAGCCGGAGGCCGTCCGGATCGCCCTGACCGTCCTGCTCGCCGAGGGCCACCTGCTGCTGGAGGACGTGCCCGGCGTCGGCAAGACCATGCTGGCCAAGGCGCTCGCCCGCTCGCTCGACTGCACCGTGCGCCGCATCCAGTTCACGCCCGACCTGCTGCCCTCGGACGTCACCGGCACCAACATCTACGACCAGCAGCGGCACGACTTCGAGTTCCGCCCGGGCGCGATCTTCGCCCAGGTCGTGGTCGGCGACGAGATCAACCGCGCCTCGCCGAAGACCCAGTCGGCGCTGCTGGAGTCCATGGAGGAGCGCCAGGTCACCATCGACGGCACCAGCTACGAACTGCCCTCGCCGTTCATGGTCGTGGCCACCCAGAACCCGGTCGAGATGGAGGGCACGTACCCCCTGCCGGAGGCCCAGCGCGACCGCTTCATGGCCCGGATCTCGATCGGCTACCCCAGCCCCGAGGCCGAGCTCGCGATGCTCGACACCCACGCCGGCGCCAGCCCGCTGGAGGACCTCCAGCCGGTCGCGCACGCCTCCGACATCCTCAAGCTGATCGACCTGGTCCGCACCGTGCACATCGCCGACCCGGTCCGCCGCTACGCCGTCGACCTGGTCGGCGCCACCCGCACCAGCCCCGAGCTGCGCCTGGGCGCCTCGCCCCGCGCGACCCTGCACCTGGTCCGGGCCGCCCGCGCCGCCGCCGCGCTGGACGGGCGCGACTACGTCACCCCCGACGACATCCAGCGCCTCGCCGTCCCGGTCCTGGCGCACCGTCTGATGCCGACCGCCGAGACCCAGCTCAGCCGCCGCACCTCCGAGCAGATCGTGGCCGACCTGGTCGCCCGGCTGCCGCTGCCGCGCCCGCAGGGCGGCCCGGCCGTCCGGAGGGGCTGAGGTGGCCCAGTCCGAATCATCGGGACTGCGGGCCGGGTTCCGCGGTCTCACCACCCGGGGGCGGTCCTTCCTCGCCGCCGGGGTCACCGCGGTGGCCTGCTCCTACCTGCTCGACCAGGACGCCCTGCTGCGCGTCGGCGTCCTGCTCGCCGCGCTGCCGCTGGTCGCCGTGGTGGTCGTCGCCAACACCCGCTACCGGGTGGCCAGCGGACGCCGGCTCAGCCCGCGCCGGGCGGTCGCCGGCCAGGAGGCCCGGGTCCACCTGCGGGTCGACAACGTCTCCCGGGTGCCCACCGGGGTGCTGCTGCTGGAGGACAAGGTCCCGTACGTGCTCGGGCCGCGCCCGCGCTTCGTGCTGGACCGGGTCGAGCCGCGCGGCCACCGCGAGGTCTC
This sequence comes from Kitasatospora sp. NPDC058184, assembly GCF_042883725.1. Taxonomy (NCBI): domain Bacteria; kingdom Bacillati; phylum Actinomycetota; class Actinomycetes; order Kitasatosporales; family Streptomycetaceae; genus Kitasatospora; species Kitasatospora sp. NPDC058184. The sequence continues at coordinate 465,439 of NZ_JBHVVE010000001.1, forward strand.
CTACCGGGTCCGCTCCGACCTGCGCGGCCGCTACCCGCTCGGGCCGCTCCAGCTGCGGCTGTCCGACCCGTTCGGGATGTGCGAGGTGACCCGCGCCTTCACCGCCTCCGACGTCCTCACCGTCGTCCCCCAGGTCCAGGCGCTGCCGTCGGTACGGCTCAGCGGCGAGTGGATCGGCCAGGGCGAGAGCCACAGCCGCACCCTGGCGCTGGCCGGCGACGACGACGTGATCCTGCGCGAGTACCGGCCCGGCGACGACCTGCGCCGGGTGCACTGGCGCTCCACCGCCCGGTACGGCGAGCTGATGGTGCGCCGCGAGGAGCAGCCGCAGCAGGCCCGGGCCACCGTCGTGCTGGACACCCGGGAGATCGCCCACCGGGGCAGCGGCCCCGCCTCCTCCTTCGAGTGGGCGGTCGGCTGCGCCGCCTCGGTCGCCGTGCACCTGCTGGAGCGCGGCTACCAGACCCGGCTGCTCACCGACACCGGGCTGTCGGTGCCCGGGCCGGGCGCGGGCGGCAGCCACAGCGGCGCCGACACCTCCGGGCTGGTCCTGGACGCCCTCGCGGTCGCCGACCTGTCCGACGGCGGCACCCTGTCCCGCGCCGAGGACCCGCTGCGCGCCGGCGGCGAGGGCCTGCTGGTCGCCGTCCTCGGCGAGCTGGACGACGCCCAGGCCACCCGGCTGGGCCGGCTGCGCAGCCGCGCCGGCGGGGCGATCGCCTTCCTGCTGGACACCGGCACCTGGGCCGGCCTGCGGATGCTCGCCCCGGACACCGGCGGCGACGACTTCCGGGCCCGGGTCCAGCAGCTGCGCGAAGCCGGCTGGACGGTGATCCCGGTACGGGCCGGGGACTCCGTACCGGACCTGTGGCGGGCCGCCGACGGCAGCCGGACGACCGCCCCCTACCGAGAAGAGGCCGGCGCGTGACCACCCGGGCCAAACTGACCGCGTACTCGGCGCTGGCCACCGCCCTCGCCGCGCTGTGCATGATGCCGCTGCTCACCACCCGCAGCTGGCTCACCCACGCCCTCCTGGTGATCGCCGTGGTCGCCGCGGCCGGCGCGGGCCTGCGCCGCGCCCCGGTGTACCGCTGGACGGTGCCGCTCGGGCAGCTGCTGGTCCTGCTCCTCCTGCTGCTGCTCGGCTTCGCCGGCGAGGGCGGGATGCTGCCCGGCCCGTCCGCGCTGCGGGTCCTGGACCAGGTCTTCACCGCCGGCCTGGACGACATACAGCAGTACGCCATCCCGGCTCCGCCCACCGCCGGACTGCGGTTGATCCTGGTCTCGGCGATCGGGCTGATCGCCGTCGCGGTGGACACCGTCGCGGTGACCTACCGGCGCTCGGCGCTGGCCGGGCTGCCGCTGCTGGCGCTGTACTCGGTCGGCAACGGCCTGGCCGGGGAGCACGGCAGCTGGGTCTGGTTCGCCGTCGCCGCGGCCGGCTACCTGCTGCTGCTGTTCGCCGAGGGCCAGGACCGGGTCTCCCGCTGGGGCCGGGTGTTCTACGGCGGTGCGCGCGGCTCGGTGGAGTCCGGCCGGGTCAGCCCGGGCGGCCGGCAGGTCGGCGTGCTGGCCCTGGCGGTGGCGCTGCTGCTGCCGGTGGTCCTGCCGCACTGGAGCTTCGGGCTGCTGAACTCCGGCTCCGGCGGATCGGGCGGCAAGGGCGTCGGCGGGAGCCTGTCGACCAGCCTCGACCCGCTGGTCAGCCTGGAGGCCGCGATCTCCAAGCCGACCGACGCGGAGCTGCTCAGCTACACCCTGGACACCCCGCTGGCCGACCAGGTCTACCTGCGGACCGGCTCGCTCGACCAGTTCGACGGCGTCAACTGGCGGCTCGGCAGCACCACCGTCCAGGACCTCCCGGCGGCCCTGCCCGCCCCCGAGGGCCTGCGCGATCCCCAGGTGGCCCGGTTCGACGGCGACTTCAAGGTCGACGAGCGGCTGGGGGGGAGCTGGCTGCCGATGCCCTACCCGGCCGCCTCCGTCCAGCTCCCCGACCGGAGCGCCTGGAAGCTCGACCCGCTGACCCGTACCGTCCTGCCGACCAGCGACAAGGCGATCCGCGGCCTGAGCTACCACGTCACCGCCCTGGACGTGCGGCCCACCGCCAACGAGCTGCGCCTCGCGGGCACCGCGCCGTCGGACATCAGGGAGCGCTACACCGCCCTCCCGACCGACCTGCCGCCGGTCGTCGCCGAGCAGGCCAAGGCCGTCACCGCCGGCGCGAAGAACGACTTCGACCGGGCGACGGCGCTGGTCAACTGGTTCACCGGGCCGGGCTTCACGTACGACACCGCCGTCAGCGGCGGCACCGGCAGCAACGCCATCGCCGTCTTCCTGCGCGACCGCCGGGGCTTCTGCGTGCACTTCGCCTCCACCATGGCGGCGATGGCCCGGGAGCTGAAGATCCCGGCCCGGGTGGCCGTCGGCTTCACCCCCGGCGACAGCAAGGGCGGCAACGTCTACTCGGTGACCGGCCGGATGTACCACGCCTGGCCCGAGCTGTACTTCACGGGCTACGGCTGGCTGCGCTTCGAGCCGACCCCGAGCCGCGGCGTCCCGACCCGCTACACCGAGGCGTCCACCGCCCCGACCACCGCGCCGACCCAGCAGGCGACCGCCGCCCCGCAGACCGCCTCGGCCGCCCCGCTGCCGAGCTCCGGCTCCGACTGCACCGCCAAGCAGCGCCAGCTCGGCGAGTGCGGTTCCAAGGACAAGGCCGTCGCCAAGACCGCCGAGGAGTCCTGGCTGCTCTCCGGCCAGGTGCTCGGCACCCTGGCCGCGGTGCTCGCGCTGATCGCCCTGCTGCTCGTCCCGATGGTCTGGCGCGCGGCCGTACGCCGACGCCGCTTGGGCGGCGGCGGGCGGCGCGGGCCCGGCGGGAGCGGAGCGGCGGAGCTGACCGACGCCCAGGTGCTGGCCGCCTGGGACGAGCTGGTCGACTCCGCCTGGGACCTCGGAATTCCCCCGGACGAGTCACGCACCCCGCGCTCGGCGGCCCACCGGATCACCGAGAAGGCCCACCTGGACGCGGACTCTGCGGCGGCCACCGGCCGACTGGCGCTGGCCACCGAGCGGGTGCTCTACGCCCCGCCCGGGCAGCCCGTCACCGAACCGCTGGCCGCCGACGTCCGCACCGTGCGGCGCGGGCTGCGGGCGGCCGCCGGCCGGGCCGGACGGACCAGGGCGCTGCTGCTGCCGCCGTCCTCGGCGCAGCTGTGGTGGCGGATCTCCGACGCGGCGCGGGCGGCCCGGGCGACGGCCGGCGCCGCGGTCGGCCGGGCGGTCGAGGCCGTCTCCGCGCCGGTGCGGCGGGTCCTCACCCGGGGCAAGCGGTCCACCCCGGAGTCCTGACCCGGGGGTTTCCCTTCCGGACACGAAGCCGGGGCGGGCAGTCGATCGACTGCCCGCCCCGGCTTCGTACGTATCGGCCGAGCGGCTCAGAACCCGCCGGTCTGCTCGTCCCGGCGGCGCTGCCAGCGCTGCTCCACCCGGTCCATCATCCCGGCCTTGCGGCGCGGGGCGGCGGCCGGACGGGCTCCGGCGCCCTGGCCCGCGGGACCGCGGCGCCAGCCGGTCACGGCGAACACCGCGCACCCGAGCATCACCAGGAAGCCCACGACGCTGACCCAGATCTGATCCGGTACGACCATGCCGCCCATCAGCAGGCCGATGCCCACCACGAAGCCGGCGACGGCCAGGTAGACCCGCCGACGGGTGTAGGTGCGCAGCCCGGTTCCCTCAAGCGCAGACGCGAATTTGGGATCTTCGGCATACAGCGCTCGCTCCATCTGGTCGAGCAGTCGCTGCTCGTGCTCCGAGAGCGGCACGGAGTCCTCCTACTCGTCGGTCGCGGGTGCGACCGGTCCGCCCACCCCGGTCGGGGAGGCAAGTCCAATCAGCCTTGGGGCACACGGTCGGACGCCCGTGCGGGGGACCCGGCCCGTGTCGTCCATATGCCCCACGCGTCCGGCTGTCATGCTTTCCGGCTTTACCCAGATCATACGGTCCGTGGGCCCGTTACGGGGTGGTCTGCGCCGCGTGGGACGGGCCACTTCGAGCGGGGACGGCCGCATCGGAGTCAACGCGCCACGCCCCGGACAAGTGCCCGATCGGATGGAATCGTCCCGGACCTGGGGAGGTTTGCCGCCGGGCGGCACCGCCTGGCCGCCGCCGGGCCCGGAAACGGGCGGGCCACCGAGGGGTCACGGCGCGGGAACCGGCGGGCCTCCGGGGCGCGAACCACCGCCGTACGGCGGGCAAAAAAAACCGTACGACGGCGGAGGCGCGCGTGATGGGGCGCGCGGGCCGGGAGGGGCGCCTCAGGCCAGGGTGGCCAGCAGGTGCAGCTGGGTCGCCACGGCGTGGAAGGCGGGCTGCGCGGCGGCGGCCTCCTCCAGCTTCAGCAGCGCGTCCAGCGCGCCCGGCTCGGTGTCCACCAGCACACCGGGGACGAGGTCGGAGAAGACCCGTACACCGTGCACCGACTGCACCCGCAGGCCCGCGGCCTCGGCCAGCCGGCCCAGCTCCTCGCCGGTGAAGCGGCGCGGCATCGGGTCCTGCTCGCCCCAGCGGCCGTCGGCGGCGGACAGCACGGTGCGGGCCTCGGTGAAGTGGCCGGCCAGCGCGCGGGCCAGCACGGCGCCGTTGCGGTTGGCCGCCAGCAGGCTGACCACGCCGCCCTTGCGCAGGGCGCCCGCCAGGCTGCCGAGCGCCTCGGCCGGGTCGTCCACGACCTCCAGCACGCCGTGGCAGAGCACCGCGTCCACGCTGCCGGGGGCGACCAGCTCGGGCAGGGTCTGGGTGTCACCCTGGACGGCCCGCACCAGGTCCGTCACACCGGCCTCGGCGGCCCGGCGCTCCAGGGCGAACAGGGCGTCCGGGCTCGGGTCGACCACGGTGACGCGGTGGCCGAGCTTGGCGACCGGCACCGCGAAGTTCCCGGTGCCGCCGCCGGTGTCGACGACGTCGAGCACCGGCTGGTCCAGCTCGGCCGACCGCTTCTCCAGGGCCGCCCGGACCACCTCCCACACCACGGCGGTACGCAGGGCACTGCGGGGACGCGTCGGGTACAAGGTGGGGCTCCTTGGCACGTGCAGTTCGATCAGGTTGCCTCCACCTTAGAGCCTGTCCCAGGGATCCTTGCCGGGCCCACGACGCCGTCCGACGGGAGCCGGGGCGGGGGCGGCGCGGCGTGCAGGCCGAGCAGGCGCTCGACCAGACGCAGGAAGAGGGCGGAGTTGCGGACCAGGTCGTCGGCGTCGCGGGCCGAGGCGGCGCCCCTGATCCCGGCCTCGGCGGCGGCCCGGCGGCGGGCGCCGGCACCGTAGTAGACCGCCCACTCGGCGAGCTCCGGGGCCACCTCGGGCAGCACCTCCCAGGCGCTGCGGATGGCCTTGCGCCGGCGCGGGCTCTTCTCCGGGCGGCCGCGCACCGCCAGGACGGCCGCCACCGTGCGCAGCGCGGCCAGGTGGGCGGTGGCGTAGCGCTCCAGCGGGTCCTCCAGGGCGCGGGCCCGGGTGAGGGTGCGGTGGGCGTCGGCGAGCAGGTCGAGGGCGGCCGGCGGCGCGGCGACCCGGCGCAGCACGGGGTGGACGTCGGCTCCGGCGGGGCGCCCGGCGGACGGGCCCGGGAGCTGCGGCGGGGCGGCGGAGTGGAGGCGGGCGGTGACGGGCTCAGGACGGCTGACGGTCATGGTCTCCCCCGTTCCGAGGCAGCGCGCGGACCGGGTGGTCCGTGCCCCTCCATCGTGAACGGCACCACTGACAATCCGGCCGGGCCGGCCGCGCCCCGGGCGGCTCCGGAAAAGGCGTAGCGGCGGCGGGCGCGGTCCTCCCCCGGTTCCGCGCCGCCGCCGTGCCGTCGCTCCGCCGCTCCCCCGTGGTCGGCGGTGGCGAGCTCCCCCCTCGCGGCCGGTCTCCCCCCGGCCCGCTCCGCCGCCCCGTGTCGGCGGTGCGGGGACCGTGACCAGCCCCGTGGCGGTCCGTCCGCCGCCTCCCCGGGCCGGTTCGGCCGGGGGACGGACGGATCCGCCACCCGGGCGGGCCCGGCGCCCGACGCGCCGCCCTCCCGGGTGCCACCACTCTCCCGTCTCCGCAGGTCGGGGGCCATCCGCTGACGTACTCAACCGCGGATCTGAGTATTTGTACTCAGTGCGCCCCGGCCCGTCCCGGTCCGGCCGGCCGCCGGAACCGGCGGGTGCGTCCACGGCGTCCCGGGTGCCGGGTACGGTACGGCGGGGCCGGGCGGTACCGGCCCACCGGACGACCAGGGGACGCGATGACGAGGAGGGGGACGCGATGACGGTCCTGCCGCTGATCTTCACCAGCGGACTGGCCAGCGGCATCAACGCCTACGCGGTGGTGCTGCTGCTCGGCCTGCTGGGCAGGTTCGCCGACGCGGACTCGGTGCCGCAGGCGCTGGAGCGCACCGACGTGCTGATCGTGGCCGCGGTGCTGTTCGCGCTGGAGGCGGTGGCCGACAAGATCCCGTACGTGGACAGCGTCTGGGACGTCGTGCACACGGTGATCCGGCCGGTCGCCGGCGCCACCGTCGGCGTGCTGATCGCGGGCAACGACCCCGGCTCGCTGAGCGAGGTCGCGGCCGGCGCGATGGGCGGCGCCTCGGCGCTGGTCAGCCACCTGGTGAAGGCCTCGCTGCGGATGGCCGTCAACACCTCCCCCGAGCCGGCCAGCAACATCGTGGTCAGCATGGCCGAGGACCTCTCGGTGGCCGGCCTGATCACCCTGGCGATCTTCCACCCCTGGCTGGCCGCCTCGGTCGCCGCCGTGGTCCTGGCCGCCGGGCTGCTGCTGGTCTGGCTGGCGGTCAGCCGGATCCGCGCCTTCCGGGCCCGCCGCCGCGAACGCCGGGCCGCCCGGGCGGCGGCGGGGAGCGCCTGAGACTGGTCCTAGGATCAGGTGCCATGGCAAAGATCGTCGTCATCGGCGCAGGAATGAGCGGGCTCGCGGCGGCCTCCCGGCTGGCGACCCTCGGCCACCGGGTGACGGTCTGCGAGGCGGGCGGCACCTACGGGGGCATGGTCGGGCGGTACGAGCGCGAGGGCTTCGCCTTCGACACCGGGCCCGGCCTGCTCACCCTCCCGGCGGTCTACCGCGACCTCGCGCTGAAGACCGGCAAGGAGCCCCTGGAGCAGCTGATCGAGCTGGCCCCGGTCGACCCGGAGAGCCGGCACCTGTTCCCCGACGGCACCGCCGTCACCCTGCCGAACGCCTCCCGCGGCGGCGTCAGCCAGGCGCTGGACGCCGCCTTCGGGGCCGGCTCCGGCGCCCGCTGGAGCGCGGTGATGAACCACGGCCGGACGGTCTGGGAGGCCACCCGCCGCCCGCTGCTGGAGGAGCCGCTGCCGGCCGAGCGCGGCGTCCTGTCCCCGGCCGACCGGGCCCTGGTGGGCACCGACCCGTACCCCGTCCCGCCGCGCACCGGCCTGGCCCGGCTGCGCCGCGCCCAGCCGTGGTCCCTGGAGCACGTGGCCGCGCGCGAGCTCGACGGCCACCCCGGCCTGACCGCCCTGCTGTGCGAGCCCGCGCTGCGGTACGGCTTCACCTCGGCCGAGGCACCCGCCGGGGCCACCGTCCTGCCGTACATGGAGCAGTCCTTCGGCGTCTGGTACGTCCGGGGCGGGCTGCGGGCCCTCGCGGACGCGGTGTTCCGCCGCTGCGAGCTGCGCAAGGTCGCGTTCCGCTTCGACACCCCGGTCACCCGGGTGGTCGTCGAGGGCGGCCGGGCGACCGGGGTCGAGACCGCGGACGGCCGGATCGACGCGGACCTGGTGGTCTCCGCGATGGACACCGACGCCTTCTACCGCCACGGCCTGGCCGAGTGGCCGGGGCTGCCGCCCGGGGAGTGGGAGCCGGTGGAGGTGCCCGGCCGCTTCAGCGTGCTGCTCGCCCTGCGCGGCCCCCGGCCCGAGGGCACCCCGCACCGCACGGTCGTCCACGCGGCCGACCCCGCCGCCGAGGCGAACGCCCTGACGCTCTCGGCGCCGCCCTGCGAGCGCCCCACCGTCCAGGTGCTGCGCCCGGACGACCCGGCGCTGCGGCCCGACGACGACCACGAGAGCGTGGTGCTGACCGCGACCGTCCCGGCCCAGGACGAGGTCGACTGGACCGTCCCCGGGTTCGCCGACCGCTACGCCGACCGGCTGCTCGCCCACGTGGACGCGGCCGGCCTGGGCCTGCGCGAGCGGATCCTGTGGCGGGTCGTGCGCACCCCGGAGGACACCCGCCGGGAGACCGGCGCGCTGTTCGGCGCGGTCGCCCGCCCGGCCCTGGCCGGCTCCGCGGGCTCCTGGCTGAAGGCCGCCAACGAGTCCCCCGTCCCCGGCCTCTACCTGATCGGCGGCAACGCCCACCCCGGCGGCGGCCTCGCCCGCGTCGGCATGTCGGCCTGCATCACCGCCGGCCTGATCGGCCCGGCGTAACGGGCCGGTCGGGCCGGTCAGCCCTGCTGGTGCCAGGTGTTCTGCTGCTGGTAGCCGTGGTTCTGGTCGTACATCGGCTGCTGCGGGATGCCCTGGGTGTGCGGGTCGGGCTGGGGCTGCCACTGCTGGGGCTGCTGCTGGGCGGTCTGGTCCCAGGCCTGCTGGTGCTGCGGCTGCTGCTGGTAGCCCGCGTACGGGTCCTGCTGCTGGTGCTGCTGCTGCGGGTAGCCGCCGTACGGGTCGGGCTGCTGCTGGGGGTAGCCGCCGTAGGTCTGCTGCTGGTCGTAGGCGTAGGCGGGCTGCTGCTGGGTCTGCCACTGCTGCTGGTCGTAGCCGGCCTGGTAGGCGGGGGCGTACGGGTCCTGGGGCTGCTGCTGGACCTGCGGCTGCTGCTGCTCGTAGTACCCGGGGGCGTAGACGCCGTCCTGGGCGAGCTCCTGCATCTCGAAGGCGGCGGTCTGCTCGACCTCCGGCACCTCGTCGGGCACCGGGGAGGGCAGCGGGGTGGGCAGCGGCGCGGGGGCCGGGGTCTCCTCGACGGGGCTGACCTCGCCGACCCGCCTGCGGGCGACCGCGGCGGCCGCCACCGCGGCGGCGCCGCCGGTGAGGGCGCCGAGCAGCGGCACCTTGGCGAGCGGGCCGGGCAGGCTGCCGTCGGGCTTCCGCAGGGACCAGCCGGTCTGGTGGCCGCGCTTGACCGAGAGGGTGACGAAGGCCTGTCCGACCGCGAACAGCGCGGCGCCGGCCCCGATCACCACGACCGAGCCGAGGACCATCCCGGCGGCCACGCCCAGGAAGCCGGCCAGGGCCAGGACCCGCCAGTGCAGCGGTGCCCGGTTCTGCAGCAGCACCTCCGCGACCAGCCAGAGCGCCACCACCGCCAACGCGACGTACAGCAGCAGGTATCCGATGCCCATCCGCCCCGCTACCTCCAGTCGCGTACCCGCGCGTGTGCGCCGCGCGTGTGCGGCGACTGTACCGGTTCAACGGCCGGGGTACCGCATCGCGTTCCCGCCGCCCGGGCACCGGCCGCACACGACCGAGCCCGCCACCGTCGGTACGGTGACGGGCTCGTGAACACCCGGCGTCGGCGCGGCGGGAGCAGGCCCCCGCAGCGCCCGCTCAGCGCTGGTGCAGCCCCAGGTTCTGGTAGATCTCCAGCGTCGCCGTCGAGTGGTTCAGCGTGATGAAGTGCAGACCCGGCGCGCCCTCGGCGAGCAGGCGCTCGGCCATCGCGGTGGCGTGCTCCATGCCGATGGCCCGCAGCGCCGCCGGGTCGTCGATGGCCGCCCGCAGGCGGGCCTCCAGGTCGACGGGGAAGGCCGAGCCGCTGAGCTGCGGGAAGCGCTCCAGCTGCTTGGCGTTGGTGACCGGCATGATCTCCGGGATGATCGGCGTCTCGCAGCCGGCGGCCGCCACCCGGTCGCGCAGCCGCAGGTAGTCGTCCACCTCGAAGAACATCTGGGTGATCGCGTAGTCGGCCCCGGAGCGGATCTTCGCCACGAAGTGCCGGATGTCCTCGTCCCAGTCGGTCGAGCGCGGGTGCATGTTCGGGGAGGCCGCGACGCCGACGCAGAAGTCGCCGATCCCCTTGATCAGCTCCACCAGCTCGTACGCGTAGGTGACGCCCTCGGGGTGCTTGACCCACTCGCCCATCGGGTCGCCGGGCGGGTCGCCCCGGACCGCGAGGACGTTGCGCACGCCCTGGTCGGCGTACTGGCCGATGATGTTGCGCAGCTCCGCGATCGAGTGGTCCACCGCGGTGAGGTGGGCGACCGGGGTCAGGGTGGTCTCGGTGGCGATCCGGCCGACCATGTTGACGGTGCGCTCGCGCGAGGAGCCGCCGGCGCCGTACGTCATGCAGACGAAGTTGGGGTCGAGCGGTTCGAGCCGGCGGATGGCGTCCCAGAGCTTCTGCTCGCCGGCCTCGGTGCGGGGCGGCATGAATTCGAAGGAGAAGGAGCGCTTGCCGGCCGCCAGGAGTTCGCGCACCGTCAGTGCGCGATCCGTTCTCGTGGAAGCGATTCCGAGTGCCATGCTGGCAGGCTATCCGGCGTTCGAAGGGGCCGGACAACCGTATTCCATCTATTGAGACAACTGATGGAAGACGTTCCGTTTCGCCCCGGAACGGCTCCGCCGCCCCTCCCCCGCACCCCGGGCCGAGCCGCTCGCACAGCCGTTCCCGGCCGCACCGCTACGCTTGCTGCACCCCAGAGAACCAGCGGAGCCCCATCGTGACCTCGTCCAGCACCCGGCCGGCCAGCCCCGGTTCGGCCCTCAGTGCGGCCACCAGTGCGACCGGCAACGCGGCCGGCAGTGCGGCCAACCCCATGGACGTGGAGGACGTCCGCACCCGTGTCAACGCGGCGCTCGCCGCGTTCATGGACGGCCAGTCCGTGCTCCTCGACAAGATCTCGCCCCAGCTGGCCCCCGCCGCCGACGCGCTGCGCGACTTCCTGCTGGACGGCGGCAAGCGGCTGCGCCCGGGCTTCTGCTACTGGGGCTGGCGCGGCGCCGGCGGCCCGGCCGCGGGCGCGACCGGCGAGGCGATCGCCAACGCGGCCGCCGCCCTGGAGCTGCTCCAGGCCAGCGCCCTCGTCCACGACGACCTGATGGACCGCAGCGACACCCGCCGCGGCCTGCCCTCGGTCCACCGCCGCTTCGAGGCGCTGCACCGCGACAGCGGCTGGCGCGGCGACCGCGAGCAGTACGGCGCCTCGGCCGCGGTGCTGCTCGGCGACCTGCTGCTGATCTGGTGCGACGAGCTGTTCCTGCGCTCCGGCCTGGAGCCCGCCGCCGTGCTCGCCGCCAAGCCGGTGTTCGACCTGATGCGCACCGAGGTCATGCTCGGCCAGTACCTGGACGTGCTGGAGCCGGTGGCCGGCGACTCGACGGACGAGGGCGCGCTGGAGCGGGCGCAGACCGTCCTGCACTACAAGTCCGCGAAGTACACCATCGAGCGACCGCTCCAGGTGGGCGCGCTGCTGGCCGGCGCCGGGCCGGAGCTGGTCGAGGCGTACGGGGCGTTCGGGCTGCCGCTGGGCGAGGCCTTCCAGCTGCGCGACGACCTGCTCGGCGTCTTCGGGGACCCGGCGGTCACCGGCAAGCCGGCCGGGGACGACCTGCGCGAGGGCAAGCGCACCCTGCTGGTCGCGCACGCGATGCGGGGCCTGCCGGCCGCCGACGCCCGGCACCTGGACGAGCGGCTGGGCGCGCCGGACCTGGCGGCCCCGGAGGTCGCCGAGCTGCGCGGGCTGGTCGCCCGCAGCGGGGCGCCGGAGCTGGTGGAGCGCCGGATCGAGGAGCTGATGCGGCAGTCGCTGGCCGCGCTGGAGGCGGCGCCGCTCGCCGACGAGCGGGCCCGTACGGTGCTGCTGGCACTGGCCGAGGCCGCCACCGTCCGCAAGTACTGAACGTACTGACGGGCGGCGACGGCCCCGGGCCGGTCCTGCGGGGTCCCACCGAGACCCGGGACGCCGCTCAGAGCGCGGCGCGCACCCGGCGGGACAGCTCGGCGGCGGCCGCCCGGGGGTCCGCCGCGGCCGTGATGGCCCGCACCACGACGACCCGGCGGGCACCGGCGGCGAGCACCTCGTCCAGGTTGCCGAGGTCGATCCCGCCGATCGCGAACCACGGCCGGTCGGTGTCCCGCTTCGCCGCGTACGAGACCAGGCCGAGGCCCGGGGCCGGGCGGCCCGGCTTGGTCGGGGTCGGCCAGACCGGGCCGGTGCAGAAGTAGTCCACCCCGGGCTCGGCGATCGCCGCGTCCACCTCGGACTCGGCGTGGCAGGAGCGGCCGATCAGCACGTCCTCGCCGAGGATCGCCCGGGCGGCCGGCACCGGCAGGTCGTCCTGGCCGAGGTGCAGCACGTCCGGCCGGGCCGCGTGGGCGACGTCGGCGCGGTCGTTGACGGCCAGCAGCTTGCCGTGCCGGCGGCAGGCGTCGGCGAAGACCTCCAGGGCCTCCAGCTCCTGCCTGGCCTCCAGGCCCTTGTCGCGCAGCTGGACGATGTCCACCCCGCCCGCCAGCGCCGCGTCCAGGAACTCGGCGAGGTCGCCCTGCTCCCGGCGGGCGTCGGTGCACAGGTACAGCCGGGCGTCGGCGAGCCCGGCGCGCGGCGTGTCCGCCGCCATCAGATCAGCATCGCCTGGGCGCGGCGCTTCACCTCGGTGCCGCGGTTCTCCCGCAGCGCCTGGATCGGGCTGCCGGGCAGCGACGGGTCCTCGGTGAAGAGCCACTCCAGGATCTCCGCGTCGTTGTACCCGCAGTCCCGCAGGACGGTCAGGGTGCCGGACAGGTGCTTGACCAGGCCGGGGCCGTCGATGAACGCGGCCGGGACCTGCAGCGACTTGTTGGGGCCGCGCCGGACGGCGATCAGGCCGCCGTTCTTGACCAGGTCACGCACCTCGGTGACCCGGACCCCCCACTGCTCCGAGATGTCGGGCAGGTACATCCAGTCGGTGACCAGGGATTCAATCTTGCTTTCGATCTCACTCACGCCACCAGACTGCCACCTCCGCGGCCCACCGCGCACCAGACCTGCCCCGCGCCTACCCCGCGACGGCCGCCTTCAGCGGTACCGCGGGGTCGGCCGCCCGGGCCGGGTCCAGCGCGGTGCCGCGCTCGATCAGCCGCCGCCCCTGGGCCAGGTCGCGCGGCCGGTCGACGGTCAGCAGCGCGCTCGGCACGCCGTCGCGCAGCCAGAGCACCGACCAGTCGGCGCCCCGCGGGTCGCCGCGCCGGACCAGCTCGTCGCCCTCGGCGTGCCGGCCGGCGTACTGGACCATCCGCCCGAACTGCTCGGACCAGAAGTACGGCACCGGGTCGTAGGCCGGCGCGTCCGCGCCCAGGACGGCGGCGGCCACCGCCTCGCCGGACCGCAGCGCGTGGTCCCAGTGCTGGACGGCCAGCCGGGCGCCGGCCCGGGCCGAGGGGTAGCTGACGCAGTCGCCGGCCGCGAAGACGCCGGGCACCGAGGTGCGCAGCCGCCCGTCCACGACGACGGCGCCGGTCGCGTCCAGCTCGACCCCGGAGCCGGCCAGCCAGCCGGTCGCGGGGCGGGCCCCGATGCCGACCACCACCTCGTCGGCGGGCAGGTGCGAGCCGTCCGCCAGCAGCACCGCGCCGGGCTCGACGGCGGCCACGCCGACCCCGCAGCGCAGCTCGACCCCGGCCTCGGCGTACCAGGCGGCCATCGCCGAGCCGAGCTCCGTCGGCAGCGCGCCGGGCAGCGGCGCCGGGCCGGCCTCGACCACCGTCACCTCGCAGCCCGCCGCGCGGGCCGCGGTGGACACCTCGGCGCCGATCCAGCCCGCGCCGACCAGCACCAGCCGCAGCCCGGGGCGCAGCAGCGCGCGCAGCGCCAGGGCGTCGTCCAGGGTGTGCAGCAGGTGCGCCCGCTCGGCGCCGGGCAGGGCGCGCGGCACGGCGCCGGTGGCGATCACCAGCGAGCCGTACGGGAGGTCGCCGCCGTCGGTGTGCAGCACGCCAGGGGTGAGGCCGGTGGCGCGGCGGCCGGTGAGCAGCTCGATGCCGAGCTGCCCGTAGTCGATGTCCAGGGCGGTGGAGTCGGCCTTGCCGAGCAGCACGTCCTTGGAGAGCGGCGGCCGGTCGTACGGCGCGTGCGGCTCCTCGCCGACCAGCGTGATCCGCCCCTGCCGGCCGCCCTGCCGCAGCTTGAGGGCGCACTGCGCCCCGGCCAGCCCGGCTCCGACGACGACCACCCGATCCGTTCCGCTCAGCTCTGCCACGCCCGCCACTGTACTCAGCGCGACGCGGCGGCCTCCGGGCCGTCCGCCCCGCGTACGGGCCTTCGGCCGGGCCGACCCCCGGCGTTAAGGTGGGAGGACCACACGGGAGCCCGGCGGACCGGGCTGAGAGGCGGGCTGACACGGCCTGCGACCGTCCGAACCTGATCCGGGTCATACCGGCGAAGGGAGAAGAGCAGCCTTGTCACGCTTGCCATCGGGCACCCATGCCGACGTGCTGGTGATCGGCGGGGGCGTCATCGGCCTCGCCGTCGCCTGGCGCACCGCGCGGCGCGGGGCGCGGAACGTGATCGTGGTCGACCCCGCCCACGGCGGCGGGGCCGCCGGGGTCGCGGCCGGGATGCTCGCCCCGGTCACCGAGCTGCAGTACGGCGAGGAGCCGCTGCTGCGCCTCGGGATGGCCTCGAACGAGCGGTACGAGACCTTCGCCGCCGAGCTCTCCGAGGCGAGCGGCGGCCTGGACACCGGCTACCGCCGCTGCGGCACGATCGCCGTCGCGCTGGACTCCGACGACCGCGAGGAACTGCGCGAGCTGTACGCCTTCCACCAGCGGCTGGGCCTGGACTCGACCTGGCTGACCGGCCGGGAGGCCCGCAGGCTGGAGCCGATGCTGGCCCCCGCCGTCCGCGGCGCCCTGCACGCCGCGGACGACCACCAGGTGGACCCCCGGCGCCTGCTCACCGCCCTGGTCGCCGCCTGCGGGCGCGCGGGCGTCCTGCTGCACCGCGCCGAGGCCGTCGAGCTGCTGGTCGAGGACGGCCGCGCGACCGGCGCCCGGCTGAGCACCGACGAGACGGTGACCGCCGACCAGGTCGTGCTCGCCGCCGGCCCGCACAGCCACCGGCTGCCCGGTCTGCCCGAGGGGGTGCTGCCCGCGATCCGCCCGGTGAAGGGGCAGGTGCTGCGGCTGCACGTGCCGGAGGCCTACCGGCCGTTCCTCTCCCGCAACGTCCGCGCCGTGGTCCGCGGCCGGCACCTGTACCTGGTCCCCCGGGAGAACGGCGAACTGGTCGTCGGCGCGACCACCGAGGAGCAGGGCTACGACACCACCGTCACCGCCGGCGGGGTGTACGAACTCCTGCGGGACGCCCACGAGTTGGTCCCGGGGATCACCGAACTCCCGCTGCGCGAGACCTCGGCCGGGCTGCGCCCCGGCTCGCCGGACAACGCCCCGCTGCTGGGCCCGACCCCGCTGCCCGGGCTGGTCGCCTCCACCGGCCACTACCGCAACGGCGTGCTGCTCACCCCGGTGACCGCCGACCTGGTCTCCGAGTACCTGGTCACCGGTGAAGTCCCCGAGCTCGCAAGGCCGTTCACCCCCGCCCGGTTCTCCTCCGAATCCCCCGTCGCGAAGGCCTCCGCATGACCGAGATCGCCCTGACCGAGAACGCCCCGCACGAGCACGCCCCAGACGAGAACGCCGTGCACGAGGACGCCCCGAACCCGGTCGCCCCGGCCGAGATCGCCCTGACCGTCAACGGCGAGCCCCGCCGGGTGCCCGCCACGACCACCCTCGCCGAGCTGGTGGCCTCCGTCAGCGCCGCCAACACCGGTGTCGCCGCCGCGCTCAACGAGGCCGTGGTGCCGCGCGGTTCGTGGCCCGGGACGGCACTGGGCACCGGCGACCGGATCGAGATCCTCACCGCCGTCCAGGGAGGCTGAACCATGGCCGACGATCTGCTGACCATCGCCGGGACGGCCTTCTCCTCCCGGCTGATCATGGGCACCGGCGGCGCCCCCAGCCTGGAGGTCCTGGAGCGCGCGCTGCTCGCCTCCGGCACCGAGCTGACCACCGTCGCGATGCGCCGGGTCGACGCCACCACCCAGGGCTCCGTCCTGGACGTGCTGACCCGCAACGGCATCCGGGTGCTGCCCAACACGGCCGGCTGCTTCACCGCCGGCGAGGCCGTGCTGACCGCCCGGCTGGCCCGCGAGGCGCTCGGCACCGACTGGGTCAAGCTGGAGGTGATCGCCGACGAGCGCACCCTGCTGCCCGACCCGATCGAGCTGCTGGACGCCGCCGAGACGCTGGTCGACGACGGCTTCACCGTCCTGCCGTACACCAACGACGACCCGGTGCTGGCCCGCAAGCTGGAGGACGTCGGCTGTGCGGCCATCATGCCGCTGGGCTCGCCGATCGGTTCGGGCCTGGGCATCCGCAACCCGCACAACTTCCAGCTGATCGTGGAGGGCGCGGGCGTCCCGGTGATCCTGGACGCGGGCGCCGGCACCGCCTCCGACGTGGCGCTGGCGATGGAGCTGGGCTGCGCCGCGGTGATGCTCGCCTCCGCGGTGACCAGGGCTCAGGACCCGGTGCTGATGGCCGAGGCGATGCGGCACGCCGCCGAGGCGGGCCGGCTCGCCCACCGGGCCGGCCGGATCCCGCGCCGCTTCCACGCCGAGGCCTCCTCCGCGATGGCCGGCCGGGCCGACCTGGACACCCGCGAGCACCCGGCGTTCTGAACCGTCGCGCATGTCACAAGCCGGTCCCGGAGGCGGTGTCCGCCGGGACCGGGCGGTCCCGCACCCTAGACTCTCCGAGTGGACATGGCACTGCACGACCCCCTGATCGGCGCCCTGCTCGACAACCGGTACCGGGTCGAGCAGCGGATCGCGACCGGCGGGATGTCCACCGTCTACCGGGGCACCGACACCCGGCTGGACCGGGTGGTCGCGCTCAAGGTGATGCACCCCTCGCTGGCCGGTGACGAGGGCTTCACCGCCCGCTTCATCCGCGAGGCCAAGGCGGTCGCCAGGCTCACCCACCCCAACGTGGTCAACGTCTTCGACCAGGGCGCGGACGGCGGCCACGTCTTCCTCGCCATGGAGTACGTGCCCGGCCGCACCCTGCGCGACCTGCTGCGCGACCGCGGCGCGCTGTCCGTCCGGGCCGCGCTGGACGTGCTGGAGCCGGTGCTCGCCGCGCTCGGCGCCGCCCACCGGGCCGGGCTGGTCCACCGCGACGTCAAGCCCGAGAACGTGCTGATCACCGAGGGCGGCCTGGTCAAGGTCGCCGACTTCGGCCTGGTCCGGGTGCTCGGCAGCGCCGACGGCGCGCCCACCTCGACCACCACCGCGACCGGCGGCACGGTCATGGGCACCGTCTCCTACCTGGCCCCCGAGCAGATCCTCCCGGACGCCCCCACCGACCAGCGGGTGGACGTCTACGCGTCCGGCATCCTGCTGTACGAGATGCTCACCGGCCGCCGCCCGCACACCGGCGACAACCCCGTCCAGGTCATGTACAAGCACCTGCACGAGGACGTCCCGGCCCCCTCGCGGGTCGCCCCCGCCGTCGGCCCCGAGCTGGACGCGATAGTGGCCGCCGCCTGCGCCCGGTCCGCCGGTGCCCGCCCGTACGACGCGGTCGAGCTGCTCGCCGCCCTCCAGCGGGTGCGCCGCACCCTCGCCCCGGCCGCGCTGGACGCCGAGCCGCCGGCCTCCACCCGCCCCAGCCCGCGCTACCCGACCAGCGAGCCGACCTCGGTGATCCAGCCGCTGCCGCGGCCCGCCGAGGCCCCGCCGACGGAGCGCACCAGCGTGCTGGACATGCCGCCGGAGCTGATGGACGAGCTGCTCGCCGAGCCGCGCCCGTACGACGAGCCGACCCCGGTGCACCGGCGCCGGCCCCGGCCGGGCCCGCTGCGCCGCCTCCCCCGCCGGACGCTGGTCTGGACGGCCGCGCTGGCCGCGCTGGTGCTGGCGATCGGCGGCGTCACCTACGGGATCTCCGAGGGGCTGTACGGCTCGGTGCCGGGTGTGCTCGGCAAGGACCGGGCGGAGGCGCAGCGGGTCCTGGACAAGGAGGGCCTGCACGGCAGGTTCGTCGAGGTGTTCAGCGAGTCCGTCCCGTCCGGGCAGGTGATCTCCACCGACCCCGGGGTGGGCGCGCGCACCCGCAAGAGCGACAGCGTCACCGTCACCCTCTCCAAGGGCCCCAAGCGGATCGCGGTGCCGGACCTCACCGGGAAGAGCGCCGCCGACGCCGCCGCGGCCCTGACCGGCGCCCAGCTGACCAGGGGCGGCGTGACCGAGACCTACGACGACACGGTGCCCGAGGGCTCGGTGATCAGCAGCTCGCCGGCGGCCGGGCAGCTGCTGCAGGAGAACAGCGCGGTGTCGCTGGTGGTCAGCAAGGGCATGGTGCCGGTCCCGAACGTCACCGGGATGGGCAAGGACGAGGCGCAGAAGGCGCTCCAGGCCGCGGGCTTCACCATGCAGACCAGCGGCTGGGACGTGTTCGGCGCGGTCACCTCCTCCGGCCAGAGCCCGGCGGCGGGCGAGCGGCGCCCGCAGCGCAGCGTGGTGACCGTCAAGTTCTCGCTGTTCTAGGCCCCGGGCGGGCTCAGCGCAGCGGCCCGTCGCCGGGCTCCTCCTGGTAGGAGTAGCGCTGCTCGCCCCAGGGGTCGGCGAGGTTGTGGTAGCCGCGCTCCTCCCAGAAGCCGCGCCGGTCGGCCCGCATGTACTCGACCGCGCGCACCCACTTGGGGCCCTTCCAGGCGTACAGCCGCGGCACCACCAGCCGGACCGGGAAGCCGTGTTCGGCGGTGAGCGCCTCGCCGTTGCGGTGGGTGGCGAGCAGCGTGCGCGGGTCGGCGAAGTCGGCCAGGCGCAGGTTGGCGCTGTAGCCGTACTCGGCCCAGACCATGACGTGGGTGACGCCCGGCGCCGGGGGCACCAGGTCGAGCACGGCGGCGGCCGACACGCCCGTCCACTCGTTGCCGAGCACCGAGAACTTGGTCACGCAGTGCAGGTCCCCGACGACGGTGCTGCGCGGCAGGGCGCTGAAGGCCTCGAAGTCCCAGCTGTGCTTCTCCGCCGAGGCGGTGGCGCCGAACACCTGGAGGTCCCAGGTCAGCGGCTTGAAGCGGGGCACCGGCCCGTAGTGCAGGGCGGGCCAGCCGCGCTGCGCGCGCTGTCCCGGGGGGAGCCTCGGGTCAGACGGCGGAAGCGGTTCGTGTTTCGACTGACCCATGGATCCATGGTGACAGACGGCGGACGAGCCTCGGCGCGCGCCCCTTTGCGCGGATCCGCGCCCCTGCCCGTACGGCCCAGCGGTCGGCCGCCCACCAGCACGTTTCACCATGAATCGGATATTCCGACACATGTCCTAGTGAGTGTGAACTTACTGGAATTTCCTCCCAAAGCGGTGCCAGGATGCGCAGCGCAGGACTCAGCACCGGACCCACCGCAGGACTTCACGCAGGACTCAGCGCAGGACACACGGCAGCACGAGTGCAGGAGGCATCACCATGCAGGGCGATCCCGAGGTCATCGAGTTCCTCAACGAGCAGCTCACCGCCGAGCTGACCGCGATCAACCAGTACTTCCTGCACGCCAAGATGCAGGAGAACTTCGGCTGGACGAAGCTCGCCAAGTACACCCGGCACGAGTCCTTCGACGAGATGAAGCACGCCGAGACGCTCACCGACCGGATCCTGTTCCTGGAGGGGCTGCCCAACTACCAGCGGCTGTTCCACGTCCGGATCGGCCAGACGGTCAAGGAGATGTTCGAGGCGGACCGCCAGATCGAGGTCGAGGCGATCGACCGGCTCAAGCGCGGGATCGTGGTGATGCGGGCCAAGAACGACGTCACCTCGGCGAACATCTTCGAGGACATCCTGGCCGACGAGGAGCACCACATCGACTACCTCGACACCCAGCTGGAGCTGCTGGAGAAGCTCGGCGAGGCGCTCTACCTCGCCACGGTGATCGAGCAGCCGGAGTCCTGAGGACGCGGCCCGCTCTGGCCACCCGGCCCGGTCAGGCCGCCCGGTTCGCCCGGGTCACCCGCAGCGGGACCACCGGGGCGGCCTCCGGGGCGGCCTCCGGGGCCGGAGCCGACGGCGCCGCCGGGTCCTCCGGGTCCGCGAGGCCGAGCTTCGCGGCCAGCCGGGCGGTCGGGCAGGGGCGGGCGCCGTGCTCGCCGAGCAGCGCCTGGATGCGCCGCACGCAGGACCCGCAGTCGGTGCCGGCCCGGCAGCCCTTCGCTATCTGGCGCGGGGTGTTGGCACCGCCGTCGATCGCCTTCTTCACCTGGTCCTCGGTGACCGCATGGCACATGCACACGTACATCGCGGTCTCTCCCGGGAGTGAAGCGGAGTGGATCTTGACTAAGGTCAGCCTTAGTTCACTGAGGCTTACCTTACCCGGCGAAACGGGTACGAAAAAGCCCCTCCGGGCTCGGGGACACCGAATCCGGAGGGGCCTTCGTCACATCGGACGGGCACCGGGCCTACTGGCCGCGGTACATCTCCGCCACCAGGAACGCCAGGTCCAACGACTGGCTGCGGTTGAGCCGCGGGTCGCAGGCCGTCTCGTAGCGCTGGTGCAGGTCGTCCACCAGGACCTCGTCGCCGCCGCCGACGCACTCGGTGACGTCGTCGCCGGTCAGCTCCACGTGGATGCCGCCCGGGTGGGTGCCGAGCGCGCGGTGCACCTCGAAGAAGCCCTTGACCTCGTCCAGGACGTCGTCGAAGCGGCGGGTCTTGTGCCCGCTGGAGGCCTCGAAGGTGTTGCCGTGCATCGGGTCGCAGATCCACACCGGCCGGGCGCCGGAGGCGGTGACCTTCTCCACCAGGGTGGGCAGGTGCTCGCGGATCTTGCCCGCGCCCATCCGGGTGATGAAGGTCAGGCGGCCGGGCTCGCGCTCCGGGTCCAGCTTCTCGATCAGGGCGAGCGCGTCGTCGACCGAGGTGGTCGGGCCGAGCTTGACGCCGATCGGGTTGCGGATCTTCGAGGCGAACTCGATGTGCGCGTGGTCCAGCTGCCGGGTGCGCTCGCCGATCCACACCATGTGGCCGGAGACGTCGTACAGCTCGCCGGTGCGCGAGTCCACGCGGGTCAGCGCGGTCTCGTAGTCCAGGACCAGCGCCTCGTGCGAGGAGAAGAACTCGACCGCCTTGAACTCCTCCGGCACCACGCCGCAGGCGCTCATGAACGCCAGGGCGTTGTCGATCTCCCGGGCGAGCTGCTCGTAGCGCTGGCCGGCCGGCGAGTTGCGGACGAAGTCCTGGTTCCAGGCGTGCACCTGGCGCAGGTCCGCGTAGCCACCGGTGGTGAAGGCGCGCACCAGGTTGAGCGTCGCGGCGGACGCGTTGTACATCCGCTTCAGGCGCTCGGGGTTCGGGATGCGGGACTCGGGGGTGAACTCGAAGCCGTTCACCGAGTCGCCCCGGTAGACCGGCAGGGTCACGCCGTCGCGGGTCTCGGTCGACTTGGAGCGCGGCTTGGAGTACTGGCCGGCGATGCGGCCGACCTTCACCACCGGCACCGAGGCCGCGTACGTCAGTACGGCGGCCATCTGGAGCAGCGTCTTCAGCTTGTTGCGGATGTGCTCCGCCGAAACGCCGTCGAAGGCCTCGGCACAGTCACCGCCCTGGAGGAGGAAGGCCTCCCCGCGCGCCACGGCTCCGAGCCGGGCGCGCAGCTGGTCGCACTCGCCGGCGAAGACGAGCGGCGGATAGGACGCGAGCTCGGCAAGGGTCTTGCGCAGAGCCTCTTGGTCCGGCCATTCAGGCTGCTGCGCCGCGGGCAGGGACTGCCAGGAGTGGGCAGCCCTCGATGTCTCAGTCGTAGCGGTCACACCGCCAAGGCTACGGGGTGGCAGGAGTGACTCGTGCCCATTGCCCGAGGAATGAGACACATCTCGGACAAAGACGTGATGCCCCTCACCCGCCCCGACGCA
This sequence comes from Kitasatospora sp. NPDC058184, assembly GCF_042883725.1. Lineage (NCBI taxonomy): Bacteria > Bacillati > Actinomycetota > Actinomycetes > Kitasatosporales > Streptomycetaceae > Kitasatospora > Kitasatospora sp. NPDC058184. Next base: position 487,338 of record NZ_JBHVVE010000001.1, read on the forward strand.
TCCGCTAGTCTCGAACCATGCACGCGCCCCACAGCCACTCCTGGTGGTGGGCCTCCCCCCAGGGTGGCCCACAACTGGCGCGTTCCTAGACGAACACGACGGCCGCCCCTCGGGGCGGCCGTCGGCGTCTGAGCAGACGGCCCTCCGGGAGCGGACCTTGCACCGCCTCTCACCAGTCCACCCGGAAGGAAGCCGTTCCCGTGACCACCGCTGTCGACCTGCTCGCCCGTCTCACCGGCCCCGATGCCCCCGCGTTCGCCCTGCTGCACCGCCGCACGCCCCGGCTCAGCCCGGACACCGTCGAGGTGCTGCTGGGCACCGTCGACAGCTACGAGCACCTCGCCGACCTGCCCGTACGCAGCGGCCCACCGGCCGGCGGCGGCCCGGTGCACGACCTGCTCGCGCTCGTCCCGTACCGCCAGATCCGCGAGCGCGGCTTCGAGGCGCACGACGACGAGACCCCGCTCCAGGCCCTCTCGGTGACCGAGCAGCACGCCCTGCCGTTGGCCGAATTCACCTACGCCCTACCGAAGTTGCCGGTCTCACTTGCCGGTGGCGGGTTCGATGTGGACGACGACGCGTACGCCGCGATCGTCCGCCGGGTGATCCAGGACGAGATCGGGAACGGCGAGGGCGCCAACTTCGTCATCCGGCGCGACTTCCACGCGACGATGGAGGACTTCTCCCCCGAGCTCGCGCTGACGCTCTTCCGGCGGCTGCTGGAGCAGGAGCGCGGCGCGTACTGGACCTTCCTGGTGCACACCGGCGACCGGGTCCTGGTCGGCGCCTCCCCCGAGGTGCACGTCCGGCAGAGCGGCGGCACCGTCGTGATGAACCCGATCTCCGGCACCTACCGCTACCCGGCCGGCGGCTCCGACCTCGACTCGCTGCTCCAGTTCCTGCACGACCCCAAGGAGTTGGAGGAGCTCACCATGGTCGTGGACGAGGAGCTCAAGATGATGTGCACGGTCGGCGACCTCGGCGGCCAGGTGCTCGGGCCCCGGCTCAAGGAGATGGCCCACCTCGCCCACACCGAGTACGAGCTGCGCGGGCGCACCTCGCTGGACGTCCGCGACGTGCTCCGCGAGACGATGTTCGCGGCCACCGTCACGGGCAGCCCGGTCGAGAACGCCACCCGGGTGATCAAGCGCTACGAGCCCACCGGACGCGGCTACTACTCCGGCGCGCTCGCCCTGATCGGCCGCGCCGCCAGCGGCGGGCAGCTGCTGGACTCGCCGATCTGCATCCGCACCGCCGACATCGACCCGGCCACCGGCCGACTGGTCGTCCGGGTCGGCGCCACCCTGGTGCGCCACTCCGTCCCGGAGTCCGAGGTCGCCGAGACCCACGCCAAGGCCGCCGGGGTGCTCACCGCGATCGGCGCCCGGCCCGCGCCCACCCGGCTGCCCCACCCGACCGGGCCCCGGCTCGCCGACGACCACCGGGTGCAGGCCGCCCTGGACTCCCGCCGGGCCGACCTCGCGCCGTTCTGGCTGCGGATGCAGCAGCCGGCCGAGATCACCGAGGCCGAGCCGACCCTGGTCGTGGACGGCGAGGACACCTTCACCTCGATGCTCTCCCACCTGCTCGGCTCGCTCGGCCACCGGGTGACGGTGGCCCGCTACGACGAGCCGGGGCTGCGCGAGCGGGTCGCGGCGCACCGGGGCGCGCTGGTGCTCGGCCCCGGCCCGGGCGACCCGGCGCTCGCCGACGACCCCAAGATGGTGCTGCTGCGGCCGATCGTCGCGGACGCGCTGGCCGCCGTCCGCTCCGGCGCCCGCACCTCGCCGCTGCTCGCGGTCTGCCTGAGCCACCAGCTGCTGGCCGCCGAACTCGGGCTCCCGCTGGGCCGCAAGGCCGTCCCGTACCAGGGGGCGCAGGAGCGCATCGACCTGTTCGGCGCCAAGCGCACGGTCGGCTTCTACAACACCTTCACCGCGCGCTGCTCGGAGGCCGACGCGGCGCGGCTCCTCGGCGAGGGCGTCGAGGTCTCCCGGGACGCCGCCACCGGCGACGTGCACGCGCTGCGCGGGCACGGCTTCGCGGGGCTCCAGTTCCACCCGGAGTCGGTGCTCACCCGTGACGGGGTCGGCATCGTGGCGGGCCTGCTGCGCGAGGCGACGGCCGCGCTGCGCTGAGCCGGCGGCGCGGCCCCGGGCGGATGTGCCCCGCCCGGGGCCGCGCCGTCGAACCGGGCCGCGCCGTCGCACCGGGCACCGCCGTCCGACGGGGCGGCGGCGCGGGGCCGGGCGGCGCTCAGATCTCGTCGTCCAGGCCCTGCTCGATGGCGTACCGGACCAGCTCCACCCGGTTGTGCAACTGCAGCTTCCCGAGCGTGTTCTGCACGTGGTTCTGCACCGTCCGGTGCGACAGCACCAGCCGGTCGGCTATCTGCCGGTACGACAGCCCCTTGGCCACCAGCCGCAGCACCTCCGTCTCCCGGGCGGTCAGCTGCGGGGCGGCCGAGGCCGGGGCCGGCTCGGCGGCCAGCCGGCGGAACTCGCCGAGCACCAGGCCGGCCAGGCCCGGGGTGAACACCGCGTCGCCGACGGCCGTGCGGCGCACCGCGTCCAGCAGCTCCTCCCGCCCGGCCGACTTCACCAGGTAGCCGGTCGCGCCGGACTTCACCGCCTCCAGCACGTCCTGGTGCTCGCCGCTGGCCGACAGCACCAGCACCCGGACCGCCGGGTCGTGCGCGACCACCTGGCGGCACACCTCCGCGCCGGACAGGCTGGGCAGGTTGAGGTCCAGCACGACCACCTGCGGCGTGCAGGCACGGGCCCGGCGCACGGCCTCCTCGCCGTCGCCCGCGGTGGCCACCACGTCCAGTCCGGCCTCGGCGAGGTCGCGCGAGACGGCGTCCCGCCACATCGGGTGGTCGTCCACCACCATCACCCGCACCGGCCGGTCGGCGGTCGGCTGGTCGGTCATCGGCTGGTCGGTCATGGAGTGGCCTTCCTCGGGACGCGCAGTTCGACCTCGACGCCCTCCCCGGGCGCCGAGTACAGCTCGGCCGTGCCGCCGAGGTCCAGCAGCCGGCCGCGGATGGACTGGGAGACGCCGAGCCGGCCGGCCTGCTCCGCCTCGCCGAGCCGGCCGGGGGCGAAGCCGGGGCCGTCGTCGCGGATGCTGACCGTGACGGCCTCCGGCTCGTCCTCGACCAGGATCCAGGCCCGGGCCCGCTCCCCCGCGTGCTTGCGCACGTTGTCGACGGCGGCGCCGACCGCCGCCGCGAGCTCGCCCGCCGCCGCACCGGGCAGCGGCACCGGGGTGCCGGGGGCGGAGAGCGTGATCCGCTCGTCCGCGTACGGGCGCAGCAGCGCGGTGAGGTCGCGCGGGGCGTCCGGGTCCGGCGGCTCGGCGGCGTCGGACCGCGGCGCGCGCTGCTCCGGCAGCGGACCGCCCGTCATCAGGGCCCGCAGCGCGCGCTCCTGTTCACCGGCCAGCCGGCCGAGCTCGGCGAAGTCCGTACCGGAGCCCGTCCCGCCGCCCGGCTCCGTACCGCTCAGCTCCGCGCCGCGCCGCTGGACCAGGGCGAGCACCTGGAGCACGCCGTCGTGGATGTCCCGGGAGAGCCGCTCGCGCTCCCGGGTGGCCGCCTCGACCTGGAGCGCCCGGGTGAGGGTGGCCTCGCTGGCCCGGGCCAGCTCGATCACGTAGCCGATCGCGCAGCCGGCCACCATCAGCAGCACGATGTTGTGGATGTTGTCGCCGGTCGGCCCGCCGTGGCCGAGGATGTTGGCGACGCCGATCACCGAGCCCGAGGCCGCCGCCGGGCGCCAGCCGCCCTTCGCGGCGAAGCCCAGCACCGTGCCGGCCGCCCAGATGGTCGGCAGGGTGGGCGCGCCGTGGCTGATCCGGGCCGGGGAGTCGGTCATGCCGCTCATCACGATGCCGGTGACGGCGAGGGCGAGGTCGGTGCCCAGGACGAACCGGGTGCAGCGCTGCGGGTTGGCGAAGGCCCGGGTGCTGGCCAGGGTCCACAGGGTCAGCGCGCCGAGGAAGATCCAGCCGGCCACCGGGTGCAGGAAGTGCAGGTACGAGTTGAAGTACCGCAGCAGCGCGTAGCACAGGGCCAGCACCCGGAAGTAGGAGATCGCCTTCCAGAGCGGGAGTTCGACGGACATGCCGCCGGCCGCCACCGTGCCGCCGACCGCGCCGGCTCTGCCGCCGTCGTCCGTCATCCGCCCCGCCCCTCCCCGGGCCTGTCCGGGCGGCCGCTCGGAGCGGCCGCCCGGACGCCTACTCCGGCTTCTCCGGCTTCTCCGCGGTGCCCGCCCCGGCGGACTTCTCGGCCTCGGCCGCCTTCTCCGCCTCGGCGGCCCGCTCGGCCTTCTCCGCCTTCTCGGCCTCGGCCGCCTCCGCCTTCTCCGCCTTGGCGGCGGCCCGGCGCTCGGCGTCGGCCTTCTTCTTGTCCTCGGCGATCTGCCGCTTGGCGGCGGTCGCGTAGATGTCCACGTACTCCTGGCCGGAGAGCCGCATGATCTCGTACATCACCTCGTCCGTCACCGAACGGAGGATGAAGCGGTCGTTCTCCATGCCGTGGTAGCGGGAGAAGTCCAGCGGGCGGCCGATCCGGATGCCGGGGCGGATGCCGAAGTTGGGGACCACCTGGCCGGGCGGCTGCACCTTCTCGGTGTCGATCATGGCGACCGGGATCACCGGGGCGCCGGTGGCCAGCGCGACGCGGGCCAGGCCGCCGACCTTGCCGCGGTACAGCTTGCCGTCGGGCGAACGGGTGCCCTCGGGGTAGACGCCGAACAGCTCGCCCTCCTCCAGCACCGCGATGGCGCTGCGGATCGCGGCCTCGCCGGCGCCGCGCACGCCCGAGCGGTCCACCGGCAGCTGGCCGACGCCCTTGAAGAACGCGGCGGTCAGCCGGCCCTTGAGGCCCGGGGTGTTGAAGTACTCGGCCTTCGCGATGAAGGTGACCCGGCGCTTGATCAGCGCGGGGAAGAAGAACGAGTCCGAGAAGGACAGGTGGTTGCTCGCGATGATCGCCGCACCCTCGGTGGGGATGTTCTCCTCGCCCTCGATCCAGGGCCGGAAGAAGATCCGAAGCAGTGGCGCGACGATCATCTTCATCAGTCGGTAGAACAACCCGGGCCTCCTGTTATGCGGACCGGTCGATCCTAATGCCCCGCGGCCGCCCGCTGTGCCCGGCCCCGCCGAAGCGGCCGTACCCGGCCTGCTCGTAGGGGGTGTACGACCCGGCGCGGAGCGTGGGACGATGCGAATTCGCAGCACCTCCCCTCCAGCGTCCCCTCCCCCAGCGCCACCCGCCCGCGAAGGAGTCCGCCATGCCGTTGCTGCCCGGTGCCGAGCCGTACCGCCACCGCGGCGGACCGGTGGGGGTGCTGCTCTGCCACGGCTTCACCGGCTCGCCGCAGTCGCTACGGCCGTGGGCCGACGAGCTGGCGGCGGCCGGTCACACCGTGTCGCTGCCGCTGCTGCCCGGGCACGGCACCCGCTGGCAGGACATGCAGCTCACCCGCTGGGAGGACTGGTACGCCGAGGTCGAGCGGGAGCTGCTGGCGCTCGCCGAGGAGTGCGAGCAGGTCTTCGTCTGCGCGCTGTCGATGGGCGGCGCGCTGGCGCTGCGGCTCGCGGCGCTGCACGGGCCGACGGTCTCCGGCCTGGTGCTGGTCAACCCGTCGGTGCGCTCGGACACCCCCGCGAGCGCGCTGCTGCCGGTGCTGCGCCACCTGGTCCCCAGCCTGCCCGGGGTCGCCGATGACATCGCCCGGGCCGGCGTGACCGAGGTCGGCTACGACCGCACCCCGCTGCACGCCGCCTGGTCGCTGAGCCTGCTGTGGCGGGAGGTCCAGCGGCTGCTGCCGGAGGTGACCCAGCCGGTGCTGCTCTTCCACAGCCCGCAGGACCACGTCGTCTCGCCGGCCAACTCGGAACTGGTGCTGGCCCGGATATCCTCGACGGACGTGACGGAGCGGCTGTGCCAGCGCAGCTTCCACGTCGCGACGCTGGACCACGACGCGGCGGAAATATTCGCGGCCGGCCAGGACTTCATCCGACGGCTGGCTCCCGCGCACGCGGCGGGCGTCACCCGGGTCGAATCCGACGATCACCATGGCTGAAGGGCCGGAAGTGCACGAGAGCAGCACGGCGGGCGGCGGGGACGAGACTCCCCGCGAGGACGGCGCGACCAAGGACGGCGGGACGAACGCGGCCGCCCCGGGCGGTGCGCCGACGGACCGTACCGGCCCGGACGGCACCGCGACGCCCCCGCCCGTCAAGGACGTCGCCGGGGGCTCCGCCGGGAACACCGCCGAGGGCGCCCCGGGGGAGGCCGCCGAACGCCGTCCGCGCCGTGCGCCCGAGCGCAGCCAGGCCGAGCAGGACGCGATCTTCGCCGCCCTGGTGGCCCAGTTCGACGACCCGGTCGACCTCAACAACCCGAACTGGCCCGAGGTCGAGAACCTCCGGGCGCAGAACGAGCTCAAGGGCGGCCACAAGGAGGGCGGCCCCGGCGGTCGCGGCGACCAGGACGACCTCTCCGACCTCGCCCCCCAGCCCCGCCCCCGCTCCGGCCGGCCGGTGATGCCGGCGGGCGGCGCGGGCCCGCGCGACTTCGAGCTGGCCGAGGAGACCGACGAGGGCCACTTCGTCCCGCCGGAGCCCCCGCCGCTGCCGCCCGCCGACGTGACCGCCAAGTTCGCCTGGCTGGCGGTGCTCGGCGGCCCGGCGCTGCTGCTGGTCGACGCGGTGGTCTGGCGGGAGATCTCCGGCTGGCCCGCCTGGGTCGGGATCACCGCCTTCCTCGGCGGCTTCGTCACCCTGGTCGCGAGGATGAAGGACCGCGACGAGGACGAGCCGGAGGACCCGGACCACGGCGCCGTCGTCTAACCGTCCGTCCGGCCGCCCGTCGCGCTGTCCGGTCGGCCGGCCGGCAGTTCGAGGACGGCGAGCACCGGCAGGTGGTCGGTCGCGGCCCGCAGGTCGGCCTCGGTGACACCGGGCAGCCCGTGCGGCACCCCGCAGCCGAGGACGGTGATCCCGGGCGTGGCGAAGACGGCGTCGATCCGCTGGTAGGGGCGCTCCGGCACGGAGGTGAACTCGCCTCCCCAGGGCGCGGTCGGGTACCCGTCCTGGAGCCGGGAGGCCAGCAGCCGCCAGCCCGGCCCGTCCGGGTGCTCGTTGAAGTCCCCTGCCACGATGCCGAGTTCGGCGATCCCGAGCTGGTCGAGCAGCAGCTCGAACTGCCCGTACCGCTCCTCCTGGTCCAGGCTGAGGTGGCAGCTGGTGACGGTGAACGGCGCCGTGCCGGGCAGCCGCAGCAGCGCGCCGGCGAAGCCCCGGGCGTGCAGGCCGCGGGTCTTGGGCAGCAGCCGGTCGTGCACCCCCAGCAGCTCCACCGCGCCGGGCCGGCCGAGCAGCAGCGGACCCGCGGCGGTGCGGCCGCCGCCGGCCAGGACGGCCGTCCCGGTGCTCCGGGCCAGCCAGGCGGCCTGGCCCTCGGGCCGCCAGTAGCGCGGGGACTCCTGGACGCAGACCAGGTCGGGCTCGCAGGCCCGGATCACCCGGGCCAGCGCCCGCCGGTCGTCGCGCAGCGAGCGGATGTTGTAGCTGAGCAGGCGCAGCCGGCCCGGGCCGGGCGGCGGCAGCGGCTCGGCCCGTACGGCGGTCGCGGCGCCGGGCCCGGCCTCGGCGGCGGTCGTGGTCGCGGCGCTCATGGTCCTCCCCTGGGCGGTCACCGGATCGCTCCGACCGTACGCGGCCGGGCCGGGACGTGCGACGGCGGCGGTGCGTCCGGGAGCGGTCGGGGCCCGGTCGCACCGCCGCCGGCGGGCTCGAAGGGGTACGGCGGTTACGGGACGCGGGCGAGGTCCGCCGCGCCGACGATGCCGGCGGCGGAGCCCATCGAGGCCAGCACGACCTCGGCGCGCGGCCGGTGCACCCCGCCGGTCAGGTAGTGCTCGAAGGCCTTGGCGACCGGGTCGAGCAGCAGTCGGCCGGAGTCGGAGACGCCGCCGCCGAGCACGAAGACGGCCGGGTCGAACAGCGCGGCGAGGTCAGCCATGCCGCGGCCCAGCCAGTCGGACAGCTCGGCGTAGCACTCCAGGGCGAGCGGGTCGCCCTCCTCGGCGGCCTGGGTGATGTGGATGCCGCGGATGGTCTCGGCCACGCCGTCGTTGAGCTCCAGCATCCGGTGGCCGCGCTGCGGGTCGGCGGCGGCCTTCTCCCGGCCGTAGCGGCGCAGCGCGCGCCCGGAGCCGTACTGCTCCCAGCAGCCCTTGCCGCCGCAGCCGCAGGCCAGGCCGTCGGGGACCATGTTGAGGTGGCCGATCTCGCCGGCCACGCCGAAGCGGCCGCGGTGCAGCCGGCCGTCCAGGACGATGCCGCCGCCGATGCCGGTGCCGACGGTGATCAGCACCATGTCCTGGTGGTCGGCGGCCGCGCCGAAGCGGAACTCGGCCCAGGCCGCGCAGTTGGCGTCGTTCTCGACGACGGTGGACAGGCCGGTGAGCTCCTCGACCCGCCCGCGCAGCGGCTCGTTCTCCCAGTCGATGTTGGGGGCGAAGATCACCGTGGAGCGGTTGCTGTCGACGAAGCCGGGGGCGCCGACGCCCACCGCGGTGACGTCGGGGTGCTCCTCCTTGAGCTCGCGCACGGCCTGCGCGATGGCGTCGACCGCCCACTGCGGGTCGGCCGGGGTGGGCACCCTGGTCCGGGCCAGGATCGCGCCCGCCTCGTCGACCACGCCTGCCGCGATCTTGGTCCCGCCGACATCGACGCCGATGGTCAGAGCCATGTGTCCCTCAGCTATTCACTCGTTCCGCTGGACGGAACGCTACCGCCCAACCCGGCCCCCGTACACAGCCTCGCATACATTATCCGAAGACAACTCTGGGCCGACGCGGCCGGGATGCTTCAAAAGTCGTATCTAATCTCCTTCTTCGTGACGTACGAGAGCAGCGCGATCACCCTCCGGAAGTCACGGTTTCACTGCTTGGCGGACGGCCCGTCAGCCTCGTCAAAGCCGGAGCCACGGCCGCCGTCGCCGCCGCCATCGCCGTCGAGGTCGATCTTCTCCGTCGGCGCGCCCTGCCCGGCGGTCCAGCGGCTCTCGTGCCCGGCCACGGCGGCGCGGTAGGCGGCCAGCAGCTCACTGCCCGCGGCGGCCAGCCCGGTGCCGGCGGCGGCGAGGTGAGAGTAGACCTCCGGCTGCTGGGTGCGCAGCTTGTCGGCCAGCCCGGAGAGGGTGATCAGGGTGGTGGCGCTCGCCTCCTGGGCCTTGTCGCCGAGCGCACCGGCGAGCCGGCGCACCTCGTCCACCAGCGGGCCCAGCTCCGGGCCGAACGGGTGCCCCTGGCCGCCCTGCTCGCCGTCCGGCCGGCCGCCGGACTCGGTGCGGTCGTCGGTGCTGGTCATCGCGGGCGCCTCCTCAGCCGTGGCCGCACCCCGCGGCCCTCCGGCCCGACGCTACCCGACCGGCCGGGCCGCCCGGAAAGCCGCCGAACCCGGCCCAGGGCCCGCCAGAGCCCCGACCGAATCCCGCCGGTCCCCCCGCCGAACCCCCCGTCAGCCCCGGGGCCAGAGCGCCGGGTCCGGCGCGAACCGCACCGAGAGCACGCCGTCGTGCAGCCCCGCCCCGGCCACCGTGCAGCGGCGCAGCGCGGACGGCAGGGTGAGCACCCGGCGGTGGGTGCCGACCCCGACGACCAGGTCGTCGCCCCGGCGGACCAGGTCCAGCTCGGAGCGGTCGGCGCCGGGCAGGTCGAGGTGCCAGACCAGCAGGCCCTCCTCGGCGAGCCGGTCCTCGACCGGCCAGGGCTCGGGGGCGAGCCGCCCGGGCCCGTCCCCGTCGCCGTAGAGCCGGTCGGCGACGGCCTCCAGGGTGGCGTCGTCCAGGCCGGCGACCAGCACCGGGGCGTCGGTCTCGGCGGCGAGCCCGGTCAGCTCCTCCTGCCGGCGGCGGGCCAGGGCGGCCAGCCACGGGTCGGGCGAGGAGGCGGCGGCCGCGGGCAGCGCGCCGTGCACCACCACGGCGTCCGGCCGGTGCCCGTGCAGGGCGAGCCCGGCCCGGATCCGGCGCAGCTCCGTGTACGGGTGGCCGTCCGCCCGGACGACCAGCCGGACGCTGGTGCCGGGGTCGGTGAGCGCGGCGCGGGACTCGGCCAGTGCCGCGGCGGCCTTGGTGCGCCCCTCGTACAGCCAGTCGGCGGGCATCGGGACGCCGGCCAGCCCGGCCAGCAGCGGGCGCAGCGCCCGGGCGGCCTGCCGCTGCTCGGGGACGAGCCGGTCCAGGTAGCGGGCGAGCTGTTCGGGCAGGGCGAGGGCGGCGATCAGCTCGGCGGGCGGCGGGGCGAGCACGACCAGGACGTCCTGGTCGGCGGCGGGCAGGGCGCGCAGCAGGGCGAGCCGGGCGATGCCGGGGAGGGCGGTGAGCTCCTCGGGGTCGAGCTGTTCGGCGCCGAGCAGGTCGAGGGCGGGCTTGAGCCGGCCGGTGAGCGCGCCGACGGCGTAGCGGAAGGCGGCCTGCTCGTCGATCCGGGAGACGGTCAGGCCCGGTGCGTGGTGGAGCGGTTCGGGCTCCAGCCGGGTGCCGAGGGCGGAGTCCAGGGCACGGTGCGGGTCGTCGGCGGCCAGCAGCCAGGTGCGGTGGCCGCGCCGGGCGGCGTGCAGGGCGGTGGCGGCGGCCACCGTGGGTGCGCCAGCGTCGCCGCTGACCAGGATGGTGCGTGTCGCCGTCATGCCGTCCGGCCCCCGTTCGGTCGTGTCAGCCTTCGACGCGCTTCTTCAGACCGGCCAGGGCGCGGTCGATGATGACCTTCTCGGCCTTGCGCTTGATCATGCCGAGCATCGGGATCTTGACGTCCACGGCGAGCTGGTAGGTCACCTCGGTGCGGCCGCCGGCGAGCGGGGCGAGGGTGTAGGAGCCGTCCAGCGAGCGGAGCATCTGGCTGCGGACGAGGGTCCAGGAGACCTCGCGGTCGCCGTCCCAGGTGTAGGCGAGGACGTGCTCGTCGCGGATGGCGCCGGCGTCGAGCAGCAGCCGGACCTCGGCGGCGCGGCCGTCCTCGCCGGTGCCGAGGACCTCGATCTCCTTGACCTCGCCGGTCCAGGCCGGGTAGGCGGCGAAGTCGGCGATCACCGCCATGACCGTGGCCGGGGTCGCGTCGATGGTGATGCTCGACCTGGTGTGCTCCGCCATGGAATGGCCCTCCGCCTCGTCCATCTGCCTGCCGGTCCGGCCGGGGCGCGCTCGGCCCGGTCCGCCCGGAGCAGGCTATCGCGCCCGGTGGGCGGCGCGGCGGCGCGGGGCGGCCGAGGTGCGGGCGGGCGCCGGGCGGCCGGGCATGTTACCGGCCGGTCGCCCTGCGCTGTCGTAGGGTGCCATTCGAACGACCCGGTCACGGCCAGGTCGGACCCGGCCGGGTGTGACACTTCGAACACCGGAGCCGACCCCCCTGGTCGAAGCTGCCTACCGGGCAGTAACGTCCTGCCGTCCCGCAGCGTCGCGAACGAGGAGCAGTCTTGCTCGACTTCAGCCTTCCGGCCCTCTACCAGGTACCGAGCGGCGGCAACCTCGCCGACCCGGTGCACCGGAACGCCGAGGAGCACCCGGACGTCGCCGTGCTCAGCCGCAAGGTGGACGGCCACTGGCAGGAGTTGACGTCGGTCCAGTTCCTGGCCGAGGTGCACGCCGCCGCGAAGGGCCTGATCGCCGCGGGCATCGAGCCCGGCGACCGGGTGGCCGTCATGTCCCGCACCCGCTACGAGTGGACGCTGCTGGACTTCGCGATCTGGACGGCCGGCGCGATCGTCGTGCCGGTGTACGAGACCTCCTCCGCCGAGCAGGTCGAGTGGATCCTCGGCGACTCCGGCGCGGTCGCCGTGATCACCGAGACCGACCAGCACGTCGGGGTGGTCGCCGAGGTCCGCGACCGGCTGCCCGGGCTGGAGCACACCTGGCAGATCGACGGCGGGGCGATCGCCGCGCTCGCCACCGCCGGGCAGGACGTCCCGGACGCGACCGTCCACGAGCGCCGCCGGACAGCCGGCCCCGACGACATCGCCACCATCGTCTACACCTCGGGCACCACCGGCCGCCCGAAGGGCTGCCAGCTGACCCACGGCAACTTCCTGGCCGAGTGCGGCAACGTGGTCGAGCGCCTGGCCCCGCTGTTCCACACCGGCGAGAGCTCCGTGCTGCTCTTCCTGCCGCTGGCCCACGTGTTCGCCCGGATCGTCGAGATCGCCCCGATCATGGCGCCGATCAAGCTCGGCCACGTCTCCGACGTCCGGAACGTCACCGCCGAGCTGGCCTCCTTCAAGCCGACCCTGATCCTGGGCGTGCCCAGAGTGTTCGAGAAGGTCTACAACACCGCCCGCGCCAAGGCCCAGGCCGACGGCAAGGGCAAGATCTTCGACAAGGCCGCCGACACCGCGATCGCCTACAGCCGGGCGCTGGACGCGGGCGGCGCGGGCCTGGTCCTGCGGCTCAAGCACGCCGTCTTCGACAAGCTCGTCTACAGCAAGCTGCGCGCCGCGCTCGGCGGCCGGGCCACCCACGCCATCTCCGGCGGCGCCCCGCTCGGCGAGCGCCTGGGCCACTTCTACCGCGGCATCGGCTTCACCGTCCTGGAGGGCTACGGCCTGACGGAGACCTGCGCCGCCACCGCCTTCAACGAGTGCGCCAAGCCGAAGATCGGCACGGTCGGCCAGCCGACGCCCGGCTGCTCCGTCCGGATCGCCGAGGACGGCGAGGTCCTCCTCAAGGGCCCGCACATCTCCACCGGCTACTGGAACAACCCGCAGGCCACCGCGGACGCCTTCAAGGACGGCTGGTTCGCCACCGGGGACCTCGGCTCGCTGGACTCCGAGGGCTACCTGACGATCACCGGCCGCAAGAAGGAGATCATCGTCACGGCCGGCGGCAAGAACGTCGCCCCGGCCGTGATCGAGGACCGGATCCGGGCCCACGCCCTGGTCGGCGAGGTCATGGTGGTCGGCGACCGCAAGCCCTTCATCGCCTGCCTGATCACCGTCGACCCGGACTTCTTCCCGAAGTGGAAGGAGCTCAACGGCAAGCCCGCCGACGCCACCGTCGCCGACCTCGCCGCCGACCCGGACCTGCTGGCCGCCCTCCAGAGCGCGGTGGACGACGGCAACGCGGCCGTCTCGCACGCCGAGGCGGTCAAGAAGTTCCGCCTGCTGGACACCGAGTTCTCCGAGGAGAGCGGCCACCTGACGCCCTCGCTCAAGCTCAAGCGCAACGTCGTGCTGAAGGACTACGCCGCCGAGATCGAGGCCCTGTACCGGAAGTAGGGCCGCACCGGTACGCCGAAGGGCCCCGGGGGGACTCCCCGGGGCCCTTCGGCGTACCCGCGTCAGCCGGCCAGCAGCGAGGTCAGCCGCCCGGCCAGCAGGTCCCAGCGCCAGGAGCGCTCCACCCAGCGCCGCCCGGCCTCGCCCATCCGCCGCCGCAGCTCCTCGTCGCGCAGCAGCCGTACGATCCGCTCGGCCGCCGCCGGGGCCGAGCCGCCGGGCACCACGTACCCGGTCTCGCCCTCCAGCACCGCGTCCGGCGCGCCGCCGGAGTCCCCCGCGACCACCGGAAGGCCGGTCGCCGAGGCCTCCAGGTAGACGATGCCCAGGCCCTCGACGTCCAGCCCCCCGCGCCGGGTGCGGCACGGCATCGCGAAGACGTCCCCGGCCCCGTAGTGGGCGGGCAGCTCCTCCCACGGCACCGAGCCGGTGAACCGCACCGAGTCCCGGACGCCCGTGGCGTCCGCGAGCTTCTCCAGGTCCGCCCGGTACGGGCCGCCGCCGACGATCAGCAGCACCGCGTCCGGCACGTCGGCGAGGATCTGCGGCATCGCCTCGATCAGGGTGTCCTGGCCCTTGCGGGGCACCAGCCGGGAGACGCAGACCACCACCGGCCGGTCCGCCAGCCCGAGCCGGCGGCGCACCTCGGCGCCCCCGGAGCCCGGGTGGAAGGTCGTCTCGTCCACGCCCGGCGGCAGCTGGACCATCCGGGCCGCGGCCTGCGGCCCGACCGCGGCGGCGATCCGGGAGCGGGTGTACTCGCCCAGGTAGGTCAGCACGTCGGTGCCCGCGCCGATCCGGCGCAGCAGCTGCCGGGAGACCGGCAGCTGGGCCCAGGCGGCCTCGTGCCCGTGGGTCATGCCGAGCAGCCGCCCGGCGCCGGCCCGGCGCAGCGCGGGCGCCATCAGCCCGAGCGGGGCGGCGGCGCCGAACCAGACCGAGTCGCACTTCTCCGCGCGCAGGATCTCGGCGGCCCGCCGGGTGACCCGCGGTGTGGGAACCATCACCTTCGTCCGGTCCCGGATCACCGGGAACGGCTGCTCGGCGTCGAACCGGGCCACCTCGGTGCCGTCCCGCCAGGTCGAGGCGTAGACCACGACACTGCCTGCGGGCTGACGCACGGCCATGTTGTGCACGAAGGCCTGGATGCCACCGGGGCGGGGCGGGAAGTCGTTGGTGACGATCAAGGTTCTGTGCATCAGGCCACGGCTCGCTCGGTCGGGGGGTGCGCGGTGTACCGCTGGGTGATCCGTACGATAGGTCAACACCATGACCCACCGGGAACGGAACCGCGCACGGCAACCGTTTGACCCCCGGGTCAGTCCTAGTACCTAGGCCGTCGTCCAGCACGCGGCCCGGGCGTCCGTCGGTACGACGCCTCCGGTGGGGACGTCCGAGACGAACGAGGGAGCGCAGTGGAATTGGCCCCGGCCACCGAGCCCGGTTCTTCGCGCGGCCGCCTCGGCCGCCCGCTCGGGGCGCTCGCCGCGCTCGGCGCGACCTGGGTCGCCACCCGCGCCCTGCTGGTGCTGCTGGCGACGGGTGTGCTGAAGGCGCCCGGCGGCGATGTCACGGCGGACGTCTGGATGATCTACCACGCCTGGTACGGCGTGCTCCAGACCGGCACCTTCCCGTTCGACGACGTGACCTGGCAGTACCCGCCGGGCGCCGCCCTGGTGATCCTGCTGCCGGGCCTGCTGCCCTGGTCGTACCTGGTCTCGTTCTGGGTGATCTGCGGGATCGCCGACGCCGCCGCGGCCGCGCTGCTGGTGCGCACCGGCCTGCGCCGGGGCCGGGCGCTGACCGGCGCCTGGATGTGGGTGGTGGGCGTCCCGCTGCTCGGCCCGATGATCTACAACCGCTTCGACGTCATCGTCACCGCGGTCGCCCTGGCCGGCCTGCTGGCGCTGATCCGCCGCCCGGCGGTCGGCGGGCTGCTGCTGGGCCTGGGCGGCATCGTCAAGATCTGGCCGCTGATCGGCCTGATCGGCACCCCGTCGGGCCGCCGCACCCGCCGTTCCTGGACGCTGGCGGCGGCCACCGCCGTCTCGATCGGCTTCCTGCTGACGGCCGGGATGAACGGCGCCTTCGAGTTCCTGGCGTTCCAGAAGGACCGCGGCATCGAGGTCGAGTCGCTCGGCGCGCTGCCGCTGCACTTCGCCCGGATCGCCGACGCCTGGGACGGCAAGGTCACCATGAACTACGGCTCCCCCGAGATGCTCGGGCCGTGGGTCGACGTGATCAGCAAGGTCATGCTGGCCGGCACCCTGCTGGGCTTCGCCTGGCTGCTGCTGTGGCGCTACACCTCCAAGCGCCGCAGCGCGGCCACCATGTACGACGCCGCGCTGTGCGCGCTGCTGATCTTCGTGGTGACCAGCCGGGTGATCAGCCCGCAGTACCTGGTCTGGCTGGTCGGCGTCGCGGCGGTCTGCCTGACCGTGCGCAACAGCAGCCAGCGGCCGGTGGCGGTGCTGATCCTGCTCGCCTGCCCGCTGACCCTGGTCGAGTTCCCGACCATGTTCACCCAGGTCCTGGCCAGCGAGCCGGCGGCGGTCGCCGTCCTGGCCGCGCGCAACCTGCTGCTGCTGGCCGCCGCCGTGCTCTCCTGCGTGCGGCTCTGGCGCTCCACCCGCGGCGAGGCGCCGCTGCCGCCGACCGTGGTGCTGGACCGCGAGCCCGCCGCGCTGCCGTCCGCCGGCTACCCGGTGCGCCCGGGCATCGCCTACGAGCAGGACCTGCTGGACGGCATCGACCACCCGGGCACCCCGGCCGAACAGCGCCGCTGACCGGCCCTCCGCGGCCGGTCAACCCTTCAGTGCCGCCACCTGCTCCAGCCAGAGCCGGGTGAACTCCGCCAGGCCGACGCCCAGTTCGCGGCGCATCAGCCGGTCGGTGCGGCGCTCCCGGTCCTCGCCCTGCCCGTCGGCCGCGCCGATCGCCCGGTAGAAGGCGACCAGCCGCTGCGGCCCGTGGGTGCGGGCGATCAGTTCACAGGCCAGCCAGGACTGCTCGTAGGCCTGGGCGATGCCGGTGGCCCCGGCGGCGAAGTCCCGGTCGGCGGGCAGCGCGGCGGGCAGCTTCCCGGCGGCCACGTCCCGGGCCAGCTCGGGCGCGATCTGCTGCGGGCCGCGGCCCGAGTCCCGGTACGCCGTCCAGTCGGCGACGCCCTCGGAGAGCCACAGCGGGGTCCAGGCCCGGGTGTCGGCCCTGGTCGCGACGTGGGTGGCCTCGTGGGTGACCACCACCTGGCGGCCGAAGCCGCTGAGCCGCCCGTACGCCTCCGGGTTGACCAGCACCCGGTCCGCCGGGGTGTGCCAGGGCGCGCCGGGGGCGGCCACGGTGACCGCCGCCATGCCCGTCCAGCCGGCCGGGTCGCCCTCCAGCAGCCGGGCGAACTGCTCCTCGGTGGCCGGCCGCTCCAGCAGCAGCCGCTCCGGCCAGGCGCCGCCCCAGACCTCGGTGACGGCGGGCACCGCCCGGTCCCCCACCGCGACCAGCTCGGCCTGGTCGGGTCCCGCGGCCGGCCCGACCACCAGGCAGTGCGCGCCCGGCGAGGACCGGAGCGGCCCGAAGTCCCACGGCGCGGGCGGCCCGGACGCGCTCTCCTCGCGCTCGACCCGCCAGCCGTCCCCGGCCCGTACCAGCCCGATCCGGCGCGGGTACACCACCGGGTGCTCGTCGTACCCGGCGATCCGCACCGCCAGGTCGGCGGCGGCGGTCACCCGCTCCCCGCCGGCGGCGCCGAGCACCAGGTTGCGGTACCCGGCCTCGGCCACCGGCAGCCCGGCCCAGGGCGGGGCCGAGCGCGCCCGCTCCGCCAGCGCGGCGGCCACCTCGGCGCGCCGGTCCACCGGCCGCGCCGCGGGCGCCGGCGGGGCGGCCGGCGGCAGCGACAGCTGGGCCAGCCCGCCGGCCGCGAGCAGCAGCGCGCCCCGCCGGGACAGCACGCGGCGGGGGCGACGTATGGCGGCGGGTCCGGCGGGGCCGGACGGCGGGGCGCTCAGAGCCGGACCACCCCGGAGACCGGCATGGCGGTGACGCTCTCGTAGCGGACCCTGGCGCCCGGGCGGGGGGCGTGCACGATCACGCCGCCGCCGGCATACATGCCGACGTGGTGCATGTCCCGGTAGAAGATCACCAGGTCTCCCGGTCGCGCTTCGGACAGGCTGATCCGCTGCCCGGCGTACGCCTGGGCCTGCGAGGTGCGCGGCAGGGTCACTCCGGCCTGCCGCCAGCTGTAGTACATCAGACCGGAGCAGTCGAACGCGTGCGGGCCGGTGGCCCCGTAGACGTACGGGGAGCCGATCATCCGCACCGCGGCGGCCAGCGCGGCCGCCCCGCGCTCGGAGGCGGGCGGGGCGGTGCCGAGGTCCAGCCGGTCGGTGCCCCGGGTGGCGCGCTGCTCGGCGTCCCGGGCGTCCTGGACCGCCAGCCGGGCCCGCTCGACGGTGCCCAGGCCGTTCAGCAGCTTCTGCGCGCCGGCCAGCCGCTGCTGGACCTGCTGCTTGCTGTCGGCGAGCGAACGCCGGGTCCGGTCCAGCTCGGCGAGCTTGTCGGCCGCCTCGGTGCGGCGCTGGTCGAGCCGGCGCTGGCGGGTGATCAGCTCGTGCAGGGTCTCCTGCTGGCGCACGGCGGCCTGGCCCTGGGTGCGGGCGCGGGCCAGGTAGCCCTCCGGGTCGGGCGAGAGGATGAGCTGGGCGGTCTGGGTCATCCCGCCGCCGCGGTACTCGGCCCCGGCCACCATCGCCAGGTCGCCGCGCAGCCCGTTGAGCTGGTCCTGGGCGAGGGCGATCTCGCCCTGGAGGATCGTGGTCTCGCCCTGGAGCCGCCGCTGGGCCTCCTGCGCGGCGTTGAACCTCTCGGACGCCTGCTCGGCCTCGTCGTACAGCTGCTCGACCTGCGTCTTGACGTCCTGACGGTCGCCCGGGTCGGGGCTGGCGGGGGCCGCCTGGGCGCTGCCTCCGGTGGCCGCGCCCAACGCGGTGGCGGCGGCCGCGGTCAGCACCAGCGCCCGGGCGAGCAGTTGGGAACGGCGGTGCACGGGCATGGCGGCAGCGGCTCCAATCCTGCGGCGCGGCCCCCGCCGCCGCACCGGGACGGGCGGCCGTCGAGCGGGAGTCCGGTGGCAGACGTTAGCGAGTCCGGGCAAGCGAGTCCAAACCCCTCCCAACCCGAATATTCACTCCCTAATCGGACATCAGATCGAGCCGCCGGAAAAGCCGCAGGCCCGGCCTCCCCTGGGGGAGACCGGGCCTGGAGACGTCCGAGCGGGGATCAGACCCGCACGATGCCGGTCAGCGGCATGTTGGTGACCGCCTCGTAGCGCACCGACGCGCCCGGCTTGGGCGCGTGCAGCACCTGGCCGTTGCCGGCGTAGATGCCGACGTGGTGGGCGTCGGTGTAGAAGATCAGCAGGTCGCCGGGCTGGGCCTTGGAGAGGTCCGTCCCGAGCCGGGTGCCGGCCGAGGCCTGCGCCTGCGAGGTGCGCGGCAGCGACACGCCGGCCTGGTTGTACGCCCAGACCATCAGACCGGAGCAGTCGAAGGAGCCCGGGCCGGTGGCGCCCCAGACGTACGGGCTGCCGATCTTGGAGGCGGCGGCGGACAGCGCGGCGGCACCGCGCGAGCTGCCGGGGGCCACGTTCACCGGAGCGGTGGTCGTGGGGGCCGAGAGGCTGCCGCGGCTGTTGTCGCGGGAGGCGCGGTCGGCCTGCTGCTGCTGGGCCTGGGCGGCGTCGGCCTTGGCCTTGGCCTCGGCGGCGGCCTTCTCCTCGGCCTGGCGCAGCGCCTGGCGGTCCTGCTCGGTCAGCGTGTTGAGCAGGTCCTGGGCCGCCTTCAGCTTGCCCTGGACCTCGTCCTTGGAGGCCTTCAGCTGCTGGGTGGTCGACTCCAGCTCGGCGAGCTTGCCCTGGGCCTCGTTGCGGTCCTGGTCGAGCTTGCGCTGCTGCTCCTGGAGCTCCTTCAGCTGACCCTTCTGGGTGCTGCCGGCCTGGTTCAGCGCGTCGGCCTGGCTGAGGAAGCTGTCCGGGCTGGAGGAGAACATCAGCTGGACGGTGGGGGATATCCCCCCGTTGCGGTACTGCTCGCCGGCGATCTCGGCGAGGCCGCCCTGGAGCTCGGTGACCTGGGCCTGCTGACGGGCCACCTGGTCCTGCAGGCCGGAGACCTGCTTCTCCAGGTCCTGCTGCTTGGCCTGGGCGGCGTTGTAGTTCTCGGTCGCGACCTCGGCCTGCTCGTTGAGCTGGTCGACCTGCCCCTTGACCTGTTCCTTGGTCGGCTGCGGGTCCGCGTGGGCACCCTGCGCGGAGAGGACGACGGCTGCGGCGGCGACGCCGGTCAGGATCGAGACCCGGGCGCGGCCGGCGGGCTTGGGACGACGATGGGACGCCACGAAGGCGGACTCCTTCTTCCTACGGCCGCCTACCGGGTGAGCTGACGGGTTCGGGCCGGAAGCATGCCCTACGACGCCTCACGGCCGTTCCACCGGCCGACCTGGCGCCGATTCACCCCGGAGGAACGTGGTTCCCCGGCTCCGCTCCGCAGCGCCCCCTACCACTGGGCTCCCCTGTCGGACAGTCGCTTCGACCTGTCCCGCTGCCTTGCGAACTCGACGGTAACCACCGCCGCCACCCTGGCTGGGCGATCGACAGTGCGGTGGTTCGGAGCATGACCCTAGTAACTGAACCGTGATCGGTTCAAATCCTTGTCAGAAAAAAGACAGAAGATTACCCAAGTTCCTTTGTGAAAATGACCGATGGTGACCATTGACGCACACAAGGCTGATCGGTTCTCACCATGTGGTCGTCGAAGGGCCGGAAACCCGAAACGCCACCCCGAACGGGGGTGGCGCTTTTCACAGGCCCCCGCGGGAGCCCCTCGGGCATGTCGGTCCGTCAGACCCGGCGGATGGTGTTGATCGACATCGCGTCGGCCTTCATCACCTTCACCACGTCACCGGTGTGCGGCGCGTGGACCACCATGCCGTTGCCGATGTACATCCCGACGTGGTGCATGTCGGGGCCGTAGATCACCAGGTCGCCCGGCTGGGCCTGGTCCAGCGAGGGGATCCGGGTGCCGTAGTGGCCCTGCTCCTGCGAGGTGCGCGGCAGCGAGACGCCCGCCTGCCCGTACGCCCAGACCATCAGGCCCGAGCAGTCGAAGGTGGTCGACCCGGTGGCGCCCCACACGTACGGCGAGCCCTGCTTGCTCATCGCCTTGGCCAGCGCCGTGGCCGCGTAGCCGCTGGCCGGCGGCAGGCTGCCGAGGTCGACCCGGTCGCTGCCGCGCGAGGCGCGGTCGTCCTGCGCCTGCTGGGCCCGCAGCGCGGCGCGGTCGGCGGAGCTCAGCGAGTTCAGCAGGTCCTGGGCGGCCTTCAGCTTGGTGTTGACGTCCGACTTGGCCTGGTTCAGGTCCTTGGTGGTGGTGTCCAGCGAGGCGAGCACGGCGGCCGCCTCGGTCTTCTCCTGGTCCAGCCGGCGCTGCTGGTCCAGCAGCCCCTTGAGCGCCTCGGCCTGACTGGTGCTGGCCTGCTGGACGGTGGAGGCCTTGTCCAGGTAGCCGGACGGGTCCGAGGAGAGCATCAGCTGGACGGACGGGTCGATGCCGCCGCTGCGGTACTGCTCGCCCGCCACCTCGGCGAGGCCGCCCTGGAGCTGGGTCATCTGCTCCTGGCCGCGGGCCACCTGGTCCTGCAGCTGGTCGGCCTGCTTGCGCAGCTGGTCGGCCCGCTCCTTGGCGCCGTTGTACTTCTCGGCCGCCTGCTCCTGCTCCTCCTGGAGCTGGTCGATCTGCGCCTTGACGTCCGTCTTGTTCGGCTGCGGCGCGGCGTGCGCGGCCACCTGGGCGGAGAGGGCGACCGCGGTCGCAGCGGCCGCGGTGAGCACGGAGATCCGTGCGCGGCTCGGCTGCTTGGGACGGCGGTGGGAGGCCAAGGGACCGGCTCCTTCTTCCAACGGGCTCACCTGATGGGATGAGATTCCGGAAAATAGGTTTGACGCCAGACCCTAGTGAAGATCTATCCGTTTTGCCACTCCCCCGAAGGCGTGAACTCCGGTCCC
Source organism: Kitasatospora sp. NPDC058184 (assembly GCF_042883725.1). Classification (NCBI taxonomy): domain Bacteria; kingdom Bacillati; phylum Actinomycetota; class Actinomycetes; order Kitasatosporales; family Streptomycetaceae; genus Kitasatospora; species Kitasatospora sp. NPDC058184. Next base: position 508,684 of record NZ_JBHVVE010000001.1, read on the forward strand.
CACACTGACTTCACCGGACTCGCACAATGCTCCGAAACAGGCCCTGACCAGGCATCATGCGAACCTCCCCGGGTTCAGGGCCGGGCCAGCCGGTTCAGCAGCAGCACCGACGCCACGGGGCGCGCGCCCGCCTTCCGCACGCCCTCCGCGACCTCCCGGTCGGTGGACACCACCACCACCGGACGGCCCTGCGGCTCGGCCCGCACCAGACGGCGGATCAGCTCGTCGGCCGTCTCCCCGGTCCGGCTGAACCGCACCCGGACCCCGCGCGGTGGCGCCATGATCACCGGGACGTCCAGGTCCTGCCCGTCGAACACGCAGGTGACCTCCGCCTGGGTCCGCTGGGCCAGCATCGCCAGCCCGCCCAGCAGCCGGATCCGCTGCTGCTCCAGCGGCAGCGTCGGATAGCCGGTCTTGGTCACGTTGTAGCCGTCCACCACCAGGTGCACCTGGGGGATCGCCAGCAGCTGGTCCAGCAGCGCCGGATCGTCCTCGGCCAGCCCGCGCCGGGCCACGTCGTGCGGCGAGGCCGCCCCCGGCACCACCGCCTCCACCAGGTCCGCCGGGCGGATCTGGGCGACCGGCAGCGCCAGCTCCCGCTGGAGCCCCTGGGCCGACTGCAGCACGGTGTCCAGCAGCAGCCGCAGCCGCATGTCCTCCACGCTGCGCCCCTCACGGGCCGAACGGCGGCCCTGCTCGGCCGCGTTCTCCAGCTCCAGGACCCGGTGCCGGAGCCGGCGCGCCTCGCTCTCGGCCGCGCCGCGCTCGGCCGCGGCCTGCGCCTTCAGCGCGTCCAGCTCGCCGGCCACCCGGCGGGTCTCGGCCTGCGCCCGGCGGGTGTCGCTCTCCAGCGACCGCACCCTCTTGCGCAGCGACTCGGCCTCCCTGCGGACGCCGTCGGACTCGGCCCGCTGCCGGTCCGCGTCCGCCCGCGCGGAGGCCCGCACCTCGGCCAGCTCGGCCTGCAGCTTCTCCACCAGCCGGACCGCCTCCGCGGCCGCGTCCTCGGCACCGGCCCGCTCGGCCTCCTCGCCGGCCTCGGCCACCAGCCGGCTCCAGCCCGTCGAACGCACCAGGTAGGCGGCGGCCGCGACGTCCATCGGATCGGCCGCGCTCGGGACGGTGCCCGACTCCAGCGCCTTCACCAGGTCCGGCTGCCCGAGACGCAGCCGCTCCGCTATCCGCACCCGGAAGGCCGGCTCCGCCTCCAGCGCCGCCGCCAGCGCGGTGGCCGCGTACTTGGCCCGCCGCGCCGGGGTGAACTTGACGTACTGACGCAGGCTCTGCGGGAGCTCGGCCGGCGGCACCCCGCCGAGCGCGTCCGAGGCCAGGCCGACCACCCGACGGCGCACGCCCTCGGGCAGCGGCCGGTCGAGCTTCTCGACGGCGCGCTCCGCCGCGGACCCGGAGGCGCCGTCCGCCGTCCCGGCAGCCTCGGCCGGGGCCTCGGCCGCAGCGGGCTGAAGCCCCTGGGCTGCGCCGGGCTCCTTCGCTGCGTCCACCACGTCCTCGGCTCCGATCCTGGTCCAGCGGGGCACGGCCGCGGCCGCCCCCCGTCGGCACGCTCCGTGCGTCCTGTTCTGTATTGTCCCGTGCGGCGCGGGCGGGTGCGCCGCGCACCCACCCCGCCGCCGCGGCGGGGATCAGCCCTGGTCGGCGGGGGCCTGCGTCTCCTCGGCGCCCGGACGGGCCACCAGCTCGACCTGGTCCACCGCGTTGCACCAGCGGCAGCGCACCGACTCGACGGTCTCGCTCAGCACCTCGGTCTCCTCGACCTTGGACTCGCCGGCCAGGTCGAAGTGCAGGAACTCGGTCACCCGCGCGGTGCGGGTCACGTCGAAGCGGGTGAGGTTGCCGCACAGGGTGCAGCGCCAGCGCGTCTCGGCGGTCAGAGCGGGGACGGTCATCGGGGGTCCTCTCGGGTGGTCCCTGGGTGGGGCAGGCGCTCCCCCCGGAGCCCCGGCGTCGGCGGCGGGAGGCGGGAATGCCCGCCCCAAGCCTATTGCCTGGGGCAACCGTCGCGACCACCGGTTGCCTGAACACCCGGGCTAGTCCACCTGCCGTAAACCGCCGTGTCACCTGCGGCGCCCGGAGGGATGCTTGGCCGCATGGCGCTCGCGGTCCCCGACCACACCGCCGCCCGGGGCGGCCGCCCGGCGGCGACCGCCCCCGTGGTCAGCTACGCCCTGATCGCCCTCAACACCCTGGTCTTCCTGCTCGGCCCGGCCGCGGGGCTCAACCCGCTGTACGGCACGGGCCAGGCCCGGGTCTGCGCGGAGCAGCGGTACGAGCAGCGCTGGGGCGCCGTCCCGGCCGAGGTGCTGGCCGGACGGCCGCTGACCGCCGGACAGCTCGCCGAGGCCCCCGACCCGGTCCCCGGCTGCCCGGCCGCCCCGACCCCGGGCAAGCGCCCGGCGCTGTCCGTCCTCACCGGGCTCTTCCTGCACGCCGGCTGGCTGCACCTGCTCGGGAACCTGCTCTTCCTCCAGGTCTTCGGCCCCACCGTCGAACGCCGGCTGGGCCGGGCCCGGTACGCCGTCTTCTACCTGGCCGCCGGCAGCCTGACCACGTACGGCTTCGCGCTCGCCGAGGCGCACTCGCCGAACTCCACCCGGGTGCTCATCGGGGCCTCCGGGGCGATCGCCGCCGCCCTCGGCGCCTACCTGCGCCTCCACCCCCGGGCCCGGGTGACCACCCTCGTCCCGCTGCTGTTCTTCCTGCCGCTGCGCTTCCCGGCCTGGCTGGTGCTCGGCCTCTGGTTCGTCCTGCAGTGGTGGTCGGTGCACGCGGCCGGCCCCGGGGTGGCGTACCTGGTCCACGTGATCGGCTTCTCGGCCGGGTTCCTCTACGCCTGCACCGTGGTCCGCCACCCCCCGCGACGACCGGGCTGACGCCCGATACGCTGGCGGCACCCCACAAAGGAGCCCGAACTGTGATCACCGCCATCGTCCTGATCAAGACCAGTGTCGACCGCATCCCGGAGATCGCCGAATCCATCGCCGCCATCGACGGCGTGAGCGAGGTCTACTCGGTGACGGGGGGCTACAACCTGGTGGCGATGGTGCGGGTGCGCCGGCACGACGACCTGGCCGAGGTCATCCCGGGCCGGCTCAACAAGGTCCCGGGCGTGGCCCACACCGAGACCCAGATCGCCTTCCGCACCTACTCCCAGCACGACCTGGAGGCCGCTTTCGCCCTCGGCCTGGACGAGTAGCGGTCAGCCCTCGGCGCGCCGACCCCGCTCGACCTGCACGGTGGCGACGCAGCGCCCGCCCTCGTTGCGGTAGTTCCACGCCGCGCCCTCCGTGACCAGCTCCCGGACGGCGGTCAGGAAGCGGTCGACGTGCTCGTCCGGCGTCCCGGCGCCGAAGCTCACCCGGATCGCGTTCAGGCTGCGCTCGCCCGGCAGCGACGGCTCGGGCGCACCACACTCGGACGGTGCCTCGTCCTCGTCGCCCAGCAGCGTGCGCACCAGCGGGTGGGCGCAGAACAGGCCGTCGCGCACCCCGATGCCGTACTCGGCGGACAGCGCGGCGGAGAAGTGCGAGCTGTTCCAGTCCCGGACGACGAAGGACAGCACGCCCACCCGGGCGGAGCCCTCGCCGAACAGGTTCAGCACCTTGACCTGCGGGATCTCGGCCAGCCCGGCCGTCAGCCGGGCGATCAGCTGCTGCTCGCGGGCCTCCAGCCCGTCGAAGCCGGCCTCGGTCAGCGCCCGGCAGGCCGAGGCGATCGCGTAGGCGCCGATGACGTTCGGCGAGCCGGCCTCGTGCCGGGCCGGGCCGGTGTGCCACTGCACGGCCACCGAGCCGTCGGCCTCCCGGGCCACCGTCCGGGTCGCCCCGCCGCCGGCCAGGTACGGCTCGGCCGCGTCCAGCCAGTCCGCCCGGCCGGCCAGCACCCCGGCGCCGAACGGCGCGTAGATCTTGTGGCCGGAGAAGGCGATCCAGTCGACGTCCAGCTCGCGCACCGAGACCCGGTGGTGCGGCGCCAGCTGGGCGGCGTCCAGCACCACCCGGGCGCCGTGCCGGTGCGCGGTCGCGGTCAGCTCGGCGACCGGCCACAGCTCGCCGGTCACGTTGGAGGCGCCGGTGACGCAGAGCAGCCTGGGGCCCTCGGGCGTCTCGGCGAGCGCGGCGTCCAGCGCGGCCACCGCCTCGGCCCGCGAGCGCGGCGCCCGCAGGTAGGTGACGTCCAGTCCGGCGTGCGCCCAGGGCAGCAGCGAGGCGTGGTGCTCGGTCTCGAAGGCGAACACCCGGGTGCCGGCCGGGACGGCGGAGGCCAGCAGGTTGAGCGAGTCGGTGGTGGCCCGGGTGAAGACCACCTGGTCGCCCTCGCGCAGGTCGAGGAACTCGCCGACGGTGCGGCGGCTCTGCTCGAACAGGTCGGTGGACAGCTGGGAGAGGTACCCGGCCCCGCGGTGGACGCTGCCGTAGTACGGCGCGTAGGCGGCGACGTCGTCCCACACCCGCTGGAGCGCCGGCGAGCTCGCCGCGTAGTCGAGCGCCGCGTAGCCGACCTTCTCACCGCTGGCGAGCGGGACCTGGACGTCGGCGCCGAGGACGGCGAGCGGGGTGCGGATTTCGGTGGCCAGAGACATGGGGATGCACTCCTTCTGGGGCAAGGGACCCCGGGAGTGCTAGTCGTCGGGCGTCCGCGCTTGTCGCACGGACGGCTTGCCGTGACGACCCGGTCCTCACCCAGGGCACCCCGCCACGGACGGAGGGTTGCCGGACAGCCAGCTGGGGCTTGGCGCTGTCACTCATGACCTGGCGAAGACTCTAGGCCTGGTCCACCGGGTGGTCAAACGGGCATCCAGCATCCGGACAGCACGGGAGCCCGCGTCGGCGTACCGGCACGGGCTCCCCAACTGCCGCCTCAGGCCCGGCTGGTGGCCTCCGACCAGCGCCGCAGCAGGTCCTGCGCGGCACCGGAGTCGATCGCCTTCGCGGCCCGCTCCATGCCGGCCGCCAGCTGCTCGGTGAGCGGCGCGTCGCCCAGCTCCAGCGCGACCAGCGCCGCCGCCGTGTTCAGCAGGACGGCGTCCCGCACCGGCCCGTGCTCGCCGGCCAGCAGCCGCCGCGCGACCTCGGCGTTGTACGAGGCGTCCGCCCCGCGCAGCGCCTCGATGCCGACCAGCTCGATGCCCACGTCCCGCGGGTCGAAGGTGGACTCCGTGACGACCCCGTCGCGCACCAGCCAGACCTGCGAGGTCGTGGTGATGGTCAGCTCGTCCAGCCCGTCGTCGCCGCGGAAGACCAGCGCCGTGGCGCCCCGCCGGGCCAGCACCCCGGCGATCAGCCCGGACAGCCGGGTGTCGAAGCAGCCGATGGCGTGCGCGGTGACCTTGGCCGGGTTGGTCAGCGGGCCGAGGATGTTGAAGGCGGTCGGCACCCCGAGGTCGCGCCGCGCGGTGGCGGCGTGCCGCATCGAGGGGTGGAACTTCGCCGCGAAGCAGAAGGTCAGCCCGACCTCCTCGGCCACCTCGGCGACTCGCCGGGGGGAGAGGTCCAGCGCCACCCCGAGCTTCTCCAGCACGTCCGAGGAGCCGCTGGTCGAGGAGGCCGACCGGTTGCCGTGCTTGACCACCTTGGCGCCGGCGGCCGCCGCGACGATCGCCGACATGGTGGAGATGTTGACGGTCTTCGCCCGGTCCCCGCCGGTGCCGACGATGTCCACCGCCGGGCCGGGGATCTCCAGCGGCTCGGCGTGCGCGTACATCGCGTCGACCAGGCCGGCGATCTCCTCGACCGACTCGCCCTTGGCCCGCAGCGCGATCATGAACCCGGCCACCTGGACGGGGGACGCCTCGCCGCTCATGATCCGGTCCATCGCCCACGCGGTGGACGAGCGGTCGAGGTCCTCCCCCTGCAACAGTGCCGCCAGGAGGTCCGGCCAGGTGCGGACCACCTGCGCGGGGTCGCTACCGCCGTTCGCAGGGTTCACGTTCACCATGGCTGACTCCAGCTGTTGTCGGTTCCCCGCTCCGGGGACGTCCGTACGGATGGAGCCAGCCTATCGAGCGGAGCGCCCGCTTCTACCCCTGTCTTTCCTACTCCTGGCGCGGATTTCAGCGGACGGCCGGAGTCCGCTTCGCCAGCCGGTCCCGCAGCAGGGCGGCGACCGCCCCGGCCAGCGCCACCGGCTCCACCGGACGGGAGATCGCGGCGTCGGCCCGGCTCCAGGCGGCCAGCCAGGAGTCCTGCGGCCGGCCGATCAGCACCAGGACCGGCGGGCAGCCGTAGATCTCGTCCTTGAGCTGGCGCCCGAGGCCCAGCCCGCCGGCCGGAACGGCCTCGCCGTCCAGCACGCAGAGGTCCACTCCCCCCTTCTCCAGTGCCTTGAGCACCGCGGGGGTGGTCGCGCACTCCAGGTAGGACAGTTCCGGAAGGTCCTCGGCAGGGCGGCGGCCGAGCGCCGTCAGCACCTGCTCGCGGGTGTTGCGGTCGTCGCTGTAGACGAGGACGGTGAGCGTCTCATCGGTCGTGTACGCCATGGGCCCTGCTCCCTCAAGTGTGATCCGGACCACGTTCGCCTGATCCGGATGCTACTCCCGATCACCCCCCGCCGAGTCCCCCTCGCGCACGTTCCTCCTCAAGCCGCCGCGCCCCGGACTCACCCGCCTGGAGGACGGCCCGTCACCCGACCCCGCCCGGTCCACCCGTACGGCTCACCCGGGCGCCTTCCCCCCTACCTCCCTCGGCTACTCCGACCGTGCACCGGCGCGCCGGGCAACGGGGTCCAGGCTCCTCCGAGGAACCATCAGAAAAGGGACACGCCGCTGCTCACCCCCCGTACGGACACCCCGTCGCCCCCCAAGCGGGCATACCGCACGCACCGGACACTCCGAGGGACACCCCCCGACGTGAAGACGGAATAAGGGACCGACATAATGTCCGTCGTGGCGACAGCAACAGCAGTAGAAACCGGGCACGCGCACGGATCGGTCAACCGGCCGAACATGGTCAGCGTCGGAACGATCGTCTGGCTCAGTTCCGAGTTGATGTTCTTCGCGGCCCTCTTCGCGATGTACTTCACGCTCCGCTCCGTCAAGGGGCCGGAGTTCTGGACCGAGAAGGCCCACGCCCTCAACGTGCCCTTCTCCTCGGTCAACACCACGATCCTGGTGCTCTCCTCGCTGACCTGTCAGCTCGGCGTGTTCGCCGCCGAGCGCGGAGACGTGAAGAAGCTCCGGGCGTGGTTCATCCTCACGTTCGCCATGGGCGCGGTCTTCATCGGCGGCCAGGTCTTCGAGTACACCGAGCTGGTCAAGAAGGACGGCCTGTCGCTGTCCTCCGACCCGTACGGCACGGTGTTCTACCTGACCACCGGCTTCCACGGGCTGCACGTGACGGGTGGTCTGATCGCCTTCCTGCTGGTCCTGGGACGGACGTACGCAGCCAAGCGCTTCACGCACGAGCAGGCCACCGCCGCGATCGTCGTGTCGTACTACTGGCACTTCGTCGACGTCGTGTGGATCGGCCTGTTCGCGACCATCTACCTGATCAAGTAACCAGCTGATCAGGTCGCTGGCCACCGGCTGCGGCCCCCGCCCTCACCGGCGACGGGCCGCTTCTGCCGGTGCCGACGCTCCCACCGACCGACCGCGCGCGCAGCCCTAGACAGGCAGCCTCGTGCCGGCCAGACCGGCCGCCGGGTGCACCCACCAGTCGACCAGATCCTGACACCGGGGTTATTCCGTGAAAAAGCTCTCCGCACGACGGCGCCACCCATTGGCGGCGCTGGTCGTCCTACTTCTCGCCCTGGCGGCAACCGGGGGGCTGTACGCCGCGTTCGCGCCCGCCGACAAGGCGCAGGCCGACGTCGCCGCGCAGTCGCTCGCGATCGATGAGGGCAAGAAGCTCTTCGCCGTGGGCTGCTCCTCCTGCCACGGCCTGAACGGCCAGGGCAGCAGTGACGGTCCGAGCCTGGTCGGCGTCGGCTCCGCCGCTGTCGACTTCCAGGTCGGCACCGGCCGCATGCCGGCCCAGCAGCCCGGCGCCCAGGTCCCGCGCAAGAAGAACATCTACTCGCAGGCGGAGATCGACCAGCTCGCCGCCTTCGTCGCCTCCCTCGGTCCCGGCCCGGTGACCCCGACGGAGGAGCAGTTCACCTCGACCAACCCCGAGGACGTCTCCAAGGGTGGCGAGCTGTTCCGCACCAACTGCGCCCAGTGCCACAACTTCGCCGGCCAGGGTGGTGCCCTGACCAAGGGCAAGTACGCCCCCTCGCTGGAGGGCGTGGACGCCAAGCACATCTACGAGGCCATGCAGACCGGCCCGCAGAACATGCCGTCGTTCCCGGACACCACCATGCCCGAGGAGCAGAAGAAGCAGATCGTGGCCTTCGTCCGCCACACCACCAACGATGAGCCCAACCCCGGCGGTCTCACCCTGGGCAGCCTCGGTCCGGTGACCGAGGGTCTGTTCGGCTGGATCTTCGGCCTCGGCACGCTCATCGCGGTCGCGATCTGGGTCGCCGCCCACACCACCAAGGCCAAGAAGTCATGAGCCACGACATGTCAGAAGAGAAGCTCCCGGAGCCGCACGGCTCCGCCGGCGAGGTGGCCGACCACGGCAGCCCGTTCGCCGACCCGGGCCTGCCGGCCCACGAGCCCCGTCGCACCGACATCGACGAGAAGGCCGCGTCGCGTGCCGAGCGCCAGGTCTCGCTGATGTTCGTGGTCTCGATGCTCGCCACCGTCGGGTTCATCGCCTCGTACGTGGCCATCGACCCGGACAAGATCGTCTACATCTTCCCGCTCGGTCACGTCAGCGCGCTGAACTTCGCGCTCGGCCTGACCCTGGGCGTCGCGCTGTTCATGATCGGCGCGGGTGCGGTCCACTGGGCCCGCACGCTGATGTCGGACGTCGAGCTGCCCGCCGAGCGTCACCCGATCGAGGCCTCCGACGAGGTCCGCAACGACGTCATCGAGCAGTTCAAGACCGGTGCCGCCGAGTCCGGCTTCGGCCGCCGCAAGATGATCCGCAACACCCTGATCGGCTCCATGGCGCTGGTCCCGCTCTCCGGCGTGGTCCTGCTCCGTGACCTTGGCCCGCTTCCCGAGAAGAAGCTCAAGGAGACCGGTTGGAAGGAGGCGACCGAGACCAAGCCGCTGCAGCTCATCAACATGAACACCATGCAGCCGATGAAGCCCGAGGACATCATCGTCGGCTCGCTCACGTTCGCTATGCCGGAGGGCCTGTCCACGCACAGCGAGGACTTCCAGCAGCGGATCGCCAAGGACGCCCTGATGCTGGTCCGCATCGCGCCCGAGGACATCAAGGACGACAAGTCCAAGGAGCTGGGTTTCGAGGGCATCCTCGCCTACTCCAAGATCTGCACCCACGTCGGCTGCCCGATCAGCCTGTACGAGCAGCAGACCCACCACGCGCTCTGCCCCTGCCACCAGTCGACCTTCGACCTGGCGGACGGCGCCCGCGTGATCTTCGGCCCGGCCGGCCACCCGCTGCCGCAGCTGAAGATCATCACTGACGAGAAGGGCAACCTGGTCGCCACCGGCGACTTCGCGGAGCCCGTCGGCCCGAGCTACTGGGAGCGTGCTCGATGAGTAGCGCGAGCAGCACCACGACCGGTGCCGCCAAGCCCTCCAGCACGCGTGAAAAGCCCGCCAACAAGTGGGAAGCCGCGGCTGACTGGACTGACGGCCGGCTGGGGATCTACTCCCTCGCCAAGGCCAACCTGAGGAAGATCTTCCCGGACCACTGGTCCTTCATGCTGGGCGAGATCTGCCTCTACACGTTCGTCATCATCATCCTGACCGGTGTCTACCTGACGCTGTTCTTCAAGCCCTCGATGGCCGAGGTCGTCTACGACGGCTCGTACGTGCCGCTCAAGGGCATCCCGATGTCGGAGGCCTACGCCTCCACGGTGGACATCAGCTTCGAGGTCCGCGGCGGTCTGCTGATCCGGCAGATCCACCACTGGGCCGCCCTGGTCTTCGTGGCCGCGATGCTCGTCCACATGATGCGCGTGTTCTTCACCGGCGCGTTCCGCAAGCCGCGTGAGATCAACTGGGTCTTCGGCTTCCTGCTGCTGATCCTGGGCATGTTCGACGGCTTCTTCGGCTACTCCCTGCCGGACGACCTGCTGTCGGGCACCGGTATCCGCTTCATGGAAGGCGCGATCCTCGCCGTCCCGCTGATCGGCACCTACGTCCAGATGTTCCTGTTCGGGGGCGAGTTCCCCGGCCACGACATCGTGCCGCGGTTCTTCACCATCCACGTGCTGCTGATCCCGGGCATCATGCTCGGCCTGCTGGTGGCCCACCTGATCCTGGTCTTCTACCACAAGCACACCCAGTGGGCGGGCCCGGGCAAGACCGAGAAGAACGTCGTCGGCATGCCGCTGATGCCGGTCTACATGGCCAAGGCCGGTGGCTTCTTCTTCCTGGTGTTCGGCCTCATCGCCGTCATCTCGGCGATCGCCACGATCAACCCGATCTGGGCGTACGGCCCGTACCGTCCCGACCAGGTGTCCACGGACGCCCAGCCCGACTGGTACATGGGCTTCTCCGAGGGCCTGATCCGGATCATGCCCGGCTGGGAGATCAGCGTCTGGGGCGGCCACACCCTCAACCTGGGTGTCATGGTCCCGCTGGCGATCTTCCCGCTGGTCCTGGTCTCGATCGCGGCCTACCCGTTCATCGAGGGCTGGATCACCGGTGACAAGCGCGAGCACCACATCCTGGACCGCCCGCGCAACGCCCCGGTCCGCACCGCCCTGGGCGCCGCCTGGATCAGCCTCTACCTGATCCTGCTGATGGCCGGTGGCAACGACCTGTTCGCCACCCACCTGCACCTGTCGATCAACTCGGTCACCTACTTCGTCCGCGTCGGCTTCTTCGTCGTCCCGGTCGTCGTCTTCATCATCACCAAGCGCTGGTGCCTCGGCCTCCAGCGCCGTGACAAGGAGAAGGTGCTGCACGGCCGCGAGTCGGGCGTCATCAAGCGCCTGCCGCACGGCGAGTTCGTCGAGGTGCACACCCAGCTGCCGCAGAAGGACCTGTACAAGCTCACCGCGCACGACCAGAACCAGCCGGTCGAGCTGCCGGCCCAGACGGACGAGAACGGCGTGGCCCGCAAGGCCGGCGTCGTCACCCGCACCCGGGCCAAGCTCTCCCGCGGCTTCTACGGCGAGGGCAGCCAGATCCCCAAGCCGACCGCCGAGGAGCACCACGAGATCACCAGCGGCCACGGCCACCACTGATCCCGTAGGCACCACCGCGTCACCCCGAGGGCCGCTGACCAGAGTTCTGGTCGGCGGCCCTCGGGCTTTCCCGTACCCGCCGCCCGCGCCACCTGGAGCCCCCGTGCAGCTGTCCGTCGACCCCGCCTCGGCCACTCCCCCGTACGAGCAGATCCGCGCCCAGATCGCCGACCGGGCCCGCTCCGGCGAGCTGCCGACCGGGCTGCGGCTGCCCACCGTCCGCGCCCTGGCCGAGGAGCTGGGGCTGGCGGCCGGCACCGTCGCCCGGGCCTACCGCGAGCTGGAGGCGGACGGCGTGGTGGAGACCCACGGCCGGCGCGGCACGCTGATCGCCGCCACCGGGGACGCCGCGCACCGGCTGGCCGCCGAGGCCGCCGCCGAGTACGCCGCCCGGGCGAGCCGCCTGGGCGTCTCTCGCGCGGAGGCCCTGGCCGCCGTGGACACCGCCCTGCGGCTGGCCTACCCGCAGGGCTGAGCGCCCCCCGGAGGGGGCCTCAGGGGGTCTCAGAGCTCGGGGCGGACCATCCCGGCGGCGGGGGCCTGGGAGGCCGGTGCGGTGGTGCTGACGGGCTGTCCGGAGGCACTGTGCTTGACCCAGTCCGTCCAGGCGATGTTCCAGTCCCCGAAGCCGTTGCCGAAGGGCTCCATCCGGCCGCCGCGGCTGTTCACCACCGTCACCAGGTCCCCCACCCGGGTGTGCTGGAAGAACCACTCGGCGTTGCCGGTACTCATGCCGGTACAGCCGTGGCTGACGTTCTCGACGCCCTGCGAGCCGACCGACCAGGGCGCCGCGTGGACGTACTCGCCGCTCCAGGTCACCCGGGTGGCCCAGAGCACGTCGAGGTCGTAGGACTCCGTGCTGCCCGGCGCTATCCCGATCGTCTCGCCGTTCATCCGGACCGACCGCTCCTGGCCGAGCACCACCTTGACGCCGTTGCGGGTGTCGAAGCCGGGCTTGCCGGTGGTGACCGGGATGGTCCGCAGCGCCTCGCCGTCACGCTTCAGGGTGAGCTCGTGGGCGGCCGCGTCGATCACCGACTCCACCCGCTCGCCGATCCGCAGCTTCAGCGAGCTGCGGTCACCGCCGTACAGGCCGTCGGCGATCCGGCTGCCGGTGCCGTCGAAGGCCAGCGAGACGGTCGTCCCGGCCGGCCAGTAGTCCTCCGGACGGAAGTGCAGGTTCTTGTCGTCCACCCAGTACCAGGCGCCGGTGACGGCGGGCTGGGAGCCGACGGTCAGGGCGCGCTCGACCTCCTGGCGGGCCTGCGGGTCCTTCACCGCCTCGGAGAGCTCCACGGTGAGCGGCTGGCCCACCCCGTAGACGCCGCTGCCGGAGGAGTCCGGGCCGAGCTTGGCGGTGAGCAGGCGTTCGGCGGCGAGGGTGCTGAAGCTCGCGGTGGTGTCGCCGCGGCCGCCCTTGCCGTCGTCGGCGGAGATCCGCACCGTGTACGCGGTGGCGGCCTTCAGCCGGCCGGTGGTCTGCCAGCTGCGCTGGTCCTCGGCGAGCTTCCCGGCGACGACCCGGCCGTCCGGGCCGACCACGGTGACGTCGGTGAGCCGGCTGTCCTGGACGGCCGTCACGGTGACCGGCTGGGAGGGGTCGGCCTTGGCGTCCGCCGAGAGGTGGACCAGCGGGGCCGCGTCGACCCGGTGCGGTCCGACCGGCTCCTCGTCCCGGGCCGTGCAGCCGGCCAGCGGGGCCAGCACGGCGAGGGCCAGCGAGATGCCGCCGAGAGCTGCGATTCCGCGCCTGTCGGCCATGGCCGCCTCCGAAGGTTTCGCACGATTGATCAGATCGTAGGAACGCCCCCGGTGAAGCGACATCCGAGGGACATCCGGTTCACCCAGCTGAGTGAGGCCGTCATCCCGGGGACGCAGCGGCGTCCGGGAACGCGGCAGGGCCGGTCCCCCCGTACGGGAGGACCGGCCCTGGTGCACGAGCGCGAACCCTACTGGTTCTGGTTCTCGCCGCGGTAGAACTCGAAGACCCATCCGAAGATGCCGATCATGATGATCGGGGCGGCCCAGAACATCAGCCACCAGCCGAAGATCACGCCCAGGAAGGCGAGCGCGCCACCGAGCGCCAGCGAGAGCGGCTGCCAGCTGTGCGGGGCGAAGAAGCCCAGCTCGCCGGAGTCGTCCGCGACCTCGGCCTCGGGGTTGTCACCCGCGCCGCTGTCCACCCGGCGGGCGGTGAAGGCGAGGTAGTACCCGATGAAGGCGCACAGCGCGAAGGCCAGGAACAGCGCCGTGGTACCGGCGGCCTCCAGACCCGGGCCGTTGGTGTCGGAGTTGGTCCACAGGCCGTAGGTGATGGCCATGGCCAGCACGAAGACCGACAGGCCCAGGAAGATCTTTCCCTGTTCCTTCATCAGGCGTCGCCCTCCTTGTTGCCCTTGCCCAGCTTCGGGGCGTCGTACTTCGCCGGGGTCACGCCGGCGAGGTGCTTGGCCGGCTCACCGTGGTTCTCCAGGTAGTCCAGCGCGGCGATCTCCGGGTGGTGGAGGTCGAAGGCCGGGGATTCGGAGCGGATCCGCGGGAGGGTGAGGAAGTTGTGCCGCGGCGGCGGGCAGGAGGTCGCCCACTCCAGCGAGCGGCCGAAGCCCCACGGGTCGTCCACGGTGACCTTCTCGCCGTACTTGGCGGTCTTCCAGACGTTGTAGAGGAACGGCAGGATCGACAGGCCGAGCACGAAGGAGCCGATGGTCGAGACGGTGTTCAGGGTGGTGAAGCCGTCCGAGGCCAGGTAGTCGGCGTAGCGGCGGGGCATGCCCTCCGCGCCGAGCCAGTGCTGCACCAGGAAGGTGGTGTGGAAGCCGAAGAACAGCGTCCAGAAGGTGATCTTGCCGAGGCGCTCGTCCAGCATCTTGCCGGTCATCTTCGGCCACCAGAAGTGGAAGCCGGCGAACATCGCGAACACGACGGTGCCGAAGACCACGTAGTGGAAGTGGGCGACGACGAAGTACGAGTCCGAGACGTGGAAGTCGATCGGCGGGGAGGCCAGCAGGACACCGGTCAGACCACCGAAGAGGAAGGTGACCAGGAAGCCGACCGTCCAGAGCATCGGGGTCTCGAAGCTCAGCGAGCCCTTCCACATGGTGCCGACCCAGTTGAAGAACTTCACACCGGTCGGGACCGCGATCAGGAAGGTCATGAACGAGAAGAACGGCAGCAGTACCTGTCCGGTGACGTACATGTGGTGCGCCCACACCGTCACGGACAGACCGGCGATCGCGATGGTGGCCGCGATCAGGCCGGAGTAGCCGAACATCGGCTTGCGGCTGAAGACCGGGATGATCTCCGACACGATGCCGAAGAACGGCAGCGCGATGATGTACACCTCGGGGTGGCCGAAGAACCAGAACAGGTGCTGCCAGAGCATCGCCCCGCCGTTGGCCGGGTCGAAGACGTGGGCACCGAACTTGCGGTCCGCCTCCAGGGCGAACAGCGCGGCGGCCAGCACCGGGAAGGCCAGCAGGACCAGCACCGAGGTCAGCAGGACGTTCCAGACGAAGATCGACATCCGGAACATCGTCATGCCCGGAGCGCGCATGCAGATGATCGTGGTGATGAAGTTGACCGCACCGAGGATCGTGCCGAAGCCGGAGAAGGCCAGACCCATGATCCACATGTCGCCGCCGACGCCGGGCGAGTGCACCGCGTCGGACAGCGGGGAGTAGGCGAACCAACCGAAGTCGGCGGCGCCGTTCGGGGTCACGAAGCCGGCCACCGCGATGGTCGAGCCGAAGAGGTACAGCCAGTACGCGAACATGTTCAGACGCGGGAACGCCACGTCCGGTGCGCCGATCTGGAGCGGCATGATCCAGTTCGCGAAGCCGGCGAAGAGCGGCGTCGCGAACATCAGCAGCATGATCGTGCCGTGCATCGTGAACGCCTGGTTGAACTGCTCGTTCGACAGGATCTGGGTCCCGGGACGAGCCAGCTCGGCACGCATGACCAGGGCGAGGATGCCACCGATCAGGAAGAAGGCGAACGACGTGCCCAGGTACAGGGTGCCGATCGTCTTGTGGTCGGTGGTGGTCAGCCACTTGATGATGGTGGAACCCGGCTTCCGGGTCCGCTGCGCCCCGACCGTGACGGCATCGGCGCCCCCGCCGGCCGCGGCGGGCTCGTTGAGGATGGTCACTTCTCTTCACTTCCCATGCCGATGAGGCCGGAGGGCACCCAGCCGTTCTGGCCCTTGGCGCGAAGCTCGGCCAGGTGCTTGTCGTAGTCGGCGCGGTCGACGACCTTGACGTTGAACAGCATGCGCGAGTGGTCGACGCCGCAGAGCTCGGCGCACTTGCCCATGTACTCGCCCTTGACGGTCGGCGTGACCTCGAACTTGTTCACCACGCCCGGCACGACGTCCATCTTCATCATGAAGTTGACGGGCCAGAAGTCGTGGATGACGTCACGCGAGGTGAGGCGGAACTGCACCGACTCGTTGACCGGCAGCCACAGCGTCGGAACCTCCTTGGGGGTTCCGACGTCGTACGCGGCGTCCTTGTTGGCCGGGTCGGGGGTCTCGGTGTTCTCGTAGTTGAACGCCCAGCTCCACTGGAAGCCCACCACGTTGACGTAGTGCTGCGGCTTCTCGGAGGTGGCCGTCAGCTTCGACTCGTCGCGGGCGACGAAGTAGAAGAGGACCGAGACGATGATGATGGGGACCGCGGTGTAGAGCGCCTCGATGGGCACGTTGTACCGGGTCTGCGGGGGGACCTCCACACCGGTGCGCTTGCGCCGGTGGAAGATCACGCTCCAGATGATCAGACCCCACATCAGTACGCCGACCACCAGCGCCGCGATCCAGGAGCCCTGCCACATCTGGAGGACCATGGGCCCTTCCTTGGTGACGGGGCTCGGGAGGCCAAGCCTGGGGAGGTCGTTGGCCGAGCAGCCGGTGGCGGTCGCGATGACGAGGCCCAGTGCCAGCGCCTGAGGCAGCTTCCGCCGCATCGTGCGCCGCGGCGAGCGGTCGGAGCCGTTGGGACTCACGTAGCGCCTTCCCGAAGTCTCGCCCGCCTTCGCGTCGCCCCGGGGAGGAGTGTGAGCCTCCCCGGCGACCCGTCCACGGGCACGGTTTGAATGCTTATGCGGGCCAAACCCTACTCCAGCCTTATGCGCTCCTGACGGGCAGCCCCCGGTAACGCGCCGCCCGCTAGCCCGATCAGGCCCGGTGGGGGCTGCGCCGCAGGTCATCGTAGGCATTCGAGGTCCGTACGCCCGATCGGGGGATGACCTCGGGCGACACCCGTGACGGCCCGTCGGGCGCGGACGAAGCGGACATTCGGGATGATCGACTGACGGCGGGTGAGCCGCGCGACCGACCGGGGACGCGGCCGGGTGTGTCGTTAAATGTGACCGTGTACTTCGACGCGGCCTCGACGGCCCCTCTGCACCCCGTCGCCCGGCAGGCGCTGACCGCCGCCCTGGACGAGGGCTGGGCCGATCCGGCCCGGCTGTACCGCTCCGGCCGGCAGGCCCGGATGCTGCTGGACGCCGCCCGCGAGACGGTGGCCGCGGTGCTGGGCACCCGGGCGGACGAGATCTCCTTCACCGCGAGCGGCACCCAGGCCGTCCAGCTCGGCCTGCTGGGCGCGCTGGCCGGGAACCGGCGGCGCGGCGGCCACTTCGTGCACTCCGCGGTGGAGCACTCCAGCGTGCTGCACGTCGCCGACCGCCACGAGAGCGCCGGGGGCGAGGTGTCGGTGGCGCCGGTCGACCGGGGCGGCCGGGCCGACCCGGCGGCCTTCGCCGCGCTGCTGCGACCGGACACCGCGCTGGCCGCGCTGCAGAGCGCCAACCACGAGGTCGGGACGGTGCAGCCGGTCGGCGAGGTCGCCGCGCTGTGCGCCGGGGCCGGCGTCCCGCTGCTGGTGGACGCGGCGCAGAGCGCCGGTCGGGCGGACGTCCCGGCGGGCTGGTCGCTGCTGACCGCGAGCGCCCACAAGTGGGGCGGCCCGCCCGGGGTCGGGGTGCTGGCGGTGCGCAAGGGCGTCCGGTACGCCTCGCCGCTGCCGGCCGACGAGCGCGAGGGCGGCCGGGTGCCCGGCTACGTCAACGTCCCGGCGATCGTGGCCGCGGCCGCCTCGCTGCGCGCCGTACGGGCCGAGGCCGAGCGGGAGAACGCCCGGCTGCACGCGCTGGTGGAGCGGATCCGCACCCGGGTGCCGCGGCTGGTGCCCGAGGTCGAGGTGGTCGGCGACCCGGTGCGGCGGCTGCCGCACATCGTCACCTTCTCCTGTCTGTACGTCGACGGGGAGGTGCTGCTGACCGAGCTGGACCGGGCGGGCTTCGCGGTCTCCTCCGGCTCCTCCTGCACCTCGTCCACGCTGACGCCCAGCCATGTGCTGGCGGCGATGGGGGTGCTCACCGAGGGGAACGTCCGGGTCTCGCTGCCGTACGGGACGGCCGAGGCGGACGTGGAGCGCTTCCTCACGGTGCTGCCGGACCTGGTGGCCGGCGTCCGGGCGCCGCTCGGGCTGGACCTGCCGGCGCCGAAGCCCACCGCGATCGGGGCTGCGCCCCGAGCCGAAGGGCGCGCCGGTGCCGAAAGCGAGGAGCGACAAGCGACCGACGGAGGAGGGAGTGCCGGAGCGAGGAGCGTCGGCGCCGGGTCAGAGCGCCCGGAGGCGAGCGGGCGGGTCACGGTGATCGACGCGCTGGGCAAGCGCTGCCCGCTGCCGGTGATCGAGCTGGCGAAGCGGATCGGCGAGGTGCCGCCGGGCGGCACGGTCGTCGTGCTGGCGGACGACGAGGCGGCCCGGCTGGACATCCCGGCCTGGTGCGGGATGCGCGGACAGGAGTACGCGGGCGAGGCCCCGGCCGCCGAGTACGGCGGCGACCGGGGCTCGGCCTACCTCGTCGTCCGGCGGACTACTTGACCAGGCGGGCGCTGATCTCGGTGGCCGCCTCGGCGCCGTAGGCCTCCTCGAAGCGCTTCAGGAAGGCGGCCGGGCGCAGCTCGTACTCCTGGGTGCCGACGGTCTCGATCACCAGGGTGGCGAGCATGCAGCCGATCTGGGCGGAGCGCTCCAGGTCGAGGTCCCAGGACAGGCCGGCCAGGAAGCCCGCGCGGAAGGCGTCGCCGACACCGGTCGGGTCGACCTTGGCCTCCTCCTTGGCGCAGCCGACCACGATCGGCGCCTCGCCCTTGCGCTCGATCCGGACGCCCTTGCTGCCCAGGGTGGTGATCCGGGTGCCGACGCGGGTGAGCAGCTCCTCGGCGCCCCAGCCGGTCTTGGTCTCGATCAGCGCGGCCTCGTACTCGTTGGTGAAGAGGTACGCGGCGCCGTCCACGATCTCGCGGATGTCCTCGCCCTCCAGGCGGGCCAGCTGCTGGGAGGGGTCGGCGGCGAAGGCGTAGCCGCGGGTGCGGCACTCCTGGGTGTGGCGGACCATGCCCTGCGGGTCGTCGGCGCCGACCAGGACGAGGTCCAGGCCGCCGACGCGGTCGGCGATCGGCTTCAGCTCGATGTTGCGGGCCTCGGCCATGGCACCGGTGTAGAACGAGGCGATCTGGTTGTGGTCCTCGTCCGTGGTGCACATGAAGCGCGCGGTGTGCCGGGTCTCGGAGATGTGGACGGAGTCGCAGTCCACGTTGTTGCGCTCCAGCCAGCTGCGGTACTCGGCGAAGTCCGCACCGGCGGCGCCGACCAGGACCGGGCGCAGGCCGAGCACACCCATGCCGAAGGCGATGTTCGGCGCGACGCCGCCGCGGCGGATGTCCAGGGTGTCGACCAGGAAGGACAGCGACACGGTGTGCAGCTGCTCGGCGACGAGCTGGTCGGCGAACCGGCCGGGGAACGTCATCAGGTGGTCGGTGGCGATCGAGCCGGCGACGGCGATACGCACGGGGGGTCTCCTCAGGGTGGCTGCGGGGCCAGCGGGCAGGCGGGGACGAACCCGCCTACGGTACCCGGCCCCGGGGAGCGCCCGGCAAGAGTGCCGCAAGTTGCCGCCCCACGGCCATGGTGGCACCCGTCGCCCTCCTCCGTGTACTACCTCCCGGTAGCACTGGTGGGCGGCCGGGCCCCTGCCTAGGGTCGGCCGTGGGGGGCCCGTCGTGCGGGCCCCGTCGTCGACCGCGGCAGCGTGGCCGCGGCCCTGGATCGGAGCGATACCGGATGATGACCGACCACTGTGCCCTGCCCGTCCTGCGGACCGAGGACGGCGAGACGCTCGACGCCCTGCTGGACTCCTCCCGGCGGCTGCGCCGGTTCTGGCCGCAGCTCGCGGCCGGCCCGGAGCCCGTCGCCCCCGCCTCGACCGGGTTCCGGGTGTCCTCCGGGGCCCAGCGGGTGGTCGCCGGGATGGCCGAGTACGGCTTCTGAGCCCGCGCCGGACCGGATCAGCCGCGCGCGGAACCGCCGCGGAACCACTGTGGAACCGGATCCGACCGGAGCACGTCACATCCGCGCGGAGCGGCGAGGAGGCGGCACCGCTGAACCCTCGGGAGGATGTGCAGATGGATCTGGAGACGATGCCCCGGCGCGGTCGGCGAGCGGTGGCCCTGACGGGTCTGGTGCTGGCGGCGGCGGTGACGGTGGCCGGCTGCGGCAGCGGCGGTGGCAAGCCCGCCTCGGACGCGGCGACGAGCGGCTCGGCCGCCGCGTCCGCCTCGGCCAGTGCCTCGCCGCCGGCCCCGGCGGACTCCGCGAGCCCGTCCTCGGCGGCTCCGACCGGGAGTTCCTCCGGGGCCGCGCAGCCGGCCCAGCCGCCGACCGGCTTCACACCCAGCCCGGCCTCGCCCCCGCCCGGGCAGCCGGCCCCGGCCACTCCCCCGGGCAACGGGATCGCGGTGGGCGAGCCGAACCCGAACGGTTCGGACGCGCCCGTCCGTCCGCCGGTCGCCTACCGGGTGGACGGCACCACCAAGCTGACCGTCTACTTCTTCGGCGGGGTCTGCACCACGTACGCGCTGAAGGCGGACGAGTCGCAGCCGGGCCGGGTGGACGTGCTGGTCGTGCCGGGCCCGCCCACGGTCCAGCCGGGGCAGGTGTGCAACGCGCTGGCCAAGCGGCAGTCGGTCGCGGCCGACCTGCGCTCGCCGCTGGCCGGGCGGACGGTGGTCGACAGGACGAGCGGTCAGGAGCTGCCGCTGGAGGGCGACCCGCACATGGGGCCGGACCCGGTCACCCCGGACGTCGCCGGGCGGTAGGCGCCGCGGCGCCCGCGGGCGGAAACGGAAAGGCGGCCCCGGGGATCACCCCGGGGCCGCCTTCCGCAGCGGGCTTAGCTGAACGAGTCGCCGCAGGCGCAGGAGCCGGTGGCGTTCGGGTTGTCGATGGTGAAGCCCTGCTTCTCGATGGTGTCGACGAAGTCGACGGTGGCGCCGCCCAGGTACGGGGCGCTCATCCGGTCGGTGACGACCTTGACGCCGTCGAAGTCCTTGATCACGTCACCGTCGAGCGAGCGCTCGTCGAAGAACAGCTGGTAACGCAGGCCGGAGCAGCCACCGGGCTGGACGGCGACGCGCAGCGCGAGGTCCTCGCGGCCTTCCTGCTCCAGCAGGGCCTTGACCTTGGCCGCGGCGGCATCGGTGAGGAGGATGCCACTCTCGACGGTGGTCTCGTCCTGGACGGTCATCTGCTTTCTCCCGGTCTTGACGACGGTCTGCCGCCAGTGCCAACCAACGGCCGTCCGGTTTCATTTCCCGGGCGGCGATCGATTTCTGCGGCCTGTTCGCGGCTGGTTGTCCGTAGGCCGGGTGTGCCACCCGCGTCCCCTACGCTCCCCATGCTCGCACACCCCCGGAGGGCCGGTCACCGCCCGAGGCACGGATCCGGGTGAACGGGCCCCACGGCCGCCCGTCGGACGCCAGGATGGTCGGCATGATCCTTCGCCAGGTCAGGGACACCGCAGCGGACGCGGAGGTCGTCCGGGAACTGTCCTTCGCCGCGTTCGCCGCACCGTCCGACGACCCCGCGCGGCCACCGCGGCCGACGCCGCTGCAGCTGGCCCGGACCAGGCACCTGGCGCGCACCGATCCCGGGGGCTGCTGGCTGGCGGAGAGCGGCGGGCAGGCGGTCGGGGTGGTGCTGTCGATGCGCCGCGAGGGCCTGTGGACGCCCTCGCTGTTCGCCGTCCGGCCGTCCGCGCAGGGCCGGGGGGTGGGGCGGCTGCTGTTCGAACGGGCGATGGCGCACGCCCGGGGCTGCCTGCGCGGGATGGTCTGCGCCTCCGGCTCCCCGGCGGCGGCCCGCCGCTACCGGCTGGCCGGGTTCACCCTGCACCCGGCGATGCGGCTGACCGGGACGGTGGACCGGCAGGGGCTGATCGATCCGGGCGACATACCGGTGCACCGCGGCAACGCCACCCACCTGCACCTGCTGGACTCGGTGGACCGCCGGCTGCGCGGGTCCGCGCACGGGCCGGACCACGAGCTGATGCTCGGGCACTTCGAGGAGCTGCTGGTCGCGGACGCGCTGGCCGGCAGCGGCTACTGCTACCGGGACGGCGGCACGGTGCGGCTGCTGGCGGCCACCAGCAAGCGGATCGGGGCCCGGCTGCTGCGCGAGGCGCTGGCCCGGGTGCCGGACGGGGCCGAGGCGCGGGTGGAGTACCTGACCGCCGAGCAGGAGTGGGCGCTGGACGTCGGGCTGGAGGTCGGGCTGACGCCGGAGACCGGCGGCTTCGTCGGGGTGCGCGGGATGCGGCCGCCGGCGCCGTACCTGCCGAACGGGGCGTTCCTGTAGGCGGGCACGCGTACGGCCCCCTCCGGAGCGCTCCGGAGGGGGCCGTACGGGCGTCAGGGGGCTCAGACCATGGTGTCCAGGATCTCCTTGACCATCTCCATGGTGGTGCCCGGGTGCAGGAAGGCGAAGCGGGCCACCGTCTCGCCGTCCCAGCCGGTGGGGGTGACGAAGCCGATCTGGTCCGCGAGCAGCTGCTGCGACCAGCGGTAGTAGTCGTCGTTGGTCCAGCCCCTGCGCTTGAAGCAGACCGCCGAGAGCTGCGGGTCGAACAGCAGCTCCAGGTGCTCGCTCTCGCGGATCAGCTGGGCCGTCTCCCGGGCCAGGGTGAGGCCGGCCTCGATGGCGTCGGTGTAGGCCTGGACGCCGTGGACGGCCAGCGAGAACCAGAGCGGCAGGCCGCGGGCGCGCCGGGTCAGGTGGTAGGCGTAGTCGGTGGGGTTCCACTCGTCGCCCTCGGTGTGCAGGACGTCCAGGTAGGAGGCGTCCTGGGTGTGCACGGCGCGGGCGAGCTGCGGGTTGCGGTAGATCAGCGCGGCGCAGTCGAAGGGGGCGAACAGCCACTTGTGCGGGTCGACCACGAAGGAGTCGGCGTGCTCGATGCCGTTGTAGCGCTCGCGCACCGAGGGGGCGAACAGGCCGGCGCCGCCGTAGGCGCCGTCCACGTGGAACCAGAGGTCGCGCTCGCGGGCGACCTCGGCCAGGCCGGCCAGGTCGTCGACGATGCCCTCGTTGGTGGTGCCGGCGGTGCCGACGACGGCGATCACCGTCTCCGGGTTGGGGTCGGCGGCCAGGGCGGCGCGCAGCGCCTCGCCGGTGAAGCGCCGGTTGACGGTCGGGACCTTGAAGGCCTCGACGCCGATGATGTTGAAGGTGTTCTTGACCGAGGAGTGCACCTGGTCGGCGACGGCTATCCGCAGCCGGGCCTCCGGGCCGACACCCAGCTTGCGGCGGGCGGTGTCGCGGGCGACCACCAGGGCGGAGAGGTTGCCCGCCGAGCCGCCGGACACGAAGCAGCCGCCGGCCGACTGGGGCAGGCCCGCACGGTCGGCGATCAGGCGCAGCACCTGGTTCTCGGCGGCGATCGCGCCGGCCGCCTCCAGCCAGGAGATGCCCTGGAGGGAGGCGCAGGAGACGACCATGTCGAACAGCAGCGCGGCCTTGGTCGGGGCGCACGGGATGAAGGACAGGTAGCGGGGGCTGTCGGCGGAGATGACCGCCCGGGACAGCTCGTGGTCGTACAGCTTGAGCACGTCGACCGGGTTGTTGCCGTCCTGGTTCAGCAGGCCGGCCAGCTGGGTGCGCAGGTGCTCGCCGTCACCGGGGTGGTCGAGCGGGACGGGGTCGTACTGCAGCCGCTCCCGCATGTAGTCGAAAACCAGGTCGACCAGCTCGTTGTCGGGCCGGTGCATGCGGTCGGGTGCTGCGGACACGGCGGTCCCTCTCGGCGTGGGGGTGTCGGGGGGCGTCCGGTCGGCGGGACGCTTCACCGCGACGACCGGACGTGATCAGCGTAGGCAGCACCGGGCCCTCCCCGCGCGTCGGAACGCGGCTGGTCAGGCAGGTTTCGGGCGTCTTCGGGCGGGTCCGCGCAGGATTCCTGCGTACGGTCCGGGGGCGGCCGGCGGGCGGTCAGCCGATGAGCTGGGAGAGGACCACCGAGGAGCGGCTGCGCTGCACTCCGGGCTCGCGCCGGATGCGCTCGATGACGGCCTCCAGGTGGCGCATGTCGGCGGCCCGCAGGTGCACCAGGGCGTCCGGGTCGCCGGTGACCGTCCAGGCGGCGACCACCTCGGGGAACTGCCGCAGGCTGGCGAGGATCTCCTCGGGGGCGGTGCGCTCGCGGCAGTAGACCTCGACGAAGGCCTCGGTCTGCCAGCCCAGCACGGACGGGTCGAGCACCACGGTGAAGCCCCGCACCACGCCGCGCGCCCGCAGCCGGTCGATCCGCCGGCGCACGGCGGTGGCGGAGAGGTTCACCTGCAGCCCGATCTCGGCGTACGAGGCGCGGCCGTCGCTGCCGAGCCGGGCGAGCAGGAGCCGGTCGGTCTCGTCCAGGTCGGCCCCGACCACCTCGTGCGCTCGGCTGCTGGTCATGGGTGAGGGGCTCCACGGGTCGTACGGGGGGTTCGGCGGGGCGCTCCGGCGGTGGGCTGCCACTGCCGAAACGGTTCGCCACCATTCTGGCGGATGACCTGGACGAGTTCACCGCCGTCGGATGACGGGCGGGCGGCCGTCACGGGACGAGCAGCACGATCTTCCCCCGGGTGCGGCCCTCGGCGCTGAGCGCCTGGGCGGAGGCGGCCTGGGCCAACGGGAAGGTGGAGGCGATGGTGACGGTCAGCCGGCCGTCGTCGGCGAGCGCGGCCAGCTCGGCGAGGTCGTCGGCGTCCGGGCGGACCCAGACGTACCGGCCGCCGAGCGCCTTGACCCCGTAGTCGGTGATCGAGGCGATCCGGCCCGGGTCCGCCACCAGGCCGGCCGAGAGCTGGACGGCGCCGTGGCCGACCAGGTCGAGGGCGGCGTCCACCCCGTCGGGGGCGAGCGCGCGGACCCGGTCGGCCAGGCCCTCGCCGTACACCACCGGCTCGGCGCCGAGGCCGCGCAGGAAGTCGTGGTTGCGCTCGGCCGCGGTGCCGATCACCCGGGCGCCGCGGGCCCGGGCCACCTGCACCGCCAGGTGACCGACCCCGCCCGCGGCGGCGTGCACCAGGACGGTCTCCCCCTCGGCGAGGCGCAGCGCCCGCAGGCCCTGCAGGGCGGTGAGCCCGGCCAGCGGCAGGCCGCCGGCCTGCGCCCAGTCCAGCGCGGCCGGTTTGCGGGCCAGGGTGCGGACGGGGGCGGAGACCAGTTCGGCGTAGGTGCCGTGCTCGACGGCGTCCTTGCGGACGTAGCCGTACACCTCGTCGCCCGGGGCGAACTCGGTGATCCCGCCGCCGACCGCGCGGACCACGCCGGCCACGTCCCAGCCCATGACCAGCGGGAAGTGCGCGTCGAGGATGCCGTCCAGGGCGCCGTCCCGGACCTTCCAGTCCACCGGGTTCACCCCGGCCGCCCGGACCTCGACCAGGACGGAGTCGGGCCCGACCTTGGGGTCGGGCAGGTCGGTGTACTCGACCACCTCGGGGCCGCCGTAGCGGTTGATCGCGATTGCTTTCATGGGCTCAGCCATACCCGTCGGCTTCGAAGTATCGATTCGGCCACGCCCGGAAGCATCCGATTCGACGAGCGGTTCTCGTCACATCGACAGGATGGCCATCGTCACTCTGACGCTAAGCGGTTAGAATAGATAGCGTCAGTTAGACGAAAAGGCCCCACCGCTAGCTCGGCCGCACAGAAGGGCACCCGCCCGTGACCACCACCATCACCGAGACCCACGGCGTCGACCCCACTCCGACGCCGCTCGCTCTGCTGCTGCTCGGCCGTGAGGCCGACCCGAACAGCGAGCGCGGCGTCGAATGCCCCGGTGACCTCCCCCCGGCCTCCGACCCCCACCTCGTCGAGCGCGCCCGCGCGGCCAAGGCCGCGCTCGGCGACCGCGTCTTCATCCTCGGCCACCACTACCAGCGCGACGAGGTGATCGAGTTCGCCGACGTCACCGGCGACTCCTTCAAGCTCGCCCGCGACGCGGCCGCCCGCCCCGAGGCCGAGTACATCGTCTTCTGCGGCGTGCACTTCATGGCCGAGTCCGCGGACATCCTCACCAGCGACCGCCAGCAGGTCGTCCTGCCGGACCTCGCGGCCGGCTGCTCGATGGCCGACATGGCCACCGCCGAGCAGGTCGCCGAGTGCTGGGACGTGCTGACCGACGCCGGCATAGCCGACGTCACCGTCCCGGTCTCGTACATGAACTCCTCCGCCGACATCAAGGCCTTCACCGGCCGGCACGGCGGCCTCATCTGCACCTCCTCCAACGCCAAGCGCGCCCTGGAGTGGGCCTTCGAGCAGGGGCAGAAGGTGCTCTTCCTGCCCGACCAGCACCTCGGCCGCAACACCGCCGTACGGGACATGGGCTTCTCGCTGGACGACTGCGTCGTCTACAACCCGCACCGGCCGAACGGCGGCCTGACCGCCGAGCAGCTGCGGGACGCCAAGATGATCCTCTGGCGCGGCCACTGCTCGGTGCACGGCCGGTTCAGCCTGGACTCGGTGAACGACGTCCGCGAGCGGATCCCCGGCGTGAACGTCCTGGTGCACCCCGAGTGCAAGCACGAGGTCGTCGCGGCCGCCGACATGGTGGGCTCGACCGAGTACATCATCAAGGCGCTGGACGCCGCCGAGCCCGGCTCCAAGTGGGCCATCGGCACCGAGCTGAACCTGGTCCGCCGCCTGGCCAAGGCGCACCCGGACAAGGAGATCGTCTTCCTGGACCGGGCGGTCTGCTTCTGCTCGACCATGAACCGGATCGACCTGCCGCACCTGGTCTGGGCGCTGGAGTCGCTGGTCGAGGGCCGGGTGCCGAACGTGATCACCGTCGACCCGGAGACCGAGACGTACGCCAAGGCGGCACTGGACCGGATGCTGGCCCTGCCGTAGCCGTCCGCGGACAACAGCCGAAGGGCGGGCCCCCTCCGTGGTGGAGGGGGCCCGCCCTTTCGTCTGGCAGCGGCCGCGGCCCTACTCCGGGAAGCCCGGGATCACGCCCTCGCCGTCGGCCATCAGCAGCTCGCGGACCTCGTCGATCGTCGCGTCGGCGCTCGGCAGGATCAGCTCGGACGGCTCCAGCGAATCCAGCGGCACCGGGGTACCGTACTGCTTCACCGCCTCGATGAGCTTGCCGTAGGCCTCACGGAAGAGCGCCTCGTCCCCCGACTCCACTGCGGTGACGAGCTCGGCGTCGAGCTCGTTGAGCAGGTTCAGGTGGTCGTCGCCCACCTCGTACTGCCCCTCACCCATGACCCTCATGATCATGCCGTGCGTCTCCCTGGTTCGTGGGGTCGAGCTCAGATCACTTGTTGTAGTTGATGCGCGGGGTGTCCTGCTGCGGCTGCGGCTGGACGTCCTGCTTGCCCTGCTCGATCGCGGCGGGGCCGGCCGAGGAGGGACCGGAGAGCTCGGCCTTCATCCGGGCCAGCTCCAACTCGACGTCGGAACCGCCGGCCACCCGCTCCAGCTCGGCCTCGATGTCGTCCTTGCGGCCGAGACCGCTCGCGTCGTCGAGCGCACCGGAGGCCAGCAGCTCGTCGATCGCGCCCGCCCGGGCCTGCATCTGGGCGGTCTTGTCCTCGGCACGCTGGATCGCCAGGCCGACGTCGCCCATCTCCTCCGAGATCCCGGAGAAGGACTCGGCGATGCGGGTCTGCGCCTGGGCGGCGGTGTACGTCGCCTTGATGGTCTCCTTCTTGGTGCGGAAGGCGTCCACCTTGGCCTGAAGTCGCTGGGAGGCGAGGGTGAGCTTCTCCTCCTCGGCCTGGAGCTGCTGGTACTGCGTCTCCAGGTCATTGATCTGCGACTGCATGTTGGCCTTGCGGGTCAGCGCCTCGCGGGCGAGGTCCTCCCGGCCGAGCGACAGCGCCTTGCGGCCCTGGTCCTCGTACTTCGCCGACTGCTGCTGGAGCTGCGTCAGCTGGAGTTCGAGCCGCTTGCGCGAGGTCGCGACATCCGCGACACCACGCCGTACCTTCTGGAGCAGCTCAAGCTGCTTCTGGTAGGAGTAGTCAAGCGTCTCACGCGGATCCTCCGCCCGATCCAAGGCCTTGTTCGCCTTGGAGCGGAAGATCAGCCCCATACGCTTCATGATTCCGTCGCTCATGGGCCTCGGGTGCCCCCTTCTCCGGCCTGCGGTCTCTATCTCGTTACCAGACACGACGAGTGTATGTGCAGCGAGCCCTTCGCCGCAGTGCACCTGCCTGCAACAAGACTGCTACAGCGACCAGTGGCGTTTCCTCCTCCCCCGGGTGGATCCGCCCCTCATCCCCCCCATCGTCCATCCGACTGATCCCCTACGGGAAGGGCCCGGGAAACCCGCTTCGGACGGCGACCTGGCGGTATCGATATGTGTTCGGTTCCGAGGGCGCCCGTGGAAGCCGCGTCGCACCCCGTACGCTGGTGGTGTGTTCCGACGCCGTTCAGATGATGCCGCCGCCTCCGCCACCGTGCTGGAGAAGCAGGACGAGACGACCCAGGCCCGCGATCCGCAGGCCAAGAAGGGCCGCCCCACCCCCAAGCGCAGTGAGGCCGAGGCCAACCGGCGTACCCGGGTGACCGTGCCCAAGGACCGCAAGGAGGCCGCCCGCCAGGGGCGCGAGCGGATGCGCGCCGAGCGCGAGAAGCAGCGCCAGGCGCTGATGAACGGCGACGAGCGCCACCTGCCAGCCCGTGACAAGGGCCCGGTGCGCAAGTTCGCCCGCGACTACGTGGACTCCCGCTGGTCGCTGGCCGAGTTCTTCCTGCCGGCCGCCGTGGTCATCCTGGTGCTCAGCATCGTCAAGGTGCCGGCGCTCCAGCTGCTCTCCACGCTGCTGTTCCTGCTGTTCTTCGTGCTGGTGATCCTGGACTTCGTCCGCCTCGGCTTCGGCCTGCGCAAGCAGCTGGCCGAGCGCTTCGCCGACCAGAACACCCGCGGCGCCGTCGCGTACGGCATCATGCGCACCCTCCAGATGCGCCGGCTGCGCCTGCCCAAGCCGCAGGTGCGGCGCGGGGAGAAGCCCTGACCGCCGAACCGGTCGGCTCCGGCTGGGCCCCGCCCTCCTGGGAGGGGCCCGGCCTCTACGCACTCCCCGGGCAGGGCGGCGCGCTGCCGGGGCAGGGCGACGGCGGCCACGACCGCCTCGCCCAGGAGCGCCGGCTGCCCTCGCGCAGCGGCTCCTTCGCGGGCGGCACCGGCGCCTGGCTGGACCGGCTCGGCGGGCTGCGCAACTTCGTCCGCCAGGAGCTCGTCGCCCGCCAGCTCGCCGAACAGCTGGCCGACCGCAGCGGGCAGCGCGTCCTCGACATCGGCTGCGGCCAGGGCACCCAGGCCCTGCGGCTGGCCCGGGCCGGCCACTACGTCACCGGGATCGACTCGGACCCGGTCGCGCTCGGCGTCGCCCAGGGGGCGCTCGCCGAGGAGCCGCCGGAGGTCCGCGGCCGGATGCAGCTGCTCAGCGGCGACGGCCACCAGTGCGGGCGCTGGTTCGGCCCGCGCAGCTTCGACGTGGTGCTCTGCCACGGCGTCCTGATGTACCTGCCCGACCCGGACCCGATGATCGCCTCGCTGGCCCGGCTGCTGGCGCCCGGGGGGCTGCTCTCGCTGCTGGTCCGCAACCGCGACGCGCTCGCCCTGCGGCCGGCCGCCGCCGGGGACTGGCGGGCCGCCCTGCACGCCTTCGAGAGCGACCGGTACTACAACCGGCTCGGACTGGCCGCACGGGCCGACCGGCTCGCCGACCTCACCGTCACCCTCTCCGAGGTGTCCGTCCCGCTGCGGCACTGGTACGGCGTGCGGGTCTTCACCGACAGCGCCCCGGACGACGCGGCCCCGCCGGTGGACGGGCGGCAGCTGGCCCAGCTCCTGGAAGCCGAGGACCGGGCCGGCCGCACCGACCCGTACCGGCAGGTCGCCGCGCTCCTGCACGTGATCGGGGCGAAGTAGCCGCGCCGCGGCCGCTCCACCCCGTCCGCGCTACTCCTCGCCCAGGCTCATCGAGTAGACGACCCGGTCGTCCTCCAGCAGCACCGCGGTGTCCACACCGTCCTCCGCGAGCTGCTTCCAGGTCTCCCCGATCCAGGTCTCGGCGTCCCCCTGGCCGGCGAACTCCTCCTGGCCGGCGCCCGGCGTCACCGCGCTGCCGTCCGCCTTCTCGTACCGCCACGTCCAGACCATGCCGGCTCCTCCCACTGACCACGCTGCCTGTGTTGCTGCGCACCATAGCCTGCCCGGCCCGATCTTCCGTATGCCTGCTCCGGCAGGATGGACGGCATGGCGACCCGATCCGAGCCCACCCGTCCCCCGCTGCCCCGCACCCTGCTGCTCGGCGGCGCCCGCTCCGGCAAGTCCACCCGCGCCGAGCAGCTGCTCGCCGACCGTCCGGACGTCCTGTACGTGGCCACCGGCGGCACCCGCGACGGCGACGCCGAGTGGGCCCAGCGGGTCGCGCTGCACCGGGAGCGCCGGCCGGCGAGCTGGCGCACCGCCGAGACCTGCGACCTGGAGGCCGTGCTGGCCGACCCGGCCGACCCGGCACCGGTGCTGGTCGACTGCCTCGCCCTGTGGCTGACCGCCGTGATGGACGAGTGCGGCGCCTGGGACGACGAGGTCTGGGCGGCCGGCGGCGAGGCCGCCGTGCAGCGCCGCTGCGAGGCGCTGGCGCGGGCCTGGGCGGCCACCGGACGGACCGCCGTCGCGGTGAGCAACGAGGTCGGCATGGGCGTCGTCCCGGCCACCGCCGCGGGCCGCCGCTTCCGCGACACCCTGGGCCGGCTCAACATGGCCGTGGCCGACGCCTCGGAGCGGGTCCTGCTGGTGGTGGCCGGTCAGGTGCTGACCGTCAAGCCAGCCGTTGGCTGAACACCCGCGCCGTGTAGCCTTCCGGACGATGGACACGACCGTGGATCTCGATACGTTCTCCTCGCTCGTCGAGCGCCCCGACGAGAGCGCCCGGCGGGCCGCCGAGGAGCGCTGGCAGGCGGCCGACCGGCCGCGCGGCGGGCTCGGCCGGCTCGAGGAGCTGGGCAGCTGGCTGGCCTCCGTACAGGGGCGCTCGCCGGTGCTGCCCGTCTCCGCCCCCAAGGTGCTGCTGTTCGCCGCCGACCACGGCGTGGCGGCGCTCGGGGTCTCCCGGATGCCCGCCCGGGGCGGCACCGCGGCCCGGGTGCGGGCCGTGCTCGACGGCAGCGCGCCGGTGTCCCGGCTGGCCGCGCGCTACGGCGCCCAGGTGCGGGTCGTCGACGTCGCCGTGGACGCCGACCCGACCGACTTCCCGGACGAGGTGGTCGCCCACCGGATCCGGCGCGGCTCCGGGCGGATCGACGTCGAGGACGCGCTCACCGCCCAGGAGACCGTCCGGGCGTTCCGGGCCGGCATGGCCGTCGCCGACGAGGAGGCCGACGCCGGCACCGACCTGGTGCTGCTCGGCGACCTCGGGGTCGGCGCCACCACGGTGGCCGGCGTGCTGGTCGGCGCGCTCTGCGGGACCGACGCGGCAGCGGTGACCGGGCGCGGCTCCGGGATCGACGACCGGGTGTGGATGGTCAAGTGCGCCACCGTCCGGGACTCGCTGCGGCGGGCCCGGCCGGTGCTCGGCGACCAGCTGGCCCTGCTCGGCGCCACCGGCGGCGCCGACTTCGCCGCGATCACCGGCTTCCTGCTCCAGGCGGCCGTCCGACGGCTGCCGGTGGTGCTGGACGGCGTGGTCTCGGCGGCCTGCGCGCTGGTCGCGCAGCGGATCGCCTTCCGGGCACCGGAGTGGTGGCGCGCCGGGCAGTCCAGCGGCGAGCCGGCCCAGGCGAAGGCGTACGACCGGCTGACCCTGACGCCGCTGCAGGACCAGGGCATCACCATGGGCGAGGGCGTCGGCGCGCTGCTGGCGCTGCCGCTGCTCCAGGCCGCGGGGGACGTGCTCGCGGACGAGGCGCCGAAGCCCTTCGTGCCGGCGGCGCCGGGCGCGCCGAAGGAGCAGCCGAGGCTGCCCTCGGCGGCGGACCTGCTGCGGAAGCTGTAGCGGCGGCCCCGGCCGTCCGGAGAACGCCCCTTCGCCGGGGCGTTCTTGCTTTCCCGCCCTCTCCTACTGTCCTGCTGTCTGACCTTCGAGAGGAACACGCACATGACGGACCGCGGCGACCGGGCCGGCTGGGCCGACGGCCTGCGGTTCGGGTTCGGGACGCTGTCCGTGCTGCGGGTGCGGGTGGAGCGCTGGGACCGGGCCGCGGCGGCCCGGGCGATGGTGGCGGCCCCGGTGGTCGGGCTGGTGCTGGGCACCCTGGCGGCCGCGGCCGGCGCCCTGGTGGCCTGGCGGGCGGGCGGGCTGCTCGGCGCGGTGGCCGCGGTGGGGGTGCTCGCCGGGCTGACCCGGGGTCTGCACCTGGACGGCCTGGCGGACGTCGCCGACGGGCTGGGCAGCGGGAAGCCGGCCGAGGACGCGCTGCGCATCATGAAGCAGTCCGACATCGGTCCGTTCGGCGTCCTGACCCTGGTCCTCGTCCTGCTCGCCCAGGTGGCCGCGCTGGCTGGACAGTTCGGCCACTCCCCGCTGCGCGGCGCCCTCGCGGTGCTCGCCTCGGCGACGGCCGCCCGCTGCGCGCTCGCCTGGGGCTGTCTGCGCTCGGTGCCGGCCGCCCGGCCGGGCGGGCTGGGGGCGATGGTCGCGGGCACCGTGCCGCCCGCCGGGGCCGCCGCCGCGACGGCCGCCGCCGCGCTCGCCCTGGCCGCGGCCGGACTGCTCGACGGATGGTCAGTTCTCCGCCTCCCGCTGGCCGTTGCGGTCGGCACGGGCTGCTCCTGGCTGCTGCTCCGGCGGTGCGTGCGCAGGTTCGGCGGGATCACCGGGGACGTGCTCGGTGCGATGGCCGAAACCGCCGCGACCGCCTCGCTGTTCGCCCTGGCGTTGCTCGGCTGACACCGGGCGGCGCGTGATCCCACCATGCGGACTACCATGCGTGGAGCACCGCAGCCCTGCACCGTGGCAGGTCCTGCCCGCCCGGCGCGTACCGAGGAGCCGGGGCCTCTGGTGTACGCGGCCACCCCGGCGGACGCGCGCAGCCAGGGGGCCCGGACCCGGAGGCCCGCCGGCGGACGGCCTGCGACAGCGCGGGCTGCGCCGGTGCGGCAGCCTCGCCGTGGCCGGCCGTGGACCGCGAAAGAACAGGACGCATTACGTGACTGCATTGTCTGTGAGCACCTCCTCCGCCGCCTCGCTGCGCGCGGACGCCCTGGTGGTCGGTGTCGCGAAGGGCCCGAAGGGCATCGTGCTGGCCCCCGGTGCCGAGGCCGTGAACGAGGCGTTCGAGGGCAAGCTGACCGAGGTCCTCAGCACCCTGGGCGCGACCGGCGCCGAGGGCGAGGCCGTCAAGGTCCCCTCCCCCGCCGGCCTGAAGGCCGCGCTCGTGCTCGCGGTCGGCCTGGGCGAGGCCGCCGAGGACGGTTACGCGCTGGAGACGCTGCGCCGCGCCGCCGGTGTCGCCGCCCGCACCCTGGCCGGTGCCAAGAAGGCCGCGCTGGCCCTGCCGGCCGAGTCCGCGGCGGACATCGAGGCGGTCGCGCTGGGCGGCCTGCTCGGCTCGTACGCCTTCGGCACCTACAAGGGCGACGGCAACGGCAAGGAGCCGGTCGGCGAGCTGGTCGTGCTGGCCGCCCGCAAGGGCAGCAAGGACGCCAAGGCCGCCGTGGAGCGCGCCACCGCGATCGGCGAGGAGATGAACCGGGCCCGCGACCTGGTCAACACCGCGCCGAACGACCTGAACCCGAAGAGCTTCGCCGCGCTCGCCCAGGCGGCCGGCAAGGAGCACGGCCTCAAGGTCGAGGTGCTGGACGAGAAGGCGCTGACCAAGGGCGGCTTCGGCGGCCTGATCGGCGTCGGCATCGGCTCGGCGAACCCGCCCCGCCTGGTGAAGGTGGCCTACACCCACCCGAAGGCCAAGGCCACCCTGGCGTTCGTCGGCAAGGGCATCACCTACGACTCGGGCGGCATCTCGCTGAAGCCGGCCGGCCACAACGAGACCATGAAGTGCGACATGGCCGGCGCCGCCGCCGTGTTCGCCGCCGTGGTGGCCGCCAAGCGCCTGGGCCTGGCCGTCAACGTGACCGGCTGGCTGGCGCTGGCCGAGAACATGCCGTCCGGCTCCGCCACCCGCCCCGGCGACGTGCTGCGGATGTACGGCGGCAAGACCGTCGAGGTGCTGAACACCGACGCCGAGGGCCGCCTGGTGCTGGCCGACGCGATCGTGCGGGCCGGCGAGGAGAACCCGGACGTCATCGTCGACGTGGCCACCCTGACCGGCGCCATGGTGCTGGCCCTGGGCAACCGCACCTTCGGTGTGATGTCGAACAACGACGAGCTGCGCGACGGCCTGCACGCCCTGGCCGGCGAGGTGGGCGAGCAGTCCTGGCCGATGCCGCTGCCGGCCGACCTGCGCAAGGGCATGACCGAGTCGACCATCGCCGACCTGGCCAACATGGGCGAGCGGATGGGCGGCGGCCTGGTGGCCGGCCTGTTCCTGAAGGAGTTCGTGGCCGAGGGCACCGACTGGGCGCACCTGGACATCGCCGGTCCGGCGTTCCACGAGAGCGCGCCGTACGGCTACACCCCGAAGGGCGGCACCGCGAGCGCGGTGCGCACCCTGGTCCGCTTCGCCGAGCAGCGGGCGAACGGCAAGGCCTGACCCGGACACCCCTGACCCGGGGCGTCCCCCGGTCCAGGACCCGCTGCGACGGGGCCCGGCGCGTGTGCGCCGGGCCCCGTCGGCGTTCCGGCCCGGTTACCCGCGAGTAGGCCGGAGCGCCGCGACGCACGCCTGTTCGCTGCGGGCGAAACTTTGTTCCACAGTGCGGAAGAAGCCGTGGCGGATGGCGCGGAAGACGCCCGTCCGGCGGCTGTCAACACCGCTCTGAGCTGCGATGATGCCCTTCCGTCGGGGGCGTTCCCGCCCCGGTGACCACTCCGCGGGACACCCCTGGGGCGGACCCGGACATCAGCCACCGTGAACAAGTGCGAAGATGTATTTCCGGCACGACTGGGCGCCCCACAAAGGCTTCCGACCCACCGGACCGCGACCGGCCCGGCGACCCACCCCATGCATGGAGGACGTGACGTGGCGAACGACGCCAGCACCGTTTTCGACGTAGTCATTCTCGGAGGCGGAAGCGGCGGTTACGCCGCGGCGCTCCGCGCCGCTCAGCTGGGCCTGAGTGTTGCCCTGGTCGAGAAGGGTGAGCTGGGCGGCACCTGCCTGCACCGCGGCTGCATCCCGACCAAGGCGCTGCTGCACGCCGCGGAGATCGCGGACGAGACGAAGGAGGCCGCCGAGTTCGGCGTCCTGGCCACCTTCCAGGGCATCGACATCAACGGCGTCCACAAGTACAAGGACGACGTGATCGCCGGCCTGTACAAGGGCCTCCAGGGCCTGGTGGCCTCCCGCAAGGTCACCTTCATCCAGGGCGAGGGCAAGCTCTCCTCGCAGACCTCGGTGGACGTCAACGGCCAGCGCATCGAAGGCCGCCACATCGTCCTGGCCACCGGCTCCGTGCCGCGCTCGATCCCGGGCCTGGAGATCGACGGCAACCGCGTGATCTCCTCGGACCACGCCCTCAAGCTCGACCGCATCCCGAAGTCGGTCGTCATCCTCGGCGGCGGCGTGATCGGCGTCGAGTTCGCCTCGGTCTGGAAGTCCTTCGGCGTCGAGGTCACCATCGTCGAGGCGCTGCCGCACCTCGTCCCGCTGGAGGACGAGAACTCCTCCAAGCTGCTGGAGCGCGCGTTCCGCAAGCGCGGCATCAAGTTCGAGCTGAAGGCCCGCTTCTCGGGCGTGGAGTACACCGAGACCGGTGTCCGCGTCTCCACCGAGAACGGCAAGCAGATCGACGCCGACCTGCTGCTCGTCGCCATCGGCCGCGGCCCCGTCTCGGCCGGCCTCGGCTACGAGGAGAACGGCGTCGCGATGGACCGCGGCTACGTCCTCGTCGACGAGTACATGCGCACCAACGTGCCCACCATCTCCGCCGTCGGCGACCTCGCCCCGACCCTCCAGCTGGCCCACGTCGGCTTCGCCGAGGGCATCCTGGTCGCCGAGCGCCTGGCCGGCCTCAAGCCGGTGCCGATCGACTACGACGGCGTTCCGCGGGTGACCTACTCCAACCCCGAGGTGGCCTCCGTCGGCATCTCCGAGGCCAAGGCCGTCGAGCTGTACGGCAAGGACAAGGTCGTCACCCTGAAGTACAACCTGGCCGGCAACGGCAAGAGCAAGATCCTGAAGACCGCCGGCGAGATCAAGCTCGTCCAGGTCAAGGACGGCGCCGTGGTCGGCGTCCACATGGTCGGCGCCCGCATGGGCGAGCAGGTCGGTGAAGCCCAGCTGATCTACAACTGGGAGGCGCTCCCGGCCGAGGTCGCGCAGCTCATCCACGCGCACCCGACCCAGTCCGAGGCCCTGGGCGAGGCGCACCTGGCGCTGGCCGGCAAGCCGCTGCACGCGCACGACTGATCACGCCCCACCCCCTTTCCCGGTACTTCCCGTACGCAAGTACTTCCCGTACGCAAGACTTGATAGGAGTCGCTGAAACCATGGCGGTCTCAGTAACACTGCCCGCGCTGGGCGAGAGCGTTTCCGAGGGCACCGTCACCCGCTGGCTGAAGGCCGAGGGTGAGCGTGTCGAGGTCGACGAGCCGCTGCTGGAGGTGTCGACCGACAAGGTCGACACCGAGATCCCGGCCCCGGCCTCCGGCATCCTGGCCTCGATCAAGGTCGCCGAGGACGAGACCGTCGAGGTGGGCGCCGAGCTGGCGATCATCGACGACGGCTCGGGCGCCCCGGTCGCCGCCGCGGCCCCGGCCGTCGGGGCCGCGCCGGCCCCGGTCGCCGCCCCCGCTCCGGTCGCCGCCCCGGCTCCGGTCGCCGCTCCGGCCCCCGTTGCCGCCCCGGCCCCGGCCGCCGCTCCGGCCGCCGACGCCACCCCGGTGCTGCTGCCCGCTCTGGGCGAGTCGGTCACCGAGGGCACCGTCACCCGCTGGCTGAAGGCCGAGGGCGACACCGTCGAGGTCGACGAGCCGCTGCTGGAGGTGTCGACCGACAAGGTCGACACCGAGATCCCGTCGCCGGTCGCCGGCACCGTGGTGAAGATCCTGGTCGCCGAGGACGAGACCGCCGAGGTCGGCGCCCAGCTCGCGCTGATCGGTGCCGCCGGTGCCGTCGCCGCCGCCCCGGCCCCGGTCGCCGCTCCGGCTCCGGTCGCCGCTCCGGCCCCGGCCCCGGTTGCCGCTCCGGCTCCCGTTGCCGCCCCGGCTCCGGTCGCTGCCCCGGCCCCCGTCGCTCCGGCCGCTCCGGTCGCCGCCCCGGCTCCGGTTGCCGCTCCCGCCCCGGTTGCCGCCCCGGCCCCCGTCGCCGCCCCGGCTCCGGTCGCCCCGGCCGCTCCGGTGGCCGACAGCGGTGACGCCTACGTCACCCCGCTGGTGCGCAAGCTCGCCGCCGAGCACGGCGTCGCGCTGTCCTCCGTCGCCGGCACCGGCGTCGGCGGCCGCATCCGCAAGCAGGACGTCATCGCCGCCGCGGAGGCCGCCAAGGCCGCTCCGGCCCCGGTCGCCGCTGCCGCCCCGGCCGCCGCGCCGAAGGCCGCCGCCGCGCCGTCCGCCCTGCGCGGTCAGACCGTCAAGATGACCCGCATGCGCAAGGTCATCGGCGACAACATGCTGAAGGCGCTGCACGAGCAGGCCCAGCTGACCAGCGTGGTCGAGGTGGACGTCACCAAGATCATGTCGCTGCGCGCCAAGGCCAAGGAGGGCTTCCTGGCCCGCGAGGGCGTCAAGCTCTCCCCGATGCCGTTCTTCGTCAAGGCCGCCGCCCAGGCGCTGAAGGTCCACGCGGTCGTCAACGCCCGGATCAACGACGCCGAGGGCACGGTCACCTACTTCGACACCGAGAACATCGGTATCGCGGTGGACTCCGAGAAGGGCCTGATGACCCCGGTCATCAAGGGCGCGGGCGACCTCAACATCGCCGGCATCTCGAAGAAGACCGCCGAGCTGGCCAGCAAGGTCCGCGACAGCAAGATCACCCCGGACGAGCTGTCCGGCGCCACCTTCACCATCAGCAACACCGGCTCGCGCGGTGCGCTGTTCGACACCGTGATCGTGCCGCCGAACCAGGTCGCCATCCTGGGCATCGGCGCCACCGTCAAGCGCCCGGTCGTCATCGAGGCCGACGGCGGCACCGCCATCGGCATCCGCGACATGACCTACCTGTCGCTCTCCTACGACCACCGCCTGGTGGACGGCGCCGACGCCGCCCGCTACCTGGTCGCGGTCAAGGAGATCCTGGAGGCCGGCGAGTTCGAGGTCGAGCTCGGCCTCTGACCCCACCGGGTCCCCGCGGCACCCCGCGCACGGAACCCCGCGTCGTCCCCGGACGGCGCGGGGTTCCGCCGTTCCCGGCCCCCGGGCGCACCGGGTTCCGGAGCCCCGGGCACACCGGGCACGGGCCCGTGTCGAGTCGTGGCATGCGCGGAGACGGCCGAACGGGGATGCTTGAGCGGTGATGGACGAGACGGACTTCTGGCAGATCATCGACGACACCCGGGACGCCGCCGACGGCGACCCCGACGAACAGGCCGACCTCCTGGTGGAACGGCTCCTCCAGCTGACCCCGGACGACGTGATCGACTTCGCCCGGCTGTTCCAGGCGCGGTTCCGGCGCGCCTACCGCAACGACCTGTGGGGCGCGGCCTACCTGCTGCTCGACGGCGCCTCGGACGACTCCTTCGACTACTTCCGCTTCTGGCTGATCGGCCAGGGCCGCGAGGTCTTCGAGGGCGGACTGGCCGAACCGGACGACCTGGCGGACCTGTTGCCGGAGTTCGACGAGGAGGAGGACGGCGACGCCGAGGACCTCGGCTACGCCGCCGACGAGGCGTACGAGCGGCTGACCGGGCTGCCGCTGCCCGAGGTGGGCGGGCGGCAGGCCGAGCAGCCGTCCGGGCCGGCGCTGGACTTCGACGACCCGGACGTGATGGCCAAGCGCTACCCCAAGCTCTGGGAGCGGTACGGGGATTAGGGCGTACCGGCCGGGCCGGCGGACCGGCCCTCGCGGTTTCGTCAGGTGCTGCTGCCGGAGGAGCTGTCCTGCTGGATGCCGTTGAGGATCTGGTCCAGCGCCGAGAAGTCCGGCGCGGCCGGGCTGTCGTCCACGCCGCCCTCCATGACCACGTAGCCGCCGCCCTTGGCCGGGAGGGCGGCCAGCAGGACGTAGCCCTGGGTGCCGTCCGTGGTGCGGATGTGCCAGCGGGTGGCGTAGCCGAGCACCCCGGCCACCCTGACGTACCCGGATCCCGCGTCGGTGTGCGAGCTGACCCCGGAGAAGATCTGCCCGGCGTAGACGGGGATCTGGGCGTCGGCGGCCGCCTTGGGGGTGGTGCCCTGGACGGTGTCCTTCTCGACCGAGAACTGGCCGCGGATGCAGGAGCTGCCGTCCGGGCAGCTGTAGCGGCCGGTGCCGAGGTAGACCGTCGAGTGCGGCGGGTCGGTGGACACGTCCCAGCCGTCGAAGACCGGCACGGTGATCGCGTGCTGCGGGTCGGGGACGGTGCTCTTGACCACCGGCAGGGGCTTGGGCTTGGGGGTGGGCGTGGGCACGGTGGGGCTGGGGCTCGACGTGGGGCTGCCGCTCTGGGTCACGGTGACCGTGGGGTCCGGGGTCGGGTCCGCCCTCCGGTCGCCGCCGCCGCTGAACGCGATGCCGGCGA
The DNA here is from genome assembly GCF_042883725.1 of Kitasatospora sp. NPDC058184. Taxonomy (NCBI): domain Bacteria; kingdom Bacillati; phylum Actinomycetota; class Actinomycetes; order Kitasatosporales; family Streptomycetaceae; genus Kitasatospora; species Kitasatospora sp. NPDC058184. The sequence goes on from NZ_JBHVVE010000001.1 coordinate 547,975, forward strand.
CGATCCCGCCCACGGCCAGCACGGCGACCGCGATGCCGATGACCAGGCCGGTCTGCGGCCTGGCCTTGGCCGCCGGGGGCGGCGGGTAGCCCAGGCCCGGGTACCCGTAGCCGGGGCCCTGGCCGGGGTAGGCGCCCTGGGCCGGGTAGCCGCCCTGGGCCTGGCCCTGGGCCTGGTAGGCGTCCTGCCCCGGGTAGCCGTAGGCCGGGGCCTGGTGGGCGTCCTGGCCCGGGTGGCCGTAGGGCGCCGCGGGGCCGCCGGGGTAGCCGTAGCCGGGCCGCTGGTCGGACGGCGGCCGGGTCTGGGTGGGGGCGTCGGCGAGCCCGCCCGCGACGCCGTCCTGGAGCGGTCGGACCTCGCTGCTCCAGGCGTTGCCGTCCCACCAGCGCTCGTGACCGGGGGTGCCGTCCGCACCCGGGACCGGGTACCACCCGGGAGGCGTCGAGTTGCTCACGGGCGTACGGTACCCGGCGCGGCGGCGGTCCAGACAGCGCGGAACCGTCACGACTCGGCACCGGCCCGGAACGCCGAACATCCGCCCGCGGCAAGCCTGTTCGGATCTTCGGCGCGGGCCCGGGCGCGCTCGGCGGGGTGCCGTCCGGGGCTCAGTCGGCCAGGCGGCGGGCCATCCAGACGTCGTCCACGTACCGGCCGTCGATGAGGAACTCCTCGGCCAGCGAGCCCTCGACAACGAAGCCGCAGCTCTCGTAGAGCCGACGGGCCGGGGCGTTCCAGCCGAGCACCCGCAGGGTCAGCTTGCGGGCGCCCTCGGCCCGGGCCGCCGCGCAGGCCGCCTCGACCAGCCGGCGGCCGATGCCCCGGCCGCGGACGGTGCCGTCGACGGCCAGGCCCTGGATCTGCCGGACGTGCCGGTTGCTCGCCAGCGGGGTGGCCGGGACCTGACGGACGTAGCCGACGATCCGGCCGTCCAGCACGGCCAGCAGGTACTGCTCGGCCGGGTGCCGCTCGTCGAAGACCGGGTCCTCGACGGGCGGTCGCGGGGAGACGTCGGACAGGACGGACCAGGCGGCGTGGTTGAGGACGGCGAGTTCGCGCTCGTCCTCGCTCCGCGCCGTACGGATGATCAGATCGTCGTCAGGCATGCGCGTCATGCTAACGGGACGCATGCGAAGGTGACGGGCGGTCGGGAACACCGCGGGAGCGGGCGGGAGCTGCGAGGATGGGCGCATGCGCATCGCTGTCACGGGTTCCACGGGTTTGATCGGTTCGGCGCTCGTCCGCTCCCTGCTGGCGGACGGCCACGAGGTGGTCCGGCTGGTCCGGCACCGCTCCAAGACCGGCCCCCGGCCGGACGGCAGCACGGCGATCGGCTGGAACCCGCTGCTCGGCGAGGTCGAGCGGGACGGGCTGACCGGGGTCCAGGCCGTGGTGCACCTGGCCGGCGCCGGGGTCGGCGACCGCCGCTGGACGGACTCCTACAAGCGGGAGATCCGGGAGAGCCGGGCGTACGGCACCGAGACGCTGGCCGTCGCCCTGGCCGCGCTCAAGGAGCCGCCGCAGGTCCTGGTGAGCGCCTCCGCGGTCGGCTGGTACGGACAGACCGGCGACCGGGTGATCGACGAGGACTCCCCCGCCGGGGACGACTTCCTGGCCGAGGTCTGCCGGGAGTGGGAGGACGCCGCCAGGCCGGCCGAACGGGCCGGGATCCGGGTCGTCCACCCCCGCACCGGGATGGTGCTGTCCGCGGCTGGCGGGGCGGGCGGACGGCTCTTCCCGCTCTTCAAGCTGGGCCTCGGCGGGCGGCTCGGCAACGGGCGGCAGTACTGGAGCTTCATCTCGCTGCACGACGAGGTGGCCGCGCTGCGGTTCCTGATCGACCACGACGGCCTCTCCGGCGCCTTCAACCTCACCGCGCCGAACCCGGCGACCAACGCCGAGCTGACCACCGCGCTCGGGCGGGCGCTGCGGCGGCCGACGCCGTTCCCGGTGCCGGAGGCGGTGCTCAAGGCGGTGCTGGGCGAGCTGGCGGTCGAGGTGGTCGGCAGCCACCGGGTGGTGCCGCGGCGGCTGCTGGACGCGGGCTTCCGCTTCACCCACCCGGACGTGTACTCGGCGGTGCTCGCGGCGATGTGACGGGCCGGCGTGCGTGTGGCGGTGCTCGCGGCGATGTGACCGGTGGGCGTGCGCGCGGGGCGCGACGCCTGGGCGTGCGCGCGGGGCGTCCGGAGCCGTGCGTACTCCGACCGCGGCATCCACCCTGGCCAGCGGCATATGCCGGGCCCGGCCCGAGGGGGCCCGAGGAGGGGGCGCATGGGAGCACATGGTGGGCGCGTCGCACGCCCCCGGTGACCGTACGCGCCCGCCGACCCCCGAACCCGGCCGCCACGGCGCACTGTCCGTGACCGCGCCCCCGCCCGGTGCCGCACAACCCTCCCCGGCCCTCGGATCCGGCCCGATGCGCTTGTCTGATGCTCGTACTGACTGGGCATCACCCTCCACGGACCGTGTCCCGGCACCCCGCTGCCTGCGTCGGCCGGAGCCCCGGGACCAGGGAGGGAGCACCCCAGTGCCCACGTACGACTTCACCCGCCGCGCCCGCCGGCCGTCCGACCCGGACGTCGTCGTGGTCGGCGCCGGACTCGCGGGCCTGGCCGCCGCCCGCGCGCTCACCGGCCACGGCCTCGACGTCCAGGTCCTGGAGACCACCGACCGGATCGGCGGCCGGATGGCCACCCGCGAGCAGGACGGATTCCGGCTCGACGACGGCAGTCACCTGCTGAACACCGCCTTCCCCGAGCTGCGCCGCACGCTCGACCTCGACCGCCTCGACCTGCGCCCGCTCGCGCCCGGCGTGCTGGTGCACAGCGCCGGCCGCCGGTACCGCGCCGGGGACCCCCAGCTCGCCGTCGCCCGGCAGGCCGCCGCCCGGGCCCCGCTCGGCAGCCCGCTGGACAAGGCCCGGCTGGCCGGCCGGCTCGGCCGGCTCGCCACCACCCCGGTCGGCCGGCTCCAGGCCCGCCCGGAGACCACCGCCGCCCGCGCCCTGGCCGGCCACGGCCTCGCCCAGCGCACCGTGGACGGCTTCCTGCGCCCGCTGCTCAGCGCGCTGCTCTCCGATCCGGCCCTCGGCACCAGCAGCCGGATCGCCGACCTGGTGCTGCGCTCGTACGCGCGCGGGCGGCTCTGTCTGCCCGCCGGCGGGATCGCGGCGGTACCGGCCCAGCTGGCCGCCGCCCTGCCCGCCGGAACCGTCCGCACCCGGGTGCAGGTCACCTCGATCGCCGCGGACGGCGTCGAGACCCTCGCGCACGGGCGGATCGGCGCCCAGGCCGTCATCGTCGCCACCGACGCCCGCTCCGCCACCGGACTGCTGCCCGGGCTGCGGCTGCCGGACTTCCACCCCGTCACGACCTTCTACCACGCGGCCGACACCGCCCCGCTGGGCGAGGCCGTCCTGCTGCTCGACGGCGACCGGCCGAACGGGCACCCGCCACTGGTCTCGCACTCGCTGGTGCTCAGCGAGCTGCACCCGTCCTACGCCCCGGCCGGCCAGGCGCTGATCGCCACCACCGTGCTCGGGCGGCGCGCCTTCGACGTGGGCGGCCCGGCCGGGCTGGAGCCGGCCGTCCGGGCCCGGCTGACCGAGCTGTACGACGTCCCGACCTCGGGCTGGCAGTTCCTCGGCGTACGGCACGTCCCGGACGCGCTGCCCGCGATGCCGCCGCCGCACAACCCCCGCCGCCCGGTGCGGCTGCTGGCCGGGCTGTACGTCGCCGGGGACCACCGGGACACCAGCACCGTGCAGGGCGCGCTGGTCTCCGGGCGGCGGGCGGCGCAGGCGGTCCTGGGCGACCTCGGTGTCCCGGCGGACGCCCGGGAGGCGGAGGCGGCGGCCTGACGGCGGCACGGGTGGCCGTCGGGGCGGTCCGAGCGGCGGGGCGGCAGGGGCGGCCGTTGCCACCGCCGGAGCGCATCGGGGCACCGGGACACACCAGCGGTCTGCCGGGGTGACAGACCGACGGCGTGCCAGGATGCCGGGGTGCCTGCTCTGACCGTTCATCGGATGGTTTCGACCGTTCGGCCGGTTGCGCGGTGAGCGCCGCCGCCCAGCCGCTGACCCTGATCCTGATCCCCGCCGCAGCCGTGGCCGCCCCGCTGCTCGCCGACCGGCTGCTGCGGTGGATCGCCGTCCCGACCGTCGTGTTCGAGATCGTGCTCGGCGTCCTGATCGGCCCGGACGTCCTGGGCTGGGCGCACGTCGACGGCCTGGTCGACGCGCTCTCCCAGTTCGGCCTGGCCATGCTGATGTTCCTGGCCGGCTACGAGATCGACTTCGCCAAGCTGCGCGGCGGCCCGCTGAAACGGGCGGGCACCGCGTGGCTGGTCTCGGTGACCGTCGGGCTCGGCGTGGGCGCGCTGGTCAACCGGGACCCGCTGGACGGCGCCTTCGCCGGGCTGGTGCTCACCACCACGGCGCTCGGCACCATCCTGCCGATCCTCCGCGACTCCGGTGAACTGCCCACGCCCTTCGGCTCCCTGGTGATGGCCACCGGGGCGGTCGGCGAGTTCGGGCCGATCATCGCGATCGCCGCCCTGCTCAGCGGCAACTCCCCGGCCCGCACGGCGGTCATCCTCGGGGCCTTCGCGGTGATCACCGCGCTCGCCGTGTTCGGCGCGCGCCGGCCCCGCCCGGCCTGGACCACCCGGCTGATCGAACGGACCCTGCGCACCTCCGGACAGTTCGCGATCCGCGCGGTGATCCTGGTGCTGGCCGCCATGGTCGCCGCCGCGCTCTGGCTGGACCTCGACATGCTGCTCGGGGCCTTCGTCGCCGGGATCGTCTCCCGGCTGCTGCTGGCCGGCGTCCGGCAGGCCGAGGAGGAGGTGATCGAGGCCAAGCTGGAGGGCATCGGCTTCGGTTTCCTGGTGCCGGTGTTCTTCGTGGTCAGCGGGATGAACTTCGACCTGGACGCCCTGCTGGACGACCCGGGCACGCTGCTGCTGGTCCCGGTGTTCCTGCTGCTCTTCCTGGCCGTGCGGGGGCTGCCCGCCGCACTGCTCGCCCCGGCCGGGCTCGGCCTGCGCGACCGCGCGGCGCTCGCGCTGTACGGGGCGACGGCGCTGCCGCTGGTCGTGGTGATCACCACCATCGAGGTGGACGCCGGGCACCTGCCGTCCTCCACCGCGGCGGCGCTGGTCGGCGCCGGGATGCTGTCGGTGCTGGTGTTCCCGCTGGCGGCGCAGCGGGTGCGCGGCGGCGCGCGGCCGCCGGTGGCGGCCGACGCGGACCAGCCGAGGGTCCGGGCCGAGAGCTGGTAGGCCCGGGCCTCCGTACGCCGGGTGCGTGAGGCCCGTCCCCACGCACTCCGCCGGTCAGTTCACGTCCGCGCTCAGATCACTCCCGCCTGCCGGGCCGTCTCCTCGAAGGCGCGGGCCACCGGGCTGCCGCGGTAGGGGGTGAGGCGGCGGTGGAAGTCCCGGACGTACTCCAGCGAGCGGGCCGAGCGCATCTCCCCCGCCGCCCGCAGCGCGTCGGTGGCCATGGTGCACGCCTCGTCGAGGTCCCCCATGCCGAGCCGGGCGGTGGCCAGCACCAGGCGGCAGAAGATCCGGCTGCGGGCGTAGGCGGGCGAGCGCAGCCGCAGCGACTTCTCGGCGTGCTGCGCGGCCGTCCGCCACTGCTGGAGGTCGCGGTAGCAGTGGGCGAACTCGTCGGAGAGCTGGGCCTCGTCGAAGTACCGCGCCCAGGAGGGCAGTTCGTCGCCCGTCCGGGCCGCCGCCAGGGCGCGCTCGGCGCGCACCAGGGCGGTGGTGCAGGACCGGACGTCGCCCAGCAGGCCGTGCCCGCGCGCCTCGGCGGCGTGCATCAGCGACTGGACGACCGGCGGCACGGCGGTGCCCACGCCCTGCTGGGCGACCCTGGCGAGCTGGACCGCCTCCCGGCCGTGGCCGAGGTGGACGGCCTGCTGGCTCATCGTCACCAGCACGTAGCCGCCGAGCGCGCGGTCCCCGGCGGCCTGGGAGAGGCGCAGCGCCTGGACGAAGTAGCGCTGGGCGAGGCCGTGCGCGGCGATGTCGAAGGACGTCCAGCCGGCCAGCCTGGTGAGGTCGGCGACGGCGCCGAACAGGGCCCGGCCGATCTGCTCGCCGTAGCGGCCGCGCAGCATCGGCTCGGCCTCGCTCTCCAGGTAGCGGACCAGCGCCTGGCGGGCGTGGCCGCCGCCGTAGGCGTGGTCGAGCGCGCGGAAGAGGTCGCCGACGGCGCGGATGGCGGCGATGTCGCCGCGGCCGACCCGCAGGGTGGGGCGGGACTCGCGGGCCGGGTCGGTGTACGGCGGCTCGACGGCGACCGGCGGCCGGCGGCTCTGGATCGGCACCCGGCCGATGGTGGGGGCGGTGCCGGTCGTCCCGGCGGTGCTGCGCGCGGTGGGGGCCCCGGGGACGCCGGGGGCCGGGCCGCGCAACGGGCTCCCGGGGGACGCGCCGGGCGCACCCGGCGACGGGGCGCCGGTGATGGCCGCGGAGGTGGCGCTGCCGGAGGGTGGACCGGTGGCGGTGTCCGGCCGGGCCAGGGTGGAGCCGTCCCGGGCGACCCGCTCGTCGGTGCGGCCGATCAGCCAGTCCCGGCTGGGGACGACCAGGCCGGCCGGGGTGAAGGCGATCCGGCGCAGCTCGGACTGCGGGCCGTTGTCCTTGCGCCACATGCTCGCCACGATGTCCACCGCCTCCTGCGGCGTCTCGGCGAACTCCAGGCCCGCGTAGACCGGGGCGCAGGCGTCCAGGCCGAGGTCCTGGGCGGTGAGGCGGCGGCCGAGCCGGCGGGTGAAGACCTCGGCGATCAGCGCCGGGGTGGCCCCGCGCGGCTGCTGGCCGCGCAGCCAGCGGGTGACCGAGGTCTTGTCGTAGCGCAGGTCGAGGCCGTGCTCCAGGCCGAGCTGGTCGACCCGGCGGGCCAGGCCCGCGTGCGAGAAGCCGGCCTCCTCGATCAGCGCCGCGAGCTGGCCGTTCTGCGGGGCCGGGCCGGAGTGGCCGGCGCCGCGGGCCGGGGCGGGCGCGACGGGGTTCTCGTGCCGGTCGGGTGTGGCCTGCACCGGCAGCCGCAGGTCGTCGGCGTCCGGGGCGTCGGCGGTCAACGTGTCGGTGGTCGACGCGTCGGCGGTCATGGCGTCGGCCGTCAGCGTGTCGGCGGTCATGGCGTCGGCGGTCAGGGCGTCGGGGGCGTCCGGAAGGGTCCGGCCGACCGGACCTCGGTGCTGGCCGAGCGGGTCGAGCGGTCCGTACGCCGGGCTGTCGGTTGCAGGCCGTTGGGGCATGTCTGTCAACACCTCTCGGACGTCGCACCGGGCCTCACCAGCACTTCGGCGGCCTGGGGCGGCGCCCCCTGTCGGGAATCGGCGTGAATGTAGCGAGCATTCGGGCGCTATGGGTGGATCTGACCGAGCAATCCACCGAACGGGTGAAGCAACCGCGCCCATTGTGGGGAAGCGGAGCCGGGAGGGGTTTGGTCTTCCGTAGCCGAACCGTCGGTGGTTCCGGGGACCTCCCCGAGGGCCTCTCCGAGGGTCGATCCGCCGTTCGGGCCGCGGGTCGCCGTCATGGCGGACGACGCCACAACCTGGCGGGATGCTGTGGCGGTCCGCCACATGGGAGCGGGGCCGCCGGATTCCTACCGTTCTGGGCCATGGACACCTCTACTGCCCGCCCGCTCGCCGGGCGCACGGCCATGGTCACCGGGGCCGCCTCGGGCATCGGCCGGGCCTGCGCCGAGGCCTTCGCCGGGGCCGGCGCCCGGGTCTACGTCGTCGACCTCGCGGCCGGCCCGGCCGAGGAGCTCGCCGAGCGGATCGGCGGCCGCGCGATCGTCACCGACCTCGCCGACCCCGGGGCCGTGGACGCCCTCCCGGACGACGCCGACATCGTCGTCAACAACGCGGGCCTCCAGCACGTCGCCCCCGTGCACGAGTTCCCGCCCGACCGCTTCACCCTCATCCAGCGCGTCATGGTCGAGGCCCCCTTCCGCATCCTGCGCCGCACCCTGCCGCACATGTACGAGCAGGGGTGGGGCCGGGTCGTCAACATCTCCTCCGTCCACGGCCTGCGCGCCAGCGCCTTCAAGTCCGCGTACGTCACCGCGAAGCACGCGCTGGAGGGCCTGAGCAAGACCGTCGCCCTGGAGGGCGCGCCGTACGGCGTCACCAGCAACTGCGTCAACCCGGGCTACGTCCGGACCCCCCTGGTGGAGAAGCAGATCGCCGCCCAGGCGCTCGCCCACGGCATCCCCGAGGAGGAGGTGGTCGAGCGGATCATGCTCGACCGCACCGCCGTGAAGCGCCTCATCGAACCCGACGAGGTCGCCCAGCTCGCCCTCTGGCTCTGCTCCCCCGCCTCCTCGTACATCACCGGCGCCAGCCTCCCCGTCGACGGCGGCTGGACGGCGCACTGAGCGGCGGGCGCTCCGCGGTCCGCCTTCCCCTCTCATAGGGAGAGCGGGCACATTCGACCCCGGGACTGTGTGGGCCGCCCACATAGTCCCGGGGTCGGCCGCTTCCTACCTTGTGGCGACATCGTCTCCCCCCTGGTTCTGGAAGTGGTGGCCATGAGCACCTCCGCACGAGGTACGGCGGCGAGCAGTTCACTCCCGAGAGTGGTGGCTGCGAGCCTGATCGGCACGACGATCGAGTGGTACGACTACTTCCTGTACGGAACGGCGGCGGCCCTGGTGTTCGGGAAGCTGTTCTTCCCGCACAGCGATCCGCTGACCGGGACGCTGCTGTCCTTCCTGACCTACGCGATCGGCTTCGCGGCGCGGCCGCTCGGGGCGCTGGTGTTCGGGCACTTCGGGGACCGGGTGGGGCGGAAGAAACTGCTGGTGGTGAGCCTGCTGCTGATGGGCGGGTCGACCACGGCGATCGGGCTGCTGCCGACCTACGACTCGATCGGGGTCGCGGCGCCGGTGCTGCTGACGGCGCTGCGGCTGGTGCAGGGCTTCGCGCTCGGCGGCGAGTGGGGCGGCGCGGTGCTGCTGGTGTCGGAGCACGGGGACCAGCGGCGGCGGGGCTTCTGGGCGTCCTGGCCGCAGGGCGGGGCGCCGGCCGGGAACCTGCTGGCGGCCGGGGTGCTGTCGCTGATGACGGCGGTGCAGTCGGACGCGGCGTTCCTGGCCTGGGGCTGGCGGGTGCCGTTCCTGCTGTCGGCGGTGCTGGTCGCGGTCGGGATGTGGATCCGGCTCGCGGTGGACGAGTCGCCGCTGTTCAAGCAGGCGCTGGCGGCGCAGCAGTCCCGGAAGGCGCCCGAACGGCCGCCGCTGGTCGAGGTGTTGCGGAACCACTGGCGGGAGGTTCTGGTGGCCATGGGCGCGCGGATGGCGGAGAACATCTCCTATTACGTGATGACGACGTTCGTGCTCGTGTACGCCGTCAACCACGCCCACTTCTCCAAGCAGACCGCGCTGAACGCCGTGCTGGTCGCCTCCGCGATCCAGTTCGCGCTGATCCCGCTGTTCGGCGCGCTGTCCGACCGGGTCGGGCGCAGGCCGGTCTACCTGGTGGGCGCGGTCGGGGTGGGCGCCTGGGCCTTCGTCTTCTTCGGCCTGGTCGACACGAGGTCCTTCGGCTCGCTGCTCGCCGCCGTGACCGTCGGACTGGTCTTCCACAGCGCCATGTACGCGCCCCAGGCCGCCTTCTTCTCCGAGCTGTTCGCGACCCGGATGCGGTACTCGGGCGCCTCGATCGGGGCCCAGTTCTCCTCGGTGGCGGCCGGCGCCCCGGCGCCGCTGATCGCCACCGCGCTGCTCAAGGACTACGGCAGCGCCACCCCCATCGCGGTGTACGTCGCCATCGCGGCGGCGGTCACCGTCCTGGCGGTGCTCTGCGGCCGGGAGACCAGGGGCCTGGACCTCGCGGAGGTCGAGGGGCAGGCCGGCCAGGACAGCCCGGAGCCGGACGCCGCCGCGGCCGGAAGGCCCGCCGTCGTCTGAGGGCCGAGCCGGTACGATCGCGCTTTCTCGGAACCGACGGAACCGACGCCGATTGGCAGCACGCACCATGAACCACCCTCAGGAAAGCGCCGCGCCCGCGCTGCGGCGACTGCTCGACCTGCTCGCCTCCGGCGCCGCCACCGAGGACTTCGCCGACGTGCTGGCCGACGCCCGCCGCCGCGGGGCGCCGGCCGCCGTCCTCGCCGAGATCGACGACGCCACCTGGCAGGCCCTGCGGGTCCACCGCACCCTGCGTCAACACCGGCGCCGCGAAGCCGAGTTGACTGCCCTGTTCGACACCGCCGGGGACCTCGCCGCCTCCCGGGACCTGGACACCGTGCTCCAGGCGATCGTCCGCCGGGCCCGGATGCTGCTCGGCACCGACACCGCCTACCTGACCCTGCCGGACGAGGCCGCCGGCGACACCTACATGCGGGTCACCGACGGCTCGGTCTCCGTCCTGTTCCAGACCCTGCGGCTCAGCCTCGGCCACGGCCTGGGCGGGCTGGTCGCCCAGACCGCCCGCCCGTACGCCACCCCCGACTACCGCACCGACGAGCGCTTCCACCACACCGGCACGATCGACGCGGGCGTGCTGGACGAGGGCCTGGTGGCGATCATCGGGGTGCCGCTGCTGCTCGGCGGGCAGGTCATCGGCGTCCTGTTCGCCGCCGACCGCTCGCCGCGCGCCTTCTCCCCCGACGAGGTCGCGCTGCTCTGCTCGCTGGCCGCGCACGCCGCGATCGCCCTGGACACCGCCAAGTCGCTGGCCGACACCCGGGCCGCGCTCGCCGAGCTGAACGCCGCCAACGAGCTGGTCCGGGCCCACTCCGCCGCCGTCCAGCGCGCCGAGCAGGCCCACGACCGGCTCACCGACCTGGTGCTGCGCGGCGCCGAGGTGCCGGACGTCGCCGCCGCCGTCGCCGCCCTGCTGGGCGGGGAGATAGCGGTCCTGGACGCGGAGGGCGAGCCGCTGGCCGGACGCTCCGCCCCCGCCGCCGAACTGGCCGAGGCGGTCGCCGCCTCCCGCGCCGAGGGCCGGTCCGTACGGCACCGCGAGCAGTGGGTCTGCGCGGTGCTGGCCGGGCACGACGCGCTCGGCACCATGGTGCTGCGCGGCCGCCCCGACCTCGACGACGCCGACCGGCGGCTGTTCGAGCGGGCCAGCGTGGTCACCGCCCTGCTCCTGCTGCTGCGCCGCTCCGTCGCCGAGACCGAGAACCGGATCCGCGGCGACCTGCTCACCGACCTGCTGACCGCCCCCGAGCGCGACCCGGCCGGGCTCACCGCCCGCGGCCGCCGGCTCGGCGTCGACCTCGCCCGGCCGCACCTGGTGCTGGTCGCGGAGCCGGCCGACGGGAAGACCGACGAGCGCGGACGGCTGGCCGGGGCGGCCCGGCGCTACCTGTTCGGCTCCCGGGGCGTCAGCGCCGAGCACGCCGAGACGGTGGTGCTGCTGACACCCGTCGAGAGCGGCAGCGGCAGCGGCAGCGGCAGCGCGGTCGGCGCCGGCGACCCCGAGGAGACCGCCCGGCAGGCCGCCGAACGGCTGGCCCGGCTGGCCGGGTTCCCGGTCACCGTCGGCGCGGGCCGCCCGGCCGCCGGGCCGTCCGCGCTGGCCGCCTCCTACGGCGAGGGCCTGCGCTGCCTCCGGGCCCTGCGGGTGCTCGGCCGGGCCGGGGAGGGCGCCTCCGCCCGGGCGCTCGGCTTCCTCGGCGTGCTGCTCGGCGACGGCCATGACGTGGACGGCTTCGTCGGCGCGACGCTCGGCCCGCTGCTGGCCTACGACGCCCGGCGCGGCACCGAGCTGGTCCGCACCCTGCGCGCCTACTTCGACTGCGGCGGCAGCCTGACCAGGGCCAAGGACGAGCTGCACGTCCACGTGAACACCGTGGTCCAGCGGCTGGACCGGGTCGAGGCGCTGCTCGGGCGGGACTGGAACCAGCCGGAGCGGTCGCTGGAGCTCCAGCTCGCGCTGCGGCTGCAGCTGCTCGCGGGGGGCTGAGCGGGGCGAGCGGCTGGGCAGGGCGGCCTAGCGGGCTGGGCGGGGCGGCTGCCCGCAGGCGGCTGAAGGGGTTCGGACGGGCTGGGCGTACAGTGGCGAGGTTGGTCTCGAACGCCTGGCAAGGAGCGGCAGCGGTGAGCGAGAACGTGCGTTTTGTTCGCATGGGCATAGGTGAGCGGACCGTGCCCTACCAGGAGGCCTGGGAGGAGCAGCAGCGGCTGCACGCGCTGCGGGTCGCGGACGAGATCCCCGACACCGTCCTGCTCCTGGAGCACCAGTCGGTGTACACCATGGGCAAGCGCACCAACCCCGCCGACCTGCCGCTGGACGGCACCCCGGTGGTCGAGGTCAACCGCGGCGGGGAGATCACCTGGCACGGCCCCGGCCAGCTGGTCGGCTACCCGATCGTCAAGCTGCCCGACCCGATCGACGTCATCGCCTACGTCCGCCGGCTGGAGGAGGCGCTGATCCGCACCGCCGGCGAGTTCGGCATCGACTCCACCCGGGTCGAGGGCCGCAGCGGGGTCTGGGTGCTGGGCGAGTCCATCCCGGACGCCGTGGTGGACCCGGCGCAGGTCGTGGACATCGGCAAGCTGACCCTGCGGATGGGCCTGCCGCTGGGCATCGACCCGCGCCTGGCCGGCCCCGAGTACGCCCCCTCCAACGCCGGCCAGCGCGGGGACGACCGCAAGCTCGCCGCGATCGGCGTGCGGGTCGCCCGCGGGGTCACCATGCACGGCTTCGCGCTCAACTGCGACCCGGACATGACCTGGTTCGACAAGATCGTGCCGTGCGGCATCCGGGACGCGGGCGTCGCCTCGCTCACCGGCGAGCTGCGGCGCGGACTGTCCGCCGCCGAGGCGGCACCGGTGGTCGAGCGGCACCTGGCGGCCGTCCTCGCCGAGCTGCCGGAGCCGGCGCTCAGCCGCTGAGCCCCGCCGCCCGGCTCCGGCGCACCGCCGGACACCTGCCCTGATGCGTCCTGACGGCCGTCCGCCCCGGCGGCCGTCCGCCCCGCTGTCCTGACGGCCGTCGGAAATCCCGGCGGCCGCTGGGAATCTACCGACCGGTAGCCATGTTGCCCTGCGATTGCAGGGCAACAGGCCCGACGAAGGCCGTACAACCACAGGCGTACCCTGGGGGTACCCCGTCTAGTTCTAGGAGTCGCACGTGTCCGCTGTCGCGCCCGACGGCAGGAAGCTGCTCCGCCTGGAGGTCCGCAACAGCGAGACCCCCATCGAGCGGAAGCCCGAGTGGATCAAGACCCGCGCGAAGATGGGCCCGGAGTACAACGCCCTCCAGTCGCTGGTGAAGAAGGAGGGGCTGCACACGGTCTGCCAGGAGGCCGGCTGCCCCAACATCTTCGAGTGCTGGGAGGACCGCGAGGCGACCTTCCTCATCGGCGGTGACCAGTGCACCCGCCGCTGCGACTTCTGTCAGATCGACACCGGCAAGCCCGCCGAGTTCGACCGCGACGAGCCGCGCCGGGTCGCCGAGTCCATCGTCACCATGGACCTCAACTACGCCACCATCACCGGCGTCGCCCGCGACGACCTGGAGGACGGCGGCGCCTGGCTGTACGCCGAGACCGTGCGCCAGGTGCACGCGATGACCGCCGACCGCGCGGCCGGCCGCACCGGCGTCGAGCTGCTCATCCCCGACTTCAACGCGGTGCCCGAGCAGCTGGCCGAGGTCTTCTCCTCCCACCCCGAGGTGCTCGCGCACAACGTCGAGACGGTGCCGCGGATCTTCAAGCGGATCCGCCCGGCCTTCCGCTACGAGCGCTCGCTGGACGTCATCACCCAGGCCCGCGCGGCCGGGCTGGTGACCAAGTCCAACCTGATCCTCGGCATGGGCGAGACCCGCGAGGAGGTCAGCCAGGCGCTGGCCGACCTGGTCGGCGCCGGCTGCGAGCTGATCACCATCACCCAGTACCTGCGCCCCTCGCTGCGCCACCACCCGGTGGAGCGCTGGGTGAAGCCGCAGGAGTTCGTCGAGCTCCAGCAGGAGGCCGAGGAGCTGGGCTTCGCAGGCGTCATGTCGGGCCCGCTGGTGCGGTCCTCGTACCGGGCCGGCCGGCTGTACCGGCAGGCGCTGGAGCGGCGCGAGCAGGCCGCGGTCTGACGGTCTCCTGACCGGTACGGTCCGATCGGGCCGGTCGGACCGTTCGGTCCGGTCGTGCTGTTCAAGCCAGGGAAAGGGCGGAGCTTCGGCTCCGCCCTTTCGGTTTCACCACGCTTTGACGGCCTGGTCACGGGCTGGTAACACGGGGTGGGGACGCTGGACGCCTGGTGAGCGTTCGATTCTTCTCGGCCACCTCGGCCACCTCGGTCACCACGGCCGTCTCGGTCACCACGGCCGTCTCACCCGGCTCGGCCGGCTCGGCCCCCATCAGCCCGGAGAGGAGCTGTTAGGCATGCGGATGCGGATCCGATCGGTCGGAGTGGCACTGCGGTACGCCGAGAGCGTGCTGCTGGCCCCCGGCCAGCAGCACGCGCGCCGCAACGCGTGGGCGGCGGTGTGCGAGAACCGCCGGTACGCGGCGGACCGCCGGCACGACGACGCGGAGGCCGCCCGGACCACGCCGCAGCCCCTCTCCACGCCCCCGGTCCGTCCCGCGCCACGGACCCGTTCCACGCCGCGGAAGTGAGCCCCCGGCGTCGCTGTGCGCGACGGCGCACCGGCGCACGGGTCACGGTTGGGGCGAACGGGTACCCGGGCTTGGATATCCCGTACCCGTGCCACGTACCATGAGCGTTATGGCGAGGGAAACATCCGAGAACCCCGGACGGCTGAAGCAGATCCGTCTGGCGTACACCATGACCAAGAAGGTCGACACCAAGATCGGCCTGATCATCGCCGGCGTCGGCCTGCTGACCTTCGGCGTGTTCCTCGCCATCGGCTTCGCGATCGAGCATCCCGTCTACCTGGGCATCCTGGGCTTCATCGTGGCCGTGCTGGCCATGGCGATCGTCTTCGGGCGCCGGGCCGAGCGCGCCGCGTTCGGGCAGATGGAGGGGCAGCCGGGCGCCGTCGCGGCGGTGCTGAACAACATCCGGCGCGGCTGGAGCTCCAACAGCACCCCGGTCGCGGTCACCCGTAGCCAGGACGCGGTCTACCGCGCCGTGGGCCGGGCCGGCATCGCGCTGATCGGCGAGGGCAACCCGAACCGGGTCCGCCAGCTGCTGGCCTCCGAGAAGAAGAAGATGGCCCGTGTGGTCGGCGACGTGCCGGTGCACGACATCGTGGTGGGCAACGGCGAGGGCGAGATCCCGCTGAAGAAGCTCCAGATCCACCTGATGCGCCTGCCCCGTGCCATCACCGCCGCCCAGGTCACCGAGACCAACGACCGCCTGCGCGCGCTGGGCGACCTGCTCTCCAAGGCGCCGATCCCCAAGGGTCCGATGCCGAAGGGCGCCCGGATGCCCAAGGGCGGCCAGGCCCGCTGACCCTCCCCCGCCCCTCACGACACGA
This sequence comes from Kitasatospora sp. NPDC058184, assembly GCF_042883725.1. Lineage (NCBI taxonomy): Bacteria > Bacillati > Actinomycetota > Actinomycetes > Kitasatosporales > Streptomycetaceae > Kitasatospora > Kitasatospora sp. NPDC058184. The sequence goes on from NZ_JBHVVE010000001.1 coordinate 563,391, forward strand.
GAACGGCCCCGCTGAATCCTCAGCGGGGCCGTTTCGGCATCGTCCGGCATCTGCTGCCGGGCTTGTCCGGACCGTGCTAGATGCGGACCTCGACGGTGCCGACCGCCTTGTCGTGCAGGCCGCGGGTGTCGCGGTCCCAGACCAGCGGCGGCACCACCAGGCAGAGCAGCAGGGTGCGCAGCAGGACCTGCGGGATGGTCGCGCGGCGGCCGTCCAGCCGGACCACCCGGAGGCCGAACAGCCGCTTGCCGACCGTCGTGCCGGTGGTGGACAGCATCAGGGCCGCGACGAGGAAGTACAGCGGGCTGGTCCACAGGTTGGCCTCGGCCTGGTCGCCGCGGGCGATCAGCCCGTACGAGATCAGGGCGACGAGCCAGCCGTCCACGAACAGCGCGCCGATCCGGCGGCCGGGGCCGGCGATCGAGCCGGGGCCCTCCTTGGGCAGCCCGAGGCGCTCGCCGCGGTGGCCGAAGTCGGCGCCCATCTTCTCGGCGGCCGCCCGGGGGCCGTCGATCCACGATCCCAACGCTTCTCTGGTGTCCACGAATCCACACTAACCGGGCTGACGGGTCGCACCGCCACCGGCTCCCCTCCGGCCGGGGCATCACCCCCGACCGGGTGAATCGTCATCCCGGCGCCCTTCCAAGTGGTCCAGACCACTTGCGGAAGGGTGCGCAGCTGGGCGGGGTGATTTGTACCGTCCCGTACATCTTTGCCGCCCGCGAGGCGACCGTGGTTAACATCTAGGAAACGAGCGGGTCACCGGCTGGAAACGACCCATTCCTATGGTGAGCCCAATTCGCACGCCGAGGAGGATGGATGTTCAACAACGCCGCCGAAGTGAAGCAGTACATCCAGGACAACGACGTGAAGTTCGTCGATGTCCGGTTCTGCGACCTGCCGGGCGTCTTGCAGCACTTCTCCGTACCTGCGGCGACCTTCGACCCGTCCGAGATCCTGATGTTCGACGGCTCGTCGATCCGCGGCTTCCAGGCCATCCACGAGTCCGACATGGCCCTGGTGCCGGACCTCGCCACCGCCCGCCTCGACCCCTTCCGGGCCGAGAAGCACCTCAACATCAACTTCTTCATCCAGGACCCGGTCACCGGCGAGGCGTACAGCCGCGACCCGCGCAACGTCGCCAGGAAGGCCGAGGCCTACCTGGCCTCCTCCGGCATCGCCGACACCGCGTACTTCGGGCCCGAGGCCGAGTTCTACGTCTTCGACTCGGTCCGCTTCGAGACCAGCGCCAACGCGTCCTTCTACCACATCGACTCGGAGGCCGGCGCCTGGAACAGCGGCGCCGCCGAGGGCGACGTGCGCGGCTACAAGGTCAAGTACAAGGGCGGCTACTTCCCCGTCCCGCCGGTCGACCACTTCGCCGACCTGCGCGCCGAGATGTCGCTGGAGCTCGCCAAGGCCGGACTGGAGGTCGAGCGCCAGCACCACGAGGTCGGCACCGCCGGCCAGGCCGAGATCAACTACAAGTTCAACACCCTGCTGCACGCCGCCGACGACCTGATGCTGTTCAAGTACATCATCAAGAACGTCGCCTGGCGGAACGGCAAGACCGCCACCTTCATGCCGAAGCCGATCTTCGGCGACAACGGCTCCGGCATGCACGTCCACCAGTCCCTGTGGACCGAGGGCTCGCCGCTCTTCTACGACGAGCAGGGCTACGCCGGACTCTCCGACACCGCCCGCTACTACATCGGCGGCCTGCTGCGGCACGCCCCCTCGCTGCTGGCCTTCACCAACCCCTCGGTGAACTCCTACCACCGCCTGGTGCCGGGCTTCGAAGCACCGGTCAACCTGGTCTACTCGCAGCGCAACCGCTCCGCCGCGATCCGCATCCCGATCACCGGCTCCAACGCCAAGGCCAAGCGCATCGAGTTCCGCGCCCCGGACCCGGCCTCCAACCCCTACCTGGCCTTCGCCGCCATGCTGATGGCCGGCCTCGACGGCATCCGCAACAAGATCGAGCCGCTGGAGCCCGTCGACAAGGACCTCTACGAGCTGGCCCCCGAGGAGCACGCCAACGTCCCCCAGGTCCCCTCCTCCCTCCCCGCCGTCCTGGAGGCCCTCGAAGCCGACCACGAGTACCTCCTCGCCGGCAACGTCTTCACCCCGGACCTCATCGAGACCTGGATCGACTACAAGCGCACCAACGAGATCGCCCCGATCGCCCTCCGCCCCCACCCCCACGAGTTCGAGCTCTACTACGACCTGTAGGACCCTCGTCGGCCCTCGGGTGCGGAACAGGGACCGGTGCCGGGCGGCGCCGGTCCCTTTCGGTTGTGAGGGGGCGGCCGGTGGGGTGGGAAACGGGGTTGCGGGGGTGGGTTGGATGGGGGGATGGGACGCAGGGTGAAGGTGACGCCGACGGTGTACGTGTCGGTGGACGTGGAGGCGGACGGGCCGATCCCGGGGCCGTACTCGATGGTGAGCTTCGGGGCGGTGGTGGCCGGGTGGCACGACGGGGAGGGGTTCCGGCGGGCGGGGGCGGGTGGGGCGGGGTTCTACCGGGAGCTGCGGCCGATCAGTGCGGAGTACGTCCCGGAGGCGCTGGCGGTGTCGGGGCTGGACCGGGCGGCGCTGGAGGCGGACGGGGCCGATCCGGCGGCGGCGATGCGGGAGTTCGGCCGCTGGGTGGAGGGGGTGCGGGGCGGGCCGGGCGGGCAGCGGTACCGGCCGGTGATGGTGGGCTACCCCGCCGTGTACGACTGGCAGTTCCTCTACTGGTACCTGGTGCGGTTCACCGGCTCCAGCCCGTTCGGGCACTCCGGCTGCCTGGACCTGAAGACGCTGTACGCGGCGCGGGCCGGGGTGCCGTTCGCCGGGATCGGGAAGCGGTCGATGCCGCCGGGGCTGCTGCCGGACCTGCCCCATACACACCACGCGCTGGACGACGCCCGGGAGCAGGCGGAGCTGTTCGCGAACCTCTGGGAGTGGGACGGGGCTACGGGGTGTCCGGGGTGAGGGCGAGGACGGCGAGGTCGTCGGCGAGGAGGCCGGCGTAGCGGTGGACGTCCTGGGCCAGGAAGGAGACCACGCGGTCGGGGGCGGTGGTGCCGAGGGCGGCGAGGCGGGGGGCCAGCGGGTAGAAGGCGCCGGTGGTGTCGCGGGCCTCGCTGACGCCGTCGGTGTAGAGCAGGACGGTGTGGCCCGGGGGCAGCGCGACGGCGATCGCCTTGCTGCGCTCGTCGGCGGGGCCGAGGTGGCCCAGGCCGAGCGGGAGCTCGTCGGCGCAGGACACCGGGGATATGCCCCCGCCGCCGAGGAGCAGCGGGGTGGTGTGGCCGCGGTTGACGATCTCCACGCAGTCCGAGCCGGGCCGGTACTGGAGCAGGACGGCGGTGGCGAACAGTTCGTCGTCGCCGCGGTCGGCGGCGTCGCGCAGCACCGCGCGGTCCAGCTGGTCGGCGAGGTCGACCAGCCCGGGGGTGTCGTACGCGGCCGCCCGGAACGCGCCGAGGACGTCGGCGACGGTGCGGACCGCGGCCAGGCCCTTGCCCCGGACGTCGCCGAGCAGCACCCGCACGCCGAAGCGGGTGTCGCACACCTCGTACAGGTCGCCGCCGACCAGGACGTCGGCCTGGGCCGGGCGGTAGAGGCCGGCCACCCGCAGCCCGCCGGCCCGTTCGGGCACCGGGCGCAGCACGGTGCGCTGCAGGGTCTCGGCGACCGTACGGGCCTGGAGCAGGTTGCGGTTCTGCCGGGTGCGCTGCCAGGACAGGGCGGTGCCCATGACGCCGGAGAGCAGGGTGGCGATGTAGACCCAGACGTGGTGCTGCTCGTCGACGTGGTCCGCGCGCAGCGCCAGGACGAGCTGGAGGCCCAGGGAGCCAGCCGTGGTGACGGCGGTCAGCACCGGGCCGTAGCTGAACGCGGCCACCACGGGCAGCGCGGTCAGCAGGAAGCCGGCGGCGACGGCGTCCGGGACGACGGCCTCGGCGACCAGGTCCAGCACCAGCAGGAGCACCGGCAGCCAGGGCACCCACCGCGGCGCCTTGGGCTCCAGCGCCGCGGGACGCGGCGGGCGGGGTGCTGTGCGCACGGCGGGACCTCCTGGCAGGCGGCCGTTCCGGGTGATCCGCCCGGATTGGCCGGTTTGGTCCCTCCATGCTCTCCCACGGGCGGCCCTGCCACGAATGGCCGAACGTCCCGGTCCCCGGGGCCGGAGGAGCCAAATCCCCGGCCTCCGGGAGCGGAGCGTCAGCGGACGGTCACCGGCAGCGTCTCGTAGCCGCGCAGCACCAGGCGGTCGCGCCGGGTCGGGACGCCGCCCGGGGCGAGCCGGGGGAAGCGGTCGAGCAGGGCGGGCACCGCGACCTCGGCCTCCATCCGGGCCAGCTGGGAGCCCAGGCAGAAGTGGGTGCCGCCGCCGAAGCTGAGCGGCTGGCTGTCGGTGCGGGTCGGGTCGAACACCTCGGGGTGCTCGTAGCGGTCCGGGTCGTGGTTGGCCGAGCCGATCAGCAGGGTCAGCCCGCTGCCGGGCGGGATCGGCAGGCCCTCGACGGCCAGGCCCGGCTCCAGCGCGACCCGCCCGGTGGCCTGGACCGGGGCGTCGAACCGCAGCACCTCGTCGGTGAACCCGGCCGGGGTGATCGTGCCGCTGCGCAGCCCGGCGGCCGCCTCGGGGTGGCGGAACAGCAGGGCCAGGCCGTTGCCGAGCAGGTTGGTGGTGGTCTCGAAGCCGGCCACCAGCAGCAGCACCAGGTTGGCCAGCAGCTCCCGGGCGGAGAGCCGCTCGTCGTCGGCGGCGGCGATCCGGGCCAGGTCGGTGACCAGGTCGTCCTGCGGACGGGCCAGACGCTCGGCGGCCAGCTCGGTGAAGTAGCCGGCCAGCTCGTCGGCGGCCTCGTCGGCGGCGGCCAGCCCGTCCAGGTCCTGCATGATCTCCAGCGCGACGGTCAGGTCGGAGGTGAGGCCGCGGAAGCGGTAGCGGTCCTGCTCGGGGACGCCGAGCAGCTCGCAGATCACCCCGACCGGCAGCCGGAAGGCGAAGGCGTCCATGAAGTCCACCGGCGAGCCGTCGGCGCCCTGCTCAGCCATCCCGTCCAGCAGCCGGTCGACCGCCGCCTCCACGGCCGGGCGCAGCGCGGCCACCCGGCGGGCGGTGAACACCGAGGCGATCAGCGAGCGGACCCGCGGCTGGTCGGGGGCGTTGCGCTGGAGGATCGAGCGGCCGAGCAGGGCGAGCGAGGAGTGCGCGGCGTACTCGGTCATCTCGGCGGTCGCGACGCCGAAGGCGGGCGTGCGCAGCACCTTCTTGACCGCCGCGTAGCCGCTCACCACGAACATGCCGTCCCCGGCCGGGGCCACCGGGCCCAGCTCGCGGGCCCTCGCGTACAACGGGTACGGATCGGTCCTGACCTCCGTGGTCATCAGCTGTTCGATGATCGCCGCGCCGTCCATCCGCTGCTCCCCTCCCGAGCTCACGCTTCCTGACCGGTCAACTGCCGGTGGGCGGGGCGGAGTTCCCGTACGGAACGGATCGCGCGCGGCGGGACGGGAGGACAGCGCGCGGTCGACCGGGAGGACAGCGCGCGCCGGGGCTGGGGCGACATCGCGCGCGGCGGCTGCCGGGGCGGGCGCGGGCAGCTCGGTAGGGTGGCCGGCATGGAGATCTGGATCAACCCCCGGTGCGGCAAGTGCCGGACCGCGCTCGGCGCGCTGGACGGCGCCGGGGTCGAGTACACCGTACGGCGCTACCTGGAGGATCCGCCGACCGCGGCCGAGCTGGTGCGGGTGCTGGAGCGCCTGGGCCTGGAGCCGTGGGACATCACCCGCACCGACGAGCAGGCCGCGAAGGACCTGGGGATGAAGGGCTGGCCCCGGGAGGAGGGTTCGCGCGACCGCTGGATCGCGGCGATGGCCGAGCACCCGATCCTGATCCAGCGCCCGATCATCACCGCGGACGACGGGCACGCCGTCGTGGCCCGCACCCCGGACGCCCTCAAGTCCGTTCTGCCGTAGGGCGGTTGCACCCCACCCGGCCCACCCGGCCGACTCATCCGGGTCGGCCGGGTCGGCCGGTCAGTGGACCTGGATCCGCTCCACCGGCCGGCCGGGGTGCCAGTTGAAGACGAGCAGGTGGTCGCCCTCCAGGGCGGTGTGCACCACCTGGTCGAGCTCCAGCCGGAAGGCGTGGAACGGGGTGGGCGGCGGCTCGGGCAGATCGGCGGCGAAGGCGGCGAGTTCGGTCTCGTCGGTGACCTCCACCGCCCGGCCCGAGACCTTGGAGTCCCCGCCGGCCATGGTCTCGTCCCCCGGGTGCGCGTGCAGCGCGAAGCGGGCGTCGCGCTGGAGCTCACGCGCCTTGACCGCGCCGTACATCGACCCGATCCACAGGTCGGCGCCGACGAACTCGACCTCCGTCCCGCTCACCCGGGGCGATCCGTCCTTGCGCAGCGTCGCCAGGACGTGGTGCTTGTTCGCCTCGAACCGGGCCCGGACCAGGGGCGCCAGGTCGGGGGCCTCGTGCTCGAAATCCTGCCAGGTAGCCATGGCGCCAGTCTGGCACCCGGCACCGACAACCGCCGGGCGCGGACGACCGGACGGGCAGGGGCGGTCGGGCGGATGCGGGGCAGGGGCGGCGGGCCGGTCGGGGGCGGCGGGCCGGGAGCGCCGGGCCGCTGTCGGTGGCCGGTGCCAGACTGGCCGGGTGACCACCACGACCACGTACATCGCCTTCCTGCGGGCCATCAACGTCGGCGGCCGGACGGTGCGGATGGAGCGGCTGCGGGCGCTCTTCGCCGAGCTCGGGCTGGGGAACGTCCGCTCCTACATCCAGAGCGGCAACGTCTTCTTCACCACCGCCGAGCCGGACCGCGCCGCGCTGACCGGGCGGATCGAGGAGCACCTGGAGCAGGCGCTCGGGTACCCGGTGCCGGTGCTGCTGCGGACGGTGGACGAGGTGGCCGACCTGCTCGCCGCCGAGCCGTTCCGGGGCGTCGAGGTGACGCCGGACGTCCGGCTGGTCGTCGCCTTCCTCTCCGAGCCGCTGCCCGTCGAACTCGCCCTCCCCCACCGCTCGCCGAAGGGCGACGTCGAGGTGGTCGGCGCCGGTCCGGGGGCCGCCTACGTGGTGGTCCACCTCCGGGACGGCAAGTGGGTCACCAAGGAGATGTTCGGCAAGGCCTACCGGGGCGCGGTCACCTCCCGGTTCCTGCACACCACGGAGAAGATCCTGGCCGCCGCCCGCAAGGCCTGACGGCCCGTACGGCAGCCGGGGACGGCCCGGACGGCAGCCGGGGGCCGTCGGTACGGCGCCCCGGAACGGCCCGTACGGCACACCGCAAACGCGCGGAACCGCCCGGCCGGAAAGGGCGTCTGGACTGCCGTGACGTACGAACCCCGCGCCCGCGCCCGGCGTGATCTGGACAGCCGGAATCGGCCGCGCGGACAATGTGGCCATGACGCCTCCTGAGCTCCCCGCCGGCACGGCCGGGCCGACCGGCGCGGTCCGGCCCTCCGACGCCGAGCGGGAGGAGGCGCTCGGGGTGCTGCGGGACGGCGCGGGCAGCGGGCGGCTCTCGCACGACACCTTCCTCGGCCGGATGGACATCGTCCTCCGGGCCACCAGCCGCGGCGAGTTGGACGCGGCGGTGGCCGGACTGCCGACCGGCGGGCCGGTCGAGCGGTTCGTGCTGCGGACGGTCGGGCGGATCTCCGCCTTCGGCGACCGGCTGGGCAGGGCCTGGCGCACCGAGCGGCTGCCGGGGCTGAGCCTGCCGCAGTCCGGGGCCGGGAAGTTGACGATCGGCCGGCTCCCCGGCTCGGGGCTGCGGCTGCACGACCCCTCGGTGTCCCGGAACCACGCCGAGCTGCGGCACGAGCGGGACGGCTGGATGCTGTACGACCTCGGCTCGACCAACGGCACCCATGTGAACGGGCGCCGGATAGCGGGCGGCGTCCGGGTCCGGCCCGGCGACCAGGTGCGGTTCGGGAACCTGGAGTTCCGGCTCGCCCCGCTCTGACCGGCCCGCCCCCGGCCCCGCCCGCCCAGGCGCCCCGGGTCAGTGCGGGAACTGCCGGGGCGGCCGCTGACGCGGCAGCTCGTCCTGGAACTCCGCGATGACGGTGGCGATCTGGCGGGTCACCACGGTGTTCTCCAGCCGGTCCAGGTACCGGTGCTCGGCGGCCAGCGCCTCGACCGTGACGCCGAAGTAGAGCGTCATCAGCGGATTGATGAAGAGCTGCTCGCCCTTGGTCCGCTCGGTGAAGCGGACGTCGCCGAACTCGCCGCGCAGCGCCGCCGCCACCGAGCCGTTGACGATGCTGGGGTGTTCCGGGAAGGCGGCCCGGGCATGCTCGACGGCGTCCAGGTAGAGCACCCCCTCCCGGCTGTCGCGCGGGACGGAGAAGGCGCCGAGGTAGCCGCCGGCCCGGTCGATCGCGGCGAGGTTCTCCAGCACCAGGGAGTGGTTGACGCCGTGGTGGGCGTCGATGCCGAAGCCGAGGCAGGCGACCAGCCGCTCGGGCACCTCGTCCAGGCCGGCCACCGCGCCCAGGCTCGCCATGTCCTCCTCCGGGGTGCCGAGTCCGGCCTCGTCGCCGCGCATCAGGATGTCGGTGCCGCCGTCCACCAGCAGGACCGCGTCCACGCCCAGGCGGCCGACCAGCGCGCGGTAGGCCTCGCGCAGCGGCTGCACACCCACCGACGGGAAGGCCCACACGGTGTCGGGCATGCCGTGCCGGTTCAGCCAGCGGGCCAGGGTGCGCTCCGGGAAGTAGCCCTCGGGGGCGGCGGTGTCCGGTCCGATCCGGGCCACGTCGGACTCCGCCCAGACGTCGAGCGGCAGGCCGTAGAGGTGGGAGAAGGAGAGGTTGGCCAGGTGCACCTCCTTTCCCGCGGCCCGCAGAGCGAGGGCGATCGGCAGCCCGGCGTACACGTCGAATCCGCCGCCGGCTCCGGCGATCAGGATGCGCTCGGCGGCCAGCAGCCGGGTGAGCAGCGGTGGTTGCAGCAGGGAGGTCACCGGCGGGACGGTAGCAGGACGGCGGCCCGCGGCGAAGCGCCGGTCCCCGCCCCCGCGCCCGGCCGTCGGTGTCAGTGGCGGGTGCGAGGATGCGGGCATGACCGAGGAGACGGTTCCCACCCCCGACGTGCTGCGCGAAGTCCAGGAGCGGGCAAGCGAGTTGATCCGGTGCGGCTTCCAGGAGCCGGACGAGATAGCCGAGTCCCTGGCCGAGGACCTCGACGACCAGGGGCTGACGCAGGAGGAGGCGGAGCGGATCGTCGCTCCACTGTGGGCCGCGCGGCTGGCCGAGCAGGCGGCCTGGCCGGAGACCACCGACGTGGACCGGCTGGCGGACGCCTTCGACGCGCTGGAGGACCAGGGCATCGTCGCGGCGATGGACTTCACCTGCTGCGCGGGCTGCGGCTACACGGAGATCGGCGGCGAGGCCGGGGAGGGCTCGGTCGGCTTCGTCTTCTTCCACCAGCAGGACACCGAGGCGGCGGCCGCCGGCCGGGGGTTGATGCTGCGCTACGGCGGGTTCCGCGCCGGGGAGGAGACGACCGAGGTCTCGGAGCGCCGGACGGCCGAGGTCGGGCGGACGGTGGTCGCCGCGCTGGAGGCCGTCGGGCTGACGGCGGAGTGGGACGGCTCGCCGCACACGGCGATCCGGGTCGCACCGCTGGAGTGGCTCAACCGCCTGCCGGAGTAAGCGGCCGGGGCGGCGGGCGGGACGGCCGACACCAGCGGCCGATGGGCCCAATCCCCCTGGAAATACGGAGAGTTGGAGGATCAGCCAGCCCCCGGAGCCTTCGAGCATATGCCGGAGGCCCGTACCATGGGCCCATGCCACGCGCGTAGATCAACGGCCCGAGAAGAGGCTCCGGGGTCAGTCGGCGACGCTCCCCAGACCGCCGAAGCCGGGGCCGAGGCCGAAGCCGGTGCCCGTGCCGGCACCGCCGACCGGACCGTCCACCGGCCCCCACAGCGGCGAGGTGCAGCGCTGGTAGGTCGCGTGCCAGTGCGGCCAGTTGCGGGCCACGTCGTCGTCGCACTCGGCCAGCAGCCGTTCGACCAGCGCGGGCTCCACGCCCTCCAGCAGCCAGGCCAGCGCGTCCGCGACGCCCGGGCCGTCGGCCAGCCGCAGCAGGTCCAGCAGCTCGCCCAGCCCGCCGAGCCGGGAGCCGTCGGCGATCACCCGCTCCATCCGGGGCAGCAGCTGCCGCTCCTCGATCCGCAGGTGGGTCTCCAGCCGGGCCGCCAGGTCCTCCATCGCGTACGCGACCGGCCAGGCGCTGCCGGTGTCCCGGCTCGCTATCCGCACCAGCGTGGTGACCCGGGTGAAGGAGTGGTCCAGGTTGTGGTGGTCGTCCTCCAGCCAGTTGAGCAGCAGCCGCAGCTCGGGCGCGAAGCGGCGCACGATCGGCCAGAGCCGGGTGTCCTGCTGCTCGTGGTGGCAGGTGAGCATGGCGGTGATGAAGTTCCAGTGCCGCAGCAGCGCCTCGCCCTTGTCGTCCTCGTCGGGCTGGAGCAGCCGCAGCGCGTTGGGCAGCCGGGCGAGGTCCCGGCGCAGCGCGGCGTGCACCAGGCGCAGGCCGGCGAACCGCGGGGTGGCCGGCTCGTCGTCCACGACCTGGCCGTACGCGTACGCGTCCCCGCCCAGCGAGTCGGCTCCGGACTGGCCCTGGGCGGGCACGGTGTGGACGGGCTGGGGCACCAGGTGGATCGGCATGGGACTCTCTTCACTGCTTGGGGCACGACGGGTGGCGGCGGCCGGTGAGGACCGCCCCAGCCAAGGTGCTCGCAGTCGATCAGAAGCGAATCAATGTCCGATTGACGCGCAGGTCACGGGGCTGCCGACGGGCGGCGGAACCGCACCGGGACCCCTCCCGGCGGGCCCGCCGGGGAAGCCGCCGGAAGACCCGGGGAAGGCCCGCGCGCAGACCCTCCGGAAGCAGAACCGCCGGTGCCGGGAGCGCGAACGCGTCCCGGCACCGGCGGCAGCGGTGGGAGCAGGTGGGAAACAGGTCGGAGCAGGGGCCTCAGTCGGCCGCCGGCCCCGCCAGGTGGGCGGTGAGCCACACCAGGGTGTCCGGGATCATCTTCTTGAAGTCCGAGGTCAGGTGCTTGCCGCCGGGCTGCTCGTGGTACTGGAGGTTCACCGGCGGCACCGCCTTCTCCACCCAGCTCTTGACCACCTTGGTCTCGTACGGGTTGGCACCGCCCGCGGTGACCAGCATGCTCACGTCCGCCTTGCCCTGGGTGACCAGCACGTCCGGGTTGTTGGCGGCCTTCTCCGCGTCGTGGCCCTTCCACAGCCCCGAGTCCGGTATGAAGTAGCCGTCGATCGGCACCGCGGCCTTGTAGACCTGCGGGTACTGGAGGGCGAGCTTGGCGCTGCAGAAGCCGCCGGTGGAGGCGCCCATCACGCCCCAGCCGTCGCGGCCCTTCACGGTGCGGAAGTTGGCGCGGACGAAGTCCGGGAGGTCCTCGGCCATCCAGGTGGCCATCTTGGCCTGGCCCGGGATGTCGGAGCAGTCCAGCGCGTTCTTCTCGTCGCCGTTGAAGTTCTGCACCGGCATGATCATGATGAACGGGTGGGACTTGCCCTCCTTGACCAGCCGCTCGTTCTCCTCCTGGATCGGCAGCTGGTTGTCGGTCCAGGTGTTGTAGCCGTTGCTCTGGCCGCCCGCGAACAGGGTGAGCACCGGGAAGCCGGTCTTGGCGAACTTGGGGTCGTTGTACTCGGGCGGCAGCCAGACCCAGACCTGGCCGGTGACGCCGGACTTCGCGCCGGTCACCTTGGTCATCATGATCGGGCCGGCGCCGGTGTCCCGGGACTTGCTGAGGGCGGCGGCGGGCCCGGTGGGCATCAGCACCTTGCCGGAGGCGGCGGCCGGGGTCGCGCTGCCGGTCGCGGGCTGGCCGGTGCCGGTGGTGCTCGGGCTGCCCGACGAGCTGCCGCCGGTCGCGCCGGCGCTCGCCGTGGCGCTGTCCCCCCCCTTCCCACCGCCGGAACTCCCGCAGGCCGCGAGCGAGGCGGCCAGGGCGAGCACGGCGGCGCCGGACAGGACGGCGCGGGAACGGGACGACTGCCTAAGCACGGTGAGGACTCTCCGACCGATGTCGCGCCCGGTCCGTGACCGGGCGGCGGCCCCCCGGTGGGGCCGGACATGCCCGAGGGCACAGCGCTGACGCGTCCCCCGGAGTGATGGCGCGCCGCCCCTTCGCGGGGGTGCGCCTTCCTGCGATCTTATGACGTAGGCCGGGGTGGCCCGGTTGCGCGGTGGCCACCGGAAATCCAATGTTTGTTCGCGATCAGGTAAAAGCCTTCACCCGTCCCCCCGGTCGGCGGGGGCCGGTCGGCGGGGGTGACCGTCGGAGCCCCGTCGAATCGTCCGGATTCTGGTGATTCGACCAGCTCCTCGGCGGCTTCGACCAGTGACGGCGGCCCCCGGATCCGCGAAGATCTCCGGGGCACGCCCAGGCCTTGCCCAGGCTGTGCCCAGGCCATGCCCAGGGCACGCCCAGGCCGGGGCCGACCGGGAACAGTCATCGAGGAGGGTGCCATGAACCAGCGGATCGCCGTCGTCACCGGAGCCGGGAGCGGCGTCGGCCGGGCCGTGGCGGTGGAACTGGCCGCGGACGGCTGGCGGACGGTGCTGGCCGGCCGCCGGTCCGGGCCGCTGCGGGAGACCGCCGCGCTCTGCGCCGGCCAGGCCGACGTGGTGCCGACCGACGTCACCGACCCGGCCGCGGTGGACGCGCTGTTCGCCGCGGCCGCCGAGCGCCACGGCCGGGTGGACCTGCTCTTCAACAACGCCGGCGCCTTCGGCCCGGCCGTCCCGGTGGACGAGCTGACGGTCGAGGACTGGCGGACCGTGGTCGACCTCAACCTGACCGGCGCCTTCCTCTGCGCCCGGGCCGCGTTCCGGCGGATGAAGGAGCAGGACCCGCAGGGCGGCCGGATCATCAACAACGGCTCGATCTCCGCGCACGTCCCGCGCCCGCACTCGATCGCCTACACCGCGACCAAGCACGCCGTGACCGGCCTGACCAGGTCGCTGTCGCTGGACGGCCGCCCGTACCGGATCGCCTGCGGGCAGATCGACATCGGCAACGCGGCGACCGACATGACGGCGGCGATGGGCGCGGGCGTGCGGCAGGCGGACGGCCGGATCGCCCCCGAGCCGACCATGGACGTGGCCGACGTGGCGCGCACCGTACGGCACATGGCCGGGCTGCCACTGGAGGCCAACGTGCAGTTCGCCACCGTGATGGCGACGGCCATGCCCTACATCGGGCGGGGCTGAACCCCGGCCCGGAGGGCCGCGGGAGGGGCCCCGTCGGTCGATGCCGACGGGGCCCCGGTCCGCTCCGGCCTCACGGCCGCCAGGTGTCGTTCAGCGTGACCGTCCCGCCCGAGGGCACGGTCGCCGTCCGGTTGGCGCCGGACTCCCAGGTCACCGCGCCGCTCGCGTCCTTGCGGACGTACTTGTACTGGAAGGACGTGCCGGCCGGCAGCGACAGCGCCAGCGACCAGACCGGGTAGCCGGCCGAGGAGAGCGGCAGCGCCTTCGCCGGGTCCCAGCCGCCGAGCGCCGCGGCGTCGCCGACCAGGTAGATGTTCTGCCCGGGCGTGGTGGTCGCGTTGACGTTGAACGAGGCGCCGGAGACGCTCGCGCCGGGCTGGACGTACAGCGCGACCGCGTCGCCCGCGCCGACCGTGGCGGTGAACTGCCCGTCGGCGCCCACCTGGTAGGTCGGGCCGGTGCAGCCGCCGCCCGCCTGCGGGTCGCCGTGCTGGACGTCGCAGTAGGTGCCGGCCGGCAGCCCGGTCTGGAAGGTCCGGGTGATCGCGGCGCCCTCGTGGTTGATCGCGACGTAGCCCTTGCCGCCGCGGCCGAAGGCGATCGCGTTGCCGCCGTTGGACCACCAGTTGCTCACCCCGGTGCCCGCCACCGCGTTGCGGAAGCCGACCATGTTGGCGATCTGCCGCCAGGCGTGGGTGCAGTTCCAGCCGTCCTGGTAGCAGGCGTTGACGGTGCCGCCGTTCGGCGGGCCGTCGTCCTTGTTGGCGAAGGAGTAGCCGGAGTGGACGTTGGGGGCGCCGTACGGCGAGGCCAGCAGGAAGACGTTGGCGAGCGTGTAGGTGTTGCCGTAGGTGGAGTTGAGGGTGGAGCCGTTGCGCTCGGTGTCCCAGTTGTCGACGAAGGTGCGCGCCTGGCCGCTCGGCAGGTAGCCCCAGGAGGCGCCCCAGCCGCTGAGGTTGGCGAGCTTGTCGGTGGTGAACATCCGCTTGAGGTCGGTGCCGGCCCGGAACTCGTCCAGGTCGCCGGTGCCGGTGTACTCGGTGGGCTGGACCGGCTCGCCGGCGCCGTAGATGACCTCCTGGACCCAGTACGCCTTGGGGTTGGCCATCCTGGCCTTGATCGCGGCGAGGTCGGCGGCGGCGATGTGCTTGGCGGCGTCGATCCGGTAGCCGTCGACGCCGAGCGAGGCCAGGTCGTCCAGGTAGTGCGCGATGGTGGTCTGGACGTACGCGCTGCCGGTGTCCAGGTCGGAGAGGTTCTCCAGTTCGCAGTTCTGGACGTTGCCGCGGTCCTGGTAGTTGGTGATCGGCTGGCGGCAGCCGTGGAAGTCCTGGTCCTGGTACGTGCCGGGGTAGTTGTACTTGGTGTACGCGGTGCCGCCGGTGCCGGTGCCGGAGCCCGCCGACATGTGGTTGACCACCGCGTCGGCTATCACCTTGACCCCGGCCGCGTGGCAGGTGGCGACCATGTTCTTGAAGGACGTGCGGTCGCCGAGCCGTCCGGCGATCCTGTAGCTGACCGGCTGGTAGGAGGTCCACCACTGCGCGCCCTGGATGTGCTCCTGCGGCGGGGAGACCTCGACGAATCCGTAGCCCTTGGGTCCGAGGGTGGAGGTGCAGGCCTGGGCGACGGAGTCGAAGCGCCACTCGAAGAGGGTGGCGGTGACGTCCTTGCCGTTGTTGGCGGGCGGGGCGGCCTGGGCGGCGGGGGCACCGAGGGAGGTGCCGAGCGAGAGGGCGAGCGCCGCCGAGGCGGCGAGCGCACCGGCCGCGCGGGCGGGCCGGCGGGCGGGGGCGGTGGTGACCACGTCGTCTCCTGGGGGTGGCTGGGGTGGGGCAGCCGGAGGGGGAGCCTGCGGAAGAGCCGCAGGGGAACTGCAGGAAGTTTCTGCAACTTGCCGGAAACTTGCAGCGCCGAACCTAGAGGCACCCGCGGGGGCCGTCAAGACCTTGGTCGAAAGCCCGGGAGAAGCCGAGGAGGAGCCGGGGAGCGAGCCCGGGAGCAGACCCGGGAAACGCCGAGGAGGAGCCGAGGAGGAGCCGGGGCCGGGCCAGGAGGGGCGGGCACGACAAGGGCCCGGCAGCCGTAGCCGCCGGGCCCCTCACCTGTCCTGGTTCACCGGCCCGTCAGGAGCCGGCCCGGGCTCAGCCGGTCTGGACGGAGGTGTCGTCGATCACGAAGCTGGTCTGGAGCGAGGCGTCCTCGGTCCCGGCGAACTTCACGGTGACCGTCTGGCCCGCGTAGGCCGACAGGTCGAAGGTGCGCTGCTGGTAGCCGGCCGCGGCGTCCACGTTGGAGTAGGTCTTCAGCGCGGTGCCGTTCACCGAGACGGTCAGCTTGTCGTACGCGGTGGTGCCCGACTCGGCGGTGTCGATGTGCAGCCAGAAGCTCAGCGTCGCCTTGCAGCCGGCCGGGATGCTCACCGTCTGCGACAGCGAGTCCGAGTGGGTGGAGCCGTAGCCGTTCAGCCACGCCTTCCAGGAGCCGCTGTGGGCCGCCTGCGAGGCGCTGCTGTCCACCACGCCGCTCGACGCGGTCCACGGCGTGGCCGTGCCCGACTCGAAGCCCTCGTTGCCCAGCAGCTGGGCCGGGGTGCAGCCGCCGCCACCGGTGGAGACGGTCCAGGTGAAGCTGGTCGTACCGGTCTTGCCGGCCGAGTCCTTCGCCGTGACGGTCACGTTGTAGGTGCCCGCGGTGGAGGCGGTGCCGGTGATCGCGCCGGTGGAGGCGTTGATCGACAGGCCGGTGGGCAGGCCGGTGGCCGAGTAGGTCAGCGGGGCGGTGCCACCGGTGGCCTTGATCGCCAGGTTGACCGCGCCGCCGACGGCGGTGGACTGGTTGCCCGGGTTGGTGACGGTGACGCCGCCCGGGTTGGGCGCCGTGCCGACGTTGACGCCCGCCCAGGCGGTGCCGACCGCGGCCAGCTCGGCGCTGCCGGCCCCGTACAGGTCGGTGGCCGCCTTCTCCGTCGCGGTGCGCGCCGCGGCGTAGTTGGTGCTGGAGGTCATGTAGGTGGTCAGCGCGCGGTACCAGATGGCCGCCGCCTTGTCCCGGCCGATGCCGGTGACCGCGATGTTGCCCTGGGTCGGCGAGTCGTAGTTGACGCCGTTGATGGTCTTCGCGCCGCTGCCCTCGGACAGCAGGTAGAAGAAGTGGTTGGCGACACCGGACGAGTAGTGGACGTCCTTGTTGCCGACGGTGGAGGACCAGTAGTCGGCCGAGGCACCGTCCTTGGACGGCTTGTCCATGTAGCGCAGCGGGGTGCCGTCCCCGTTGATGTTGATCAACTCACCGATCAGGTAGTCGGGGTTGTCGGTCGGGATGTTGGCGTAGAACTCGACCATCGTGCCGAAGATGTCCGAGGTGGCCTCGTTGAGGCCGCCGGACTCGCCGGAGTAGGTCAGGTTGGCGGTGGCCGCGGTGACGCCGTGGCTCATCTCGTGGCCCGCGACGTCCAGCTCGGTCAGCGGCGCGGTGTTGTTGCTGCCGTCGCCGTACGTCATGCAGAAGCAGGAGTCGTCCCAGAACGCGTTCACGTAGTTGTTGCCGTAGTGGACGCGGCTGTAGGCGCCGACACCGTCGTTGC
Source organism: Kitasatospora sp. NPDC058184 (assembly GCF_042883725.1). Lineage (NCBI taxonomy): Bacteria > Bacillati > Actinomycetota > Actinomycetes > Kitasatosporales > Streptomycetaceae > Kitasatospora > Kitasatospora sp. NPDC058184. The sequence goes on from NZ_JBHVVE010000001.1 coordinate 580,253, forward strand.
GGATGCCGTTGCGGCCGAAGGTGTTCTTGTAGTAGTCCCAGGTGGCCGCGACGCCGTAGTGGGCGTCGACCGCGGCGGACTCGCCGTTGTTGACGGTGCCGTCGCCCCAGGTGTCGGTGGACTTGCTGTACAGCGTGCCGGTGCCCGAGGTCCCGTGGTTCAGGTTGGTGGTGTACATCCCACCGCGGGTGCCGTCCTTCAGCTGGTACGACGAACCCGACTGGGTGGTGCCGATGGTGACGTTGCCGACGAAGACGCCCTTGCCGGAGCCGGTCTCGATGCCGTCCCACTGCTGGATGACCTGGCCGCTGGTGGCGTCGGTGACGACGTGCATCTTGCTCGGGGTGCCGTCGGACTTGGTCGAGGAGACGACGGTCTCCCAGGCCAGCCGGGGGCTGTTGTCCGCGGCCCAGACCACCAGGCGCGGCGCGGTGTCGACCGCGGTGCCCTGCTCGGCGGCGAGCGCGGCGGTCTGCGCGGCCGGGGCGGCCAGCTTCGGCGTGGTGCTGACACCGCTCAGCGGGGCGGTGCTGGCCCGGTCAACGCTCTTGGTCGCACCGGTGGGCGCCTGGTGCACCACCAGGTCCCCACCCAGGACGGGCAGTCCGTTGAGGGTGCGCTCGTACCGCAGGTGGCGGGTGCCGTCCGCGTCCTGGAAGACGTCCTTGGTGACCAGCTTCTCCTCACCGCTCAGCCCGAGGCTCTGGGCGAGGCTGGTGGTCTGCTGGTTCGCGGCGGAGATCAGCTGGGCGCGGTTCGCCTGCTGGGCCGCGACGGCGGCCGGCGCGTCCGGCGTGGCCGCCTGGGCGATCACCGGTATGCCGGTGACCAGCAGCGCGGTGGAGGCGGCCATGACAACCGCCGCCTTCCGTGCGTGAGCGTAACGGGACATGCGGACTCCTTTTCCGACCGGCGCTGGGTCGCGCACGGTGGAGAGAAACCTGAGCCGCGGGGTCGCGGCGCAGTGGGGGCCCCCGCCGGGTGCGACGGGAGTGCGGATGCGGTGCTCACAACTCGTTGCAGGGTCGGACGCGCTGCACCTGAACTGGAACAGCTGCACCGGGGGGTGGGGTCCCCTCGTCTACAGCCGGGGGAATCGTGGCAGCAAACGAGCCGTTAATGACAGATGCATGCCACGGATTGGCCGATTCATTACCGAAACCGTATGGAGGGCGCTCCGTCAGTTGTGTTACCCCACGACGAACTCGTGAACACGGTTTTCATGGCCCCGGACAAAGTTCGATCACCACCGGCAGTCGGTGACCAGCACTCAGGGCCGGTTCCGGCCCCGGCGGGTGGCCGACAGCGCCCGGCAGACCCGGCACGTCACAGTTCCGGCCGTGCCATCAACGGTTTCCGGCCATCGTGCGTCCGGAACGCAACCGTGCCCCCGACGACCGCGACCGGGCCCCGCACCACCTGAACAGTGGTACGGGGCCCGGGAGTTGTCGGGGTGTACGAATCAGTGTCGGACGGGTCGGCGCCGGAACGAACCGGTGCCGACCGGTCGGCGACGGCGGGTCAGCGCTGGACGAACACCGCCACGGTGCGGCCCGGCACGGTGAAGGTACCGGTCGCGGCGTCGAAGCCGGACCGCTGCACCACCCGGTCCGCCCCGCCCGCCTGGACGGGGTGCAGCGCCTGGCCGGTGCCCTTCAGCGCCGGCACGGTCTGCGCCTGCGCCGTGGGCGTGGCGTTGAAGACCACCGTGACGCCCTTCTCCGCCCCCGGCAGCCCGGTGCCGTCCAGGTGCAGGGTGATCACCCCGGGCGTCTCACCGGCGGTGCCGGAGAGCGGGTAGGAGAGCCGCTGCTGGACGGCGGCCAGGCTCGGCAGCGAGAACAGCGGCGAGGACTGCTTGATCCGCAGGAACTCCTGGTACTGCGCCGAGGCCGACCGGATGTCGGCCGCGCCGACGGTCAGCTCCGGGTTCGCCAGCAGGGACCGGGCGGCCGGCCACTGCTCCTGGTTGTCCTTCGCCATCGGCAGGCCGCGGCCCCAGCCGTTGCCCTGGGCCGGGTCCCAGTGGATCGCGTTGAACCAGTCCCCCGAGTCGTAGGAGTTGGAGTCGAGCGACTTGGAGCGCAGCAGGTCGCTGCCGGCCTGGGCGAAGCCCGCGCCCTGGGTGAGCGCGGTCAGCGAGAGCCCGAGCGCCTGCATCCGGGCCCGGTCGGCGGGCGCGGTGCCGGTCGGCAGCTTGTACGCGAGCGCGTCGAAGAGGTCGGTGTTGTCGTGGGCGTCCACGTACTCCACCGCCTCGCCGGGCTTGGCCGCGTACCCGGTCGGGGCGCCGTTGTAGTCGACCTGGGCGCCGGTGACGGGCTTTCCGGAGCTGTCGGTGAAGGAGTAGCCGGCCAGGTTGCCGGTCAGCCCGACCTTCAGCTGGTCCATCTGGTGCAGCAGCCGGGCCTTCTGCTCCTCCGGGGTGCCGTTCGCGGCGGAGCCGTTCGGGTCGGTGTACAGGCCCGAGGCGAAGCCCTGCTGCGGGGCGGAGTTCAGCATGAAGTTGCCGCCGCGGGCGGCGTCCCGGATCCGGTCGTCGAAGGTGGCGATGCCGGTGCCGGCCATGTTCTGCTGGGTGGCCTGCTCGAACCGGGCGTTGTTCGCGACGGCGCCGAAGTTCCAGCCCTCGCCGTAGAGGAACACGTTCTTCCCGTCCACGCCGTCCGAGTCCGGCGTCATCTTCCGCAGCGCGGCCTGCACGTCCAGCATGGTGGACTTCGGGTCCAGGCCCATCAGGTCGAAGCGGAAGCCGTCCACCTTGTACTCGCGGGCCCACAGCGTCACCGAGTCGACCACCAGCCGGTTCATCATGGCGTGCTCGGGCGCGGTGTCGGCGCAGCAGCTGTCCGCCGTCACCTTGCCGTCGGCGTCCAGCCGCTGGTAGTAGCCGGGAACCACCTTGTCCAGCACCGAGTGCTCGGCCTGGCCACTGGCGGCGGTGTGGTTGTAGACCACGTCGAGCACCACCCGCAGCCCGGCCGCGTGCATCGCCTGCACCATCTGCCGGAACTGCACCGTGCGGGCGACCCCGTTCGGGTCGGTGGCGTACGAGCCCTCCGGCACGTTGTAGTGCAGCGGGTCGTAGCCCCAGTTGTACGCGTCGTCGGCGGCCACGGCCGCCACGCACTCCTGCTGCTTCGGGCCGTCCGCCGGAAGGGACTTGAGGTCGCAGGCCGGCAGCTTCTGGTCGGCCCGGTTCTCCCGGACGGTGGCGATGTCGAAGGTCGGCAGCAGGTGGACCGTGGTCACCCCGGCCTTGGCCAGGTCCCGCAGGTGCCGCATGCCGGCCGAGTCCGACTCGGTGAACGCCAGGTAGGTGCCGCGCTCGGCGGCCGGAACGGTGGGGTCCTCCACCGAGAAGTCCCGGACGTGCAGTTCCTGGATCTGCTGCTGCGCGGGCGGGACGGCCTGCGGGCGGGCGTGGTCGTCCCAGCCCGCGGGCTTGAGCGCCTTGGCGTCGAGGTCGGCGACCAGGCTGCGCCGGGAGTCGGTGGACAGCGCCACCGAGTACGGGTCGGTGACGGTGTTGACCACCAGCTGCTGGGTGGACGGCGCCCAGACCTTCACCTGGTACAGGTAGTACCTGCCGTCCAACTCGCCCTTGTCGCGGACGACTTCCCAGACGCCGGTCTCGTCGTCGAGCTTCAGCGGCAGCGTCTTCGGGGTGCCCCCGGTGGCGCTGTCGAAGACCTGGACGGAGACCTCCTGCGCGGTCGGCGCCCAGAGCGACAGCGCCACCTTGCCGTTGTAGTAGGCCGGGCCGAAGTCGACCTTGCCGGTCCGCCCGGCGTACAGGTCGTCCAGCACTCCCGGGGTCTGCACCCCGGTGCCGGCCAGGACGGCGCCGCTGGGCAGGTGTTCGGTGAACAGCAGCTGGCCGCGGAGTGCGGCCGGGACGCGGGCGGCGTCCCTGGGGTCCACGGTGAAGGCCCGGTAGCCCGCCAGGTGCGGGTACTCGGCCTTCTGCGCGTCGGTCAGCCCGCCCTTGGCCGGGGTGAGCCGCAGCCACTTGCCGGGCTTGGTCAGCGCGCCCTTGTCGGCCCGGATGCCGCCCTCGGGGTCGTAGACCAGCTGGGCGCTGGTGCCGCCGGCCAGGGCGTCGTCGCCCGCGCCGTAGTTCGCCGGGACGACGACGGTCCTCGCGTCGATCCACTGGGCCTTGGCGCCGGTGAGGTCGATCTGCGAGGAGGCGGCCGGGTTCTGCGGCAGCAGGTAGCCCTCGCGGCCGCCGAGCACCCAGACCTCCTTGCCGTTGACGGCGAGGTCCAGCGACTGGTCGGCGGGCAGGTCCTTGTCGTTGCCCTTGTGCAGGATGTAGCTGAGGCTGGTCGCCCCGGGGGCGAGCGGCACCTCGAAGACGGCGCCGAAGGCGTCGCGGCGGGCCGGGGTCAGCGGCTTGCCCCAGTCGGTCGGGGTGGCGGCGCCGGTCCAGTCGTGCAGGCCCCAGCCGTCGTAGTCGCCGTCGGCCCGGTTGTAGTGGATGACGGCGGTGTTCGCCGGCTGGCCAGGACCGGTCGACCCAGCCGGCGGCCCCGGGTCGGCGGTGCGCACCGCCGGGTCGCCCTGCCGGAGCCACACCTCGCCGGTGCTGCCGACGTCGAGGTGCCGGTCGGCGTCGACGTCCTTGACGCCGTCCTTCTCCACGATGAAGCCGACGTCCGAGGCGCCGGGCTTGAGCTTCACGTACGCGAAGGCGCCGTACGCGTCCCGCCCGGTGAAGGCGTGCCCGGCCGGCCACGGGGTGGCCTCGCCGTCGGCGAGGTCGCCCCAGGCGTAGAGGTTCCAGCCGTCGTAGTCGCCGTCCGGACGGTTGTAGTGGACGACGGCGTACGGGCGGGAGCCGGCGGTGGGCGCGGGCTTGGGCGCGGGGGTGCCGGTGGTGAAGCTCGCGGTGGCGGAGCGCAGGTGGCCGCTGGAGTCCCGGACGACGGCCTTGTAGCGGACCACCGTGCCGGGGGCGACGGCGGCCAGGTCCTGGGTGACCTTGTACCCGCCGTTGTCGGCGGTGCCCAGGGTCTGCCAGGGCCCGTTGCCGATCTGGGCGGCGAAGCTCACCCGGTTGAAGCCGCCGTCCGTGGTGGCGCCGACCGTGACGAGCCCGGTCGAGCCGTCCGCGGGCGGCTGCACCGAGAGCTGGGGCGCGGCGGCCACCGGCGCGAGCCGGCCGCCCGCCTTGAGGACGAGCGAGGACAGCGCGGGCACGGTGACCGTCACCTTGCGGTCGGCGCCGCTGGTGACGCGGGCGCCCGCCGCCGGGTAGACCGGGTCGAAGCCCATCCCCGCCGAGAAGGTGTCCAGGGTGACGGTCTTCGCCTCGGCGGCGTTGTTGACCGCGACCAGGTACTCGACCTGCTGCCCGGCGTCGATCCGGGAGAAGGCGTACGCGCCGGCGCCGTCGGCGGCGTACCGCTCGATCTGGGCGCCGTCGGCCAGGGCCGGGTTGTCGCGGCGCAGCTTGGCCAGTCCGGCGATGCCCTGGTAGAGCTCGCCGCCCTGCCCGTACCGGTCGGCCGGGCCGGAGGGGCCGCCGAGCACCCGGTCGCCGTTGTAGGAGGCCGTCTTCGAGGCGAACAGGTCCTGCCGGGCGTCCTTGTCGCCGCCCGCGCCGGTGAAGCCCTGCTCGTCGCCGTAGTAGACGACGGGCTGGCCGCGGGTGAGGAACTGCAGCTCGTTGCCGAGCCGGTCCTTCCTGAGCAGGGTGGCGTCGTCGGCGCCCGGGTTGTCGGCGAGCAGGAAGGAGCCGAAGCGGCCCATGTCGTGGTTGCCGAGGAAGGTGGGCAGCTCGTACGCGTCGGTGTCGGCGCTGGTGTAGCGGTAGTCCTGGGCGTAGACGTCGGCGAGGCCGCGCGCCGAGCCGCCCTGCGAGACGTAGGAGCGGGCCGCGCCCTGGAACGGGAAGTCCAGGGTGGCCTGGAGCCTGCCCTTGGTGACGTACGGCGAGGTGACCGCCGGGTCGCCGGAGTAGACCTCGCCGAACATGAAGAACTTCTTGTTGCCCTGCTTGGCGGCGAAGTCCTTGAGCGCGGGGGCCCACTGCTGCCAGAACGCCATGTTGACGTGCTTGACGGTGTCGATCCGGAAGCCGTCCACGCCGGCGTCCTTGACCCACTGCTGGTAGACCTTCTCGAAGCCCTTCACCACCTTGGGGTTCTGGGTGTCGAGGTCGTCCAGGCCGCTGAAGTCGCCCTCGGTGGCGGACTCGCCGACGAAGGTCGAGTCGCCCCGGTTGTGGTAGAGCGCCGGGTCGTTGAGCCAGGACGGGGTCTTGGCCGCGGCGTCGGCCGGGGTGCGGAAGACCGGGGTGTAGGGGAAGGAGTCCTTGGTGGTCCGCGGCCAGGGGGCGCCCGCGTCGGCGACGGCGGTCTCGTCCACCGGGTTCCCGTCCGCGTCGAGCGTCGGGTAGGCGCCGGCGGAGCGGTAGCCGTACTGCTTCTCGGCGTAGTCGATGACGTCGGCGGTGTGGTTGGTGATGACGTCGAAGAAGACCTTGATGCCGCGGGCGTGCGCCTTGGCTATCAGCTCCTTGAGCTGCTCGTTGGTGCCGAAGTGCGGGTCGACCTGGGTGAAGTCGGTGATCCAGTAGCCGTGGTACCCGGCCGAGGCGTCGGCCCCGCTGCCCTGCACCGGCTTGTTCTTGAAGATCGGGGCCAGCCAGATCGCGGTGGTGCCGAGGTCCTGGACGTAGTCGAGCCGCTGGATCAGCCCGGCCAGGTCGCCGCCGTGGTAGAAGCCCTTGTCCGCGGGGTCGAAGCCGTTCTCCAGCCGCCCCCCGGTGATGCCTCCGGCGTCGTTGGCGGTGTCGCCGTTGGCGAAGCGGTCGGGCAGGACGAAGTAGAACTGCTCCCGGGTGAGGTCGTGCCGCCCGGCGGTGGCCGCCAGCGCGGCGTCCGAGGGCGGGGCAGGCGGGGCGGCGGCGAGGGCCGCGGGGGCGCTGCCGAGGGTGGCGGCGGTCAGGGCCGCGGCCAGCAGGACGGCCGTGCGGCCCGGGGGTCTGCGGCGGCCAGGGGTTCGTTCGGCAGTGCTCCGTCGGGGGCGGAGCGGGGCATCGGCCACTGAGGGCTCCCTTAGGGGGAAGGGGCGATCGATTTCCCAGGAAGCTAGCGGCCTGCAATATGTTTCAGCAAGATGCAGAAATCGTTTCGTCGCCGGAAGTTCCAGCTGGAGGACCGTCTCCGACCACCCCGATTACTCCCCTGGAGCGACGCGCGTGACAATGGGACGTATGTCCGTCCCACCGGTATGCACCCAACCCCCGAGCACCCCCTACCCCGGTGGGCGCCGGCCCCTACCCCTCAAGGGGGACAGCCGGTGAAGAATCCACTTCCAGAGGATGAGCAGACGGCTACGAGCGGTCTGGCAGACTTGCCGTCCATGGGGGAACCGACCGAGATCCAGCGAGGCGACGTACGGCGCGCCGACGCGGCCAGCGGTGGCGGTTCCGAAGCAGCGAAGGCCGTCCCCGGCCGCCTGCCCGATGGAGCCACCCGTGCCGCCCAGTCCCGTACCGCCGCCCTGCGCAGCCGCATCAGCGCCCAGCGCCGCTCACCGGCCAGGCCGCGGATCTGGTTCGAGCTGGCGCTGATCGGGATCAGCTACTGGGTCTACTCGATCGTGCGCAACGCGGTTCCCGAACAGGAAGCGATAGCCCAGAAGCACGCGAGCTGGATCTGGGACCTGGAGCACCACCTCGGCATCGCCGTCGAGCGCTCGATCAACCACGCCGTGGACAGCGTCGGGTGGCTCATCACGGGGATGAACTACTACTACGCGACCCTGCACTTCGTGATCACGATAGGCGTGCTGGTCTGGCTCTACCGCAGCCACCCCGGGCGCTACGTCGCGGCCCGCACGGTGCTGTTCGTGACCACCGGGATCGCGCTGGTCGGCTTCTACTTCTTCCCGCTGGCCCCGCCCCGGCTGATGACCGACGGCGGCTTCATCGACACCGTGAAGGTCCACGGCACCTGGGGCTCGATGGCCTCCGGGCCCGCCGCGCACGTCTCCAACCAGTACGCGGCCATGCCCTCGATGCACATCGGCTGGTCGATGTGGTGCGGCCTGGCGATCTTCTTCCTGGCCCGCCGCACCTGGGTCAGGGTGCTCGGCCTGATGTACCCGGCCGCCACCCTGCTGGTGATCGTCTCCACCGCCAACCACTTCTGGATGGACGCCGTCGGCGGCGAGCTCTGCCTGATGGTGGGCTTCCTCACCGCCCGCTGGATGTACCACGAGTGGGTCTACCGGCTGCCGAAGGTGCCCGCCCGGGAGACGCCGGCCGACCGGCCGATCACCGTCCCGGAGCAGTGGAGCGAGCCCGCGGTCAGCAGCGCGCGCCGCTAGCGCCTGTCTTCGAAGGGGCCCCGACCGGGGCCCCTTTCGCGTACCCCGGGCGGGCCGTCCCCGTGCGCGGCCCCGGTCAGTCGGCGCCGTAGAACAGCCGGTCCACCACCGCCCGGGCCCGCCGGGTGGTCCGCCGGTAGTCGTCCAGCAGCTCGCCGCTGTGCCCGGAGCCGTACCCGAGGTAGCGGGCCACCCCCGCCAGCTCCCGGGCCTCCCCCGGGAAGCTGTCCCCGGGCCGCCCGCGCACCAGCATCACCGCCGCCCGCACCCGGGAGGCCAGCACCCAGGCCGTGTCCAGCACCTCGGCGTCCTCCGGCTCGACCAGCCCGGCCTCCGCGGCCGCGGCCAGCGCCGCCCTGGTCCGGGTGGTGCGCAGGGCCGGCAGCTCGTACCCGTGCCGGAGCTGCAGCAGCTGCACCGTCCACTCGACGTCCGCCAGCCCGCCCCGGCCGATCTTGGTGTGGGTGGTCGGGTCGGCCCCGCGCGGCAGCCGCTCGGCCTCGATCCGCGCCTTGATCCGGCGGATCTCCACCAGGTCCCGCTCCGGCACCCCGCCGCCGGGGTAGCGCAGCGGGTCGATCAGCTGTCGGAACCGCGCGCCCAGCTCCTCGTCCCCGGCCACCGGTTCGGCCCGCAGCAGCGCCTGGCTCTCCCAGGCGTGCGACCAGCGCCGGTAGTACGCCGCGTACGAGGCCAGGGTGCGCACCAGCGGGCCGCTGCGGCCCTCCGGCCGCAGGTCGGCGTCGACCAGCAGCGGCGGCTCGGTGGACGGCGCGCCCAGCTGGGCGCGCAGCTCGTGGCAGACCGCCTGGGCGGCCCGGGCGGCCGCCTCCTCCAGCGAGCCGAGCAGCGGCTCGTGGACGAAGAGCACGTCCGCGTCCGAGCCGTAGCCCAGTTCGTGGCCGCCGAAGCGGCCCATCGCGATCACCGCGATCCGGGTCGGCAGGTCCCCGTGCTCGGCCTCCCAGCCGGCCACGCAGGCGCGCAGCGCGCCGCCCAGGGTGGCGGCGTTGAGCGCGGTGAGCGCCTCCCCGGCGGTGTCCAGCGCCTCGGCCGGGTCCTCCCCGAGCCGCCCGAGCACGTCCGCGGCGGCGGTGCGGAACAGCTCTCGGCGGCGCACCGAGCGGGCGGCGGCCACCGCGGCGTGGGTGGACCCGGCCCGGCCGACGGCGGCCAGTATCTCCGACTGCAGCGCCGCCCGGCCGCGCGGTTCCAGGCCGTGCGGGTCGCCCAGCATGGCCACCGCCTCGGGGGCGCGCAGCAGCAGGTCGGGGGCGAGCCGGCCGGCCGACAGCACCCGGGCCAGCTGTTCGGCGGCGGCGCTCTCGTCGCGCAGCAGCCGCAGGTACCAGGGGGTGCGGCCGAGCGCGTCGGAGACCTGGCGGAAGTTGAGCAGCCCGGCGTCCGGGTCTGCGGACTCGGCGAACCAGCCGAGCAGCACCGGCAGCAGGGTGCGCTGGATCGCCGCCTTGCGGCTCACCCCGGAGGCGAGCGCGCTGAGGTGCCGCAGCGCGGCGGCCGGGTCCGCGTAGCCCAGCGCCTCCAGCCGGGCCCGTGCCGCCTCCGGGCTGAGCCCGGTGGCGCCCGGCGGAAGTTCGGCGACGGCGTCGAGCAGCGGCCGGTAGAACAGCTTCTCGTGCAGCCGCCGGACCTCCATCGCGTGCCGCTTCCACTCGCGCTGCAGCGCGGCCACCGGGTCGGCGCGGGTGTCGTCGTTGATCAGCGCCGCCAGTGAGCGGGCCAGCCGGCGCAGGTCCTCGGCCCCGGTGGGCATCAGGTGGGTGCGGCGCAGCCGGTACAGCTGGATGCGGTGCTCCAGTGAGCGCAGGAAGCGGTACGCGGCGTCCAGCGAGGCGGCGTCCGCCCGGCCGACGTAGCCGCCCCGGGAGAGCGCGGCCAGCGCCTCCAGGGTGTTGCCGCTGCGCAGCGCCGGGTCGGTGCGGCCGTGCACCAGTTGGAGCAGCTGGACGGAGAACTCGACGTCGCGCAGCCCGCCCGGGCCGAGCTTGAGCTGGCGGTCCAGCTCGGTGGCCGGGATGGAGTCGATCACCCGGCGGCGCATCTGCTGCACGTCGGCGACGAAGTTCTCCCGGGCGGCGGCCTGCCAGACCATCGGGGCGAGCGCCGCCACGTACGCGGCGCCGAGCTCCGCGTCCCCGGCGACCGGGCGGGCCTTGAGCAGCGCCTGGAACTCCCAGGTCTTGGCCCAGCGCTGGTAGTAGGCGAGGTGGCTGGCCAGGGTGCGCACCAGCGGGCCGTTGCGGCCCTCGGGGCGCAGGTTGGCGTCCACCGGCCAGATGGTGCCCTCGCCGGTGGTGTCCGCGCACAGCCGGGTGAGGGCGGCGGCCAGCCGGGTGGCGGCCTTGAGCGCCTCGTGCTCGTCCACGCCCTCGCGCGGCTCGGCGACGAAGACCACGTCCACGTCCGAGACGTAGTTGAGCTCGCGGCCGCCGCACTTGCCCATGCCGATCACGGCGAGCCGGCAGGCCGCGGCCGCCTCCGGGTCCTGCTCGGCGGCGAGGTCCAGGGCGGTCTGGAGGGTGGCGCCGGCCAGGTCGGCGAGTTCGGCGGCGGTCTGCGCGAGGTCGGTGGTGCCGGTGAGGTCGCGGGCGGCGATGGCGAGCAGGCAGCGGCGGTAGGCGACGCGCAGCGCGTTCGCGGGGCCGAGGGTGTCGTCCCGGACGCCCTCGGCGAGGGAGCGGCGGAAGTCCTCCGGGCCGGGGTGCATGTCGCGCAGTTCGAAGGTGACCAGCACGTGCCAGTCGTGCGGGTGCCGGGCCAGGTGGTCGCCGAGCGCGGTGGAGACGCCGAGCACGCCGAGCAGCCGGTCGCGCAGCGGCTTGGAGGTGGTGAGGGTGTCGCGCAGGGTGTGCCGGTCGGCCTCGTCGGCGGCCTCCAGCAGCCGGGACAGGCCGAGCAGCGCGAGGTCGGGGTCGGCGGTGGCGCCGAGCGCGTCCAGCAGCACGGGGTCGTCGGCCAGGCCCTCCAGCCCGGGGCCCTCCAACAGCCGCACCGCCCGCGCCGGGTCGGTGAACCCGCGCCGGACCAGCCGGTTCTCCGGCCGACTGACCCGGCTCCCGGCCCGCTGCTCCTCCACCGCCATCGGCCCCTCCATCCGTCCGCCCAGGGGCCCGTCCGGGCCTGGCAGGTCCGTCCGGGCCCTAGCAGGTTACGCGCCCCGGCACCCGGTCGCCGGACGCGACCGCCCGCCGCCGTCGGCGTGACCTCGGCCCCGCCGTGCTCGTTCACCCGGGCGCCGCCCCCGTCCCCCGCCCCCGTCCCCCGCCCCCGGAGCGCCGATGCCCACGACCGGCCCCAGCCGCCTGCCCTCGCTCACCGGGCTGCGCTTCTGGGCCGCCCTGCTGGTGGTGCTCTACCACCTCTCCCGCAAGGTGGGCGAGCTGCCGCTGCTCAGCCCGCTCGCCTGGTACGGCCGTTCGGGCGTGACGTTCTTCTTCGTGCTCTCCGGTTTCGTGCTGGCCTGGACGTACGGGGCCTCGCCCGCCCGGCCGTGGGTCTTCGCCCGCCGCCGGTTCGCCCGGATCTGGCCGCTGCACGTGCTGACCACCGCGCTGTCCCTGGGCGCGGACGCGGCGATCGGCGCGGTGCTGCCGGTGGCGGCGGCGCTCTGGTCGCTGGCGCTGGTGCACCCGTGGGCGCTGCCCACCCTGTACGGCGGCAACCCGGCCTCCTGGTCGCTGGGCGCCGAGGCCTGGTTCTACCTGCTGTTCCCGCCGCTGCTGCGCCTGCTGGCCCCGCGCCGGCGCGCCTGGCTGCCGCTCGCGGCCCTGTGCGCCGTGCTCGGCCCGGTGCTGTGGGCGGCCGGCGCCGTGCTGCCCGCCGACCCGACGGTGCGCGGCTGGCTGCTGGACTACCTGCCGCCGGCCCGGACCCCGCAGTTCGTCCTGGGCGTGGTCACCGGCCTGGCCGTGCGGCACGGCGTGCTCCCCCGGGCGCGCCTCCTGCGGCCGGGGCTCCTCCCGGCGGCCGCCGCCGTGTTGCTCTTCCACGTCCTGCTGGTCCCCTGGCACGCCGCCGTCCCGGACTCCTCCTGGTACGGCCCGTACAGCGCCTCCCAGTTGCTGTCCGCACCGCTGTTCGCCGCCCTGCTGGCGGCCGCCGCCCGGCGCGACACCGCCGGGGCCCCGCCCCGGCTGCTGGCGGGCCGGACGGCCGTACGGCTCGGCGAGTGGTCGTACGCCTGGTACCTGGTGCACGAGATCGGCGTCCGCTGCTGGCTGGCCGTCCAGGGCCGCCCGGCGCCGGGGGCCGCGACGCTCGGCGTCTGGCTGCTGCTGGCGGGCGGCTCGCTGGTGGCCGCGGGGGCCCTGTACCGCTGGGTGGAGCGCCCCTACGAGCGGCTGCTGCGCGGCGCCCCGCGGGGCCGGGACGCGGCGGCGCCGCTGCCGCCCCGCGCGGTGCGGGTGGTGCGGCAGCGGCGCCGTGGCCGGACGGTGGATCAGCCCTCGGCGGATCAGCCCTCGGTGGAGCCGTCCAGGTTGACGTAGGCGTAGAAGACGCCCAGGTCGTAGCCGTCCTTGTCGGTGTCGAACAGCACCTTGATGTCGGTGTCGCCGTTGCGCAGGAACGGCGAGATGTCCCAACGGTTGGAGTCGTAGCCGAAGTTGTTGCGGTTGTACGGGGTGCGGATGAACTGGTCGGCCGGGGTCAGCTCCTCGATGGTGGAGTTGAACGCGTCGTTGGAGGCGTGGTTGAGGTCCGAGAAGAGCGCCTGCGGGCCGTTGGTGGACTTGATGGCGAGGGTGTCGCCGGTCCACTTGAGGTCGCCGTCGTAGACGACGAAGCCGAGCTTGCCCGCGACCGGGCCGGCGGCGGGGGTCTGGAGCCCGGTGAGGTCGAACTCGCGCGGCGGGCTGTCCGGCAGCTCGACCCGGAAGCCGTCCCACAGGTGGATGTGCCGGTACGGCTTGCAGTCGTTCTCGTACGCGACCACGATCGTCCAGCCGCCCCAGCTGTGCGGCTTCACCACCGAGTCCATGTTGGCGACGGTGTAGGTGCCGTTGCCGGCCTGCCGGACCAGGTCGGTGATGTCGGCGGAGGCCTGGTAGCTGCTCTCCACGTCGGTGGTGATGTAGCCGATCGAGGGCTGGTCGTTGGCGATGTTGCGGTACTGGCCCTCGCCCGGGACCTTCAGGTACACCTCGTCGATCTGGTTCTCCGGCAGCACGACGTCGTCGATGCCGCGGGTGCCGCCCCAGTACAGCCGGGCGTACTTGACCCGGGAGCCGTCGATCAGGCCCAGGTCGGCGGAGCTGGCGGAGTAGATCCCGTCGCCGAGCGGGCCGACCGAGCCCGGGTCGATGTTGATGTACTTCATCTCGTACTTGTTGTTGATCGGCCGGGAGCCGAGGCCCTTGCGGGCGTCCTCGCAGGACGGCTGCTCCGGGTCGAGCGGCGCCTTCGTCTCGTCGCAGGTCATCAGCGAGTTGCTGATCCGGGTGATGGAGCCGTGGAAGTCGCCCTCGAAGCGGGTGGTGAACGGCAGCTGGTTCTCGGCGATCGTGGTGGCCCGCTGCTGCGGGCGGTGCGGCTGCGGCGACTGCAGCGCCTGGAACGACTGGAGCGGGTTCTTCGACTGCAACGACTGCAGCAGCTCCAGCGGGTTCTTCGGGTGCAGCGGGAGCTGCGAGCTCTGCGAGTTCTGCGGGCTCTGCGCGCCCTGTGGGGCCTGCGAGTTCTGCGAGTTCTGCGGGTACTGCGCACCCGCGTTCGCACCGGTGCCCGTACCCGAACCGCGGGCGTCGGCGACGGTCGGGACGGCCAGCAGCTGGCCCGCGACGGCGGCCACGGCGGCACCCACGACGCAGGTCCGGCGGACGAGCAGTCGGGTGGCGGCGGCGCGACTGACGGAGGAGGTCATGTGATCCTCTTTCAGGATGAAACGGACATTCAGGCCCCATCGGACCATGACACCCGGTCATACAAGCTTCACATTCCGCCACCGCGACCGGCGATCCGTCGCAGATCCACTCCATAGGACGGCCCGCCGTCGTCCCTTCGGGCGACAGCGGGCCGGAAACGGTTTGAGCGGCCGTCAGCCGCTCACAGCACCTGGAGGTTCTTCCGCAGCTCGAACGGGGTGACCTCGGAGCGGTACTCCTCCCACTCCTTGTGCTTGTTGCGCAGGAAGAAGTCGAAGACGTGCTCGCCGAGGGTCTCGGCGACGAGCTCGCTGCGCTGCATCAGGTCGATGGCCTCGCCGAGGTTCTGCGGCATCGGCTGGATGCCGAGGGCGCGGCGCTCGGAGTCGGTCAGCGCCCACACGTCGTCGTCGGCGCCGGGCGGGAGCTCGTAGCCCTCCTCGATGCCCTTCAGGCCGGCCGCGAGGGTGACGGCGTAGGCGAGGTACGGGTTGCAGCCGGTGTCCAGGGAGCGGACCTCGATCCGGGTGGAGCCCTGCTTGCCCGGCTTGTACATCGGCACCCGGATCAGCGCCGAGCGGTTGTTGTGGCCCCAGCAGATGTACGAGGGCGCCTCGCCGCCGGCCCCGGCGGTGCGCTGGGAGCCGCCCCAGATCCGCTTGTAGGAGTTCACCCACTGGTTGGTGACGGCGGCCGTCTCGGCGGCGTGCTTCAGCAGCCCGGCGATGAAGGACCGGCCGACCTTGGAGAGCTGGTACTCGGCACCGGACTCGTGGAAGGCGTTGCGGTCGCCCTCGAACAGCGAGACGTGGGTGTGCATGCCGCTGCCGGGGTGCTCGGAGAACGGCTTGGGCATGAAGCTCGCGTGCACGCCCTGCTCCAGCGCGACCTCCTTCATGACCAGCCGGAAGGTCATGATGTTGTCGGCGGTGGAGAGCGCGTCGGCGTAGCGCAGGTCGATCTCCTGCTGGCCGGGGGCGCCCTCGTGGTGCGAGAACTCGACCGAGATGCCCATCGACTCCAGCATGGTGATCGCCTGGCGGCGGAAGTCGTGGCCCACCCCGCGCGGGGTGTGGTCGAAGTAGCCGGACTGGTCGGCGGGGATCGGCGGGGTGCCGTCGCCGGGCAGGTTCTTCAGCAGGAAGAACTCGATCTCCGGGTGTGTGTAGAAGGTGAAGCCCTGCTCGGAGGCCTTCTCCAGGGTGCGCTTGAGCACGAACCGGGGGTCGGCGAAGGAGGGCGAGCCGTCCGGCATCAGGATGTCGCAGAACATCCGGGCGGTGCCCGGGGTCTCCGAGCGCCACGGCAGGATCTGGAAGGTGGTCGGATCCGGCTTGGCGATCATGTCGGACTCGTACACCCGGGCGAACCCCTCGATCGCCGAGCCGTCGAACCCGATGCCCTCCTCGAAGGCCTGCTCCAGCTCGGCCGGCGCCACCGCGACCGACTTCAGGAAGCCGAGCACGTCGGTGAACCACAGCCGGACGAACCGGATGTCACGCTCTTCGAGCGTCCGAAGCACGAACTGCTGCTGCTTGCCCATGGGGACAGTCTCACCTCTGCTCTTTACGCTCGTGTTACGCCCCGGAGGCCGTGGAAAGACCTCGTAAAGCGGTTGCCCCCATCATGGCCGATCCCCGCCCGGCCCGGCAGTGCCGACCCCCGCCGCCGACCCCTGCCCAGGACATCGCGTCAGTTAGACGATTACACTCGGGGCATGCCCAATCTCCGTCTCGCCCTGTGCCAGACCGACCCCTGGGTCGGCGACCTCGCCCGCAACGGCGACGAGGTGGTGCGCCGGACCAAGCAGGCCGTGGAGGCCGGCGCGCAGCTGGTCGCCTTCCCCGAGATGGCCCTCACCGGGTACCCGGTGGAGGACCTCGCCCTGCGCCACTCCTTCGTCGAGGCCTCCCGCGCCGCGCTGGTCGCCCTAGCCGCCCGGCTGGCGGCGGAGGGGCTGGGCGGGGTCCCGGTGGTGGTCGGCTACCTCGGGCGCTCCGAGCACGCCTCGCCGCGCTTCAACCGCCCGGCCGGCTCCCCGCAGAACTGCGCCGCCGTGCTGCACCGGGGCGAGGTGGTGACCCGCTTCGCCAAGCACCACCTGCCCAACTACGGCGTGTTCGACGAGTTCCGCTGGTTCGTCCCGGGCGACCAGCTGCCGGTGCTGCGGCTGCACGGGGTGGACGTCGCGCTGGCGATCTGCGAGGACATCTGGCAGGACGGCGGCCGGGTCACCGCCGCCCGCGAGGCCGGCGCCGGGCTGCTCCTGGTGGTCAACGGCTCCCCGTACGAGCGGAACAAGGACGACCAGCGGCTGGAGCTGGTGCGGCGCCGGGCCGCCGAGGCGGGCTGCGCCCTGGCGTACGTCAACATGGTCGGCGGCCAGGACGAGCTGGTCTTCGACGGCGACTCGATCGTGGTCGGCGCGGACGGTGAAGTCCTGGCCCGCGCCCCGCAGTTCGAGGAGCACCTGCTGGTGCTGGACCTCGACCTGCCGGCCGCCGCCGGCGACGACACCGACGGCCTGCTGCTCGGCGACGGGCTGCACCTGGTCCGTACCGAGCTGGGCGGCGAGCCGCAGGCCGCGCCCGCCGGACCGCTCACCGCCGGGGTGGCGCCGCGGCTGTCCGACGAGGCCGAGATCTGGGCCGCGCTGGTCTCCGGCACCCGGGCGTACGTGGCCAAGAACGGCTTCGACTCCGTGCTGATCGGCCTGTCCGGCGGCATCGACTCGGCACTGGTGGCCGCGATCGCGGTGGACGCCGTCGGCGCGCCGAACGTGCACTGCGTCTCGATGCCCAGCCGCTACTCCTCCCAGCACTCCCGGGACGACGCGGCCGAGCTGGCCCGCCGGACCGGGCTGCGCTTCCGGACCGTCTCCATCGCCCCGATGTTCGACGCCTACCTGGGCGCCGTCGAGCTGACCGGCCTGGCCGAGGAGAACCTCCAGTCCCGGCTTCGCGGCACCCTGCTGATGGCGATCTCCAACCAGGAGGGGCACCTGGTGCTCGCGCCCGGCAACAAGAGCGAGCTGGCGGTCGGCTACTCGACCCTGTACGGCGACTCGGTGGGCGCCTACGGGCCCGTCAAGGACGTCTACAAGTCGCTGGTCTTCCGGCTGGCGCGCTGGCGCAACGAGGAGGCCGGGCGGCGTGGCGAGGTGCCGCCGATCCCGGAGCACACCATCACCAAGCCGCCGTCCGCCGAGCTGCGGCCGGACCAGGTGGACACCGACTCGCTGCCCGACTACGACCTGCTGGACAGCCTGCTGGCCCGCTACATCGAGGGCGACGAGGGCCGGGACGCGATCGTGGCGGCCGGCTTCGACCCGGCCCTGGTGGACCGGGTGGTCCGGCTGGTCGACACCGCCGAGTACAAGCGGCGCCAGTACCCGCCGGGCCCGAAGATCTCGGCCAAGAACTTCGGCCGGGACCGCCGCCTGCCGATCACCAACCGCTGGCGCCGCGGCTGACCCCCACCCGGCCAGCGCTCACCCGGCCGGCCCTCAGGAGGAGTACCGGTAGGTGGCGGCCACCGGGAGGTGGTCGCTGCCGTCCCGGGGCAGGGTGCGGGAGTCCACCGGCTTCAGCCCGCCCTTGCTCATGATCTGGTCGATCCGGGCCATCGGGAAGGCGGCCGGCCAGCTGAAGCCGAAGCCGTCCCCGGCGGCGCCCTGGGCCGAGCGCATCTGCGAGGTGACCGGCGCCAGGCTGCGGTCGTTCATGGTGCCGTTGAGGTCGCCGAGCAGCAGGACCTTCTTCAGCGGCTCGGCCTGGATCGCGTCGCCGAGCGCCTGCGCGC
The DNA here is from genome assembly GCF_042883725.1 of Kitasatospora sp. NPDC058184. Classification (NCBI taxonomy): domain Bacteria; kingdom Bacillati; phylum Actinomycetota; class Actinomycetes; order Kitasatosporales; family Streptomycetaceae; genus Kitasatospora; species Kitasatospora sp. NPDC058184. The sequence goes on from NZ_JBHVVE010000001.1 coordinate 598,279, forward strand.
TGACGTCCCGCTGGTTGACGGTGAAGCCGCCCTCGGCCTTCAGCCGCACCGAGGGCAGGTGCGCGACGTACACCGCGACCGGGCCCTGCGGGGTGGTGACCTCGGCCCGGAAGGCCCTGGTCCAGCCGATCTTCAGGTCCACCGGGGTGACGTCGCCGATCGGGTACTTCGACCAGAGCCCGACGGTGCCCTCCACGGTGTGGTGCGGGTAGGCGGCGGCGAGCCCGGTCTCGTACGAGCGCAGCTGCTTGCCGGCCAGCTCCTGCAGGGCGACGATCTGGGCGCCGGAGTCCACCAGGGTGCGGACGGTGCCCGGCACGTCGGTGTTGGCGGCGGCGACGTTGTGGCTGACCACCATCCAGTCGCCCTTGCCGCCGCTCTTGTCGCTCAGCAGGCCGCCGAACAGGTTGGCCCAGAGCACGACGGGCAGCAGCAGGGCGATCAGCGCGGTGGCGGAGCGGCGCAGCAGCGCGGGCACCAGCAGCACCGGGACGGCCAGGCCCAGCCAGGGCAGGAAGGTCTCCAGCAGGCTGCCGAGGTTGCCGGCGCTGTTGGGGACCTCGGCGTGCAGGGCGATCAGCGCGGCGGTGAGCACGGCCAGCGCGGCGACCACCAGGCCGCGCCGCCAGGTGGTGCTGCCGCGGGCGTCCCGGCCCCAGTGGCGCAGGCCGAGGAAGCCGCCTCGACGCGACGCGGGGGCCGGGCCGTCGGCGCCGCCCCCTGGGGCCGCGATCCGTTCGGTCCTGTCCGCCTGCGCCATGAAGTGGCTCCCGTTCGCTCGTGCCGCCGCCGTTCCGGTACCCGGACCGTCGAAGGTGCGGGCACGACCGGACCGGTGCCGGTTTGATCGGATACCCGGCTCAGCCTATGCCGGGACAGACGTCGGGCCCGCTGAGCGGGTTCCGGCGTGGCCCGGTTTGGTGAGCGAGGCCACGTCCGGTTCGGCGGGCGCGGCCGCGTCCGGTCCGGCGGGCGAGGCCGCGTCCGGGGCGCCGTCCGGCCGGGTCAGCGGGGTGCCAGGCCTTCGAGCATGGAGTCGACCAGCTTGCGGGCCAGGTCCGGGTCCTCCAGGTCGGAGTCGTCCCACAGGATGCTGCGGTAGAGGATCGGCCCCATCAGCAGGTCGTTGAGCAGTTCCAGGTCGAGGTCGTCGCGGATCACGCCCTCGGCGACGGCCCGGCGGATCAGGCCGAGCCCGACCTCCCGGCGGGGCTTGATCACCCGTTCCCGGTAGGCGGTGTACAGCTCGGGCAGGGTCTGCATCTGGCCGAGGGCGGCCTTGAGCACCCAGCGGGTGCGCTTGGCCAGGCCGCGCCGGCGGACGTGGTCCACCAGGGCGATCAGGTCGGCCCGGGCGCCGGCGCCGGTGGGCTCCGGCAGCGGCTCCTCCAGTCGGCTGACCACGTCGACCAGCAGGGCCTCCTTGTTGGGCCAGCGCCGGTAGATGGTGGCCTTGCCGACGCCGGCGGCGGCGGCGATGCCCTCGATGGTGAGCTCGGACAGCGCGGTGCCGCCGGCCATCAGGTCCTCGACGGCCCCGAAGATGGCCTGCTCGGCGGCCTCGCTGCGGGGCCGGCCACGGCGTACCTCCGCGCAGTGCTGCCCGGTGCCGGCGGTCGGCGTGTCCGTCTTCATCCCCGCTGTCTCTCCCTCGTCCTCCCCGGTCGCCCTGGCGCCGTGGGGTGTCCTCCGGTGGGCCCTCGGCAGGGGGCCTGCCGGGACCGAGGCCCCGCCACCCGGGCGTACCCGGGTGACAGGGCCATTGTCACTCAGTCGCGGTACGGCCGGCCGCCGGTCAGGCGTCCGCGGCCGCGGACTCCCGCTCCTGGCCGCGCTGCTCGGGGGCCGGCCCGGCCGGTCCCGCGGGGGCGGCCGAGCGGCCCGGCAGCAGGAACCAGGCGACGACGGCGCCGATCACCGAGACGCCCACCGAGAGCGAGGCGACCACGTGCATGGCGTGGATGAAGGAGTCGTTCGCCGGGGCGACCAGCGCCTCGCCGCCGGGGATGCGGCCGGCGATGGCCAGGGTGGCCTCCAGCGACTCGCCGGCCTTGTCGCGCAGTCCCTCGGGCAGGTGGGTCAGGGTGTCGGCCATCCCGTCGCGGTAGACGGTGGAGAGCACCGCGCCGAGCACGGCGACCCCGAGCGAGCCGCCGACCTGGCGGAAGGTGTTGTTGACGGCCGAGCCGGCGCCGGCCTTCTCGCGGGGCAGCGAGGCCATGATCGCGACGGTGACCGGCGGCATGACGTGCGCCATGCCGGCGCCCATCACCAGGCCGAGCAGGACCAGCACCCAGATCGGGGTGGTGGCGGTCAGCACGACGTAGCCGACGAAGCCGAGCGCGACCAGCAGCATGCCGCCGGCGGCGGTGGCGGCGACGCCGAGGCGGTCGACCACCAGCCGGGCCCGCGGCGCGAACACCAGCTGGGCGGCGGCCAGCGGCAGCATCAGCACACCGGCCTGGAGGGCGCTGTAGCCGCGCACGCTCTGGATGTAGAAGACGCCGAAGAAGGAGACGCCCATCAGCGCGAAGAAGATCACGCCGACGACCACCACGGAGGCGCTGAACACCCGGTTGCGGAACCAGGTGACGTCCAGCGCGGGGAACGCGGTGCGGCGCTCGTACCAGACGAAGGCGACCAGCGCGACGACGCCGACCAGGGTCGGCACCCAGGCCCCGGCCGCGGTGAAGTCGGCCAGCTCGCCGCCCTTGATGATGCCGTAGATCAGCGCGACCAGGCCGATGATCGACAGCAGTACGCCGATCGGGTCCATCCGGCCCGGGTTGGGGTCCTTGGACTCGGGGACCAGGATCACCATCGCTATCACCGCGACGACCACGATCGGGACGTTGACCAGGAAGACCGAGCCCCACCAGAAGTGCTCGATCAGCAGGCCGCCGGTGATCGGGCCGATGGCGATGGCCAGGCCGACCGCGCCGGCCCAGATCCCGATCGCCTTGGGCTGCTCGGAGCGCTCGAAGACGTTCATGATGATCGCCAGCGTGGCGGGCATCGCGAGCGCGCCGCCGACGCCCATCAGGGCGCGGTAGCCGATGAGTTCACCGGGCGAGGCGGCCAGCGCGGACAGCAGCGAGGCGATCCCGAAGACCACCATGCCGGCCAGCAGCGCGCGCTTGCGGCCGAACCGGTCGCCGAGCAGGCCGGAGGTGAACAGCAGGCCGGCGAAGACCAGGGTGTAGGAGTTGATCGACCATTCCAGGTCGCTCTGGGTGGCCCCGAGGCCGACCGGCGCGGGGGTCGCGATGGTCTTCATCGCGACGTTGAGGATCGAGTTGTCGAGCACGACGACGAGCAGGGCGAGCAGCAGGGTGCCGAGGATCGCCCAGCGCCGACGGTGGATGGCTTCCGGCACGCGGGGTGGCGCGGCTGCGGTGGTCATGGGTGTTCCCGTCCGTGGTGGTGTGGCACTGGCGGGCAATTCCGAGCCGAATGCGTCTCGTAACCCCCCGCACCAGACTAGCGGCCGATACGATACGAGACGAACCCGTTTCGTAAAGAGCAGGCAAATTCGGGGGCCTCCCGCGCACCCCGGCGCGGGGCGCCCGCGCACCCGGTGCGGCGCGGATCGCGCCCGGTGTGGCGTGGATCGCACCGGGACGAACGCACCCCTCTTTGCGCCGGAGCCGGGGCGTGCAAGCATGGAGGTGATCCGGGGACGCCGTACGGCGCCACGAGACGACAACCCTTCAGGAGTCCGTTCGATGAACGCTTCTACGCCTTCGCCTGCCCAGAACCAGGCGTCGACCACCACCCTCTACGGCGGGGTCACCAACCGCCGGGTCACCGTCCGCGACCTCGCCGCCGCCAAGCAGCGCGGCGAGAAGTGGTCGATGCTGACCGCCTACGACGCCCTCACCGCGGGCGTGTTCGACGAGGCCGGCATCCCGGTGCTGCTGGTCGGCGACTCGGCGGGCAACTGCCACCTCGGCTACGAGACCACCGTCCCGGTGACCATGGATCAGATGGTGATGCTCTCCGCCGCCGTCGTCCGCGGCACCAAGCGGTCCATGATCGTCGCCGACCTGCCGTTCGGCTCCTACCAGGAGTCCCCCGCCCAGGCCATGCACAACGCGGCCCGGCTGATGAAGGAGGCCGGGGTCGGCGCGGTCAAGCTGGAGGGCGGGGAGCGCAGCGCCCGCTCGATCGAGCTGCTGGTCGAGGCCGGCGTCCCGGTGATGGCCCACATCGGCCTCACCCCGCAGTCCGTGCACGCCCTCGGCGGCTACCCGGTCCAGGGCCGCGGCGACGAGGCGGCCCACCAGCTGCTCCGCGACGCCAAGGCCGTCCAGCAGTCCGGCGCCTTCGCGGTCGTGCTGGAGGCCGTCCCGGCCGAGCTGGCCGCCCAGGTCACCGAGCAGCTGGCGATCCCGACCGTCGGCATCGGCGGCGGCCCGGACACCGACGCCCAGGTGCTGGTCTGGACCGACATGGCCGGCATGACGGCCGGCCGGGTGCCCAAGTTCGTCAAGCAGTACGCCGACCTGCGCACCGTCCTCGGCGACGCCGCCCGCGCCTACGCCCAGGACGTCCGCACCGGTGCCTTCCCCGCGGCCGAGCACAGCTTCACGTAAGGACCGCCGCCGGCGGCCCCGCTCCCCCGCCGGGAGCGGGGCCGCTGCCGTTCCCGGCCCCGCGGCGGCCGCTGACAGCGGCGTGACAGCGAACCGACAGCGCACCGCACCAGCCGACAGGGAGCTGACAGTCCGGGCGGACAGCCTGGGGGCATGACACGAATCGCGACAGCCCCGAACGACCGGGGAACCACTTCCGGGAACGCCGTGGAGGTGCGGGGCATCGTCAAGCACTACGGCGAGACGAAGGCCCTCGACGGGGTCGACCTGACCGTCCGGGAGGGCACCGTGCTCGCCCTGCTCGGCCCCAACGGCGCGGGCAAGACCACCCTGGTGCGCGTCCTCTCCACCCTGATCAAGCCGGACGCCGGCACCGCGTACGTCGGCGGCTACGACGTGCTGCGCCAGCCCAAGCAGCTGCGCCGCACGATCGGCCTCACCGGCCAGTACGCCTCCGTGGACGAGCTGCTCTCCGGGTACGAGAACCTCTACCTCATCGGCCGGCTGCTGGACCTCCCGCGCCGGGAGGCCAGGGCCCGGGCCGCCGAGCTGCTGGAGCGCTTCTCGCTCACCGAGGCCGCCAAGCGGACCGCCAAGACCTACTCCGGCGGCATGCGCCGCCGCCTCGACCTGGCCGCCAGCATGATGGGCCGCCCCCGGGTGCTCTACCTGGACGAGCCCACCACCGGCCTGGACCCGCGCACCCGCAACGAGGTCTGGGACGAGGTGCAGCGGATGGTCGCCGAGGGCAGCACCGTGCTGCTGACCACCCAGTACATGGAGGAGGCGGAGCAGCTCGCGAACGAGCTGACCGTCATCGACCGCGGCCGGGTGATCGCCAACGGCGCCGTCTCCGAGCTCAAGGCCAAGGTCGGCGGCCAGACCCTCCAGGTCCGCCCGGCCCACCCGGCCGAGCTGCCCGAGATGGCCCGCTGCCTGCACGAGAGCGGCATCCTCAACGCCACCGTCTCCACCGACACCGGGCTGCTCGCGGTGCCGATCACCGGCGAGGAGCAGCTGACCGCGGTGATCGGCGTACTCGGCAGCCGCGGCTTCGCCATCGCCGGCATCGACACCAAGGTGCCCAGCCTGGACGAGGTCTTCCTCGCCATCACCGGCAAGCCCGCGTCCGCCGCCGTGCCCGCCCCCAGCCTCGCCAAGGAGCCCGTCGCATGACCACCGCCACGCTCACCCCCTCCCGGGCCCGGGACACCCGGCCCCCGGCGGAGGACTCCCGGATCGGCCTGACCGGCACCCTGCGCCACGTCGGCGCGCTGACCCGGCGCAACCTGATGCGGATCAAGGCCGACCCGGAGTCGATGTTCGACGCCGTGCTGATGCCCGTCATCTTCACCGTGCTGTTCGTCTACGTCTTCGGCGGCGCGATGGCCGGCGACCAGGACACCTACAAGCAGTACCTGATCCCCGGCCTGCTCGGGCAGACCGGCCTCACCCTCGCGATGGCCGTCGGCACCGGCCTCAACAGCGACTTCCAGAGCGGCGTGATGGACCGCTTCCGCACGCTGCCGATCGGCCGGGCCTCCGTCCTGCTGTCCAAGATCGTCGCCGAGACCCTCCGCGGGCTGCTCTCCTTCGCGATCCTGATCGGCTTCGCGATGTGCATCGGCTTCGAGGTGAAGACCGGACCGCTGGAGGTGCTGGCCACGATCGGCCTGGCCCTGCTGTTCGGCATGTCGATCGTCTGGATCTCGATGCTGCTGGGCATGGCCCTGCGCAGCGCCCAGGCCGTCCAGGGCGTGGCCATGCTGGTCCTGATGCCGATGCAGTTCGGCAGCTCGATCTTCGCCCGGACCGACACCATGCCGGGCTGGCTGCAGTCCTTCACCAAGGTCAACCCGCTCTCGGCGCTGGCCGACGCCTCCCGCTCCCTGCTCAACGGCACGGGTCCGGTGGCCCACCCGGTGATGATCGTGCTGATCTGGTCGGCCGCCGTCACCGCCGTCTTCGCCCCGCTGGCGGTCGCCCGGTTCCGCAAGCGGACCTGACCGCCATGACCACCGTCGGCTCCCCCGGCCCTCGCCGGGGAAGGCCGCCGGGCAGGACGGCCGGCCGCCCCGGACAGGCGCCGGCCGCCGTACGGGCCCGTGCGGCCGGTGACCAGGGGACGGGCACCGGCCGTACGGGCACCGGCTGTACGGGATCCGACCGCCCGGGCCCGACCACGCCGTGGCTAGCCGAGCAGCCCCTCCAGCAGCTCGAAGACCTGCTCCTGGGTCATCCCGACCCCGCCCGCCCGGGCCTCCTCGTACCCCGCGTCCCCCAGCGACTCCCGCAGGGCCGCCTCCGAACGCGCCCGCTCGACCCGGTCCAGGTAGCCGCCCTTCGGGCCGTTCAGCCCGCCGTGGGCGCCGGCCAGCACGGCCGCCGCCCGGGCCCGCCCGAGGTCCCCGTCGCGCTGGGCGAAGCTGCCCAGCACCGCCGTCACCGCGGGCACCACCATGACCGTCATGTGCTCGGCGAAGCCGCTCGCGGCCGTCACCGCCCGCAGCTGCCGCCAGCCGGCGCGCAACAGGTCGAGCCCCGCCTCCGGGTCCCCGGCCCGGGCGGTGATCCAGCCGCGGGCGCTCATCAGCATCCCGGTCACCAGGCTCGGCGCGAAGCCGCCGACCCGGACTATGTCCAGCTCGTCCAGCTCGGCCAGCGCCTGCGCGAACTCGCCGCGGTGGGCGTGGATGCCGCAGAGCGTCAGGTGGCCGAACATCAGCGCCCCGGTGGTGGCCTGGTTGAGGCCCGGCGTGTCGATGGAGGCCAGCGCCTCGCGGACGACCCGCTCGCCGTGCTCCATGTCCTGCTCCAGCAGGGCGGTGCCCAGGTTCACCCGCAGGATCGGCACCTCCTGCGGCGCCCCCAGCTCCTCGATCAGCTCGATCGCCCGCGCGTACGCCTCGGCGGCGGCCGCGGCCTCGCCCCGGTTGGCCAGCGACTCGCCGTGCGCGGACAGCGCCTGGGAGATCCCCCAGAGGTCGCCCGACTGCTCGTACAGCTCCAGCGAGCGGGCGCCGTCCTCGATGCTCTGCTCGGCGCCGCTCGGCCAGTCGTTCATCATCCTGGCCCGGACCTGCAGGATGAACGCCAGGTCGCTCGGCCCGCCGTACTGCTCGCAGCCCTGGACGGCGTCGTCCATCAGGTCCTTCATCATGTCCAGGCGGCCGGCCAGGAAGGCGCCGAACACCCGCATCAGCGCAGGGAAGCGGTAGGACTGCGGCAGGTCCGGGGTGTAGGCGTCCATCAGCCGCTGGGCGACCTCGATCGCCTCCGGGTCCCCGAGGACGTCCAGGTTGCCCTCGAACAGCCCGATCAGCCGGAACATCGCCAGCAGCCGGCGGGCCTCCTCGACCACCGCCGTCGGCAGCGGCAGGTCGTACGCCAGCACGCCGCGCTCCAGCGGCACCGCCCGCGGGGCGTCCGGGCCGAACGGGTCCGGGCCGAGCGCGGCGATCGCGGTGTACCAGGTGCGCGCCTCCATGCTGTAGCCGCGCAGCGACCAGTACCAGCTCATGCCGATGGCGAGGAGCAGCGCCTGCTCCTCGTCCCGCAGGTCGATCGCGCGGCGCAGCGCCGTCCGGACGTTGTCCTGCTCGCGCTCCAGCACCGTCAGCCAGTGCAGCTGCCGGGGGCCGTGGATCTCCGCGTCGGCGGCGGCGAGCAGGGTGCGGAAGTGCGCCAGGTGGCGGGCCTCGGTGGCGGCGCGCTCGGCGGCGGACCCGGCGAGGCGCTCGGTCGCGTACTCGTGGATGGTCTCCAGCATCCGGTAGCGCGGCAGGCTGGCCCCGTCCAGGTCGGCCACCAGCAGGGACTTGTCGACCAGCGACAGCAGCAGGTCGGCGACCTCGCCGGGGGCCACCTCGACGCCGTCGGCGCAGACCGCCTCGGCGTCCTCCAGCTGCCAGCCGCCCGCGAACACCGAGAGCCGGCGCAGCACCGCCCGCTCCCGCTTGCCCAGCAGGTCCCAGCTCCAGTCGACCACCGCGCGCAGCGTCTGCTGGCGCGGCAGCAGGGTGCGGCTGCCCGCGGTGAGCAGCGCGAACCGGCCGTCCAGCCGGTCGGCTATCTGGCGCGCCGTCATCACCCGCAGCCGGGCCGCGGCCAGTTCGATGGCCAGCGGCAGCCCGTCCAGCCGGCGGCAGATCTCGGCGCAGGCCTCCGGGTCGCCCTGCGGGTCGAAACCGGGGCGGGCGGCGGCGGCGCGCTCGACGAACAGCCGCAGCGCGACCGGGTCGGGCAGCGGCTCGACCGGCAGCACCGTCTCCCCGGGCACGCCCAGCGGCTCGCGGCTGGTGGCGAGCACCGTCAACCCGGGGCACTCGGCGAGCAGGACGTCGGCGAGGTCGGCGGCGGCCTGGATCAGGTGCTCGCAGTTGTCCAGGACGAGCAGCATCCGGCGGTGGCCGCAGTGCTCGACCAGCCGGCGCACCGGGTCCTCGGCCCGCTTCTCGATCACCTCGGCGACCATGCTGGTGCTGTGCAGCACGATCTCGCGCAGGCCGAGCGCGGAGACCACGGCGGCGGGCACCGCGTCCGGGCTCTCCAGCGGGGCGAGTTCGGCCACCCAGACGCCGCCCGGCCAGCCCCCGGCGGCCTGTTCGGCGCGCCCGGCCTCGGTCGAGAGGCTGGTCTTGCCGGAGCCGCCGGGGCCGGTCAGCGTCACCAGCCGACGGTCCGTCAGCATCCCGCGCAGCGCGGCGAGATCGTCCTCGCGGCCGACGAAGCTGGTCAGCCGGCCGCGCAGGTTGCCGACGGCGCGCGGGAGTTGGGGAGCGGCGGGTGCGGGCGCGGGCGCGGGCGCGGCGTGGACCGGCTCCGGCGCCTCCGGGGCGAGCAACTCGGCGTACAGGGACTGGAGTCCGCGGCCCGGGTCGGCGCCGAGCTCCTCGGCCAGGGCCCGCCTGGTCCGCTCGTAGTGGCGCAGCGCCTCGGCCGTCCGTCCGCTCTCGTGCAGCGCCCGGATCATCAGCAGCTGCAACGACTCGTCCAGCGGCTGCCGTTCGCACAGCTCGGCCAGCTCGGCGACCAGGTCGGCGGCGCGGCCGAGGCCGAGGTCGGCGGTGATCCGGTGGCGGCGGGCCTCCTCGCGCTGGGCCTCCAGCCGGACGGCCGGGCCGGTGCGGTCCGGCAGGTCGGCCAGCGCGGGGCCGCGCCACAGCGCCAGGGCGGCGCCCAGCCGCTCGGCGGCGAGCGCGTGGTCCCCGGTGTCCAGGGCGCGGCGGCCCTCGCCGGTCAGCCGCTGGAAGTCGGCGAGGTCGGTGGCCGGACCGGTCAGCCAGTACCCGGCCGGGCCGGAGCCGACCTCGTCCCGGCCGATGGTGCGGCGCAGCCGGCCGACCAGGGTCTGGAGCGCGGCGGAGGAGTCCTGGGGCGGCTCGGCCTCCCACACCTCGTCCACCAGCAGGTCGGCCGGCACCGGCCGGCCCTGCCGGAGGGCCAGGGCCGCGAGCAGGGCCCGTAGCCGGGCGCCGCCGATCGGTACCGGGGTGCCGTCGTCGTGGTGGGCCGTCGTGGTTCCGAGGATGCCGTAGTGCACCGGACCATTCTGGTCGATCGGCGGGGGAAGGGCCGCACAATTGTGCAGGGCCCGGCGCCCCGGCGGAACCGACCCCGGGCCCTCGGACGTTCACCGGAGGCGGCTTGTCCGGCCACCGGCCCGCCCGGCATGATCGGTCCCTGCCGGTCCTTCCCGTTCCCTCTGCCCACGGAGCACCCACACCATGACCTTCGCCGCCACGCCGCGCTCCCGCAGCGAGGACCGCCGGATCAGCCCGGTGTTCTGGGTGCTCCTGGCCGTCCTCGGCACCTCCGGCTGGGCGGTGTACCAGGGCTACGGCAACGCCTCGTTCGGGGTGTTCCTGTTCGTGGTCGCGGGCTGGATGGTCTCGCTCTGCCTGCACGAGTACGCCCACGCGCGCACCGCGCTGCACGGCGGCGACATCTCCGTCGGCGCCAAGGGCTACCTCACGCTCAACCCGCTGAAGTACGCCAACGCGCTGCTCAGCTTCGTGCTGCCGATCGTCTTCGTGATCCTCGGCGGCATCGGCCTGCCCGGCGGCTCGGTCTGGATCGAGCGGCACCGCATCCAGGGCCGGCTCAAGCACAGCCTGATCTCGGCGGCCGGCCCGCTGGTCAACCTGCTCATCGCGGCGGCGCTGCTGGTCCCGATCGGCGCGGGCTGGCTGGACGACCCGACCGTGCACGCGTTCTGGGAGGGCCACGAGCTGATCATCTCGCCGTTCTCCGGCGCGCTGGGCTTCCTCGGCTTCCTCCAGCTGAGCGCGGCGGTGCTGAACCTGCTGCCGGTGCCCGGGCTGGACGGCTACGGCATCGTCGAGCCCTGGCTGTCGTACCAGACCCGGCGCGCGATCGAGCCGTTCGCGCCGTACGGGATGCTCGCGGTGTTCGCGCTGCTGTGGCAGCCCCAGGTGAACGAGTTCTTCTTCGGGATCGTCCACGGCCTGATGAACCTGTTCGGCGTGGACCAGGACTACGCGACGCTCGGCCGGTACCTGTTCAGCTTCTGGAAGAACTAGCCCTGCTCGGCGGCCGGCGCTACTCGGCGGCGGCCGCGGTCGCGGCGGCGATCCTGGCCCGGCGGCGGTCCATCCACAGCACGTTGCTGGCCACGCCGGCCAGCGGCAGCCAGATCAGGCCCAGCCAGAAGCCCTGGACCAGCGAGACCACCAGGGCCACGAGCGCGAGGACGACGGCGGCCAGGGCGAAGCGGGACGTGCGAGGCATGGCGGAGGGCTCCTAGAACGGGTGCGGGCGGCCGGGTCACGGCCGCCACCCATTGTCGCCGACCTCACCTCCGGACCGGGTCCAGGGGTGAGGTCGACACGCCTCTGCCCGGATCCGCTCAGACGTCGGTGATCCGCAGGCCCGCGTGGGCCTTGTACCGGCGGTTGACCGAGATCAGGTTGGCGACCAGCGCCTCGACCTGGTGGGCGTTGCGCAGCCGGCCCGCGAAGATGCCGCGCATCCCGGGGATGCGGGCGGCCAGGCCCCGGACGACGTCGGTGGCCTCCCGGTCGTCGCCGAGCACCATGACGTCGGTGTCGATGCTCTCCACCGACTCGTCCTGCAGCAGCACCGCCGAGAGGTGGTGGAACGCGGCGGTGACCCGGGAGTCCGGCAGCAGCGCGGCGGCCTGCTCGGCGGCGCTGCCCTCCTCCGGCTTCAGCGCGTACGCGCCCTGCTTGTCGAAGCCCAGCGGGTTGACGCAGTCGACGACGATCTTGCCCGCGAGCTCCTCGCGCAGCGCGGTCAGGGTGGCGGCGTGGCCGTCCCACGGGACCGCGATGATCACCACGTCGCTCTCCCGGGCGACGGTGGCGTTGTCGGCGCCGCGCACGCCGAGGCCCAGCGCGGCCGCCGAGGCCTCGGCCCGGGCGGCGTCGCGGGAGCCGATGATCACCTGCTGGCCGGCCTTGGCCAGCCGCAGGGCGAGTCCTCGCCCCTGGTCGCCGGTGCCACCGAGCACACCGACCACCAGCTGGGAGACGTCCGGGACCTCGTGGGCCGGGTTTGTCGCTGAATCGAGGGAAGTCATGGGCCGATCCTGCCAAATCCCCGGCCCGGCGGGACATCCTGGCCCGCATGGACGCGGTGAGAGTTTCGGCACTCCGGGAACGGCTGACGGGAACGGGCTGGCTGGAGGAGGTCGGCGGCTTCGCCGGCGCGCTGCGCCGCTCCGTGGAACGCCGCAGCGCGAGCGGGCTGCTGCTGGTCGGCACCGAGGCGTACGAACCCTGGCACCTGGCCGCCCACCTGGACGACGAGGCCGCCTGGTCGGACGTCCCCCGGCTGGCGCCCACCCTGCTGCGGCACAGCCCGCCGGCCGACGCCCCGGCCCACCTGACCCACGACCTGCGGCGGCTCACCGAGGCCGGGCGCGGCGACACCGTGCTGGTGGTGGTCCCCCGGGCGGCCGGCGCCGCGCTGCTGGAGCGGGTGCACGACGCCCGGCGGCGCGGCGCGACCGTGCTCGCGCTGGACGGGGGCTCCGCTGACGCCGACGGGTCGGACGGACCGGACGGGCTCACCGCACCCGACGGGACCGGTACGTCCGGCGGGCCCGGTGCGTCCGGCGGCCGCGGCGAACCCCACGGCCTCGACGAACTCCGCCGGCTCGCGCACGAGCGGCTGACCGTCGGCACCGCCGCCGAGGGGCCGTTCGACCTCGCCCAGCACCTGGTCAGCGTCGCCGCCGGGCAGCGGACCGGCCGCCGCTCCGTCCGGGACCGGCTCGCCGACCTCGCCGGGCGGCTGGCCTCGGGGCCCGCGATCACCCGCTGGTGACCCTGTTCACCGCCCGGCCGAAAAGTTCACGCCCCGGTCGAAAACCCTTTGCGGAAGCGGTGGCCGCCACCCGAGGATGACGGTTCGTGAACGTCGACGAACCCCCGCATCCCCCCGTGCCCGGGCGCGCCCGGAGGCTGCTGCGCTCGCTGACGCCCGACCTGTCGCCCTGGCGCGCCTCACGCGACTTCCGCTACCTGTGGACCTCCGGCTGCGTCACCAGTTTCGGCGGCTTCCTGACCCTCGTCGCCGTGCCGATGCAGATCAAGGAACTCACCGGCTCCTCCTTCGCGGTCGGCCTGATCGGCGCCGTCGAACTGGTGCCGCTGATCGTCTTCGGCCTGTGGGGCGGCGCCCTCGCCGACGCCCTGGACCGCCGGAAGCTGGTGCTGCGGGCGGAGGTCGCGCTCGGCCTGCTGGCCGGGCTGCTGCTGGTCAACGCCCTGCTGCCGCACCCGCTGCTCTGGCCGATCTACCTGGTCGCCGCGCTGGTCGCGGCCGCCGACGGCATCCAGCGCCCGGCACTGGACTCGCTCCTCCCCCGGCTCGTCCCGCACCAGCACCTGACCGCCGCGTTCGCCCTCAGGTCGCTGTACCACAACGCCGCTTCGGTGGCCGGCCCGGCGCTGGCCGGTGTCGTGGTGGCCTTCGCCGGGGTGCAGACCGCGTACGCGCTGGACGTCCTCTCCTTCGCCCTCTCGCTGCTGCTGCTCGTCCGGATCAAGGCGGTGCCGCCGCCCACCGGCGCCGAACGGCCGTCCGTCCGGGCGGTGCTCACCGGGGTCCGCTACGCGTGGAGCCGCAAGGACCTGCTCGGCACCTACGCGATCGACGTCTGCGCCATGCTGTTCGCCTACCCGGTGGCCGTCTTCCCGTTCCTGGCCTCGGAGTTGGGGGCGGACTGGGCGCTCGGCCCGATGTACGCGGCCTCCGCCCTCGGCGCCCTGCTGGTCGGCGCGACCAGCGGCTGGACCTCCCGCGTCCACCGGCACGGGCGGCTGCTGGTGGTCGCCGCCGTCGGCTGGGGCGCGGCGATGGCGCTCGCCGGGCTCACCGCGCACATCTGGCTGGTGCTGCTCGGCCTGGCGCTGGCCGGCGGCGCCGACGAGATCAGCGGGCTCGCCCGCTCGACCATGTGGAACCAGTCCATCCCCGACGAGCTGCGCGGCCGGATGGCCGGCGTGGAACTGCTCAGCTACTCCGTCGGCCCGCAGCTCGGCCAGGTCCGGGCCGGCACCATGGCCGGGCTGGTCGGCGTGCGCGCCGCCGTCTGGGCGGGCGGTGCCGCCTGCGTCGTCGCCGTGCTCGCGGTCGCCGCCGCCCTCCCGAAGCTGCTCGCCTACGACGACCGCACCGACCCGAACGCCGCGGCCGTGCGCGCCGAACACGAGCGCGCCGCCCGGGAAGCCGCGCCGACCACCTGACCGGGCCGGGGTCGGGGTCCCGCCGTGGTTACTCGGCGTCGTCCTTGGGCCGGTCGCTCCAGCGCGGGTCGTTCCGCCACTCGCGGTTGCGCTCGTCCGCGATCCGCAGCGCCTGGGCGGCCTCCTCGGGGCTGCCGTACGGGCCCAGGCGGTCCTTCGCCGGGCACTCCGGGCCCTCTTCGACCTTGTTGTGCTTGATGCAGTAGAACCACTCGCCGGGTTTGCCGGTCGGCTTGCGGTTGAATCCGAGGGGCATGGCGCTCTCCCGTTCAGAAGGCCAGAAGGATGGGTCGGTACCGATCATTCCCCGCCCCGGGCCCGGCCGCACACCACCCGGGGCCACGGAGCCCGACGACTAGACTCGCGGCATGGCTCTCGTACCCGGCATCCAGTCCCCCACCCGCAAGGTCCCGGCGCACATCGCGCGCCCCGAGTACGTCGGCAAGCCCGCGCCGACGCCGTACACCGGGCCCGAGGTGCAGACCGCCGAGACGATCGAGAAGATGCGGATCGCGAGCGGGATCGCCGCCCGGGCGATGGCGGAGGCGGCCAAGCTGATCGCCCCCGGCGTCACCACCGACGCGCTGGACGCCGTCGCCCACGCCTACATGTGCGACCACGGCGCCTACCCGTCCGACCTCGGCTACCGGGGCTTCCCCAAGTCCGTCTGCACCTCGATCAACGAGGTGATCTGCCACGGCATCCCGGACTCGACCGTGCTCCAGGACGGCGACATCGTCAACATCGACGCCACCGCCTACATCCACGGGGTGCACGGCGACCTCAACGCCACCTACCTGGTCGGCGACGTGGACGAGGAGTCCCGGCTGCTGGTCGAGCGCACCCGGGAATCCCTCGACCGGGCGATCAAGGCGGTCAAGCCGGGTCGTCAGATCAACGTCATCGGGCGGGTCATCGAGTCCTACGCCAAGCGCTTCGGCTACGGCGTGGTGCGGGACTTCACCGGACACGGCATCAACACGTCGTTCCACTCCGGCCTGATCATCCCGCACTACGACAGCGAGCGGGCCACCGAGGTGATCAAGCCGGGCATGACCTTCACCATCGAGCCGATGCTGACCCTGGGCACCTACGACTACGAGATCTGGCCGGACGGCTGGACGGTCGTCACCAAGGACCGCAAGCGCACCGCCCAGTTCGAGCACACCCTGGTGGTCACGCCGACCGGCGCGGAGGTCCTCACCCTGCCGTGACCCACCCGGCCCGGTGGGCGCCCTAGCCGATCAGCCACTGCTCCTCGGCGACGGCGCCCACCTCGGTACAGGCGTCGGTGAGCACGTCCAGGACGCGCAGCGGGTCCGGCAGCGGCTGCTCGGGCCCGCGCAGCCACCGCACGTGGGAGCCGTCCGGCAGCGCGGCCGGCGGCAGCAGGGTGTACGAGCCGCGGCAGTGCCAGCGCAGGCCGGGGTGCTCGGACATGGTGTCCGGGGTGGAGTCGAGCGCGCTCGGCCACCACTCGTCCTCGTCCTGCGGGGTGCCGCGGGTGGCGGTGAAGAAGAGGTAGCGGTCCTCGCCGACGGCGGCGACGGGGCCCTCGACGCCCAGCGCCGTCAGCCGCTCCAGCGCCAGCCGTCCGGCCTCCGCCGGGACGTCCAGCACGTCGTGCACCCGGCCGGTGGCGGTGATGAAGTTCGCCTCCGGATCGCGGGAGAGCCAGCGGGAGAGCTGCTCCGGGTCGGTGGTGGCCTGGGTCTGCCAGGCGAAGGAGACCGGGTGCTGCGCCGGGGCCGGACAGGCCACCCGGTCACAGGAGCACCGGTAGCCGGCCGGGTGGGCGGCGGGCGCGAGCGGGAATCCGGCGCGGACCGCGCCGAGCAGTTGATCGAGGTCGGCGGCCGGCCCGTCCGGGCCCCCCGCCCGCTGACGATCACGCTTCTGCCACCAGGTCGTCCACCTGCTGCCGGCTTCCATCGGGCCCCTTCCGCGCAACTGCCGTGCCTGGTGCGACACAGCGTTCGACGTACCACTCCGACGCAACGCACGGCGCCCCCGTCTGCTTCCCGGGGTGCTCGGCCCTGACGTCGGCGCCCTGCCGGCCGCGGCCCGGGGTCACCGGACGGCCGACGCCCGGGTCACGGTACGCAGTCGCGGCAGCACGCTGTCCGCGCCAAATCGGCCGGAGGGCGCGCGGATTCGCGCCTCGCCCGGCCCGTACGGGCCCGCTGACCCGGGTGGACCCCGAGGGCGTAACAGGAAGGATAAGGGTGCGGAGGGCCTCCGGATGACCGGGGGCGGTGCCTCTCCGGTCACACTCCCGGCGACGGCCGCGGGTGCGGCCCACGGGTGCGCCCCGGGCTCGTCCGCGGAGGTGAGACCCTGGAGGGATGAAGAGCGCGGACACCGCATTCGTCGGCGGCCCCCTGGACGGGAAGATCCTCCCCATCCCGCTGGGGCCGATGCTCGGCGTGCCCAAGAAGTACAAGGTCCCGGTCCCCGCGCACGGCGGGACTCCCGCGCGCACACTGGTGTACGTCCGGAGCAAGCAGGTTCGGGGCCTGAGCTGGTTCTGGCGCTACGAGTACGACGAGGCGGCCTCCGGCTGACGGCCGCCCCTTCCCTCCGCGGTCTCCCCGGAGGTCGGCCGCAGTCTCCCCCGGAGGTCGGCATGGCGAGGACGGTACGGCACCCGCGGGACCGCTCCCGGGCGGTCCGGCACCACAACCGGGAGGTCGCCGGCGTCACCGGGGTACTGCTCCTGGCGGTGTGCCTCTACAGCGTGGTCATCGAGCCGAACGCCTGGCTCTGGTTCGGCTGGGCGGTGCTGCTGCTGGTGTGCGTGGCCCTGTTCACGGTCCGGCCGTGAGGCCCTCCCCCCGGCCGCCCGGACCGCTCGGGCGACTCGGGCAGCAGCACCGCCCGTCCCGCTCCCCCCGGTCGGTCAGTCATCCTCGGCGAGGATGAGGTACAGCTTCTTCCGGGCCTCGGTCAGCACCGTCAGGCCCTTGGCGCGCTGCGCCTCGGTGCCCGTGGCCATGACCTGGCGGATCGCCTGGTCGACGGCGGCGAGCGCCTGGCCGACCTCCTGGACGGCCTCCCAGTCGACCTCCCGGCCGGCCTCCGCCCACGGCTCGGCCGGCCCGGCGTCGGCCTCGGCCCGGCCCGCCTCGGTGAGCGAGACCAGCCGCTTGCCGCCGACCTCCTCCGCGGTGATCAGGCCCTCCTCCTCCAGCAGCTGGAGGTTGGGGTAGATCGACCCCGGGCTGGGCCGCCAGGCCCCGCCGGTCCGCTCGGCGATCTCGGCGATCATCTCGTAGCCGTGCATCGGCCGCTCCTTGAGCAGCGCCAGCAGCGAGGCCCGGACGTCACCGCGCCGGGCCCGCCCGCCGCGCCGCCCGTGCGGACCACCGCGCCGGCCGCCGTGCCCGCCGAAGCCGTGCCCGTACGGGCCGCCCATCGGCCGGCCGGGACCGCCGCCACCGAACGGCGGGCCGAACCCGCCGAACGCCTCCCGGCCCTCGAAGCCCTCCCCGGGCATCCCCCGGAACTCCGGCCCCGGGCCCGGCCCGCGGCGCCGACCGCCGCCGCCGAGGCCACCGGGGCCGCCACCGTCACCGTCACCGCCGCGCGGGCCCTCCCAGCGGAATCGCCTTCCTTGACGTTCTGAGCGCATCGCGCCCACCTCCTCGAATCTCTGAGGTTCAACGAGGCAGTCGAGTCACTGTCTCGATAGTTCGACGATATATCGGTGACTGTCGCTCGTCAACGGATTCCGACACGCCCACGGAGCACCGCGCAGCCCCCGCCCAGCCGCTACGGTGGCGGGCATGGCCGCAGAACGAGACCTCGCGACGCTGCTGCGCGGCATGAGCCCGCAGCTCAACCCCGGGCGGTACGTCTACTGCACGCTCCCCGCCCGGGTGCCCGCCGGCATGCGGCCGGTGGTGACC
Organism: Kitasatospora sp. NPDC058184; assembly: GCF_042883725.1. Lineage (NCBI taxonomy): Bacteria > Bacillati > Actinomycetota > Actinomycetes > Kitasatosporales > Streptomycetaceae > Kitasatospora > Kitasatospora sp. NPDC058184. The sequence continues at coordinate 616,516 of NZ_JBHVVE010000001.1, forward strand.
GTCGCCGAACCCGAGGGGGTCACGATGGTGATCGCCCAGGAGGAGGCGGACGCGCTCGGGCTGCGGTACGAGTACGTGGCGGCCTGGATCACCCTGCGGATCCACTCGGCGCTGGAGGCCGTCGGACTGACCGCCGCCGTGTCCGGCCGGCTCGCCGAGGAGGGCATCAGCTGCAACGTGGTGGCCGGCTTCCACCACGACCACCTGTTCGTCGCCGCCGCCGACGCCGACCGCGCCGTCCGCGCCCTGGAGGACCTCGCCGCCCGCTCCGCCTGAGCCCCCGCCCGCCCCCTCCGGGTGGCCGCCGCCGACCGGGCCTTCGACACTGGGAGACGAGCCGCCCCGCCGGGGCCGGCCCCACCGGAAGGAGACGGCCGCCATGGCCATCTGCGTCACCTGCGGCAACGACTACTGGCTGGCCTTCGAGATCAGGACGGTCACCGGCGACACCTACACCTTCGACAGCTTCGAGTGCGCGATGGAGAAACTCGCCCCACGCTGCGAACAGTGCGACGTCCGCATCGTCGGCCACGGCGTCGAAGTCGCCGGCATGTTCTTCTGCTGCGCCAACTGCGCCCGCGTCAACGGCGGCCTCGGCGACCAGATCCGCGACGCGGTCGGCGCCCGCCCCGCCTGACCGGCGGGCGGGGAAGGGGGCGGAAGAGTCGGCCTGTACGCCGGGTTCTGTCTCCCGGGTTGCTTGCGCGGCCCGGGGAGGCGGCCATCCATCTAGGGCTGCCGTTGCCGACAGCCTCGTGCGGTCCACCCGCGGACTCGGGCGAGCAGCCTTCAATCGTCCGCGCACGGCGCCCGAGGGCGCCGATCTTGACCTTGCTCCAGGTGGGGTTTACCTAGCCGGCCGGGTCACCCCGGTCGCTGGTGGTCTCTTACACCACCGTTTCACCCTTACCCACCACGAAAAGCGGTGGGCGGTCTGTTTTCTGTGGCACTGTCCCGCGGGTCACCCCGGGTGGGCGTTACCCACCACCCTGCTCTGTGGAGCCCGGACGTTCCTCGGCGGGTCTGGGACCCGTCGCGACCGCCCGGCCGACTCTTCCGCCGTAGTGGTCATCGTAGCCGCTCGGGCGGCGCCTCCCGTACACCGGACCGGACGGCCGGCGCCTCGGCGCCGAGGCGGGCGGCCACCCGGGCCGCCGTCGCGCTCGCCCGGGCGGTGGTGGTGGCCAGGCCGAGGGCGAGGACGGCGCCGCCGAGGCCGACCAGGATCCACCAGCCGGCGTGGCTGGCCGGGGCGAAACCGGTCGCGACCGGTCCGACCACGGCCGCGGTGACGACCGTACCGATCACCGCCACGCCCAGCGACTGGCCGACCTGACGGCTGGTCGAGGCGACCGCCGCCGCCACGCCCGCCTGGGCGCGCGGCATCCCCGCGACGGCGGCATTGGTGATCGGCGCGTTCACCATGCCGAAGCCGAAGCCGAACAGCGCGTACGCGACCAGCAGCAGGGCCGGCGGGGAGTCGGCGGCGAGCCGGGTGAGCAGCAGCCCGCTCGCGGCGAGGCCGATCCCGGCCGCGACCAGCGGCAGGCGCGGGCCCCGGCCGGCGACGATCCGTCCGGACAGCGGCGCGCAGACCAGCATCATCCCGGCCATCGGCAGCGTCCACAGGCCGGCCTCGACCGGGCTGTAGTGCCGGACGTCCTGGAGGTAGAGGGTGCTGAGGAAGAGGAAGCCGCCGAGCGCGGCGAACGCGCAGACCGCGGTGACGGCGGCGCCGGTGAACGGCACGCTGGCGAAGAACCGGGGGTCCACCAGCGGCTCGGCCACCCGCCGCTCCCAGAGCGGGAAGGCGATCAGCGCGGCCAGCGCGGTCGCGGCCAGGGTGAGGATCAGCGGGGAGGTCCAGCCGTTGGCCGGGCCCTCGATGATCGCGGCGGTGCCGCAGCCGAGCAGCACGATCATCAGCAGCTGCCCCACCGGGTCCAGCCGGCGCGGCCGGGGGGCGCGGGACTCCGGGACGTAGCGGGCGGTCAGCGCGATGGCGGCGAGCGCCACCGGGACGTTGATCAGGAAGATCGACGGCCAGCCCGCGCCGTCCACCAGGAAGCCGCCGAGCAGCGGGCCGAGTGCCATCGAGATGCCGACCACGCCGCCCCAGACGCCGATCGCCCGGGCCCGCTCCTTCGGGTCGGTGAAGGTGTTGGTGATGATCGACATCGCCACCGGGTTGAGCATCGAGCCGCCCACCGCCTGGAGCGCCCGGAACGCCACCAGCCAGCCCAGGCTCGGCGCCTGGCTGCACAGCAGCGAGCCGAGCGCGAAGCAGACCAGGCCGGTCTGGAACACCCGGCGGCGGCCGAAGCGGTCGGCCACCGAGCCGAACAGCATCAGCAGCGAGGCCAGCACCAGGGTGTAGGCGTCGATGATCCACTGCAGCCCGGACGCCGGGGCGTCCAGGTCCCGCTGGATCACCGGCAGGGCGATGTTCACCACGGTGTTGTCGAGGCCGACGATGAACAGGCTCAGGCAGCAGATCGCCAGGACGAGCAGACGGCGGCGGCGCCCGAGCGCGGGCCCGGGGGCGGGCGCGGCTGCGGCGGCGCGGGGCTGGGGGGCGGGCACGGGACCGATCCTCCCACCGCGGGGCGGGCCTGGGCGGGTGAGCCGCGCGTCCGGGTGGCGGGTGGCGTAATCCAGGTGGCACGGGGACGCGGCCCGCTAGACCGCCGTGAAGCGGACGGTCCGGGTGGCCGGGTCGGCCGTCGTCAGCCGGACGTCGATCACCCGGCCGAGCGGCAGCCCGGCCGCGGCCGTGTCGCAGCGGGCCCGGACGGCCGGGTCGCGCAGCTGGACGGTGCCGGAGCCGGGCCGCCGCTCGTCCACGTCGATGACCACGGCGGCGAAGTCCTCGCCCTCCCGGCCCGCGAGCAGCTCCGCCTCCACCAGGTCCACGCAGGCCCGTTCGACCTCCGCGGCGCGGCGGTCCCCGCCCGCCATCAGCGCCGGGACGGCCGGCAGCGCCTCGCGCACCCACTCCGGCACGTCCTCGCCCGCCGCCACCGCCGCGCACACCTCCTGGGCGAAGCGGTCCCCGAGGCGGCGCAGCGGCGCGGTGCAGTGCGCGTACGGGGCGGCGAGCGCGGCGTGCTCCGGCTCGGCGGGGGCGGGCAGGCCGCGGGACTCGTCGAAGGCGTGGTAGCCGGCGCCGCGCAGCAGGCCCGTACAGGCGTTGAGGAAGGCGGCGTTGAGCGGGACGTCCGGGTCGAGGGAGCGGATCAGCTCGGGGTACGGGACGGCCTGCGGCCAGTCCACGTCGAGGGCGGCGGCGATCCGGCGCAGCCGCTCGTACCCGGTGGCGGGCGCGGCGGGCAGGGTGCGCAGCAGGCCGACGCCCGCGTCGAGCATCAGGTCGGCCGCGGCCATGCCGGTGAGCAGGGAGATCTGGGCGTTCCAGCCGTCGGCGGGGCCGGGGGCGCGGTAGCCGAGGACGTAGCCGTGCAGGGTCTCCTCGACCTCCTGTTCGGGCACCGGCAGGCTGATCCCGCCGCGGGCGCGCTCCTGCTCCTCGCGCAGCCGTCCGACGGTCGCGAACAGGGCGAGCTGCTCGTCGGCGCCGCCGAGGTCCACCGCGCGCTCGACCGCGGCGTAGTCCAGCCGGCGGTGCGAGCGGACCAGGGCGCGGCGCAGGTCGGCGAGGACGACGGCGCCGTCGGCGTCCAGGTCCAGCTGCCAGAGCAGGGCCGGGCGGGGCTCGCCGGGCAGCAGGCTGGCGGCGTCCTCGGAGATCCGGGTGGGGTGCAGCGGGACGCGGTGGTCGGGGAAGTAGAGGGTCTCGACCCGGCGGCGGGCCTCGGTGTCGATCGCGCCGCCGGGGTGGACGAAGGCGGCGACGTCGGCGATCGCGTAGTGCACCCGGTAGCCGCCGCCGGGCCGGTGGGCGAGGTGCACGGCCTGGTCGAGGTCGCGAGAGCCGGGCGGGTCGACCGTGAACAGCGGCAGGTCGGTGGCGTCGTACTCCGGCAGCCGGGGGCGCTCGGCCGCCTCCTCCGCCTCGGCGAGCACGGCCCGCGGCCACTCGGTGTGGACCTCCAGGCGGGTGCGGAGCTCGGTCAGCTCGGTGTTGATCCGGGCGGAGTCGGCGGCCTTGACGCGCAGTTTTCGGCGAGGCATGCACGCCAGGGTAGAGCGGGGCCGGGCGGTTCCGGGCCAGGCTCTGCCCGGGGGCGGCGTAAGCACTCGTACGGTGGGGGCAAGTGGCCGTGCACGAAGGGGGTTTGGGCGATGGGTGCGGTGAAGGTGGCCGGGGGTGTGGTGGCTGCGGCGCTGGGGGCGACGGGGGCGCTGCACGCGGTGTGGGCGGTGACGCCGTGGCCGCTGGGGTCGGCGGAGGAGTTCGCGGACGTCGTGGTGGGGCAGGGTGAGGGGGTGCCGCCGGTGGGCGCGTGCCTGGCGGTGGCGGGGGCGCTGGGGGCGGGGGCGTACCTGGTGGGGGCGGAGGCCGGGGTGCTGCCGCAGGTGGGGCCGCGGCGGCTGCGACGGGCCGGGGTGCGGGTGGTGGCGGGGGTGCTGCTGGCGCGCGGGGTGGCCGGGCCGGTGGTGTTCGGCCGGGTGAGTGAGCGTTCGGAGCGGTTCCGGCGGCTGAACGTGCGGTACTACTCGCCGCTCTGTGTGGCGCTGGGGGCCGGGGCGGCCGCAGTAGGGTTGCGGGGTTCGTCCGCCACAGATTGTTGAGGAGTCCGCTGTGCTGGTGCTGTTGCCGCCCTCGGAGGGCAAGGCCGGGTCCGGGGACGGCGGGCCGGTGGCGCTGGAGCGGCTGTCGCTGCCGGGGCTGACGGCGGCGCGCGGCGCGGTGCTGGACGCGCTGGTGGGCCTGTGCCGGGGTGACGAGGACGCGGCCTCCGAGGTGCTCGGCCTCTCCCCCGGTCTGCGCGGCGAGGTCGCCAAGAACGCCGGGCTGCCGACGGCGGGTGCCCGTCCGGCGGGCGAGGTGTACACCGGGGTGCTGTTCGACAACCTCGGCCTGGCCACCCTGGACGCCGCCGCGTACGACCGGGCCGAGCGCTCGCTGCTGGTCTTCTCCGGCCTCTGGGGCGCCGTGCGGATCTCCGACCGGATTCCGTCCTACCGCTGCTCGATGGGCGTCAAGCTCCCGCAGCTGGGGGCGCTCGGGGCGTACTGGCGGAGCGCGATGGCCCCTGTGCTCCCCGAGGTCGCGGACGGGCTGGTGCTGGACCTGCGCAGTTCCGCGTACGCGGCGGCCTGGAAGCCGGCCGGCGAGGTGGCCGCCAGGACCGCGACCGTCCGGGTGCTCCAGGAGCGGAACGGCAAGCGCAGCGTGGTCAGCCACTTCAACAAGGCGACCAAGGGGCGGATCGTCCGGGACCTGCTGGCGGCCGGGGCGGAGCCGAAGACCCCCGGCGAGCTGATGGACGCGCTGCTGGAGCTGGGCCACCACGTCGAGCTGGCGGCGGAGGGCACCGCGCGCAAGCCGTGGCAGCTGGACGTGGTGGTCACCGAGGTGCACTGAGCACCCCGGTGACGACGGGCCCTAGCGCAGGTGCGAGGTGTCGTTGAGCAGCCGCACCGAGGCGTTGCCGTCCGCGTAGTACTGGACGGCGCAGATCGAGGCGGCGGACAGCTCCATCCGGTACATCGAGTCCGGCGGGGCGCCGAGCGCCAGCCGGACCAGGGTCTTGATCGGGCTGACGTGCGAGACCACCAGCACGGTCTTCCCCGCGTACCGGGCGAGGATCTTGTCCCGGGCGACGCCGGCCCGGTGGGTGAGCGTGGTGAAGCTCTCGCCGCTGCCGGTCGGCTTGGCCTTGGCGGAACCGAGCCAGGCGGTCAGGTCGTCGGGGTAGCGCTCCCGCACCTCGGCGAAGGTCAGGCCCTCCCAGGCGCCGAAGTCGACCTCGCGCAGCCCGTCCTCGTACCGGACCTCCAGGCCGAGCCGGGCGGCGACGGTCTCGGCGGTCTGCCGGGTGCGGAGCATCGGGGAGGCGACGACCGCCTGGACGCTGCCGCGCGCGGCCAGTGCCTCGGCGGCCCGCTCGGCCTGCCAGCGGCCCTTGTCGGAGAGCTCCGGGTCGCTGCCGCCGCTGCCGGAGAAACGCTTCTCCGGGGTGAGCGGGGTCTCGCCGTGGCGCAGCAGGACGAAGGTGGTGGGGGTGCCGAGGTCGGCGGGGGCGGCCCAGCCGGCCTTGGGGGCGGCGGTCTCCAGCGGCGGCTCGTCGACGGCCGCGACCGCGACCGCGGCCTTGGGCTTCGGCTCCCACTGGCGGCCGTCGCGGCCCGCGTCCATCGCCTCGTTGGCCAGCCGGTCGGCGTCCTTGTTCCGCTCGCGCGGGATCCAGGTGTACGTGACCCGGGCGCGCGGGAGGACGGTGCGCGCCTCGGCGGCGAGCGGCTGCATGTCGGGGTGCTTGATCTTCCAGCGCCCGGACATCTGCTCGACGACCAGCTTGGAGTCCATCCGGACGTCCACCGAGGCGTCCGGGTCCAGGTCGCGGGCCGCCCTGAGCCCGGCGATCAGGCCCTTGTACTCGGCCACGTTGTTGGTGGCGTGGCCGATGAACTCGGCGGCTTCGGCGATGATCTGCCCGGTGTCCCCGTCACGGACCACCGCGCCGTAGCCGGCCGGCCCCGGGTTGCCCCGGGACCCGCCGTCGGCCTCGACGATGAAGCGCGCCGCCACCGGATCAGACGCCCGAGTCGGAGGTGCGGACCAGGATCCGCGAGCAGTTCTCGCAGCGGACGACCTTGTCGGCCGGCTCGGCCTTGATGGCGTTCAGCTCGGTGATCGAGAACTCGGTGCGGCAGCCCTCGCAGCGGCGCTGGTAGAGGCGGGCCGCGCCGACGCCGCCCTGGGTCTCGCGCAGCTTGGTGTAGACCTTCAGCAGGTCGGCCGGGATGACGGCGGCGACGGTCTCGCGGTCGCGCTTGACCTTCTCGGCCTCCCCGTCGATCTCGGCGAAGGCGGCGTCGCGGCGGCCCTCGGCCTCGGTGAGGACGACGGTGGAGTGCTCCAGGCGGGCGGACAGCTCCTCGACCCGGCTCTTGGCGCTCTCCTGGCGCTCCATGATCTCCAGCACGACGTCCTCCAGGTCGCCCTGGCGCTTGGCGAGCGAGCCGATCTCGTGCTGGAGGTTCTCCAGGTCCTTCGGCGAGGTGATCGCGCCGGAGTCCAGGCGCTGCTGGTTGCGGGCGGCACGGGAGCGGACCTGCTCGACGTCCTGCTCGGCCTTGGTCAGCTCGCGGGCGGTGTCGCCCTTCTGGGCCTCGGCGGCGACGACGAGGTCCTTGAGCGCGGTGTGGTCGGCGGTGACCTTCTCGATCTCGGCGTGCTCGGGCAGGCTCCGGCGCCGGTGGGCCAGCTGGTCGAGCTTCGAGTCGATGGCCTGGAGGTCGAGCAGGCGGTTCTGGTCGGCGGGCGCGGCGTTCAAGCGGAGAGCTCCTGTGAATCGGGTCAGGCGGTGAAGGACATGGGGGCGTGCGCGGTCCACGGGTCGGTGACCCGGTGGGAGACCTTGGTCTCCACGGCCCAGCCGCGCTTGTCGGCGGCGGCCAGCAGGGCCCGCTCGGCCAGGGTGAGCCAGGGCCACTCGGTGGCCCAGTGGGCGGCGTCGAGCAGCGCGACGGGCGACGCCTCCGCGGCCTCGGAGGCCGGGTGGTGACGCAGGTCGGCGGTCAGGTAGGCGTCCACGCCGGCCGACCGGACGTCGGCGAGGAAGCTGTCGCCCGAGCCGCCGCACACCGCGACCCGGCTGACCAGCCGGTCCGGGTCGCCGGAGACGCGGACGCCGGCGGCGGTGGCGGGCAGGCCCGCCGCCACCTGCGCGGCGAAGGCGGAGAGGGTCAGCGGGGGCTCCAGCAGGCCGATCCGGCCGGTGCCACGGCGGCCCAGCGGGTCGGTCGGGTCCGGCACCAGCGGGCCGGTCACCCGCAGGCCCACCGCCTCCGCGAGCGCGTCCGAGACGCCGGGGTCGGCGTGGTCGGCGTTGGTGTGGGCGACGTGCAGGGCGATGCCGTTGGTGATCAGCGTGTGCACCACCCGGCCCTTGAAGGTGGTCGCGGCGACGCTGGTGGTGCCGCGCAGGTAGAGGGGGTGGTGGGTGACCACGAGGTCGGCGCCCCACTCCACGGCCTCGTCGACGACCGCCTGGACGGGGTCGACGGCGAAGAGCACGCGGTTGACCTCGGTCTGAGGGTCTCCGCAGACCAGGCCGACGGCGTCCCAGGACTCCGCCCACTGCGGGGGGTAGACCTCTTCGAGCGCGGTGATGACGTCGGACAGTTTCGGCACCTGTCGAGACTACCGTGCGCGCGGGGGCGGTCGGGCCTCGGCCGTACGGCCGGGCGCCGGGGGAACGGTCTCGGCCGGGTCGCGTCGCGCCTGCGGCGCCGGGCCGCCGCCGGTCCGTCCTCGGTCCGTCGTCGGTCCGTCCTCGGTCCGTCCTCGACGCGTCGCGGCCGCGTCGGCCGGTGCCTCGTGGCCGTTCGGACAGGGGAGCTGGGGGCGTACGGGTGCACGTCAATCTGCGACGAGAGGCGCCCGGCGGGCCCAGCGCGCTCCGTACGCGGCCGCGCGCCGGTCGTCCGTTACTCACAGCAGGGTTCCCGTACGGGTTCGAAACCAGGCCTTTGCACCCTTACGAGTGAAGTGACCGGCTCTGCGTTGAGGCTTCGGTTGGCTCGAAAGTAACTTCACTTCTGCGAACAGGAGTTGCCCCGGCGGCGGCCACGACCAGGAGTCGGGCGGTGCCGTGCCGGGCCGGACGGGATCCGGGTGAGCACTCCCGTACCGGGGCGGTACCGCCGCCCCTTCCGGAAGAACCGATCAGGCCGGGCCGCCGCCCGGGTGCCGCGAGCAGTGGGCACCGGGGGCGGCGGCCGCGACGAAGGGATGTGGTGGCGAATGGGGGCGGGCACATCGCTGCGTACGGCCGGGGACAGGGGATCGGTGGACCGCGGACCGGGTGCGGCGGGTTCGTGGCCGGAGGCGACGCGGGCGGCACCGGCCGGTGCCGGAGGCCGGGGAGGCGGCGGTGACCGAGAGGTCACCGTCGGCGGCTTCCGGCACACGGCCCGGCCCGCCGGGCGAGGGCCGGTGCCGCCCGCCGTCGGTCCGATCGGGCAGGAGGACCCCGCCGTCCTGGTGCAGGAACGAATCGCCGGGCCTCCGTCGTGCCGCGGCCGGGTCGCCGCCCGGCCGGGGCAGGCCGGCGGCCCGGCCCGCCCCGGCGCCGTGGACCCGTCCGGCAACGCGGGCCCGTCCGGCACCACAGGCCCCTCCGACCCGGCGGGCCCGTCCAGCACCACCGGGGTGAGCGGAGCATGAACGTGGCCACCCGAACCATGACCCAGACGCTGCGCCGGCTGAGCTTCACCTTCGCCGCCGACGGCAGCCACGCCGCCTGCCTCGCCTCCTCCGCCGACAGCGGCTGGTACGTGGAGAGTTGGCGGCTGCCGCAGGACGGCGGACCGGCCGTGCCGACCGCGCTGCCACTGCCCGGCAACCGCGCGGAGAGCCTGCGCTCACAGCTGGTCGCACTGCCGGACGGCTCGGTGCTGACCTGCCGGCACGACGGCGAGCGGCACGACCTGGTCCGCCTCTCGTACGGCGGGAACGGCGCCCTGGAACAGCAGTTGGGCTCGCTGCGGATGACCGGCCTGCGGGTCCTGCCGCTCCCCGCCCAGGCCGGCGCCGACCCGCGGACGCCGGTGGCGGTCGCACTCGGCAGCGACACCCGCCCGGCGACCACCGCCTGGCTGGTGCGCACGGACGGCAGCGAGCCCGAGCAGGTCGCCGAGATCCCGGGGTTGCACGGCGGCGGCACCTGGCTGGACCGTACCGGCACGCTGCTCGCGCTGGACCGGGTGAACGCGGGCCTGGTCCGCAGCGTGGTGCTCGACCTGCGCGCCGGCCGTACCTCCCCCCTGCTGGAGATCGGCCCGCAGAGCAACGACCGCCTGGTGCTGTTCGACCCGGACAGCCGGTTCGCGATGGTGCGCAGCGACGCGCCCGGCACCGACCGGCTCGGCTGGGGCGTCCTCGGCGCCGGGGAGCCGCTGCGCTTCCCCGAGTGCCTGCACGTCGCGGGCATGTTCCTGCGGCCGGTCGCCCTGCGGGTCGCGGCGGGCGGCCCCCGGGTCGCGGTGCAGATCGACCACGGCGCGGGCTCGGCGCTCGCGCTGTGGCGGCCCTCGGCCGGGCGGCTGGACCCGCTGCCGGTCCCGCCCGGGCGGCTCGGCGCGGTCGGCCACTGGGGCGAGGCGGGGCTGCGCGTGCCGTACTCCTCGCCCGACCACCCGACGGCGCTGGCCACCCTCGACGTCGACACGCTGCTGACGCACGGACCGCTCCCGCCCGTCTCCGGCCCGACGCCGCTCCCGCTCCAACTCGCGCCGCTGGCATCGGGGTTGCCAGGGCCGTGGCGGGACACCATCCTGCCCTGGCAGCCCGGCGGGGTGCGCCCGGTGCGGACCGAGCCGCCCGGCTGGCGGCTCGACGGCAGCACCCCGCCCGGGGACGGCGGCCGCTGGCATCCCGCGCAGAGCCTCGAACTCGCGGGCCCGGCAGGACCGTTGGAGGCCGTGGTGTACGGCGGGGACGCCTGGCTGAGCAGCCCGCACCTGGTGCTGGCGCTGCACGGCGGCCCGGCGGACGCCTGGCGGCTGGAGTTCGACCCGACACTGCAGCGGATGGCCGCCGAGGGCCTGGCGGTGGTGGCGCCGAACCAGCGCGGCTCCACCGGCTACGGCGTGGCGCACGCGCTGGCCATCCGGGGCGCCTGGGGCGGTCCCGACCTGGACGACGTCCTGTACCTGCTGGACGGCATCGCGGGCCAGCGCGCCGCCCTCGGCCTGGAGCCGCCGGCCCTCTTCGGGGTCAGCTACGGCGCCTTCCTGGCGCTGCTGGCGGCCTCGCACGCGCCGGCCGAGCAGGTCGCCCGCTGCGCGGTGGTCGCGCCGTTCCTGTCCGGCGCCCGGCTGCTGGCCGAAGCCGCGCCCCCCGTACGGGCGTTGACCACCCGGCTGGGCGGCGGCGAGCAGGTCGCCGACGCCCGCGGACCGCGCGACGTGCTGCAACTGGCGCACCGGCTGAGCGCGCCGCTGCTGGTCGTGCACGGCAACCGGGACGAGGTCGTGCCGGTGAGCCAGTCCCGCTCGCTGCGGCACGAGTTGCTGCGGATCGGCCGGGTCGAGGGCGAGGACTTCCGGTACGTCGAGGCGGCCGGCTCCGGGCACGAGGTGCTCGCCGACGAGGGCGCCGCCGTCCTGCACGAGCTGCTGGCCACGTTCCTGCGGACCGGCCGCCCGGGCTGACCCGCCGCCCGGTGCCGTCCCGGACACCAAGCTCGGGCACCGAGCCCAGGCGCCAGGCCCAGACGCCAGCCCCGGGCGGCCTCGACGCCGCGCTAGGCGATCCGAGTGAACTCTCCTCAGGTGGGCGCCACTTGTCGGCCTTGGCACGGACCTGCCCGTCCCCCGCCCCGGCCGTGCTGCCGGACCGGGCGGCCCGCCGTCCGGACGCCGACGCCGAGGAGCGGGTCGAACGGGCCTCCGCCGCGCACGCGGGGACACTGATGATCGCCGATGATCGTTGCGCGCCGCATCAGTTCCGCACCGCGGGCGGACCCGGCTGCCGCCGCCGGACGGCGGGCGCGGGCCGCCGGCCCGGCCCGGCGGTCTCCGGGCGCCGTCCCCGCGCCGCCGCGAGCCGGTCGGCCGCAGGCCCGCTTCCGGGCCCGGGACCAGCGCGGGACTCGCGTCATGATCTCGATAGGATCTCGTCCGTCCCGGCCGTTATGGTGACCGGGGCACGGGCCGCGATCACCGGCTACGGGCGCGTACCGGGCGCCCGATCGGGGACCAGACCGTGCGCCACCGGCGCCGGCCGGGCGCCGATGACCTGCACCCTCCGCACGGAAAAGACGATTCTCATGTCCGACACCCTCACCGACACCACCGGACCCGCGGTTACCGGGACCGACGCCGACGAGAAGACGGCCAAGGACACCGCGTCGCACGGCCGCCACCGCGGTGGCTCCGCCGCCGACGACAGCCCGGAGTCCGACCCGCACGGCCGCCACCGCGCGGCCGGGGCGCTGGGCTGACCGCACCACCACCAGGGCACCGCGTACGAGGGCCCGCCGGGAGGGCACGGACTCCCCCGGCGGGCCCTCGGCTTTCCCGAGGTCTCCGCCCGAAGTCTCCGTGCGAAGCCTCCGCCCGAAGTCTCTGTGCGAAGCCCCGAGCAGCGCCCCGGCCGCGGCCCGCCCTCAGCCCAGCGTCACGACCGTCCGCAGCGCCTCGCCGCTCCGCATCTGCGCGATCGCCTCGTTGACGTCCGCGAGCCCCACCCGGTGGGTGACCATGCCGTCGAGGTCGATCCGCCCGGCCCGCCAGAGGTCCACGACCAGCCCGATGGTGCGCGCCACCGTCGCCCCGCCGTAGAGCGAGGGCAGCAGGCGCTTCTCGTTGAAGAACAGCTCGCCCATGGTGAACTGCGCGAGGTCGTCCTGCGCGCCCGCGCCGATGACGACCACCGCGCCGCCGCGCCGGGCGGCCTCGTAGCCGGCCCGGACGGTGGCCGCGCGGCCGACCGCCTCGAAGACGTAGTCGAAGCCGCCGCCGGGCAGCTTCTTGGCCGTCGCCTTCAGTTCCTCGGGGGCGATCGCCTCGGTGGCGCCGAACGCCAGGGCGCGCTCGCGGCGCGAGGCCACCGGGTCGACGACGGTGATCCGGCCGGCGCCGCAGACCCGGGCGCCCTGCACGGTGGCCACGCCGACCCCGCCCGCGCCGATCACCGCGACGGAGGCGCCGGGCTCGACCCGGGCGGTGTTCACCGCGGCGCCGATGCCCGTGGTCACGCCGCAGCCGATCAGCGCGGCGGCCTCGTACGGGAGGTCGTCGGGGACCTTGATGACGGCGTTCGCCGCGACCACGACCTCCTCGGCGAAGGCCCCGGTGCCGTAGAAGCCGGAGGCGCTCAGCCCGCCCTCGGCGATCCGGAAGCCCGGGGCGCCGAGGTTGCGCAGGCTGGCGATGCAGAGGTGGCCGCGGTCCCGGCGGCAGTGGTCGCAGCGGCCGCAGGGGGCCATCCAGCAGAGCACCACGCGGTCGCCGGCGGCGAGGCCGGTGACGCCCTCGCCGACCTCCAGCACGTCCCCGGCGCCCTCGTGCCCGGGGACGAACGGCGCGGGCTGCGGCAGGACGCCGCTCATCGCGGAGAGGTCCGAGTGGCAGAGGCTGGCGGCGCGCATCCGGACCCGTACGGTGCCCGGCCCGAAGCCCACGGCCGTCACGTCCTCGCGGACGTCGAGGGTCTCCTGGCCGGTCTTGTGCAGGACGGCTGCGCGCATGGGTGCTGCTCCCGGGGTGCCTGGTGTTCCTCGGATCGGCGGTCGGGCCGATTCTGGCACGGGCGGCGCGACGCGACTAGAACGCGTTCCACAACAACCGGCCGGCGGAACTGTACGAATTCACTGTCCTTCCACCACTGCGACACGCCATGATCACCACCGTGTCGACACCCCTTCCGACGTCCGCGCCGACGTCCCCACCGGCGCCCTCGCCGACCTCCCCCGAGCAGCCCGCCCACGGCGCGGCCTGCCCCCGCTGCGCCGCCGCGCTGACCGCCGACCCGCGCTTCACCGCCTGGTGCCCGGCCTGCGACTGGAACCTGTCCCCCGGTCAGGACGGCGCTCCCGCGCCCACCCGGCGCGAGCGGGCGGCGGCCGACCGCACCGACCGGCTGTTCGAGGAGCAGGCCGCCGGCGGCGACTCCCCGACCGCCCGCCGCGACTGGCTGCTGGCCTCCGCCGCCGCCGGCCTGGTCCACCTGGTCACCGTCGGCCTGCTCTGCCTGGCGGTCTGGCTGCTCGTCACCGGGAGCACGGTGCAGCGCTGCGCGGGCGTGGTGGCGCTGGTGGTCGCGGTCGCGCTGCGGCCCCGGCTCGGCCGGGTGCCGCGCGACCAGAACGTCCTCGACCGCGCCTCGGCCCCGGCCCTGTACGGACTGGCGGACCGGGTGGCCGCCGAGCTGGGTGCCGCGCCGGTGGCCGTCATCCGGGTCACCGACGAGTTCAACGCCTCCTACGGGCTGGTCGGGCTGCGCCGCCGTCCCGTCCTCGAACTGGGCCTGCCGTTCTGGGAGGTGCTGGACGACCGGCAGCGGATCGCCCTGCTCGGCCACGAGTTCGGCCACCACGTCAACGGCGACCACCGTCGCTCGCTCTGGCTGCACAGCGCGGTCTCGGCGCTCGCGGCCTGGTACGGCATGGTCCGGCCCGACCGGCCGGGCCGCGCGCACGGCGACGAGCTCTCGCTGCTGATCCGGATCGGCGCGCTGGTCGGCGCGGTCGTCCTGCGGGCCGTCGCCTGGCTGCTGCTCCAGGGCCTCTACCTGTTCGACCGGCTCACCTCCCGCGCCGGGCAGCAGGCCGAGTACCGCGCGGACGCCCTCGCCGTCCGGGTCGGCGGCAGCGAGGCGGCCGGCGGGATGCTCGCGACGCTCCTGCTGTTCGGCCCGGTGTGCACCGCCGTGGGCCGGATCCGCGCCGAGGAGCGCCGGCGCCCCCGGACGGTCCGCCGCGGCCGGGGCCCGGAGCGGCCCGAACAGCCCGAACAGTCCGAGCGGCCGAAGCCGCCCGCCCCGGAGCTGCTCTGGGAGCGGCTGCGCGAGCACCTCGGCTCCGTCCCCGCCACCGAGCACGAGCGCCTGCTGCGGCTCAGCGCCCGTGACCACGCCGCCGTGGACTCCACCCACCCTCCGACCCACCTGCGGATCGCCCTGGTCGAGCGCGCCGAGGCCCGGTCGGCCGTCGTCACCGCCACCCCCGCCGAGGTCGGGGCGATCGCCGCCGAGCTGGCCCCGCACCGCGCCCGGATCGCCGCCGACCTGCTCGCGGGCTGACCGCCGCCCGATCGACGCACGGCACCGGTCGGCGCCGGCCGCCCCGGCGGCGCCGCCACCGCTACCGTCGAGTAGGGTCCGTGCACGTCCGCCCGCGTCCCGACCCCCCGAGGAGCACCGCATGTCCGACCTGCTGCTGAGCGCCGAGCCGGCGCCCGAGGTGCTGGCGGCGTTCGAGGAGGCCACCGGGTTCATGCCGGTGGACGAGGGGCTCGCGCTGTACGCGGCGGCGGTGGAGGCGGCCCGGAGCACCGGGCTGCCGGTGCTGGAGATCGGCACCTACTGCGGCCGCTCGGCGATCCTGCTCGCGGCGGCGGCCCGGGAGGCGGGGACGGTCGCGCTGACCGTCGACCACCACCGCGGCTCGGAGGAGCAGCAGCCCGGCTGGGAGTACCACGACCCGACCCTGGTCGACCCCGAGGTCGGGCTGATGGACACCCTGCCGCGGTTCCGCCGCGCCCTGCACGCCGCCGGGCTGGAGGAGCACGTGGTGGCGCTGGTCGGCCGCTCGCCGCGGATCGCCGCGCTGTGGGGGCGCCCGCTGGGCCTGGTGTTCATCGACGGCGGGCACACCGACGAGCACGCGACCGGCGACTACGAGGGCTGGGTGCCGCACCTGGCGCCGGAGGGCCTGCTGGTGGTGCACGACGTGTTCCCCGACCCGGCGGACGGCGGCCAGGCCCCGTACCGGGTGTACCTGCGGGCGCTGGCCGAGGGCTTCGAGGAGGTCTCGGTGACCGGCTCCCTGCGCGTCCTGCGCCGCGCCGCGCGGTAGGACATCTGTTCGCTCCCGGGGTCCCGCGCCGATGCTCTAACGTCGTGCCGGGGCTGCCGGGCAGGGGTTCGAACGGTACGGTGGCCGCGCAGCACCAGGCAGAGCATCGGCGGACGGTGGGGGCCAGCAGCGACATGACGGACCAGCAGAACAGCGCTCCGGCGGTCTGGGACCCGACCGCGCGCGGCGGCGCCGGCGGCTGGGTGCGCGGCCCGCAGCGCCCGGCCGACGCGCAGCCCGTCCCCGAGGCGCCCGCCACCCCCCAGCCTCCCGCGGCCCCGCAGTCCATGGCCCCGCAGTCCGCCGCCCAGCCCGGTCCGATGGCCCCGCCGCCCTCGCCCGGCGCCGTCGGCGACCAGGGCCCGCCGCTGGGCGCCCGCCCGTACCTGGCCGCCTCGCCCGGCTACGACCCGCCGACCGCCCGGCTGTTCCCCGGCGCCGCCCCGCCGCCCCCGGCCGCCCCGCCGGCGTCCGCGCCGTTCCCCTCCCACCCGGGTCCGCCGTCCCACGCCCCGCAGCAGGAGACGCAGCAGACCCCCGGCTACGACTACCTCCTGCAGCCGCCCGCCGCCCCGCCGCAGTCCCCGTACGGCACCCCGCTCCCCTACGGCGCCCAGCCCGACTACCCGACCGGGCCCGCCCACGGGGACGACGAGGACCGGCCGACCAACCGCAGGGCCCCGCTGCTGATCGGCTTCGCGCTGCTCCTGGTGCTGGCGGTCGGCGGCGGCCTGCTGTTCGCCCTGCGGGGCGGCGGCGACAAGGACGGCCAGGCCGCGCCCGCCCCGGCCTCGGCCCCGGCGACCGGCGCGGAGAACCCGCCGCCCGCGACCGCGCCCACGGGTGCGGACGGTGCGCCGAGCGCCGCCGCGAGCGCGTCCGGCTCGCCCGCCGGTACGCCGTCGCCGAGCTCGACCGCTCCCGGTCCGGGCGCCAAGGCGCAGGCCCAGGCGCTGGACGGCCTGCTCAGCGAGGGCGAGAGCGCCAAGGCCCCGATCGGCAGCGCCGTCGCCAAGGTGACCAGCTGCCCGCCGAAGGCCGACATCGAGAGCGCCGCGCAGGACTTCGACAACGGCGCGAGCCAGCGGACCGCCCTGCTGGCCAAGCTCTCCCAACTGAGCGTCACGGACGTGCCGGGCGGCGCGGACGCGGTGAACTCCCTGAAGTCCGCCTGGCAGTTGTCCGCCGACATAGACAAGGCGTACGCGAGCTGGGCGCGCGCCGTCGCCGCCCAGGGCTGCACCGGACGGGCCCCGGCCACCGCCGACAAGAAGCACGCGGACGAGCTCAACCCGCAGGCCACGCAGGCGAAGACGGACTTCATGACGAAGTGGAACGCGATCGCGAAGAGCTACGGCCTGACTCCGCGCACCCAGGACAGGATCTGACCGACCAGTGACCGGCACCGCCCCCCGACCGCCCCGCCGCTCCGCGCTGCTGCGCGCCACCACCGCCGCGGCCGTGGCCGTTCCGCTCTGCACGGCGGGCTGGTTCGGCTGGCGGGCCCTCGACCACTCAGGCCCGGCGGGCGCCACGGCGGCCCCGGCCGCGTCGGCCCCCGCCGCCTCGTCCCCGGCTTCCGGCCCGGCTTCCGGCCCGGCTTCGGCGCCGCCCGCCCCGACGGCCACGGACCAGCCGGGGACCGCCGACCCCGGCGCCCCGGCCGACGGCACCGCCGCGCCCCTCACCCCGCCGGTCGCACCGCCGCCGTCCACCACCCCGGCGGCCGAGGCCCCGTCCGCGCCCGCCGACGCCGCGGTCCTGACCGGCCGCACCGTCCTGCTCGACCCCGGCCACAACCCCGGGAACTCCGCCCACACCGCCGAGATCAACCGCCAGGTGGACATCGGCAACGCCCGCAAGGAGTGCGACACCACCGGCACCGAGACCAACGCCGGCTACACCGAGGCCGAGTACACCCTGGACGTCTCCCGCCGGGCCCGCGCCCTGCTGGCCGCCCGGGGCGCCACGGTGGTCCTGGTGCAGGACGGCGACCGGCCCTGGGGCCCGTGCGTCGACGAGCGGGCCCGCGCGGGCGCCGACGCCCACGCCGACGTCGCGGTCTCGGTGCACGGGGACGGCGGCCCGGCGAGCGGCAGCGGGTTCCACGTGATCATGCCCGCCCGGGTGGTGGCAGGGAAGGCGGACAACGCGGCGATCGTCGCCCCCTCGCGCCGGCTCGGCCTCCTGCTGCGCGACCGGTTCCACGCCGCGACCGGCGAGCCGTACGCGGACTACATCGCCAAGGACGGCCTGGACACCCGCTCCGACCTGGGCGGCCTCAACCTCTCGACGGTCCCCAAGGTGTTCATCGAGTGCGGTAACATGCGCAACTCGACGGACGCGAAGCGGATGACGGACCCTCAGTGGCGCCAGCAGGCGGCCCGGGGGATCGCCGACGCGCTGACCGCTTTCCTGACGACCCAAGAGAAGACCGAAGAGCGGTAAGGGAGTTGGGCCGCGACCGGCGGAGGACGACGCTCCGCCCGGACCGCACGGTTTGCAACGACTTCACCCCATTCCCGGTCCCGCCGTGCACCGGCAGGACGGTTGGGCCTAGGCTTCTGGTCCGTTCGGGAGTTTCGGCCGGTCGGCCCGACCGCGCGAACCACCGTCCACGACACGTCAACGAGGGGAACGTTAGTGAATCTGCGCGCTCTCACCAGGGGAGACGCCGCCGTCGCAGGCGCGGCCGTCCTGCTCTTCATCGCCTCCTTCCTGCCTTACTGGACCGTGGACTGCGGCAACAGCCGGTACTGCCCGCCGTCGCAGAACGCGTGGAGCACGGACCTGTTCCCCATCCTGCCGTCGATCTACCTCCTCGGCATCGCCGCCGCGGTGCTGATCCTGGTGCAGCGCTTCCAGGGTGCGGCCGCGGCCAACCGCCAGGTGCTCGGCCTGCGGCTGGACCAGTGGGGCATCGCCCTCTCCGTCGCGGCGCTGTGGACCTCGGTCTGGGCGCTCGGCGGCGGCACCTCCAGCTCCGTCGTCAGCCACGGCTTCGGCGCCTGGCTCGGCTTCATCGCGCTGCTCGCGCTGGCCGGCGCGGCCGCCGCGGGCCCCCTGGTGCCCGCACTGAAGGCCCCGCTGGCCGCCGACCGCCCGGCGGCCGTCCCCGGCCAGTACGGCTACCCGGGCCAGCCCGGTCAGCCGGGTGCCCCCGGCCAGCCCGGCCAGTACGGCTACCCGGCCCAGGGCCACGACCCGGCGTTCGGCGGCCAGGGCGGCTACGGCTACCCGGGTGCCGGCCAGCCGCAGCCCGGCCAGCCGGTCCAGGCCGCCCAGCCGCACGACGCCGGCGCCCCGGCCCCGCAGCCGGTCCCGGCCGCGCAGCAGGCGCCCGCCCCGGCGGCGGACTTCCAGCCGTTCTGGTTCGCCGTCCCGGCCCCGCGCCAGCTGGCCCCGAAGGACAACCCGGCCGGCGCCCCGGTCGGCGAGGTCGTGCCGGGCACCTGGTACCTGGCCGTCGAGCAGCGCGGCGCCGCGCTGGTCGCGCAGCTGCCGGACGGCAGCCAGGGCGTGCTGGCCGACACCACGGGCATCCAGCGCGGCTGAGACAGCACGGCTGACGCCCGCGGACGCACACCGCGAAGGGGCGGGACCGGTTCTCCGGTCCCGCCCCTTCCGCGTGTACGCGCCGTGTCCGCGCCGTGTCCGCGCCCTGTGCGCCCGTCCCCCGCGCGCCGTTCCGCGCGCAGTGCGCCGGGCTCAGCAGCAGTCCGCGACCACCAGCCCGGCCGGCAGCTGCTCCCCGCCGAAGACCGCGACCGTCGCCGGGTCCCCGCCGAGCGCGGCCACCGCGAGCAGCAGCGCCCCGGCCGTCCAGGTGGTGCGCTCCTCCGGCCAGATCGCGTCGTCCTCGAAGACGTACCCGGTCCAGTACGAGCCGTCCTCGTGCCGCAGGTGCTTCTGGATCCAGCGCAGGATGTCCACCGCGCGGTCGGACTGGCCGATGGCCCAGAGCGCGAGCGCCAGCTCGGCGCTCTCGCCGCCGGTCACCCACGGACGGTCGCTGACGCAGCGCACGCCGAGGCCGGGGACGACGAAGCGCTCCCAGTCCCGCTCGATCCGGGCGACCGCCGCCTCGCCGCGCAGGCCGGTGCCGAGCACCGGGTAGTACCAGTCCATCGAGTAGCGGCCCTTGTCCAGGAACCGCTCGGGGTGGTGGGAGACGGCGTGCCCCAGCCGGCCGGCCGCGAGCTCCCAGTCGGGCTGCGGCTCCTCCAGGTACTCGGCGACGGCCAGGCCGCAGCGCAGCGCGTGCAGGATGCTGGACGAGCCGGTGAGCAGCGCCTCGTCGGTGGCGGTGCCGTCCCCGTCGACCCGCCAGGCGATCGGGCCGCCGGGCAGCCGCAGCCCGACGATGAAGTCCAGGGCGCGCCGGACGACCGGCCAGATCCACTCCAGGAAGGCGTCGTCGCCGGTGCTGAGGTGGTGGTGCCAGACCCCGACCGCGATGTACGCGCAGAAGTTGCTCTCCTTGGCCCGGTCGGTGACCGCGCCGTCGGTGTACGCGGCGTACCAGGAGCCGTCCGGGTTCTGGGCGGCGGCGAGCCAGCGGTAGGCGGCCTCGGCGGCGGCGTGCTCGCCGGCCGTGTCGAGGGCCATCGCCGCCTCGGTGTGGTCCCAGGGGTCGAGGTGGTGGCCGGCGAACCAGGGTATGGCGCCGTCGGGGCGCTGCTCGGCCAGGATGCTGCGCACGGTGTCGGCGGCCTGCTCGGCGTCGAGCACCCCGTCGAGCAGCAGCACCTCGGGGACGGCGGCCGTCACGCCGTCCCGCCCGGCGCGCGGTTGGGCTTGGAGGCGTACGCGACGAAGCTCTTGCCGATCACCGGGTTGAGGGCCCGCTCGGCGGCCCTGGTGAGGCTGCTGATCACCGGGGTGCCGACGATGTCCCAGACCAGCAGCTGGTGGTAGGCCTTGACCGGCAGCGCCTTGTCGTTGTCGACGCCGACCGCGCACTTGATCCACCAGTACGGGGAGTGCAGCGCGTGCGCGTGGTGGGTGCCGTACGGCTCCAGGCCGGCGTCCTTGAGCTTCTCGAGCAGCTCGTCGCCCCGGTAGATCCGGATGTGGCCGCCCTCGTTGGCGTGGTACTCGTCGGACAGCGCCCAGCAGATCTTCTCCGGGAGCCAGCGGGGCACGGTGACGGCGAGCAGGCCGCCCGGCTTGAGGACCCGGAACATCTCGTTGAGGACGCCCTTGTCGTCCGGGATGTGCTCCATCACCTCGGAGATGATGATCTTGTCGAAGTACTCGTCCTCGAACGGCAGCGCCAGCGCGTTGCCCTCCATCGCGACCGCCGACGCGCCCTCGGGGGCCTCACCGGCCTGCTCCATCGCCGCGAACCACTTCCTGACCTCGGCGATCTCCTCGGTGTTCTGGTCGAGGGCGATCACGTTGGCGCCACGGCGGTAGCACTCGAACGCGTGCCGGCCCCCGCCGCAGCCCAGGTCGAGCACCCGGTCGCCGGGGGCGAGCGGGAAGCGCGAGAAATCGACGGTCAGCACTGCAGGACTCCCATTCCTATTGCTACCAAGCGTTCTTGACGCTTCGTCACGCCACTCCCGGCACGTCACGCTTCGTCGGGCAGGCTCGCCCTGCCGCCACCGCTCCGCCTCCGCCGACCGGCCGTCACCGACCTGCCGCGGGCGGGCGGCTAGGCCACGTACCGCCAGCCCGGCCCTGAGCGGGCCCGGGCGCCGACGCCGGTGGCGAGCGCCGCGCGGTAGGCCTCGGCGGTCAGCTCGGCGGCCCGCTCCCAGGTGAACCGGGCCAGCACCCGCTCCCGCCCGGCCGCGCCGAGCCCGGCCCGCAGCTCCGGGTCGTCCAGCAGCCGGCCGAGCGCGGCGGCCAGCGCGTCCGCCTCCCCCGGCGGCACCGCCAGGCAGGACTCCCCGTCCGGCCCGGCCACCTCGGGGATCGCCCCGCCGGTGGTGGCGACCAGCGGGGTGCCGGTGGCCATCGCCTCGGCGGCGGGCAGCGAGAAGCCCTCGTAGAGCGAGGGGACGCAGGCCACCTCGGCCGAGCGGTAGAGGTCGACCAGCTCCTGGTCGGTCAGCCCGCTGCGGAACTCGATGTGCCCGGCCAGCCCGAAGCGGCGCACCGCCTCGGCCACCGGCCCGTCCTCCTTCTGCGGCTTGCCGACCACCACCAGGTGGGCGTCCCGCTCGGTGCGGACCTTGGCGAGCGCCTCGACCAGGAAGACCAGGCCCTTCAGCGGGACGTCCGCGCTGGAGGTGGTGACGATCCGGCCGGGGACGCGCTCGATCTCCGCCGAGGGCGACCAGAGCCGGGTGTCGGCACCGATCGGCACCACCGAGATCGCGCCGGGCGCGACGCCCAGGTGCTCGGCGATCTCGCGCTGCGAGGTGCCGGAGACGGTGATCACGTGGTCCAGCCGGGCGGCGACCCGGCGCTGCATCCGGGTGAAGGCGTACCAGCGGCGCAGCGAGAGCCGCTTGCCGCGGGTGGTGGCGGCGTCCAGCTCCAGCTGCCGGTCCACGGTGATCGGGTGGTGGATCGTGGTGACCAGCGGGAAGCCGTGCCGGGCCAGGCCGAGCAGGCCGTAGCCGAGGGTCTGGTTGTCGTGCACCACGTCGTAGCGGCCCTTGTGGGCGGCCAGGTAGCGGCGGGCGCGCAGCGAGAAGGTGAGCGGCTCGGGGAAGCCGCCGGTGCGCATGGTGGCGAACTCCAGCACGTCCACCGGGCCGCGGAACTCGTCGCGGGCCGGGGTGCGGAACGGGTCGTCGGCGCGGTAGAGGTCCAGGCTGGGCAGCTCGACCAGGCGCACCGAGCCGGGGCCGTCGACCTCGTCGAGCACCGGGAAGGGCTGGGCGCCGATCACGTCCACGTGGTGGCCGAGCCTGGCCAGCTCCCGGGAGAGGTGCCGTACGTACACGCCCTGACCGCCGCAGAAGGGGTCCCCTCGGTACGACAGCAGGGCAATCCGCAGCGGCTGCGCGGTCATCCTGGGCCCTCTTCTCTAGCTGCTTACGGTGCTGCCGGTCGTGCTTCCGGTCGCTAAAGTAGATCAGGTTTCAGTGGCTGGGGAACTCGTCGTCGACCACGTGAACAATGAGAGACCTCGAAGATACCGGCCCGTAGCTTTCCCTCAGGAGCCAGGGCTGGTGATTCCCGCCACGCCGGATCCTGCCGACCATGTGGAGCACGCCGCCACTCTCGCCCGCCCGGGAGCACCCTTGCCGCCACCCCCTCCTTCCACCTCTCCGCAGCTCTCGCCCCCGGGCGAGCCGCCGCTGACCGCGCGCCAGGCCGAACGGCGCCGGCGCATCCTGCGGGCCGCCACCGCGCTGGCGGTGCGGGGCGGGTACGAGGCGGTGCAGATGCGGGAGGTCGCGGAGGGCGCCCAGGTCGCCCTCGGCACGCTCTACCGGTACTTCCCGTCCAAGGTCCACCTGCTGGTGGCGGTGATGCTGGAGCAGCTCCAGGGCCTCCAGGAGCACATCCGGCGGCACCCGCCGACCGACCGCGAACCGGCGCCGCGGGTCGCCGACGCCCTCACCCGGGCCTTCCACGCGCTGCAGCGCGAGCCGCTGCTGGCCGAGGCCATGGTCCGGGCGCTGTCCTTCGCGGACCGCTCGGTGGGGGCCGAGGTGGACCAGGTCAGCACGGCCACCGGGCAGCTCATCCTGGACGCGATCGGCCAGTCCGGACCGCCCACCGAGAGCCAGCGCGCGGCGGTGCGGGTGATCGAGCACACCTGGCACTCGGCGCTGGTCGCCTGGCTCTCCGGGCGCGCCTCGATCGCCGAGGTCCGGGCCGACCTGCACACCGCGGCCCGGCTGCTCGCCCTGCCGTGAGCCGCCCTCCCTCCTGCTCCGACTGGAACCTGTTCCTGCCTGCTGCGGGGCGCCCGTGGCGCTCCGGCGGCTAGAGTCGACAGTCGGCACAACTCCATCCCGCTCCTCCCCCGGGGAAAGCCGGTGCGAATCCGGCGCTGACCCCGCAGCCGTGAGACCGGCGCCGCCATCGGCCGCCCGGACGAGTCGGAGCACCCGGGGAGGGGCGAGCGGCCAGTCCGGACGCACGCGCCCGGCACCGTCGAGGACTACGGAACGGCCCCGCCCGGGCCACCACCGCTCACCGAAAGGCACACCCGCACCATGCTGACCGCCGCCCGCCTGGGCGCCGCCGCCCTGTCCGCCGCGCTGCTCACCGGCCTCGCCGCAGGACCGGCCCTCGCCGACAGCCCCGCGCCGACCCCCGCCGCCGTTCCCGACGGGCTGTACGGCAAGAGCGACCCGACGTACGACGGCGTCTGGCGGCAGTCGCTGGCGCTCACCGCGCTGACGGCGGCCAAGGTCACCCCGGCCGACTCGGCCGTCGGCTGGCTCACCGGGCAGCAGTGCGAGGACGGCGGCTGGCCCTCGTACCGGGCCGCCGGCGCGGCCTGCGACCCCAAGACCGAGGACAGCAACGCCACCGCCGTCGCCGTCCAGGCCCTGGTCGCCCTCGGCGGGCACCAGGAGGCCGTCGACAAGGGCGTCGGCTGGCTCAAGGCCAACCAGAACGCCGACGGCAGCTGGGCGTACAACCCGGGCAGCCCCGGCGACGCCGACTCCACCGGCCTCGCCGTCAACGCGCTGTTCGCCGCCAAGACCGACCCGGCGGGCGTCGCCAAGGCCGGCAGGTCCGCCTTCGACGGGCTCGCCCTCTTCCAGCTCGGCTGCACCGCCCCCGCCGACCAGCGCGGCGCCTTCGCCTACCAGACCGACCCGGCCGGCGGCGCCCTCACCCCGAACGCCCTGGCCAGCGCCCAGGCCGCGCTCGCCGCGAGCGGCGGCCACCTGCCGGTCGCCGGCACGGTGCACGCCGACGCCGCGCCCAAGGCCCTGGCCTGCGCCGACGCCCCGGCCGCCCAGGGCTCCTCGGCCTCCTCGGCCCCGGTTTCGCACGCGGAGTCCGGCGAGGCCGTCGGCGCCTACCTCACCGCCCAGCTCGCGGCCGGCGGCGACCACCTCACCCTCACCACCCCGGGCGCCGCCCCCACCCCCGACTACACCGCCACCGCCTGGGCCGCCCTCGCCCTCAGCCAGAGCGGCCACCCTCAGCAGGCCGCCGGCGCCGTCGACTGGCTCGGCAAGGAGGGCGCCACCTGGAGCAAGGGCGGCACCGACGCCGGCGCCACCGCCACCCTCCTGCTGGTCGCCCAGGCCGCCCACCGCGACACCGCCGCCCTGACCGGCCAGCTCACCGCCCTCGGCCCGGCACCCAAGGCCACCGACGCCTCCGCCACGGCGACGGCGACCGCCCCGGCGAAGAAGAAGGACGGCGGCATCGGCCAGTACTGGCTGATCGGCGTCGGCCTGCTCATCGGCGTCGGCGGCGGCCTCCTCCTCAGCCTCCAGCGCAAGCGCAACACCCACCTCTGATGCGTCCCGCCTCCCACGCCGCTCCCGGCGGGCCGGGCCCCGGCCTGCCGGGCGGGGGTGCCCGCGCCCGCCGCCGCACCGCCCTCGCCGCGCTGCTCCTCCCCCTCCTCGGGGCGGTGCTGCTGCTCGCCTCCGCCGCTCCGGCGCAGGCCGCCGGGTACCGGTACTGGTCGTTCTGGCGCGGCGCCGAGGGCGGCAGCTGGACGTACCAGCAGCAGGGGCCCTCCGTCGCGGTGCCGCCGGACGGGGCCGTGGACGGGTGGCGGTTCGCGCTGAGCCCGGACGGCGGGCAGGACGCCGCGAAGCCCCGGACGGCCGGGAGCTTCGCCGACATCTGCGCGGACACGCCCGCGCAGGAGGGCCGCAAGCGGGTGGCCGTCGTGCTGGACTTCGGCACCGCCGAGGACGCCGGCTCCGCCGCCGGTTCGTCCGCCTCCGGCTCGTCCGCTTCCGGTTCGTCCGTCTCCGGCTCGTCCACCTCCGGTTCGTCCGCCGCCTCGGTGCCCGAGCAGCGCACGGCCTGCGCCACCGTCGCGCCCCGCGCCACCTCGGCCGAGGTGCTGGCCACCGTCGCCCCGCCGCTGCGCTACGACACCAACGGGCTGCTGTGCGCCATCGCCGGGTACCCGAAGGCGGGCTGCGGCGACCAGGTCGGCGCGGCCGGTGCCGCCCAGCCGGCCGCCGGATCCGCCGACCAGAGCACCGGCAGCGGCCCGGACGTCGGCCTGATCGCCGGTGGCGCGCTGGTGGCCGTCCTCGCCGGTGGCGCCGTCTGGCAGGCGCGCCGCCGCCGTCACCCCTAACGTCCCCCACCCAGGAATCACCGTGAGCAGCACCGCCGTCCGTACCACCCGGCCGCCCACCGGCCCCCGTCAACTGCACCCCGGGGCCTGGTGGTTGTGGGCGCTGGGGCTGGGCGCGGCGGCCACCCGCACCACCAACCCGGCGATCCTGCTGCTGCTCGTCGCCGTCGCCGGGTACGTGGTCGCGGCCCGGCGCGGCGATGCGCCGTGGTCGCGCTCGTACGGGGCGTTCCTGCGGCTGGGCCTGCTGGTGCTGGGCATCCGGCTGGTGTTCGCGGTGTTCCTCGGTTCGCCGGTCCCGGGCACCCATGTGCTGTTCACGCTGCCCGAACTGCCGCTGCCCGTCTGGGCGCAGGGCGTGCGGATCGGCGGCCGGGTCACCGTCGAGGGGCTGCTCGCGGCGCTGTACGACGGGCTGCGGCTGGCCACCCTGCTGGTCTGCGTCGGCGCCGCCAACTCGCTGGCCAGCCCGGCCCGGCTGCTGCGCGCCCTGCCCGGCGCGCTCTACGAGGCGGGCGTCGCCGTCGTGGTGGCGATGACCTTCGCGCCGAACCTGATCGCGGACGTCCGCCGGCTGCGTGCCGCGCGGCGCCTGCGGGGCCGTTCCGACAAGGGCGTCGCGGCCGTGCTGAGCGTCGGACTCCCGGTGCTGGAGGGCGCGTTGGAGCGGTCCATCGCACTGGCCGCCGCCATGGACACCCGGGGGTTCGGCCGCACCGCCGACGTCCCGCGCCGGCTCGCCCGGGCGACGGCCGCGCTCACCCTGGCCGGACTGCTCGGGGTCTGCCTGGCCGCGTACGGGCTGCTGACGGCCGGTGGCGCGGGCTGGGCGCTGCCCGTCCTGCTGCTCGGCCTGGCCGCCGCCTTCGCCGGCCTGCTGCTGGGTGGCCGACGGTCCGTCAGAAGCCGCTACCGGCCCGACCCTTGGGCCGTCCCCGAGTGGCTGACGGCCGGTTCCGGGGCGGCCGTGGCGGCCCTCACCACATACCTGGCCGCGCGGGACCCGGCCGCCTTCGCCCCCACCGTCGTCCCGCCGACCGTCCCCGCGCTGCCACTGGCCGCCGTGCTGACCGTCCTGCTCGGCCTGGTACCGGCGTTCGCCGCCCCGACCCCGCCCCGGAGGGCATCGTGATCACCTTCGAGCAGGTCTCCGTCCGGTACGCGGACTCGGCCGCACCCGCCCTCGACGGCGTCGACCTGACCGTCCCCGAGGGCGAACTCTGCCTGCTGGTGGGCCCGTCCGGCTCCGGCAAGTCCACCCTGCTGGGAACGGTCAGCGGCCTGGTGCCGCACTTCACCGGCGGGGTGCTGCACGGCCGGGTCACCGTCGGCGGCCGGGACACCCGCGAGCACCGTCCGCGCGAACTCGCCGACCTCGTCGGCACGGTGGGGCAGGACCCGCTGGCGCACTTCGTCACCGACACCGTGGAGGACGAACTCGCCTACGGCATGGAGTCCCTGGGCCTGCCGGGCGACGTGATGCGCCGCCGGGTCGAGGAGACCCTCGACCTGCTCGGCCTCGCCGACCTGCGCGACCGCGCGCTGAACTCCCTCTCCGGCGGCCAGCAGCAGCGCGTCGCGATCGGCTCGGTGCTCACCGTGCACCCGCGCGTGCTGGTCCTGGACGAGCCCACCTCGGCGCTCGACCCGGGCGCGGCCGAGGAGGTGCTGTCCGTCCTCCAGCGGCTGGTGCACGACCTCGGCACCACCGTGCTGATGGCCGAGCACCGGCTGGAGCGGGTCGTCCAGTACGCCGACCAGGTGCTGCTGCTCACCCCCGACGCCCCGCCCGTCCTCGGCGAGCCCGCCGAGGTGATGGCGCACTCCCCGGTGCACCCGCCGGTGGTCGGCCTCGGCCGGCTCGCGGGCTGGCGGCCGCTGCCGCTCTCGGTCCGCGACGCGCGCCGCAAGGCCGCGCCGCTGCGCGCCCGACTGGACGGCCGGACGCCCGCTCCCGCCGACCGCCGTGCCGGCGCCGCCCCCCTCGCCGTCACCGACCGCCTCGCCGTCCGGCGCGGCCCCGTCCCGGCCCTGCGCGGCGTGGACCTCGCCCTCCACCCCGGCGAGATCACCGCCCTGATGGGCCGCAACGGCGCCGGCAAGTCCACCCTGCTGGGCAGCCTGGTCGGCCTGCACGCCCCCTCCTCCGGCAGCGTCAGGGTCGGCGGCCGCACCCCGCACCGCACCCGCCCCGCCGAACTGATCCGCGAGGTCGGCCTCGTCCCGCAGGACCCGCGCGACCTGCTGTACGGCGAATCGGTCGCCGCCGAGTGCGCCGCGGCCGACACTGACGCCGGCGCCGCCGCCGGCACCTGCCGCGCCCTGGTCGAACGCCTGCTGCCCGGCATCGACGACGACACCCACCCGCGCGACCTCTCCGAGGGCCAGCGGCTCACCCTCGCCCTCGCCGTCGTACTCACCGCCCGGCCCCCGCTGCTGCTCCTCGACGAGCCGACCCGCGGCCTCGACTACGCCGCCAAGGCCCGGCTGGTGGAGATCCTGCGCGGCCTGGCGGCCGAGGGCCACGCCGTGCTCCTCGCCACCCACGACGTCGAACTGGCCGCCGAACTCGCCCACCGCACGGTGATCCTCGCCGAGGGCGAGATCGTCGCGGACGGCCCGACGGCGGAGGTCGTGGTCTCCTCCCCCGCCTTCGCCCCGCAGGTCGCCAAGGTGCTGGCACCCGGGCCGTGGCTCACCGTCCGGCAGGTCGCGGAGGCGCTGGACGCATGAGCACTCGTCCCGTCCCGCTGGGACGCCGGTCCGTCGCGGCGCTGCTGTCCGTCTCCTTCGTCGGCGTCGCCGCCTTCGGCTGGCCGCTGCTCGCCTCCACCAAGTCGGCGCTGGTCGGCCACTCCACCGACGCACCGTGGCTGTTCGCCCTGCTGCTCCCCCTCCTCCTCGCCGTCGTCATCGCCCAGATCTCCGAGGGCCGCTCGGCGGGCGGCGGCGCCCCCGGCCTGGACGCCAAGTCCGTGGCCCTGCTGGGCGTCCTGGCCGCCGCCGGCGCCGCCCTCCGCCCCCTGGGCGCGGGCACGGCGGGGCTGGAGCCGATGTTCTTCCTGATGGTGCTGTCCGGGCGGGTGCTCGGCCCGGGCTTCGGCTTCGTCCTCGGCTCGCTGTCGATGTTCGCCTCCGCGCTGCTCACCGGCGGGGTCGGGCCGTGGCTGCCGTTCCAGATGCTGGCGATGGGCTGGGTCTGCCTGGGTGCGGGCCTGCTCCCGGGGGCCTCCTCGCTGCGCGGCCGCCGCGAACTCGTGGTGCTGGCGTCCTATGGCGCCATCGCGTCCCTGCTGTACGGCACGATCATGAACCTCCAGGGCTGGCCGTACATCGGCGGCCTGGCCGGCTCCATCTCCTTCGTCCCCGGCGACCCGCTGCCCGCCAACCTGGTCCGCTTCGCCGCCTACTGCCTGACCACGTCGCTGGGCTGGGACCTGCCGCGTGCCGCACTCACCGTGGTGCTCTGCCTCACCCTCGGCACCCCCGTCCTGCGCGCCCTGCGCCGCACCACCCGCCGCGCCGCCTTCGACGCCCCGGTCACCTTCCGCCCGCCGGAGCGCTAAGCGCCGCCCGCCCGGCACGCCCCGCACACCTGCCCGGCTCCCGCCACGGGCCGCCCGCACATCCCGCCCCGGCCGGGGCACTCGTGCCTGCGGGGCCCATCGCTTGCCTTCCTGGACGCCGGAACGGTCGGCACCTTGGCGATCCGCGCCGCCAGGATCGCCCCGACGCTGTGCGTGACCTTGTCCGGCAGCGGAGCCGCGATGATCCCCGCCAGCGCGTCCCGCGTCCACCCACTCGCGAGCAACCCCTCCACCCGCGCGGCTTGATCACTCAAGGGCTTCCCCGCCAGGGCCATCTTCGGCTCCCGGCACCCGAGTTCGAGCAGCAGCGCCATGCCCGCCGTCAACTTCTCCGGGGGACGGACGGAAGGTTCTTCCACGTCCTTGGTTTCCCGTTCCTTGGAAGGGCTTCCCGCCTTCCCGACGCCTGGCCCACCTGGAGCTGGACCACCGGCGGCCGGGGGCACGGGAAGCGGCGGCACCGTGTGCACCGCCTTGCCCGTCGTCACCGGCACCTCGTGCACCGAGACGACCGTCCGCACCTGCCCGGTCAGCGGGTCCCGCTGGGTGCGCCGGACGTAGTGCCCGGCCGCCTCCAACTCCCTGAGCGCCCGCGCGACGGTCGTCCGACCCTCCACGCTCTTGGCGGCCAGCGTGCGGACGTCTTCGCGCGCCCCGTCCGGCAGGCTGAGCAGGTAGCTCAACAGCCCCCGCGCGGCCCACGACAGCGAGTGCTTGCGGACGACATGCCCGTTGTCCAGGATCGTGTACCCGGGAGCATGCTGAGGGATACGATGAATCTGCATCGTGGAGGTCTTCTCTCCTGGTGCCAAACCCCGGGGTGTTGGAGCACCGCCGGGGTTACTTGTGCCCGTGCACCGGGCGCTTCTCCAAGCACCCGACACCACAATCTTCACCGCAACGCAGTAACACCTCGTCAAACCCCCACCCACATCACCCTTTCGTGCGGCGCGAGCGCACGCCCCCCAGCGCGCCCCGGAACCTCCGCTCCCTGGACGCTCCAGCCTCGTCCGCGAGTTGATACCGTCGGTGGACATGACTGACTACGAGACCGCATTTCGGTCGCTGGACGGCACCGCACTGTCCGGCACGGTCACTCCCTCGCCAACTCCCCCAACTGCTCTGGCCGTTCTCGCACACGGCGCCGGCGTCACCCGTGAAGAAGGCGGATTCTTCGGCCGCCTGGCGGCCGGTCTCGCCGCCACCGGCATCACCTGCCTCCGCTTCGACCTGCGGGCCCACGGCAGGAGCGCCGGGCGCTTCTCCGACATCACGATCGCCTCCATCGCCAACGACATCCGGGCCGCGTCCGGACACCTGGCAGAGATCGCCGATCGCCCCGGCCGGGTCCACGTCGTTGCCGCCTCGTTCTCCGGCGGTGCGGCAGCCCTACATGCCGGAAGCCGACCCGATGAGGTCGACAAGCTGGTCCTGCTGAACCCACGTATGGACTACCGGAACCGCTTCATCACCGAAGCAGCCGGATGGGTCGAGGACCGCCTCTCCACAGAGCACGCCGTGAAGCTGGACGAGCGTGGCTTCTCCGTCCGTCAACCGTTCGAGACGGGCCGCGGTCTCCTGAACGAGGTCTTCCACCTCGACCCCGTGCAGCTCTGCACCGGCGTGCGGTCACCCGTGCTCATCATCCACGGTACGAAGGACACCTTCGTCGACATCGAACTGTCCCGTCGATTCGCGCCGCTCTTCGGCGCCGGGGCCGAACTGTACGAACTCGACGGCGCGCAACACGGGTTCGCCGTCCACGACGACCCGTCCTACGCCCACCCGCAGTCCAAGGCCTGGCAGAGCGAGGTGATCGCCAAGGTGGCGGAATTCGTCTCGTCCTAACATGACACGGTCACCATCAGACGTTCGTGGAACTCCCGCACCGCCGGACGGTCGCGGTGCGGGAACAGGATCTCTGCCGTGCGGTGGAGTTCGGTGATCACCTGCCCATAACGCGGAGGCGCGGCCACGGCCAGGGCACGGAGAGCCGCGTCAGCCGCCTCGTCAGGCTCACCTGCCTCGGCGAGAGCCCCCGCCAGGAACGCGCTGTAGTGGGCATGGTCGCGAGGTCCGAGGACGCTCCCCGAGAGATGCGCCCGAAACACCGCAACTGCTTTGTCCGGCCGCTTGGCCTCACGCCAGCAGATCCCGGACTGCACCATCAGCCGATCGCGGGTGTAGCCGTCCCCGAGAGGCCCGGTGCAGGTCGCCGCCCCGCACGGCTCGGCCGCCTGGTCCAACGAACCATGCGCCTCGTCCAGGACTCGCTCGATCTGCTTCTCGGCGGCCCCGGTCATCGCAAGTCCGCGCGCCTTCTGCTGAAGTGCCTCAGCACGTGGACGTGGCGGAAGGACCCACGGCCCACTGGTGGCCGCATCTGCCAAGGCGAGTATCCGAGCCGGATCGTGGCGTCCCATGGCCTGCGCCTGACGCAGAAGAACGTAGGCGTGCATGGCACCGTCGCTGGTGAAGGTGGCCCATTCTTTCGACTGGTTGTGCCAGTAGGTGATCGTCCGGTGAGGCGATCCGGCATCCCGGTGAAGCCACGCTGCCAGTTCGGCCGCACGCGCCCCCAGGCCGAGTAGCTGTTGACGAATGCCGGGCTTGGCATCTCGTGCAGCACCGTTGATCGCGGAGAGGATTCCAAGCGCGGCGGGCATTGCCCGATGCGGCCCGTCGAGAAGATCAATCCGAGCCGTCTCGTCCAGCGCGTTGCGCAGATGATCGACAAGATCCTGGTCGGCGTATCGGTAGGCGTCCCGGGCTGCGGCTGCGAGATGGTCCAGTGCCGCAAGATCGAGCAAGGGTGCGACAAGAGCACCGCCTACGAATGTTCGGCGAAGCACATGATCCTCCATGCCGGGTTCGTCATCGGCCGCAGTGTCCCGCGCCATCGCCTTGCTGGCGGGCGGAACGAAGCCCAGGTGCCCCAAGGGCATACCGAACATCCGGATCAAGACCTGACGCGCGTCCCGGTTCGGCCACAGGGTCTGTCCCGATTCCCACCGTCTGACCTGACGCACCGAGATCCTGGCCTTCGAGCCCGAGGTGCCAGCCGTGGCGTTGTACGCCTCAGCGAAGTCCTCCTGAGTGCGCCACCCACGCTTGATCCGCGCAGTGACGAACGTTCCATTCGGTGTGTGTCCGGGCATCTCTGCACCCCCGCAGATCCAGGCTAAGCCGCCGACATCGGCCAGCGACAGGAGATACGGCGTACCGATCGAAGTGTCCGGTGATGTGTCCTCCAGTCTGACCTCGTCTCATCCGCAGAAGCACTGTTGACTGATGATCAGCCGCTCTGGAACTGGAAATCGCCATCGGGTTCGGGAGTTCCTGGGCGGCCGAACGATCCGGCATCCCAGCGGGAGGCCTGCGTGACCTCCCGATCGCCACGGAGCTGGTCAGCAAATCCTGCAAGACCGTGCACGCAGACCTCCGCTTCCAGTGATCGTCCCTACGCTTGAGAGGACCACCGTGGCCCGCACACCTCCACTCACCTCCCGCGAGCGCTACCGCCGGCGGATCTCCCCCCGACCGCGGTCGGTCGTCGTGCAACCGGACGGCTTCTGCAATGTGGCGTGCAGCTACTGCTACCTCCCCGGAAAGGACCGTCGGACGCCGATGACGTCCGATGTCGCCGAGGCCATTGCCCGGTCGATCCGCGAGATCGCAACCGTCGATGCCCCGATGGACCTTGTGTGGCACGCGGGTGAACCGCTGGCGCTCGGGACGTCGCGTCTCTCCGAGTTGACCGATCCGTTCGAGAGCCTTCGGCATGAAGGCCTGCTGCACCACTATGTCCAGACCAACGGCACCTTGGTCAGTGACCGCTGGTGCGAGTTCTTCGCGGAGCGCGAGGTACGTGTGGGGGTGAGCATCGACGGTCCCGCCGAGTTCAACACGGAGCGCGTCGACCGCCGAGGAAAGCCTGTCTTCGATCGCACCCTCCGAGGCATTGCGCATCTTCGCCGACACGGAATCGGCTTCTCCACGATCGCCGTGGTCACAGTGGACAGCATCGGCCGGCCGGAGGACCTGCTGGACTTCTTCGCCGAACTGGGCTGCCACACCGTAGGAATCAACATCGAAGAGCGCGAGGGAGCCAATGCCCACCGCCCCGTCCCCATGTTCGAAGCCGCAGCCGAGTTCTGGAACCGCGCGATCGCCTGGACTCGTTCGAACCCCGGCCTGACCGTCCGCGAAATCGATCGCCTTGGCGCCTACCTGCGCTCCCTGCGAGGCGGAGACGGCTGGCAAAGCGTTCGGATCGACCCCATCCCGACCGTCTCTTCAATCGGGGACGTCGTTCTTCTCTCCCCTGAGCTGGCGGGCGTCCAATCCCCCGAGTACCACGACTTCCAGGCCGGGAACGTCCTGCAGCTCACCATCCGCGACATGCTGGCCAACGCCCATCGGCTCCGCTACGTGGACGAGTTCCTGACCGGCCTGGACGCCTGCGAGGCCACCTGCGAGTACTTCGGCTTCTGTCGGGGTGCTCAGGCCGGAAACAGGTTCTTCGAGAACGGCCGCTTCGACTCCACCGAGACGAACCACTGCCGCGTGTCGCGGCAGGCCCTTCTCACCGCCCTGTCCGATACCGTCCGAGCGGAGACCGCGTCATGACCTTGCTCGAACTGCTGAAGACCATCGAAACCGACGTGATCAGCGACCTGGTGGATGCCGGCACGACCGGCCCCGCGGTGGCGAAGTTCGACAACCGCCCCACCTGGGACAACGCCGGCCCCAAGTTCGACAACCGTCCGACCTGGGACAACTGGAACAAGAAGTGAGCGTCGCCGGGCCAGTGCCGACCGGCGCTGGCCCGGCGCAACGGAAAGCGAGCATTCACCATGCCCAGCCGTTCCTTCGGCCGTATCAGCATCACCTTGCCCGATCTCACCGGTGGCTACCTCTCCAGCACCTCGACCTTGGAGAGCGGCCGGGGCATCGTCCAGGAGTTCGCCTATGCCGACGCCGATCTACGCGACCTCGACCTGGCCAACACCCGTCTCCTCACCGGCCGCGTCACCAACCTTCGTGCTTCCCGTGTTCGCATGGACGAGGTACGCGTGGACTCGGTCGAATTCACCGACTGCGACCTGGGAAATCTCCAGTGGGTCGACAGCAGGCTGTCGCGCGTCGTCTTCAGGAACTGCAAGATCATGGGCGGGAACTACAACGGCCTCACCCTCGACAACGTGCTGTTCGACCACTGCAAGCTGAACTACTCCACCTTCGAGAAGCTCCGCACCACCGGCCCGCTCGCTTTCACCGACTGCGTGCTCACCGAGTCGGCCTTCAACGGGTGCGACCTCACTGCTGCGGTCTTCGACGGCTGCTCGCTACGAGACACCGAGTTCGGCCGCGGCACCTATCGAGCGACCGACCTGCGCGGCAACGACCTGTCCATGCTTCGGGGTATCGGCAACCTCACGAAGGTCATCATCGACCGCCCCCAGCAGATCGAGCTCGCCCAAGCGCTCATGGCCGAGCTGGAGGTCACTTTCGGGGATGACCTCGACGGGCCCGGGTCCAGGAGGACTCCATGAGTCTCAAGGTCGCCCACGCCTCACCTGCCGCCCTCGCAGCCCGCACCCAGGTCGCCAGTGTCGGCACGACCCGCGGCGACGCCCGGTTCGAAGAGGGTGCTGTCATTCCCATCGGCCCTTGGCGTTCCCTCGATCACGACGTGATCGACCGGCTCCGACCCGGTCGGTCCACGGCCGACGACATCGTCGTTGAGGTGGTCGGGGCCGAGAGCATCGGCCCCGACCACCTCAACAGTCCTGGAACCCACATGCTTGGCAAGGCTCTCAGCGTCGCCAAGTCACCGACCACGACACCCAACTACCAAGATGGTCGGCTGATCGGCCTGCACGTCGACAACTGGGACAAGCTGAGCCACGCACGCAAGCACACCGGTCGGCGACGACTGTGCATCAACCTCGGGCCTGGCACCCGCTACATCCTGCTCGGTGACGTCGACATCCAGAACGTCTGCCGGACGGTCCGCGAGGATCACGCCGCCTGTTACCCGCACACCGATGACCTCCGGTCCTACGTCGCACGCGGATTCCCCCTCCACTGCTTGCGCATTCGGCTCGATCCCGGCGAGGGCTACATCGCACCCACCGAGTTCCTGCCTCATGACGGCTCCACGGAAGACCAACAGGAATCCACTGCCGCCTTCTGGCTCGGCCGCTGGGCATGCGGCGCCATGGGATCGCTGGTCTGACGCTGTCCGGCAACGTCCCCGAAGGCATCCGAGAGTGTGTCGAGCACCTTCGGGTGCTCCTTGATCACCCGTTCAGGCGGCGCACGCGCGCACAGTCCGGCGCGCCCCGGGCCCGCGAGCCCGGGGCGCGCTTCATGCCACCCCTCACCCGACCACGCGATCCGGCTCGTTCAGCCACACCCGGTGCTCGCCCGCGACGGTGACCGTCAGGCCGAACCGGTCGAGGCCGGGCTCGCCCTGGCGCTGCCACCAGGCATGGGCGGCGGTCACCTCGTCCCACAGGTTCCGGGGGCCGGACTGCGAGACGGCGTGCTTCCCGTCCCGGTCGGCGAGGCGGCAGTGGGCGTACGAGACGCCGTCCCACACCTCGAACCGCCCCGTACCGAAGCGGTCGTAGCCCGCCCACACCTCCCGCCGGAACAGGCCCGGCAGTCGCAGTCCGATCGCGAAGGCAGCGTCGGTGCGCTCGGCCACGGCGGCGGGGTCGAGGGCGGACGGGCCGTGCCGGACGTCCTCGATCTCGAACTCGCCGCTCCCGGGGCGCTGGTCCCGCACCCACATGAACGCCACATCCTCGACGAACGGCCCGCTCGCGGACCGGCCGTCGTCGGCGACGGTGAGCCTCAGCAACCCCCCGTTGCAGAACGCCGTGCCGTACGGGACGACGATCACGCCGCCGGGCACCGTCTGCTCGATCAGCGCCCCGGGGACGCGTTGCACGGCCGCGGTGACATGGGTCCGGTCGTACGGCGCGCCCGCCGGATGGCCGAGCATGCCGTCGCCGACAACGGCCGTGACCGGCAGGCCGTTCGCCGCCAGGCGCCGCCGCGCGGCACCGGACAGTTCGGGATCCAGCTCCACGGTGGTCACGTTCTCCGCCCCGAGCCGGCGCGCCAGCAACGCGGCCGTCCACCCCGCACCGGTGCCGATGTCCAGCACCCGCATGCCGTCGGCGACCCGGAGGTGCCAGAGCATCCGGGCCACGACGGTGGGCATCGAACTGGACGAGGCCGGCGTGCGGCCGTCCTCGTCCAGCCGGGTCACGAGCGGGACGTCCGAGGCGACCAACTCCCCCCACTCGCCCGGCCGTTCCGCCCGGTCGAGCCACTCACCCCCGTGGTGGACCCGGTCCGGGACGAACAGACGTCGGGGCACCGCCCGGAACACCGGCTCCCAGTCGACCGACAGCGCCCCGGACTCCCGGAGCGCGTCGGTGAGCGCGTTCCACTTCACGCGGTCATCCCCTTCATGGAGGAACTCGGTCGATGGTGCGAGTCGAGTACAGCCCAACTCGCCCTCACCGGAAAGCCATTGCCCGTGGTCCCGGGGTTGTCCCGCCCGCACCGGCGGTAGGCTCGCGGTCACTGTCGATGATGGGATTGACCCCGTGGACGACCCGATCCGGCATCCCCTCGCCTACGCGCGCGAACTGCGTCACTGGTCGCAGGGCGACCTCGTCGCGGAGCTGAACAAGGCCGCCCGGCGTCACGGGCTCCGGTCCGGGGCCGACAAGGCGGCCGTCAGCCGGTGGGAGCACTGGCGCAAGACGCCGAACACCGACTCCCAGCTCCTCATCGCCGAGGCCTTCGACGTCCCGCTGTCGGAGTTGGAGGCGTACGGCTGGCCGTACTGGCTGCCTGGGCGGGACGAGCCGCTGCCCCTGGGCGCCGCCCACACCGTCCGAGCACTCCACGACGCCCAGAGAGCCGCCATGGACCGCCGCAGCTTCATGACCTTCAGCGCGATCTCGCTGGGCGGCCTGGCCGCCCAGTGGGCCACGACCGAGCCCGGGCGCCTCGCCTCGGCCCTGGACGGCAAGCATGTGGACGGCGAACTCGTGGACTGGCTGGAGGAGACCAGCAGGAAGCTGACGGCGCTGCCCACCGAGCAGCGCCAGCACACCGTCCGTCTGATGGACGCCCACCTGGCCACCGTCACGGAGCTGATCGAGGAGGGCCGCTACGGCGAGGCGACCGGTCGACGCCTCCACCGGCTGGCCGCCTCGCTCGCCACCACCTGCGGCTGGTACCGCTTCGACCAGGGCCGGCACTGGGCGGCCGGAAAGCTGTGGGAGGCCGCGCTGCAGTCCGCGAACGCCGCGGGCGACCGCGACCACGGCGCCGGGGTGCTGTCCGACTTCGCCTACCAGGCCACCTGGCTCGGCGAGGCGGGGGTCTCCGTCGGCCAGCTCGGACACGCCCTGTCCGGCGTCTCGCACCCGACCGCCCGCTCGCTGCTCCTCCTCCGCCGCGCCAGGGCCCACGCGGCGCTCGGCGACCGCGCCGCCTGCTACCGGGACCTGTCCGACGCCGAGTCCGCCCTCGCCGTCGACGCCGCCGACCCCGCACCCGGGTGGTGCGCGTGGATGAGCCCCGCCGACCTGGCCGTGGACTCCGGCCAGTGCCTCCTGGACCTCGGCCGGCCGGACGAGGCCCGGGCCCGGATCGCGGAGGGGATGGCGCTGCTGCCCCGCGCCAGGGACAAGACGCGCGGCGTCTTCCTGACGTACCAGGCCCGGGGCTACCTGGAGGCCAAGGAGGTCGAGCAGGCCGTGTCCGTCACCGGTGAGTCGCTCGACCTGGCCACCCGCATCGGCGCGCCCCGCTGCGTCGCCCTGGTCCGCGAGCTCGCACCGGCCTTCGAGCCGTACCGCCGGGTCGACGGCGTCCCGGAGTTCCTGGAGCGCCTGCGGGCCTGCTGACCACTGGCCCGTTCCTTCGTCCCCGCACGCCCTGGCGCCGATCCGTCCGATCAAGCGATCATGGTCTTGACGTTCTGTCATATCCCCATGCCGAAAGGTGTCCACGATGCTGGTCGACTGGCCCACCGAGACGTTCGTCCTACGCCTCCACCGCATTCCCGGCCTGGTGGCCGGAGCCGCGCCGGGAAGCCCCGAGGGCACCCCGGTGGTGCTCGCGCCCGAGACCGGTGGCGACGGCGAGCAGTGGGTGGCCGAGCGGTTCCGGGTGCTCAACCACCGGATCCGGCATGTGGCCACCGGCCTCTACCTGACCGCCGAGGAATCGAGCCGGGGCGCCAGGGTCACCCTGCGGCCCAAGTTCTCCGACACCGGCAGCGACTCCTCGTACTGGCGGCAGGCCTGGCGGGCCTTCGTCCAGCGCGACACCGGCCGGCTGATGGCCCTCCACGACTCCTCCAACTGCCTCCTCGGCCTGGCCGAACCGGCGGCCGAACGGCCGGGCGGGCCCCTGATCCTGGAGAAGGGCGCCGGCGCCCAGGACCTGAACTGCACCGCCTGGGCGCCCGCGCCCCTCCCCGCGCCGGAGCCCGCCCCCGCCCCGGCGCCGAAGGCCACCGACCTGCCGGTGGGGACGGGACGGGTCCGGGTGCCGGCCCGCCGCTTCGAGAAGCGCGTGCGGACCATCGAGCAGATCTACGACGAGACCAGCTTCCGGGAGGTCCCCGGCGAGCTCCTCACTCCGGGCACCCGCATCGGGGCCTTCGACTTCGACCAGTACTCCCAGGGCGACTGGTACCAGGAGGGCCGGGAGGGCAGTCTCGTGACCTTCACCGACAGCTACGACACGGCGGGCGCCGTGCGCAGGGCCTTCCACCGGCTGCCGGGGGAACCCGCCCGCTACGTGGACTCCGGCGAGGTCGACGTCCACTACGTCCCGCCGAAGCTCGTCGCCCGCACCAACTTCCCCGCCGCGCTGTTCGACCGCATCGGCGGCCACGACGCCATCTTCCGGACGCCGTACCGGCTGCCCAACGGGCACGGCTTCTACAACCAGCCCGAACGCCGCGAGGGCCTCTACTTCCCCAAGCGCGACGGCGCCGGCACCGTCATCCAGTGGAACAAGACCTGGATCGCGGACAACGACACCACGTCCAAGGTCTTCCTCTGCTTCGACGGCCGCTACTTCATCGACGAGATGGACATCACCTGGGCCGACGACGAGAAGAGCTGACCCCGGACCCGAGACCCAGGAGGCGTGTTGAGCGAGATCATCCTCATGTCCGACCCGAAGGTCGCCGCGGTCCCCGTCCAGGACTGCGGCGAGCGGCTGTCGGACGTACGGCTGTCGGACGTACGGCTGTCGGACGTACGGAGCGGCGGCGGGCTGCCCGTCGACGGGCGCAAGCAGGACGGCACCGGGGCCTTCGCGCAGCTGCGGGCCGGCGTGCTCGACCGGCTGCTCGACGCGCAGGCCGCCCTGCCGGACGGCCTGCGGCTGCTGTTCGTCGAGGGCTATCGGCCGCCGGCCCTCCAGAGCCGCTACTTCGACGAGTACGCCGCCGAGTTGCGGGCCGCGAACCCCGACTGGCCGGACGACCGGATCAGGTCGTCGGCCAGCCGCTACGTCTCCCCGCCGGAGATCGCACCGCACAGTGCCGGGGCCGCCGTCGACCTCACCCTCGTCGACGCCGACGGCCGTGAGCTCGACCTCGGCACCCGGGTCAACGCCAACCCGGAGGAGAGTGCCGGGGCCTGCTACACCCACGCCGACAACATCGGTGCTCAGGCCCGCGCCAACCGGCGACTGCTCGGCAGCGTCCTGACCGGCGCCGGGCTCGTCAACTACCCCACCGAGTGGTGGCACTGGTCGTACGGGGACCGCTA
Organism: Kitasatospora sp. NPDC058184; assembly: GCF_042883725.1. Lineage (NCBI taxonomy): Bacteria > Bacillati > Actinomycetota > Actinomycetes > Kitasatosporales > Streptomycetaceae > Kitasatospora > Kitasatospora sp. NPDC058184. The sequence goes on from NZ_JBHVVE010000001.1 coordinate 656,780, forward strand.
CTGGGCACTGGCCACCGGCGCGCCGTCGGCGCTCTACGGGCCGGCGCACCGGTAGCCGACACTGCGCACAGCCGACACGACACGCGGCCCGCTGCCTGCTGTCGGCCGCGCCCGCGGCCCCGGGTCAGGATGGCGTCGACACCGACGCCGTCCTGACCCGAGGAGCAGAGCGATGACCGAGCAGAACCCCGAGCACGCACCCCCCGCCGTCGCCGTCGCGATCGTCGTCGAGGACGGCCGGGTGCTGATGGTGCGGCGGCGGGTCGCCGAGGGCGAACTGTCCTGGCAGTTCCCGGCCGGGGAGGTCGAGCCGGGCGAGTCCGCCGGGGCGGCGGCCGTGCGCGAGACCGCCGAGGAGACCGGCCTGCGCGTCACCGCCGCCCGGCTGCTCGGCGAGCGGGAGCATCCGCAGAACGGGCGGCGGATGGCGTACACGGCCTGCGAGGTGGTCGGCGGCACCGCCACCGTGGTGGACTCCGACGAGCTGGACCGGGTGGTGTGGGCGACCCGCGCCGAGCTGGCCGAGTACGTGCCGTTCCCGCTGTTCCCGCCGGTACGGGAGTACCTCGACGGCGCGCTCGCCGAGTAGGGGCACGCGGTCTCCGGAACTCCTCCCCGCCGGAAGGACGTTCGGACGGGAGACCCCCCTCCCCCGCCCCGGAAGGAAACGCGTGACACCCGCGCACGGAGCCCCGTCCGACCACCCCGCACCGCGAGCCCGCCGGTCGGGGCGGGAACCCGTCACCGACGAGACGGTCGCCCGGCTCCGGGTCCAGGCCCGCACCGACCCCGCCTCGGGCCTGCCCGCGCTGGCCGAGGCACTGCGGGGCCGGGCCTACGGCCGGCCCGAGCCCCGGCCCGAGGACGCCGTCCCGCTCCTGGAGGAGTCCGCCCGCATCTACCGCGCCCTGGTCGCCGACGGCTGCACCGAACACCTGGCCGACGCCGCCCGCGCGCTGTCCTCCCTCGCCCTGCAACTCTCCCTGGCGCACGCCGACGGCCCCGCCCTCGCCGCCCGGCGGGAGGCGGCCGACCTGGCCCGGCGCGCCGAAGCGGACCAGCCGGTGGAAGGCCTCGGCCAGGCCGCCGTCCTGCACGCCGACCTCGCCCACGGCCTCGCCGAGGCAGGACGGTTCGACGAGGCCGTGGACGCCGCCCGCACGGTGGCCGACCGCTCCCGGGCGGTGACCGAGCCCGGCGGGAGCGACCTGGCGTGGCGGCTGCTCGACCTCACCGTGCTGCTCCGCCTCGCGGACCGCACCGAGGAGGCCGTGGCCGTCGAACACGAGGCCCTCGCCCGGCTGCGCGAGGGCCGCACGGATCCGGCCCGCAGCCCCGTCCCGGCCCTGCGGACGGCCGGCGCCGCCCTGTGGTTCGCCGATCTGGGCCGCGCCGAACAGTCCCACCGGCTGCTCGCGGACGCCGCCCGCTCCTGCGAACTCCTGCCCGCCCGCGGCGACGCCGGCAACTTCGGCTTCCACGAGGGCCTGCGGAGCGCCCTGTTCGCCCGCTCCGGCGTACGGGACGAACAGGCCGCGGCCGACACCCCGGACCCGCTCGCACTCGGCGTCGACCCGGGCCGACCCCTCCAACCGGTGCTGGGCCTGAGCCTCCACCACTGGTCCTTCAGCCTGCGCGAGTCCTTCGAGGACGGACTGGCCACCCTCGCGCGGGCCGTCGAAGCCGTCACCGGCAGGCCCGAGCCCACCGACCACCTGCCCGACGAGGACGACCCGTCCGAGCACCCCGACAGCCCCCTCCCCCTGCCGGAGGACCGCACCCTGCTCGCCACCCTCGGCACCCTCACCCGGCGGCTCGACCTCCGCCGGGCGGTCCGCGGAGACCACCCCACCTACTACGCCCACCTCACGCTCCCCCGGCTACGGCGGAGCGTCCGGATCGAACGCCACCTCCACGCGACCGGCCCCACCGACGACACCCACCGCCTCGTCCGGGCACTCACCGACCTCGCCATGGCCCAACTCGTCCACGGCGCCCACGCCGAAGCGACCGCCACCCTCCACGAGGCCCACACCCTCGCCGGACGGCCGGAGGACCCGGGCCGGCGCTGACCTCGGGCACCCCATCCACCCCGTCCACCCCCGTACCCTGTCCCGCAGCACTCGCACAGGCACCGTACGGACCTTCGGGGGAACCGGGGAAACCAGTGGAACTACGTCAGTTGCGCGTCTTCGAGGCCCTCGTCGCCCACCGCACCGTCACCGGCGCGGCCATGGCCCTCGGACTCGCCCCGGCCTCCGTCTCCGAACAGGTCCGCACCCTCGAACACAGCCTCGGCACCGACCTGTTCGACCAGGCCGGGCACGACCTGACCCTCACCCCGGCCGGGGAACGCCTCCTGCCCTGGTCCCGCCGACTCCTCGACCAGGCCGACCAGGCCCGCCGCGAAGTCGCCGTCACCCGGACCCGCCTGCGCCTCGGCGTGCTGGCCGCCGTCGCCGCCACCCACCTCCCGGCCGTCCTGGCCCGCCTCACCGACCACCGCCCCGACCTGGACATCTCCCTCCACACCGACGCCACCCGGGACGTCCTGCTCGACGGCGTCGCCGCCGGAGCCCTGGAAGCGGCCCTCGTCCTCGACGCCCCCGGCCCGCTCGGCGCCCTCGGCTTCCCCCTGCCGCCCGCCCCGCTCGACCACCTCGACCTCCAGACCGTCCCCCTCACCCTGGTCGCCGCCCCCACCCACCCGCTCGCCCGCGCCACCGCCCTCACCCCCGAGCTCCTCCGCGGCCACCGCCTCCTCGTCGACACCCCCGCCTGCTCCTACCACCTCGCCGGCGAACGCCTCCTCGGCCACCACGTCCGACGCCTCCACACCGGCACCGTCCCCACCACCCGCGCCTGCGCCGAACAGGGCCTCGGCATCGCCCTCCTCCCCACCCACGCCGTCCACACCCACCTCACCGCCGGCACCCTCACCCGCCTCCCCCTCAACCCCCCGCCCCTCCACCTCCGCCTCCTCTGGCCCACCCACCACACCCCCTTCCCCACCTGACCCCCGCCCCCGCTCACAGCAGCGCGCCCCGGGGTTCCTTGAACCCCGGGGCGCGCAACTGCCGTACGGACGTCAGGCCTTGGGGCCCGCCGACTGGACGACCTCATCGAAGCCAGTAGGCCGAGAGACATCAGCCGTGCGTGGTTCAAGCCCTCCGAAGCAGCTTCGAGCTACCTTTCTACCCACCTCATAGACTCGGGACCCAAGTCGAGCAAGAACGAGAAGTCACTCGGCCAAATTGCGGTGAGACCCAGAAGCCCTGACCGAGTCGCAACAGCTTGCAACCCCCAATAATGCTCGACCCCAAACCAGCCAGGACGCCAACCAAACCGCTCCACCGAACTTTGTCAAGTCGCAGTGCAGGGATGGGTTCAGCTGCCCTACCATGACCCGCATGAACGGCAACGGCCCTGCTGGATTTTGGTCATACGCTCACCGGGACAACGAGCTGGATGGCGGCCGGATTGTCCGACTTGCCAAGTCGATCGGAAATGCATTCGAACTTATCACGGGCGAGGAACTTGCCGTATTCGTAGACAAGGATGACATTGCATGGGGGGATTCATGGCGGGCCCGAATTGACCTGGCTCTTTCTGGCGTCACATTCTTGATCCCTGTCATCACCCCTAAATTCTTCATGAGCCAGGAGTGCCGACGAGAGGTTCTGGCATTTTCCGGCCAAGCTGCAAGCCTTGGCTTGGATGACCTCTTGCTGCCGATTCACTACGTTGATGTGCCGCCATTGACCGACGGCCCATCGAGCGACGAGGTAATGTCACTCATTGCACGGCGCCAGTGGGTCGACTGGCGTGACCTACGCCTAGAAGACGAGGGCTCGCAGCGTTATCGCCGGGCAATCAACGACCTGGCATCGCGCATTAAGCAGATCATCGATACTGCTCAAGTTGCCCCGATCCTGTCGCTGCCAGCCTTCCTGCGCAACCCAGGGTCAGAGGCAGAGAATCAGGACGAGCCTGGCTTCCTTGACGTTATGGCTGAGGCCGAGATTGCGATGCCCAAATGGGCAGAAACGCTTCTTGCAATCTCGGAGGTAACGAGGGAAATTGGCGAAAAGGCCCAGCAGGCTACTGTAGAGATGGGCGACTCCGATGCGCACGGAGGGGGATTTGCTGGGCGATTGGCGGCCGCACACCACCTAAAGGATTCTCTTGAAGATCCAATCTCTCGATATGTGGAGCTGAGCTCCAAGTATTCGACCGAGCTAGTCGCCATCGATCCGGGGATTCTTGCTATTATTAGACTAGCCTCCGAAGGGGGACTAGCTGGAGACGACGCTCAGACTGTCAGGGATTTCTTTGCGGTTATTTTGGGCCTTGTTGAGGCATCCCGTGAAACGTTTCCAAAGCTTGAGCAGTTGCTGGAAAGCGTGAAGATTCCCGCACAGCAGAGCAGTGTCCTTAGGTCTTCATTGAATAAGCTCCAGTCGGCCATTCGGCAGGTGATTGACGGCAGGGAAATCATTGACGAGTGGGGGAGGCTGATTGGTGAGATCGAGGCTGCGTAGTCGCAGCGAGCAGCCATAGGTATTGGAAAGTTCCAACGTCAATCGAGGCTCGCCGCCAACTCTGCACCGAAGGCGTCGTTCCCGTCCAACTGTTCTTCAGCTGCTTGGGTCAAGAACCGAACCGGCCATCCGTGCACAGGCATGCCGAGGAGCCCGATGCCATCGGCATCGGGCTCCGAATCACCGGACCACCCCTCTCCCGGTAGGGTTCCGGGGTGGTCCGGCACGTCTTCAGTTGTCCCTGATCAGGTCAGGTGCGGTCCCGGGTCGGCTGCTCGCAGTCGAAGATCCGCCGGAACAGCTCTGCCTCGGTCAGGTCGAGCAGCGGATCGTCAACGCCGGTCTTCTCCCACCAGATCTGCCGCATGAGCAGCATTCGCTCTTCTTGAGCGAAGTCAGGCTCCGCGTACCACGCCAACGCGTCGCGGTGCGCGGCCCGCCGGCTCGGCGAGACGGCCCGCACCGGCCAGGTGAACTGGCCGTCCAGCAGCCACCAGGTCGAGAGCCGGTCCCATCGGGCCCGCAGGTGCCGGATCACTGGGCTGTCCCGGGGCCGGCGGGGTACAGGCGGACCACGGTCGGGGTCAGGCCGACGAATGCCAGGGCCCGCACCTCTCCGTGCATCGCGAGCCGGCGCCCGATCGCCTGCTCCTCCGACGGCCCGAACAGCTCGACGAAGTAGTCCTGCTGGTCCGGGCCGAGCGGAAGCGTGCCGACCACCGCCAGGAGCGCCGCCATCGCCTCCGGCGGCTTGCCGAAGTGCTCGGGCTCCACGAGGCCTTGGACTTCCAGGACCACCGGGAAGGGGTACGGGGAGGCCGCCTCCGTCACGTCGGGGACTCCGATCGGCGTCACTTCCCCGACACCTCCCCCGCCCGACGCGGGTGCCACCTGTGGACACCGACCGTCTGCCCGTTCACCACGATGCTTCGGGTCAGCGCCTTCCTCAGCCCCGCGCCGCAGTAGAAGCACCGCGTCGCCGTCCCGGAGGACCGCCTGCTCATTCCACACCGCCTTCCGGGCCCACCAGGGCCCAAACGATCTTTCCGACACCTTCAGGGCGGGGCTCGAAGCCCCACTCCAGGGACAGGGCTTCCACCAGGTGCAACCCACGCCCCGAAACGTCGCCCAGGTCGGCGGCACACCGGATCGCGGGCTTCTCGCTGCTCACGTCGTGCACCTCGATCCGCAGCTGGTCGCACGCCATCTCGAACCGGACAGCGATCTCGCGCCCGGGCGAAACCCGCGCGTGCACCACCGCGTTGGCCACCAGTTCACCGAGCACCAGCTGGCCGTCGTCCATGAGGGCCGTACCGCCCGGGATGCTCTGGAGGAAGTCACGCAGGTGGCTCCTGGCCACTGTCGCGGACCGCCTGTGCCGCGCGAGTCGCGCCTCGAACGCTGGTATCCCGTTGCCCGGCTTGTAGGGTTCGGAGCCGTCGCGGGGTTCTCCCGAGCTGGTCACGTGCACCGCCTCCCGATGCCCAATGGGCGGCCCGAACCCGAACGTTCCGGCCCTTGGTGCCAGGTTGCCGAGAGCGAGTGCGGACTTCGTACCCAAGCTGGTTGCCCACTGTGGGTAAACTCACAGGTAATCAACTTGCTTGCAGCGGCTGCTGATCGACAGCGGGGGCAATGGTGACCGAGGCTCGCGTACCGGACCGGCTCCCCGCAGGCCTGCTGTCCAACCCGGAGATGATCACTGCGTGTCGAAGACGAGACTTCGCCGCCGTCTTCCGATTGCTCAAACTGGCGGGGATCTACCCGTCGCTCATCGCTCGCGCCTGTGACATGACCCCGAGCCGGGTCGGCGAGGTCCTGTCCGGCAAGCGCAGGATCGAGAAGATCGATCTGATCGAGCGGATCGCCGACGGCCTGCACATCCCGGGCCGCCTGCTCGGCCTGGCTCCTCGGGCCTGGGAGCAGGAGGAACCGGTCGCACAACCCCGTCCCCGCCCACCGGAGCCGTCCGCCGACGGGCGGAGACCCACCGCTCCGATAGACCCCGAGCTTCTCGTCAGTCACCTACGCGCTGCGATGCCCAGTCACTACAGGGCCGCGAACCTGCTCGGCTCCCGCCACGCACTCGACGCCGTGACACAGCACGTCCACCTGCTCGACCGGCTCCAGCAGGCTACTGGGGGCCGCGCCCGCGACGACCTCCTCACCATCGGCACCCGTACTGCGGAGTTCCTGGGCTGGTTGAACCAGGACCTTGGGGACTTCGACCAAGCCCTGTTCTGGTCAGACCGCGCGATGGAGTGGGCGCAGGAGGCCGGCGACGACGTGATGGCCGCCTACGTACTCTTCCGGAAGAGCAACCAGGCCACTGCCCAGCGGAACGCCCAGAAAGCTGTCAGCCTTGCCCGCGCGGCCCAACGGTCCGTCGGGGCCACCCACCGAATCCGGGCACTGGCGGCACAGCAGGAGGCGCAGGGCCACGCGATGATGGGCAATCCGCGTTTCGCACAGGCGAAGTTCGACGAGGCTCACGACATTGCCGCCACGCCGGACGTCTCACACACCGACGACGCTCTTGATCTCGCGTACTGCACGCCGACGTACATCGAGATGCAGCGGGCGAACTGCCTGATCGAACTCGGCGACCCGCACACAGCCGTGGGCATGTTCGAGGCTGAGCTCCGAGCCCTGCCGCCGATCTACCGCAATGACCAGGGCGTCTATCTCTCCCGTCTGGCGCGGGCCTACGCGGTGTCCGGCGAGCCGGAGCAGGCTGCCGCAGCGGCGGACCGCGCGCTGTCGATCGCCATCGACACCGAGTCCGCGCGGGCGATGGCGGAGCTGTCCGCTGCTGACAAGGCCCTCCAGCGGTGGAGCACCGTGGCCGAAGTCGCCACCTTTACCGGCCGCTTGAAGCTCATGTATGGAACGGCTCCCTCTCGACCGCTGACGGCCCGATGGGAGAGGCTGGGCTCATGGACGCACTGATCACGGCCGCCACGTCCGCAGACGAACGCCGGCGCGGCGCCAAGATCGCCGTGCTGCCGGTCGGCAGCTTCGAGCAGCACGGCGATCACCTGCCCCTGACCACCGACACCGTCGTCGCCAGCCTGATCGCCCACCGGATCGCCACCGACTACGACCTCTTCCTCCTGCCGCCCATCACGGTGTCCTGCTCTCACGAGCACGCCCACATGCCGGGCACCGTCAGCATCAGCGCGGCTACCCTCTACGCCGTCATCAACGACATCTGGAAGTCCCTCCAGGCCTCCGGCGTTCCCGGCCTGCTCATCGTGAACGGGCACGGCGGGAACTACGTCCTCTCGAACATCGTCCAGGAGGCCAACACCGAGGGCCCGCGCGTCGCCCTCTTCCCTGTCCGCGAGGACTGGCACCAAGCCCGCGAAGCCGCCGGGCTGGAGAGCAGCAACGCCGACGACATGCACGGCGGCGAGTTGGAAGTGTCGCTACTCCTCCACGGCGCCCCGCACCTCATCCGGGACGGCGTCGAGCAGGACGACCACTCCGCTCCCGAACGCCCGCACCTGCTCACGCTCGGCATGGCCGGCTACACGAAGACCGGCATCATCGGACGGCCATCTCTCGGAACGACGGCGAAGGGCAAGTCCCTCCTCGACAGCCTGTCCCGGTCAGCTGCCGCCCATCTCTCCCTCATCGCGGGCGAATGAGCAAGCACTTCGGGCCCCACCCCGGCAGGGGGAGGGCCCGAAGGTCAAGAGGGAGTAGCTACCAAGCAGGCTCAGGCCTTGGGGCCGGCCGACTGGACGACCTCGAAGGACCAGAGGGTGGAGCCGGAGGCGGCGGGGCGCTTGGGGGCCTCGCCGGCGGGGCCGTTCTGGTGGGCGGCCTTCATGGGGCCCTCCATCCAGGCCTTGAAGTCCTCCTCGCTGCGCCAGCGGGTGTAGACGAGGTACTGGTCGGTGCCCTCGACGGGGCGGAGGAGCTCGAACCACTCGAAGCCGTCCGAGTTCTCCACCGCGCCGGCCCGGGAGGCGAAGCGCTGCTCCAGCACCTCGCGCTGCTCGGCCGGCACCGTCAGGACGTTGATCTTGACGACGGACATGGCGCACTCCTTCTGCTCCGGTGACTGCTTACGGGGAGCAGTCTGCTACACCTCACGGCCGGACCGTTCGGAGGCACCGGCGGTCACGGCGGGTAGTGGGGCGTCGACATGCAGGGACCGGGCCCGGGTGGAAGCCTGGAGGTAGAGCCCAGAACCCGAGGGACAGGGGAACGGTCATGGGTATCGGCGACAAGTTCCGGGACAAGGCCCAGCAGGCCGAGGAAGAGGCCAAGCAGCGCATCGGAAGCGGGCAACCGCAACAGGACGAGGCCCAGCAGAAGGCCTCGCAGGCCCAGCAGCAGGGTCAGCAGAACCTGGACGACGTGCAGGACGACATCGAGGGCCAGCGGTAGCGGCGGCCGTCGAGCGGGGACGGCCGGGGCGAGTCCTCGGCCGCCCCCGTCCCCGTCGGCATCGGGCTCAGGCGATCCACGGCGGGAGGACGCGCTGGTCGTCGCGCGGGGCGAGGGCGCAGGCGTCGGGCGGGGTGACGGCGTCGGGGTTGTAGGCGTGGGCGGGGGACGGGGAGGCGACGACGGCGGTGAAGCCGGTGTCGGTGGCGATCTGCCGGACGGTGTCGGCGGGGAGGGCGGCGGTGTCTCCGGCGGCGAGGGTGAAGGTCTCCCCCGCCAGGTCGACCCGGGCGGTGCCGGTGAGGAGTGTCCAGACCTGCTCGGTGTCCATGGCGTGCAGCGGGCCCCGGGCGCCGGCGGTCATGTCGACGTGCCAGACGGCGAGGGAGGTGGCGCCCTGGGTGGGCGAGGCGTAGGTGGTCATGACGGCGTTCGGGGTCTCGGTGCGGCGGGCGTCGGTCCGGCGGATGACGGGCATGGCGAGGGAACCCCCTAAGATGGACAATGAAGTTGTCTATATGGTCAATGAGGTTGTCTATCGTGTCAAGTGAACCGTCCCCGCCCGGCTTTGAGCTGCCGCTGCGCCTGCTGCTCGCCTTCCGGACGATCATCGACGAGCTGCACGAGCGCATCGCCCGCGAAGGCCACCCCGACCTGCGCCCGATGCACGGCTTCGTCTTCCAGGCGATCGGCCCGCACGGCACCACCGCCACCGAGCTCGGCCGCCGCCTCGGCGTCACCAAGCAGGCCGCGGGCAAGACCATCGACGGCCTGGAGCAGCTCGGCTACGTCGAGCGGGCCGCCGACCCGGCCGACACCCGGCGCAAGCTGGTCCGGCTCACCGCACGCGGGGTGGACTGCCTGCTCCGCTCGGCCCGGATCTTCGACGAGCTGCGCGAGGAGTGGGCGGCGACCCTGGGCGAGGAGCAGCTGCGCCAACTGGAGGACGGCCTGCGCCGGCTCGCCCCCGGCGACCCGTTCCGCCTCGACACCCCGCGCTGGTTCGGGGCACCGTAACCCCGTTACCGGTCTCAGGAGTTGGGCAGACCGCCGGTCGCCAGGGTCTGGTTCTTGTACGCCTTCACGCCGGTGATCTCGACGCCGAACCACTCCGGCGCCGAGAACGCCGCCGCCTCGGCCTCCGAGCCGAACTCGACCTCGACGGTGCGCAGCCCGGCCAACTCCCCCTGGTAGACGTCCGCGTAGACCGTGACGCCGGACGCGTCGAAGGTGTAGCGCTCCTTGACCAGCCGCGCGCCCTCGGTGGCCGGCCAGAGTTCGGTGAACTCCTGTTCCCCCAGCTCGCGTTCCACCTCGATCCGCACCGGGGAACCGGCACCGGACGCCTTGCGCTTGACGCCGAGGACGCAGCTGCCGCCGATCCGCCGCAGCCGCACCTCCGTCCCGTCGTCCTTGATCGCGATGTACCCCTGCTCGATGTGCTGCCGCACCGCCGTCTCCGGCGGCTCGAAGGCCTCCAGCAGGAACTTGCGCTCGATCTCGAGCGGCACGCCGCACCACCCTTCCCGGTCACGCCCCACGGGCCGACGGACGAACGGACGGTCAGAACGACCGCCCCTCCCCACGGTACGGCCCCTGCGGCCCCGACGGGTCCGGACGGTCGCGCCGGTCCGCGCAGAGCGAGGAGCTGAGCCGGTTCAGGACCCCGGCGAGCTCGGCGTACCGCTGTTCGTCCCAGTCCCCCAGCAGTTCGGCGAGCTGGGTGCGCCGGGCGGCGACCAGCCGCAGCGCCGCCTCCTCCCCCGGTTCGGTGAGCCGCAGCGGCAGCCCGCCGGCCCTCGCCGCCAGCCCCCGGCCCTCCACCTCCCGGACGGCCTCCTCGATCACCGAGACCGGGACGATCCGCCGCTCGGCCAGTTCGGCCGGCTCGACCGAGCCGTGCTGGTGCATCTGGAGGAGCAGCCAGCTGGAGGCGGGCCGCAGGTCCAGCCCGGCGGTCTCGGTGATCCGCCGGAAGAGGTCGCGCCGGGCCTCGCGGCTGTTCAGCACCGAGAGGGCGCGGGCGATCTCGTCCAGCGAGGTGCGGTCGACCGGGTTGAACCCGATGGACTCGCTGAGGTCCGGAGCGGTGACGGTGGAGCGCAGCTTCTGTTCGCGCAGGAACAGCGACAGCACGAAGGCGACCACCGCGACCGGCACCGCGTACAGGAACACCCGGGTGATCGACTCGGCGTACGCGTGGTAGACGCCCGGCTGGACGGCGGCCGGCAGCCGGGGGATGACCCGCGGGTCGGAGGTGATGACCTCCGGCCGGAAGCCGGGCGGCAGCGGCACCCCCGCCAGGGCGTCGGCGAGCCGGCTGCGCAGTCCGCTCGCGAAGACCGTCCCGAAGATGGAGACGCCGAAGGAGGCACCGATGGAGCGGAAGAAGGTGGCGCCCGCGGTGGCCACGCCGAGGTCCTCGTAGCCGACCGAGTTCTGCACGATCAGCACCAGCACCTGCATGACCAGTCCCAGCCCGAGGCCGAAGACCAGGAAGTAGAAGCTCATCTCGGCGGTGCTGCTGTGCTCGTCCAGCCGGGAGAGCAGTAGCAGCCCGACCGTCGTCACGGCCGTCCCGGCGATCGGGAAGATCCGGTAGTGGCCGGTACGGGCGACGATCTGGCCGGAGCCGATCGAGGTGAGCAGCATGCCGAGCACCATCGGCAGCATGTGGATGCCGGACATGGTGGGCGAGACCTGCTGGACCACCTGGAGGAAGGTCGGCAGGTAGGTCAGCGCGCCGAACATCGCGAAGCCGACCACGAAGGAGATCACCGCGACCAGGCTGAACGTCCGCGAGCGGAACAGCCGCAGCGGCAGCACCGGCTCCGCGGCCGTCCGCTCGACCTGGACGAAGGCGAGCAGCAGCACCAGCCCGAGCACGCCGAGGCCGACGACCTGCCAGGATGTCCAGGCCCAGGTGGTCCCGCCGAGCGAGGTCATCAGCACCAGGCAGGTCGCGACGGCGGCGATCAGGACGGTGCCCAGGTAGTCGATCCGGTGCTCGCGCCGGACCTCCATCCCGTGCAGCACCGCCGCGATCACCACCAGGGCGACGATGCCGATCGGCAGGTTGATGTAGAACACCCAGCGCCAGCTGAGGTGGTCGACGAACACCCCGCCGAGCAGCGGGCCGAGCACGCTGGTGACGCCGAACACGGCGCCGAAGAGGCCCTGGTAGCGGCCGCGGTCCCGGGGCGCGACGAGGTCGCCGACGATCGCCTGGGAGAGCACCATCAGCCCGCCGCCGCCCAGGCCCTGGAGGGCGCGGAAGGCGATCAGCTCGCCCATGTTCTGGGCGATCCCGCACAGCACCGAGCCGAGCAGGAAGATCACGATGGAGGCCTGGAAGAAGCGCTTCCGGCCGTACATGTCGCCGAGCTTGCCCCACAGCGGGGTCGCGGCGGTGGAGGCCAGCAGGTAGGCGGTGACCACCCAGGAGAGGTGGTCGAGGCCGCCGAGGTCGCTGACGATGGTCGGCAGCGCGGTGGAGACGATGGTCTGGTCGAGGGCCGCGAGCAGCATCGCCAGCAGCAGGGCGCCGATCGGCACCCAGAGGTTGGGGACGGTGACCGCCGGCGGGCCGGGCTCGCCCGCCGGGCTCCGGCCGGACGCGGTGCGCGGCTCCGTCATCGGGTCCCCGCGGGCGTCACGGCGTCCGCGCGGGGCGTCACGGCGTCTCCCCGGGCATCACGGCGTCTCCGTGGGCATGGCGTCTCCATGGGGTCCCGGGCCCGTCGGCCGGGCCGTGCGGATGATCACTCCCAGCTCACCGCGCTGGTCGGTTTCGTCCCGGTATGTTCCACCGGGTTGAGCCGAGCGTAAGCGCCGGGGACAACCGCCGCGCTCCGGGCGTTCTCGGAGGAGCCAACCCGCACCAACCGGCACAACACCCCCGCCGGGGGACGGACGCCCCTGTCCCCCCTTCGGACGGTCCTGCATAATCAGGCCCGATCGTGCGCCCGGATCCGCCGGGAACACGCGCCGAACGCGCGCCGGACGATCGACCGACTGAACGAACGAACGACGACTGACCGACGACCGACCGACGACCGACGACCGACCGACCGACCGACCGACCGCGAAGTCGACGCGAACCCGAGGAGGACCGGCCGATGCCGGACCAGCACTGCCCGACGTGCGGCACCGCACGCTCCACCGGGTGCGGCTGCGTCCCGGACCCGAGCCTCACCGAGACCGCCATCCTGCCGCACGTCGAGGGCCCGCCGCTGGTCCGCCCGTACGTTCCGCAGACCGCCGACCAGGTGGCCGACGAGAGCCACCCGAACGCGCCGGTGGTGGACCCGTTCGCGACCACGGTGCTGCCGCCGGTCCCCCCGGGACAGCCCGCCCCCGGGCAGCCGGCCGCTCCCCCGCTCGGACCGGACGCGGACGCGTACGCCACCACGGTGCTGCCGCCCGTCGCCCCGGGACAGGACCCCTTCGGGTCGGCGCAGGCCCCCTTCGGGTCGGGACAGGCCCCGGCCGGCCCCGGGCAGGACCCGTTCGGCCCCGCCGCCGACGGCTACCCCGGCGCCCACCCCGGCGGCCACGGGGACGCGTACGCCACCACCGTGCTGCCGCCGGTCCCGCCCGCCGGGCCGGGCGGGAACGAGATCGGCCTCTTCGCCTTCGGGCAGGCACCCGCCGCCGGGCAGGGCCCGGACGTCGCGCGGGCCCCGGACACGCCCGGGCCCGAGGGCGGCGGCCGGGCCGCCAGACGGGCGGCCGAGCAGGCCGAGCGGCGCCCGCTCGCCCAGCGCAAGGGGCTGCTCGCCGGGATCGGCGCCGCCCTGGTCGCGCTCACCATCGGCGTCGCGTACGCGGTGACGCCCTCCGCCGAACCGCCGGCCAAGCAGGCGCAGCCGCTGCCGACGAGCACCCTGGCGCCCGCCCCGGTGGACCCGCCGACCCTGGCGACACCCGTTCCGACCACGGCGGCGCCGACCAGCGAGGCGCCCAGCCCGACGCCCACCGCCACCCGCAAGCCGAGCCCGACGAAGACGGTCACCCCGCCGCCGACGGCCGCACCGACCACCGAGGCCCCGGCCGCTCCCCCCGCCCCGGCCCCCACGCCGACCGTTCCGCCGGCCCCCTCCCCGACCCCGACGCCCACCACCGCCCCGACCCCGCGCGTGCTGCAGTCCGGGATGAGCGGGCCCGACGTGACCGCCCTCCAGCAGAAGCTCGCCGTCGTCGTCTGCTGGGCGAGCGTGCCGGTGACCGGGGTGTACGACGACACCACTGTGAACACCGTCGGCTACGTCCAGTGGATGTGGGCCGTCAAGGGGGACAAGCGGGGCGTCTTCGGCCCCAACACCCGTGCCGCCCTGGACGCCCACAACAGCTGCTGAGGCCGACAGGCGACAGGCGGCGGACGGCGGACGGCGGACGGCGGACGGCGGACGGATCAGCCGGTGATCGCCCCGAAGATGCTGATGCCCGCCAGCACCACCATGATCGCCGCCGCCACCCGGATGATCAGCTTCATCGGCACGTACTTGAGCAGCTTCTGGCCGCCCACGATGGCGATCCCGCCGACCGCGCACAGCGCCAGCCAGGAGCCGAGGCCGACGGCCAGCGGGTCGGCGTACTTGGCGGCCAGGTTGGCGGTCATGATCTGGGTCAGGTCGCCGAACTCGGCGATCGCGACCACCACGAAGCTGGCCCCGGCCACCTTCCAGAAGCTGTTCGAGGACGGCTCCTTGGCCGCGTGCTCGTCCTCGTCCTCGCCGCCGTGGAACAGCAGCATCGCCGCGCCGACCAGGAACAGCAGGCCGGTGACGCCCTCCACCCAGCGGTGCGGCAGCAGCGAGAGCAGGTGCCCGGCGGCGAGCGCGAGGCCCACCTGGAGGGCGAAGGCGGCGGCGATGCCCGCGAAGACGTAGCTCGCGCGGTACTTGGTGCCGAGCACCAGGCTGGCCAGCGCGGTCTTGTCCGGCAGTTCGGCCAGGAAGATGATGCCGAAGGTCAACGCGGCAACGGTGAGACTCATCAGGGGTTTTCCTCGGTCGGAGGCTGCCCGGCCGCCGCGGCTCCGTCAGGGGACGCTTCGGCCCGACAGCACTGGTCATGGTCACAGCACTGCGGCCGAAGGTCTCGCCGGCACCGTTCATCGAGCGGTGCCCCGGGCGCCGGGCCCCTGGGGGCCAGTATGTCGACGGTCCGGTGGAGGGCTACTCCCCTTCAACGGCCCCAAGCGTACCCGACGGCGTCAACCGACCCCTCTCGGAAGACCGACGAGGGCCGACGGGCACCGCCCCGCCTACCGGCCGCCCCCGTCCGGCTCGACCGCGACCAGCCCGCGCCCGACCAGTTCCAGCACCACCACGATCGCCACCGATTCCACCGCCAGCAACCCGATCAGCACGAACAGCTGCACCGCCCCCGCCTGGACCGGCGAGGACCCGCCCAGCAGCATCCCGACGAACGCCCCGGGCAGGGTGACCAGGCCGACCGTCCGGGTCTGGTCCAGCGCCGGGACGAGCGAGGTCGCCGCCGCCGTCCGGCAGATCTCCAGCCGGGCGTCGCGCTCCTCGAAGCCGAGCGCCAGCGCGGCCTCCACCTCGCCGCGGCGCAGCCGCAGCTCGTCCAGGGCCCGCCGCCCGGCCAGCGAGGTCGCGCTGAGCGCGCCGCCGATCAGGATGCCCGCGACCGGGATGACGGACAGGCCCTCGGCCGGCAGCAGTCCGACGCCCAGCAGCAGGGCGAGCACCGGCAGCACCCCGGCACCGATCGGGGCTGCCGCCCAGACCCAGCCCGGGCCCGGGGTCATCCGCCGACCGGCGGTGCGCACCGCGACCGAGAACATCACCAGCACGAACAGCGCCGACCACCAGAGCGAACCGACCACCCAGCTGATCACCGCGGCGACGGCCGCCAGCTGCACCACCGCGCGCAGCCCGGCCCGCAGGACGGCGTGCCCGTGGCCGAGCAGGCCCCGCCCGGCCACCGCGACGGCGGCCAGCAGCAGCACGGCGGTGACCACCCCGAGCACCGGGGTGACCGGCAGCAGCTGGCCGCCCGACGCCGCCAGCGGCACCGGCACCGGCATCAGATCCAGCTGGTGAACCACATCCGGTCCTGCCAGGACGACATCGGGATCACCTCCGCCGTGTACAGCGGGTAGAAGAAGGCGAAGCAGCCGACGATCGCGAGCACGACCGCCCCGGCCCCGATCGCCCCGATCCGGCGGCGCTCGGGGCTGCACCCGGCCGGGCCGAGGATCGCCCCGAGCATCTGGGCGACGGCCAGGCAGAGGAACGGCACCAGCACGACCATGTAGAAGGAGAAGATCGTCCGCTCCTGGTAGCGGAACCAGGGCAGGTAGACGGCGGCGACCGCGCACAGCACCGCGCCCGAGCGCCAGTCCCGCCGGAAGAACCAGCGCCACAGCAGGTAGACCAGCGCGAAGCAGGCCGCCCACCACAGGAACGGCGTGCCGAGGCCGAGGATCTGCGCCGCGCAGCCGCCCGAGGCGGTGCAGCCGTGCTGCCCGTACGGGATCTGCTCCCAGTACATCGAGACCGGGCGGCCGTCGACCAGCCAGGCGAAGGGGTTGGACTGGTAGGTGTGCGGGGTGCTCAGGCCGGTGTTGAAGTCGTACATCTGCGCGTGGTAGTGCCACAGGCTGCGCAGCGGCGCGGGCACCCAGCCCATCGGGACCTGCGGCAGCGGGATGCCGAGGACGCTGTCCGGGGAGAGCCCGGCGCGCCCGTCGGCCCAGTGCCGGTCGTAGCCGCCCCCGCCGTTGGCGCCGCTGCCTCCGGTGGCCAGCCAGCCGCTCCAGGCGCCGACGTACACCACCACGGCGGAGCCGACCATGGCGAGGAAGACGGGGACGGCGTCCAGGCGCAGCATGGAGCGCCAGGGGCGGCGGGCGCCGGCCCCGCGGCGGCCGGACTGGTCCCACAGGACGGTCAGGATGCCGAAGGCGGCGAGGATCGGGGCGCCGTTCCACTTGACCGCGCAGGCGGCGCCGACGAACACCCCGGCGGCGATCCGCCAGGGGCGCCAGCCGAGCCGGACGGCGTCGGCGTCGGCCACCCCG
The DNA here is from genome assembly GCF_042883725.1 of Kitasatospora sp. NPDC058184. Taxonomy (NCBI): domain Bacteria; kingdom Bacillati; phylum Actinomycetota; class Actinomycetes; order Kitasatosporales; family Streptomycetaceae; genus Kitasatospora; species Kitasatospora sp. NPDC058184. Next base: position 673,772 of record NZ_JBHVVE010000001.1, read on the forward strand.
GCGAGCCTGGCGCGGACGTGGTCGCGGTCGACCAGCAGGCTGCCGAAGGAGGCGAGCACGAAGAACATCTGGATGCCGTCGAGCAGGCCGACCCGGCTCATCACCAGTTGGAGGCCGTCCACGGCCATCAGCAGCGCGGCGGTGCAGCCGACCAGGGTGGAGCCGAAGAGGCGGCGGCCGATCCGGGCGAGCATCAGCACGGCGACGGTGCCGAGCAGGGCGGTCATGAACCGCCAGCCGAAGGGGTTGAGCCCGAACAGCTGCTCGCCGGTCGCCATCACCCACTTGCCGAGCGGCGGGTGCGCGACGAACTCGGGCGCGGAGCCCAGCGGGATCGACTGCGGGACGGAGAGGATGTCGGCGTTGGCGTGGTCCGGCCAGGTGCCCTCGTAGCCCTGCTGGAGCAGCGACCAGGCGTCCTTGGGGTAGTACGTCTCGTCGAAGACGAAGGCGTTGGGGTGGCCGAGGTTCCAGAACCGCAGCAGGCCGGCGAAGAGCGCGACGGCGATCGGTCCGAGCCAGCCGGAGCGGTCGGCCGCCCAGCGGACCAGGCCCCCGCGCGGGGCCGGGGCCGGGGCGGCGGAGGTCGGGGCCGCCGGTGGGTGCGTGAGCGCCGCTTGCGTCATAGCCTCGCCGATTTCGCCTGTCTGCTCTGCCCGGGGCCTGGCTCCGCCCGGGTCGCGCCGCGCCCGCCGGGGCCGGGCGGTCAACAGCCACTGACACTATGTGGCGGTGCCCGCGAAGCCAAGCGCGACGGGCGCCGACCAGGTGACCTGGTCGGCGCCCGTGACGAACACCCTTGCGGGCCGTTCCGCTACGCGGCGGTCTGCAGTTCCCGGACCGGGACGGCGTGGACCACGGCCGGGGCCGCGTTGTCCTGCTCCGGCGTGAGGTACGGGCGCAGCCGCAGCGCCAGGACGACGATCAGCACCGTGGAGCCCGCCATGGCCGCCAGGTAGAGCGGCCAGGCGCCGGAGCCGACCAGCAGCACGCCGACGGCGGGGCCGACCGCGATCGCGATCTGCTTCACCAGGGAGTACCCGGCGTTGTAGGTGCCGAGCAGCCGGGCCGGGGCGAGGTCCGCGACGATCGGGCCCATGGTGGGCGCGAGCAGCGACTCGCCGACGCCGAAGAGGGCGTAGATCGAGACGATGGCGACCGTGGCGGCCATGGTCTCCGTCCGGATCAGGCCGGCCACCAGGGCCATCGCCCAGGCACCGAGCCAGACCACGCCGGCCGCGGCCATCGCGGTGGTGCGGCGGCGGCGCGCGGTGATCCGCACCATGAACATCTGCAGCACCACGATGGTCAGCGCGTTGGCGCCGATCGCGAAGCCCAGGGTGGAGGGCGCGGTGCCGACGGTGGAGGTCGCGAAGGCCGCGACACCGGACTCGAACTGGCCGTAGCAGGTGAAGAAGATCAGCCCGGCGAGCAGGCAGAGCCGCAGCATCGCCTTGTCGGCGACCAGCGCGCGCAGGCCGGTCGGGCCGTCGGCCTTCTCGTGGACGGCGGTCAGCTGGACCTTGGATATCCGGGCGGTGCCGGTGACCAGGGCGAGGCCGAGGAACGTCGCCGCCTCGATGGTGAACAGCCGGGTGAGGCTGGCCGGGTCGGACACGTTCACGATCTGCCCGCCGACCAGCGCACCGATGCCCATGCCCAGGTTGACCAGGGTGAACTGGAGCGCGAAGGCACGCGAGCGGGTGGCGGCCGTGGAGCAGCGGACGATCATCGTGGCGAGCGCCGGCTGGCAGGTGGTGACACCCGCGCCGAACAGGAAGGCGGAGACCAGCAGGGCCGGGGTGCCGGTGGCGTGGCCGAAGGCGAACGCGCCGGTGGCGGCGAGCGCCGTACCGGCCAGCAGCACCGGGCGGGGGCCGTACTTGTCGATGCCGCGGCCGATGAACGGGAGGACGGCGAGGGCCGCCAGCGCGAAGAGGGTGAACACCATCCAGGCGACCATCGATCCCAGCCCGCGCACCTGGTCCACGTACACGAACATGTACGGCATCGTGAACCCGCTGCCGAACGCACTGAGTGCGTTGCCGATCTGGACGCGGCGCAGCGGGCCGCCCGCTCCACGCCGCTGCCTCTGCTGCTTCACCGTGCCGGTCACCGTGCACATCCCTTCCTGGTTTCAACTGGATACTCTTAAGTCCAGAAGATTTCAGAGCTAAAGTTTGACGAGATAAAGTCTTAGCACCAGAAGAGTGCGGAGTCAAAGGCTTAAGGGGTGCACGCTCGTGCGACACTGGTCCGCATGACTACGGACAAGCCGCGGCCGGCCGCTGACAAGCCCGCCCCGGCCACCCCCCTGGAGTTCGGCATCGCCGAGCAAGTGGCCCTCTACCAGCGGGAGTTCCCCACGGTCGACCCCCAGGTGGAGACCATCGTGCAGACCCTCAACCGGGTCTCCCGGCGGATGGGCGTGGCGTACGACCGCCAGCTGACTGTGCTCGGAATCACCTCCGCCGAGTGGGAGGTGCTCAAGGCCCTGGTGGTCGCCGGCAGCCCGTACCAGCTGGGGCCGGGCGAGCTGGCCAAGCGGCTCGGGCTCACCCCGGCGGCGATGACGCACCGGATCGACCGGATGGTGGCCGACGGCCTGGTCACCCGGGAGCGGGACGAGAACAACCGGGTGCGGGTGATCATCGAGCTGACCGAGACCGGTCGGGACAAGTGGCTGGAGTCGATGCGGATGGCGGCGGTGTTCGAGGAGGAGCTGCTCCAGGACGTCGCGGGCGAGGACCGCGCCGCGCTCTCCGCAATGCTGGGCCGGATGCTGCGGCGGATCGAGGAGAGCCGGCCGGACACCCCCGGCCGCACCGCCGGCCAGGCGTAGCCCGGCACTGGGAACACAAAGGAGCCCGGGGCCGGGAACGCGGACGAGTCCGGCCCGCCGGGAGGATGATCCTCCCGGCGGGCCGGACTCGTCACTTCAGGTGCCGCGAGGGTCCGTCAGGCCCCTCGGTCAATCGGTGGTGCGGGTCTCAGCAGGGGCCGTTGTCGGTCCAGACGCCCCACTGGCCGCTCTGGCTCGGGTCGTCGCCCTTGGTCCACCACTTGTTGGTGTAGTAGTGGCCCTTCCACGAGACCTTGGTGCCGCCGGCCGCGTAGGTGGTGTTGGCGTCCCAGCTCGGGGCGGCCGGGCAGGAGGCCGGCGTGGTCGGGGTGCCGGTCGGGGTCCCGGTCGGCGTGCCCGTGGGGGTCCCGGTCGGGGTGCCGGTCGGCGTGCCGGTGGAGGTCGGGGTCGGCGTGCCGGTCGGCGGGGCCGGGCAGGCGGACGCGGAGCCGTTGGTGGCGCTCACCATCTTGTCGAACAGGGCGGTCTTGGTGCCCAGGTCGTACAGCGAGAAGGCGAAGGCGCCGCCGAGGCCGTTGCAGTGCGCGTAGTCGAGCTTGGCCTGGATCGACTTGGCGTCCTCACCGCTCCAGAAGGTGTTGCCGTCGTAGAAGTACGTGGCCTGGGCTGCGTCGTCCCAGAAGGTCTTGGACGGGTTGTCGACGAAGCCCGCGAGCTCCTTGAACATCTGGATGCCGGGGACGTTGCCGGACATCGCCGCGCCGGCCGCCGGCTGGGTGGCGGGCTGGTACAGGCCGTGCTTGCCGTTGTCCTTCACGCCGGTCCAGCCGCGGTAGTAGAACGGCACACCCATGTTGATCTTGTTGGCGGGGAAGCCGCCGGGGATGCCGTACTCCTTGTCGCCGACCGTCCACGCCTTGATGGCGTTGTCGATGGAGTACTTGCCGTTGCCCGGCTTGGCCGGGGTCGACGGGTCGTCCGGGGTCGAGTAGAGCGCGGCCTGGTGGTTGGTCGGCCCCTGGGCGTCCCAGCCGCCGTGCATGTCGTAGGTCATGACGTCGAGGAAGGTCAGGTACTGAGCGATCTTGTCGGTCTCGACGTTCATGATCTTGTCCTGGCCGGCGCCGACCGCCGCCGCCAGGGCGTAGGTCTTCTTGTCGGCCGCGCCCTGCGCGTCCAGCTGGGTGCGGAACTCCTTCAGCAGCGCGGTGAAGTTCTGCTTGTCCGCCGGGCTGGAGATGTTGCCGGTGTGGCCGCCGCCACCCGGGTACTCCCAGTCGATGTCGATGCCGTCGAAGACGCCGGCCGCCGAGCCCGGGCCGCCGAAGCCGGCGTCGGCGGGCAGGTTGCCCTTGATGAACATGTCGATGCAGGACGACACCAGGTGCTTGCGCGAGGCGTCCGTGGCGGAGGCCGGCGAGAAGTACTTGGAGTAGGTCCAACCGCCCAGCGAGAGCAGGACCTTGAGGTTCGGGTTCTTCGCCTTCAGCTTCTTCAGCTGGTTGAAGTTGCCCGCGATCGGCTGGTTCCAGACGTCGCCGACGCCGTCGACCGAGATGTCCGCGCCGAAGCTCTTCTGGTAGTCGGCGAACGCGTCGGCGGCGCCGTCACCCGCGTTGGGGTTGTTGTCGTTCGTGTCCGCGGCCTTGGTGGCCTCGAAACACCCCAGGTCGGTCGGGTGGATGTTGGCGAAGTCGTAGATCAGGTAGTCCAGCTTCCCGGCGACGCCGGTGTCCTGGATCGTCTTGGGGTAGTACGCGTTCGCGTAGACCGACCACTGGTCGTAGTAGGCGACCTTGATGCCGCCGCTGGTGGCGGGCGCGCCGGTGGAGTTGGTGGTGGCGGCGTTGGCCGCGGCACCGCCGGTCAGCGCGAGACCGGCGCCGAGCAGCAGGGAGGCGGTGGTGCCGGCCGCGATGGCGGCCAGGCTCTTGGGACGGCGTCGGCGGCCGCCCTGCGGAGCCGGGGTCCCGGCCCTTTCAATGCGTGAGCGCAGCATGGGTGCGTGACTCCTGGTTGTGGGGGTACCCGCCGTCCCGGGGGCGCGCGTCCGGGGTGGGGCCGGACGACCGGGACATGACAGGCATGGGTGGGGAATCGAGCGGATCAGACCATGACGGACTACCGGGATGTGCCGAACCGGCGCCGGCAGCACGAGGCCGCCGACGCCGGTTCAGGGGCTCCCTGCACCTGGGCAATAAAAATGGACTAGACCAACTCGCCCGTCAAGGGGTGCTGTTGGGCCTTGAGCCCCGCTTAAGGTTCCGCACCCGCGCTGAGCTGGGCGGCCGGGTCCAGACTCAATAGCGGACGGCGTTGGCCACCTCGGCCTTGACCGTGCCGGACAGGTCCCGGTTGGCGTGCCCGGTGGCCTGGGCGCTCTGCCCGGCGGCCACGTCCTGGACGGTCACCGCGGTCGCGTCCAGCACCTTGCCGGACTCGTCGGTGAAGTCCAGCTGGATCACGTACCGGTACGACTGCTGCCCGTGGTTGGTGACGGTCAGCGACACCTGCGGCTTGCCGTCCGAACCGGTGCTCACCGCCCCGACCGCGACGTCCCCCTTGGCGTCCAGCCCGCCCTTGATCCCGGCGACGGCCGAGGAGGCCGCCGACACCGCCGCCGAGGCCTGCGCCTCCGCCGAGGCGATCGCCGCACCCGCCCCGCCGGCCACCGAGGCCAGCGCCGAGGCGGCGGAGGCGGCGGCGCTCGCACCCCGCTCCACCGCGGCCGCCGCCCCGGAGGCCACACTGCTCGCACTCTGGCCGGAGGAGCAGCCCGCGAGCACCGCCGCTCCGACCACCGCGGCGACCAACACCCCTGCCACCACCCGCCGTTGGCGGCGCAGCGGCGGTGCGTCCAGGTCCTGGGCGGTGGCCCTCGGCGGGGTACAGGCCCTCGCGCGGGTGAGCGGCTGGCGGTCCATGCGGTCCCTCGTTTCCGGTCGGCGCCGGGCTGCCCGGCACACCTCCCGGCCCACCCTCCGAGGGCGGGCGGGCCTCCGCCAGCAGGGCTGCTGCCTCCGGGTGAACCGGCCTGCGGGACCCGCCTCCGCGAGGGGCCCTACGAGAGCCCCGAGCCCTCCTGCTCGTCCGCCTCCACCGCGGCCCGCTCCTCGCGCAGCCGCACCTGGTGCCGGCGCCGGGCGACCGCGCCGTACGCCCCGGCGGCACTCGCCACGAAGGCCACCAGCCCGACCCACGGCCGGTCGAAGACGTGGCCGGTCAGGTGGTCCAGCGAGTACCGGCCGGCACCGGCCAGGCCGATCGCCAGCCCGGTCGCGCCGAGGAAGGCCGGGTACTCGTAGCCGCCGGACATCGCGAAGAAGCCGGCCGGGGCGTGCACCGACACCGCGCCCGCCATCGTCCCGGCCACCACCGCGCCGGCCGCCGGGGTGGCCAGCCCGGCCACCAGCAGCGCCCCGCCGCCCGCCTCGCCGAGGCCGGCCGCGAGCGCGCTCTCCCGGGCCGGGTGGAAGCCCATGTGCTCCATGGCCTGGGTGGTGCCCTCCAGGCCGCCGCCCCCGAACCAGCCGAACAGCTTCTGGGTGCCGTGCGCGATCAGCACCCCGCCGACCGCGCCGCGCAGGGCCAGCAGGCCCAGGTCCTTACGGTTCAGGCACATGTCGCATCCTCGCTTCCGCGGCGGGCTGGTCCCGCTCGCTGGCAGTCCTGCCTCCATAGCAACCGAGAGCGCCCGTCCCTTCGAGCCAGGACCGCCATCCGGGCGAATTCGCCCCTGACCAGGAATGGAACGGCCGCCGGGGAGATTCACGCCACGCCCGGCCGCGGGGCGTGGCGCCCTGACCGCCCGGGGCCGCGCGGTCATGCTGGGCCCATGTTCGTCTTCAACCTGGGCAGCGCCTTCATCACCTTCTTCGCCGTGGTCGGTCCGCCGAAGACCCTGCTGGCCTTCACCCGGCTGGCCGGGACCAGGAGCAACCTGGAGCTGCGGCGGCTGGCGGCGCTGAGCACGGCCATCTCGGCGGTGATCGGCCTGGTGCTCGGCTTCGGGGCCGACGAGCTGACCACCCTGTTCCACATCAGCGACCAGTCGCTGCAGCTCGCGGGCGGGGCGATCTTCTTCGTCTACGCCGTCGCGCTGGTCTTCGGCGTCCACCTCGGCTCGGACGGCGAGGAGGACGAGCACCTCGCGAACCCGCTGGTGGACGGCATCCGCGAACTGCTGCTGCCGTACATCGCCAGCCCGCTCGCCATCACGGCCGTCCTGGTCGCCTCGCTCAACCAGGACAACTGGGGCTGGAAGGCCGCCGTCTCCGGGGCGTACGTGGCCGTCGCGGTGATCAACTACCTCTGCGTGGCGGTGCTCGCCCCGCTGATGCGGCGCACCCACCGCACCTCGCTGGAGGTGCTGTCCCGGCTGCTCGGGCTGCTGCTGGCGGCGGTCGGCGTCGAGCTGTTCCTGGAGGGCCTGGCCGGGCTCGGGGTGCACCTGCCGACGGGGCACTGACCCCGGCCCGCCCCCAGCCCCCCGCTCAGCCCCGGCTCAGCCCGCCGCGAGCCGGGCCAGCACCCCGCCGATCCGCTCGCGCACCAGCGGGTCGGCGACCAGCCCGTCCGGGCCCACCGCGCCGCGCTCCAGCGGCAGCCGGACGCAGGCCTCGTCCAGCACCGCCGCACCGGTGTAGCCGAGGACGGTGCGCAGGGTGGCCTCGGCCCCCAGGCCGCGGCCCGGGCCGGCGGCGTTGATCCAGCCGGTGGGCTTGTCCGAGATCTCGACCCCGCCGACCGTCCAGTCCAGCAGGTTCTTGAACGCGCCCGGCAGCGTCCCGGCGTACTCGGGGGTGCAGACCAGCAGCGCGTCGGCCGCCCCGATCGCGGCCCGCAGCCCGGCCACCGGCTCCGGCAGCGGGTCGGTGTCGTGGTCCGGGTTGAAGTGCGGCAGCCCGGCCAGGCCCTCGTAGTAGGCGGCCCGCAGGCCCGGGGTGGCGGCCGCCACCGCGGCCGCGGTGCGCAGCACCGTCTCGTTGGTGGAACCGGCCCGCAGGCTCCCGGGCAGCAGCAGGATGTGGCGCTCGTTCGGCATGCCGGGCAACCTACCCCTTGACGTCCGCGTCAGGGCCGGCCGGCCTCGGTGCCGCGACCCGACCGCGGCCCGACCGCGACCCGGCGGCGCTCAGTGCGGCACCACCGGCCGCCAGGGCACCGGGCTGGAGAGGATCATCGAGCTGGACGGCTGGCCGTAGCCGCCGAGCCGGTCGCACACCGCCTCGAACTCGGCCATCGTCGACACCGCGACCAGCAGCACGCAGCACGCCCCGCCGGTGACCCGGTGCAGCTGGACCACCTCCGGCCAGGTCGGCACCTCCGGGTCGCGCAGCACGCAGCGCGGGCCGTAGCACTGGATCTGGACCAGCGCGGTGATCGGCAGCCCGGCCCGGGTGAGGTCCACGTGGGCGTGGTAGCCGCTGATCACACCCTCGGACTCCAGCCGGCGGACCCGTTCGGCCACCGCGGGTGCGGACAGGCTCACCCGGCGGGAGAGTTCGTTGTACGAGAGCCGGGCGTCGGCCTGGAGCTCGGCGAGCAGACGGCGGTCGACGGCGTCCAAGGCGGCCTCCCGGGTGGTCGGGATCAAGGGATTTCCATTCGTAAAGCGAATCGGCGGAACGCCTCGCGAACGACAGCTCCGAAGGCGGTTGTGATGCCCGTCGACCATTCAAGCGGGGGGCACCGCCGCCGCACAATGGGCACCCGGTGGAACCCGGCAGTCCGGCCGGTCCACCGGACCGGGTGACGCGGCCCGGAGGATCTGGAGGGATCGGGATGGGGCACGACACGGTGGAGACGCCCAACCTGTCGTTCGGCCGGGGCGGAGCGCCCGGCCGGGGCACCCCGTACGCCGAGTACGTACGCCTGGAGGAGCTGCACGGCCTGCAGCACCCGCGCAGCAAGGAGCCGGCCGAGCTGTCGTTCATCGTCACCACCCAGGTGATGGAGCTGCTGTTCGACCTGCTGCGGCACGAGTGGACGCTCGCCCGGCAGGCGCTGCGCGAGGACGACCTGGCCGCCGCCCTGGCCGCGCTGCGCCGGGGCACCCACGTCCAGGACGTGCTGGTGGAGTCCTGGGACCTGCTGGCCACCATGACCCCGCACGAGTTCAACTCCTTCCGCTCGCTGTTCGGCGAGGCCTCCGGCTTCCAGTCCGCCGCCTTCCTGCGGCTGGAGTTCCTGCTCGGCAACAAGAACGCCGCGCTGCTGGCGATGTACGACGGGATGCCCGACACCCGGGCCGAGCTGACCGAGGCACTGCGCTCCCCCGGCCTGTACGACGAGGCGCTGGCGCTGCTGGCGCGCCGCGGCCTGGCCCCGCACCCGGCCCCCTCCGAGCAGCGCTACCAGCCGTCCGCGGAGGTCGAGGCGGCCTGGCGGCGGGTGTACACGGAGCCGGAGCTCGCCGCGCTCCGGCCGCTCGGCGAGGCCCTGCTGGACGTGGCCGAGCGGGTCACCCGGTGGCGCCAGCGCCACCTCTCGGCGGTCAAGCGGACCATGGGCGGCAAGCCCGGCTCGGGCGGCTCCAGCGGGCTGACCTGGCTGCGCAAGTCGGCCGAGCAGGACGTCTTCCCGGAGCTGTGGACGATCCGGGACGGGCTGTGACGGGCACAACGGGTACGGAACGGGACGGGCAGAGGATGACGAGGGAGGGACGGGCAATGACCACGCGCGAGGACTGCGCGGCGCTGGACGCCGCCGACCCGCTGGCGGCGTTCCGCAAGGAGTTCGCCCTGCCGGACGGGGTGGTCTACCTGGACGGCAACTCGTTGGGCGCGCTGCCGGTGCGCACGCCCGAGCGGGTGCGCCGGGTGGTCGAGGAGGAGTGGGGCCGGGAGCTGATCCGCAGCTGGAACGACGCCGGCTGGTTCGAGCAGCCGTACCGGCTGGGGCGGCGGATCGCGCCGCTGGTCGGCGCCGCTCCGGCGGAGGTGGTCGTCTGCGACACCACCTCGGTCAACCTGTTCAAGGTGCTGTCGGCCGCGCTGCGGCTGCGCCCGGGCCGGCGCACGGTGCTCGGCGACGCCGAGGCCTTCCCGACCGACCTGTACATCGCCGAGGGCGTGACCGGCCTGGTCGAGGGCGCGCGCAGCGCGCTGATCCGCCCCGAGGAGCTGGACCGGCACCTGGACGGGGACGTCGCCGCGGTCGTCCTCTCGCACGTGGACTACCGCACCGGCGAGCTGCTGGACATGCCCGGGATCACCGCCCGGGTGCACGCCGCGGGCGCCCTGATGATCTGGGACGTGTGCCACTCCGTGGGCGCGCTGCCGGTCGGACTCGACGCCGCCGGCGCGGACTTCGCGATCGGCTGCACCTACAAGTACCTGAACGGCGGCCCCGGCTCGCCGGCCTTCCTGTACGTCGCCGAACGGCACCTGGCGGCCGGCCCGCTCCAGCCGCTCAGCGGCTGGTTCGGCCACGCCCGGCCGTTCGCCTTCGAGCCCGGGTACGAGCCGAAGCCGGGCATCGGCCGGTTCCTGACCAGCTCGCCCTCACTGCTCGGCCAGGCCGCCCTCGGCGCCTCGCTGGACATCTGGGAGCGGGTCGACCTGGCGGAGGTACGGGCGAAGAGCCTGGCACTGACCGACCTGTTCGTCTCGCTGACCGAGGGCCTGGACGGCGTCGAGGTGGCGACCCCGCGCGAGCATGCCCGGCGCGGCAGCCAGGTCGCGCTGCGGCACGCCGACGGCTACCCGGTGGTGCAGGCGCTGATCGAGCGCGGGGTGATCGGCGACTTCCGCGCGCCGGACCTGATGCGCTTCGGCTTCACGCCGCTCTACCTGTCGTACACCGAGGTCTGGGATGCGGCCCGGCAGTTGGCCGAGGTGCTGGAGAGCGGCGAGTGGCGGGCGGAGCGCTTCTCCCGCCGGGGCGAGGTGACGTAGCCGGCCGGGAGGACCGGCCCCCGGAGCGGCGGCACGGCCCGGGGGCCGCCGTGACGCAGCTCATGCCCGGGCCGAGTTCGACCTCCGTCGTCCTTGGGGATGCTCAAGACTGACGGAACGTCACACCCTGGGGAGGCGTGCGTGAACCTCGAACTCGGCCCGCTCAAGCCCGAACCGGCCCCGCTGCTGCTGGGCCTGGCACTGCTCTTCCTGCTGATGTGGGCGCTCGGCCGCCGTCTGCTCCCGCGGATCGAACGGGTGCAGTCCGAACGCTGGGAGGCCACCGAGGGCCGCGCCGAACGCGCCGAGGCCCTGCTCGCCGAGGCCGAGGCCACCCGGGAGGCCCGACTGCTGGAGCTGGCCGAGGCACGGCACGAGGCGGCCCGGATCCGGGAGGAGTACGCCGAGCGCGGCGCGGCGGCGATGGTCGCGGCCCGCGCGGAGGGCATCCGCGCCCGGGACGAACTGCTCACCACCGGCCGCGCCCGGATCGCCGCCGACCGGGCCGAGGCGGCCCGCGTGCTGCGGCAGGACGTCGGCGAGCTGGCCGTCGCCCTGGCCGGCCGGGTGATCGGCGAACCGGTGCACGCCGTCGCCGCGCGACGTCGGACGGTGGAGCGCTTCTTCGAGGCGAACTAGCCTTGCCGGAGCGTCAGTTCGTCAGCTCCTGGACCAGCCCGCGGTAGACCGCGAAGGCCGGCTTGGGCGTGTAGTCGTCGCGCAGCAGGCCGAAGCGCGGGAACAGCCCGGCACCCGCGCTGTCCGCGTCGCGCAGCGCGAAGAACGCGTAACCGGTGACGTGGAGTTCGGCGGCGAGCCCGGCGACCGTCCGGACCACCTCCGCCACCACCTCGGCCTGCCGCGCCTCGCTCCGCCCGGGGCCGGTGGGCCAGCCGTTCTCGCAGATCCGCAGCGGGACGTCCGGCCCGATCCCGGCCCGGGGCAGCGCGTCCCGGCGGAAGCCGGTGAGCACCGCCCGTACTGCGTCGGCGAGTTGGGACGGCGGGACGGGGCGAAAGACGTCCGGGAAGAAGTCCAGGCCGACGTAGTCCAGGGCGCGGTGGAAGCGCTCGTCGGCGAGCTCCCCGAGCTCGGTCCAGAAGGTGTCCGCGGGGTCGAAGGAGGGCACCGCGTTGAAGCCGACGGCCAGCCGGTCGAATCCGTGGGCCAGCGCCTCCTCCTTGGCCGCGACCACGCCCTCGACCAGCGCCCGGCGGACGTTCGGGATGCTGCCGTCCACGGGCGGGAGGTCCAGGTTGGGCTCCTCGCAGATCTGGAGCAGGGCGAGGCCGTGCCCCTCGGTCCGGACCGTCCGCCGGACGAAGTCCAGCCAGCCCGCCAACTCCCCGCTCCGCTCCCGGTACTGGACCACCAGGTCGAGCCGGCGGCCCTCGACGGCGTACCGTTCGGGCCGCTCGGGGGTGTGCTCGCCGCCCGGGTACGAGCGGTAGGCGCGGACCAGGAACTCCCCTGCACCGCCCTGGAGTTCACGCAGGGCGGCGGTGATCCGGGCCGGGTCGTCGGGGCGGGCGGGGGTGATCACGCCGGTGTCGTCGCCCGCCAGCCCGCCGGGATAGATGCCGAAGGTGAAGGTCATGCCGTCACCGTAGCGGATATTTTTGGTGTCACCACAAGTTTTCAGTGACACCATGATTGGCGGATAGGATCCGGCCATGGGACTTCGCGAACTCAAGAAGCAGCAGACCCGGGAGCTGCTCTCCGACACCGCCATGGGCCTGTTCGCCGAGCGCGGCTTCGACCGGGTCACGGTGGTCGAGGTGGCCCGGGCCGCCGGGGTCTCGCCGAACACGGTCTTCAACTACTTCCCGACCAAGGAGGACCTGTTCTTCGACCGCCAGGAGGAGGTGGTCGCCCACCTGGCCGAGGTGGTCCGGCACCGCCCCCCGGGCAGCTCGGCCGTGGACGCCGTCCGGGCCGACCTGCTGGCGGCCTTCGCGAGCGGCGAGCCGACGGTCGGACTGAACCCGGGGATCGCGGCGTTCTGGCGGATCGTCGAGGACAGCGCCGCCCTGCGGGCCCGACTGCTGGAGCTCGGCGAACGGGCCGAGGCGGCGCTGGCGGCCGCCCTGGCCGAGGAGTCGGGCGCCGCACCGGAGGACCCGCTCCCCCGGATCGTGGCCGGAGCCGTCGCGGGGGCCCACCGGGCGGTGCTCGGCGAGATCCGGCGGGCCATGGTGGCCGGGGAGCCGGCCGAGGCGGTACGGACCCGGGTCGAGGCGGCGGTGCGGCACGCCTTCGGCCTGCTCGCCTCGGGCCTCGCCCGCTACCCGGCCGAGCAGTAGGCGGGCGGACCGGGGGAACGCCCGCGGCGGCGGGGACGGGAACGGCGCAGGCCGCCCGGTCGGGGTCGACTCGGGCGGCCTGCGCCGCTGTCCGGCTGGTCAGTTCGTCAGTTCGTCAGCCGTACGGTCCGTCAGCTGTGGCGGCCGCGGCGGCGGGCGGCCAGTACGGCCAGACCGCCGAGGCCGAGCAGGCCGACGCCCGCCAGGCCGAAGACCACCGGGGCGTTGCCCGCACCGGTGGAGGGCAGCTCACCGCCACCGGGGTGCTGGCTGGTCGGCGCCTTGGTCGGGTGGTGGCTGGTCGGGCCCGGCCCGGCGCTCGACGTCGTCGCGCTGGCCGACGGCGAGGTCGGCGCCGGAGAGGTCGGCGCCGGAGAGGTCGGCGCGGGGGACGTCGGGGACGGCGAGGTCGGGGACGGGGAAGTCGGCGACGGCGACGTGGGAGACGGCGAGGTCGGCGACGGAGACGTCGGGCTCGGCGAGGTCGGTGAGGGGGACGTGGGCGAGGGGGACGGCGTCGGCGAGGTCGGCGACGGGCTGGGCGTCACGGCGCAGTCCGGCAGGTCGCCGTCGAACGGGTAGCTGTGGATCTCGTAGCCGCCGGTACCGGTGTGGACCAGGTTGCCCGCCAGGTACACCCGGCCGTTCATGCCCGGCTGGGCGATGGTCGTGGTGCCGCCCGGGTTGCCGGCCATGACCGAGCCCTGGAACTGGGCGCTGCCGAGGATCTGCGCCGAGGTCGCGGTCGGGAAGTTGTACATCAGCTTCGAGCGCATGTCGGTGGTCTGGTCCCCGGCCAGGCCGGTGCCGGTGTAGGTGTTGATGATCGGGCTGTCCCCGAGCATGTTCACCACGACGGTGGCGCCGGCCGGGATGTTGTTGAAGACCAGGCCGATCTGCCCGCCGGACGGCGAGGCGAGGTTCTGGGTGACGTTGAAGACCTGCTTCATGCTGGTCCCGTCGCCGGTGAAGGTCGCCTGGCTCGGGGAGATGTCGACGGTGCCGGTCGCGGTGGCCCGGCCGACGCAGTCGGAGACCTCCTCGATCTGGGTCAGCACCGACTGGTAGGGCGCGGCCGCGTTCGGGTCCTGGATCGACTCGCCAGTGGGGTCGATGTTCACGGTGCCGGTGACGGAGCCCGCGTGGCGCAGGTTGCCGAAGGCCGGGCCGTGCGAGTCGCTGCCGCCGATCAGGATCGCGTTGCCGGTCAGCACGTCGACGTTGCCGCCGGTGGTCACGAAGTCGCTGCCGTTCGGCGGCACCACGCGCGAGCCGACGCCGACGACGCCCATGTTGTAGATGCCGCCGCCGTTCTTGTCGACGGTCAGGTTCCCCAGCGTGACGATCTTGCCCTCGGCCTCCGCGGCGCGGCCGGTCACCGTGTAGTCGCCGCCGGTGAAGACGTTGATGGTGGCGTCGCGGCCGGGGAAGTCGCCGTTGTTGGGCGGCGGCCAGGTGGCGGGGCAGTCGGGCCCCGAGCAGGCGCCCAGCGGCGGGGCCAGCGGGGCGGCGGAACCGACCGTCAGCACCGCGGCCAGCGGCAGCGCGGTGAGGGCGGTCGCCACCGCCACCCGGACGGCCCGGCGCCGTCGTGTGGCCGGTGTTCTCACGGCGGTCGTTCTGTGATCCGGCGAACCGGTGGCCTGACCCATCGACAATTCCTCCGTGCATGAGAAAAGGACAGGCCGGGACGACCTGCCATGTTCCGTGCCATCTGCTGGCGATCTCACAGATCCGGGACATCCAACCCCAAAAAGGACCATCCGCACTTTACAGACCCTCAGATCGGATCCGAAATTCATCCGTACGGAGCAGCGCTTCCTCGGGCGGGCGCCGACGGACGGCAAGGCCGTAGGGCGTGTCTTCGAACTCGCGTCGTCCGCCCGGAGGGCGGGCGGGGCGGCGTTGGGGTGCGTGCATCGCAAGGCGGAGGAGGGAGCCACTGCGGTGGGGGCACCTCCCGGCCGAAGGCTGGGGGCCATCGGCGACCGACGACAACGCGGCGAGGTGCGTGCCCTGGCGTCGCCCCGCAGACGCGAGTTCGAAGACAGGCCCTAAGTTGGAGGCATGACCACCGAGGCCCAGGAACAGAGCGCGCCGCTCGTCGCCGTCGCGTCCGCCGACGCCGTACTGCGGCACCCCGAGGCGGGCGAGCACCTGCTGACCGCCATGGAGCGGGAGCGCGCCGCGCGCTTCCGGCACGAGTCCGGGCGGACCGACTTCACCGCCGGCCACGTCCTGGTCCGGCTCTGCGCCGCCCGGCTGCTCGACGTGCCGGCGGCCGGCCTCGTCCTCGCCCAGCAGTGCCCGGACTGCGGGCTCGCCGACCACGGCAAGCCCTACCTGCCGGACCACCCCGGGGTGCACGTGAGCCTGTCGCACACCCGGGGCGTGGTCGCGGCCGGCGCCGGGTTCCAGCCGGTCGGGGTCGACGTCGAGCTGTCCACCCGGGGCGGCTCGCTGCGCTCGGTCGCCCGCCGGGTGCTCGCCCCGGCCGAGCTTGCCCTGGTCGAGGCCGACCCGGAGCCGGAGCGGGCGTTCCTGCGGCTCTGGGTGCGCAAGGAGTCGCTGATCAAGATCGGGCGGGCCACCCTGGACACCCTCGGCCGGGTCGACCTCTCCGCCCTGCCGCTGGCCGTCCCGCCGGGCGCCCCGCTGCGCAGCCGGTACGAGGACCTGCACCTGCTCGACTGGACCGACCCGGAGCACGCCGCCGCCGTCGCGGCCGTCAGCACCGCCCCGCCCCGGATCGTGGAGCTCACGGCGGCCGACTGAGCGAAGGGGGCGGGGCGCCGGGCATCGGCGGGCCGGCGGCGGGCTCCGGCGCCCACCCGCACGGTGGGCCGGTGAATAAGCGGTGTTAGCGTGCCTGGTCGTGGGCCCGCCGATCGCGTGCGCCCCGCCCCCAGCCGACCAGCTGCCCACCGGAATTCAAGAGGGTGCCCCGCCATGGCCAAGTTCCTGCTGAGCCTGCACGTCCTCGTGTCGGTCCTGTTCATAGGCCCGGTCGCGGTGGCCGTCAGCATGTTCCCGCGCCGGGCGAAGGCCGCGCTGGCGGGCGGACCGGACCGGGCCTCCGACGCCGGCGTGCTGCGGGTGCTGCACCGGATCACCCAGGTCTACGCGCTGCTCGGGGTCGCGGTGCCGGTGCTGGGCATCGGCCTGGCCCAGGTGATGGACGTGCTCGGGCAGTCCTGGGTGATCGTCTCGATGGTGCTGACCGCGATCGCCGCGCTCTCCCTCCTGCTCTTCGTGCTGCCGGGCCAGCAGGCCGCCGTGGACGCGCTCGAACTCGACCCGTCGGACGAGCGGCACGCCAAGGCCGTCGGCGGCCTGAAGCTGCTGCCGATGACCGCCGGGGTGTTCAACCTGCTGTGGGCCGTGGTCGTGGTGCTCATGGTCATCCGCCCGGGGTCGAGCACCGGCGTCTGAGCCCCGGATCCCCCGGGCCCTGATCCCCCGGGCCCCGGGCGCCTTGTCGCCTGGTCCCCCGCGCCCCCTCCCGCCGACCGTGGTGGTTCGAGTACCGTCCTGGGCCATGACGATCATGGCGGGCATGGGCAGCCCGACGGGAACCGGCGTCGGTCCGCTGCTGCGCGGCTGGCGGGTACGACGGCAGCTCAGCCAGCTGCAACTGGCGCTGCGGGCGGACTCCTCGGCCCGCCACCTCAGCTTCGTCGAGAACGGCCGCTCCCGCCCCAGCCGGGAGCTGGTGCTGCGGCTGGCCGAGGAGCTGGACGTCCCGGTGCGCGAGCGCAACGCCCTGCTGCTGGCGGCCGGTTACGCCCCGCACTACCCCGAGACACCGCTGGACGACCCGTCGATGGCCGCGCTGCGCGGCGGGCTGGAGCGGCTGCTGGCCGCCCACGACCCGTACCCGGCGGTCGTGGTCGACGGGTCCTTCCGGGTGCTGGCGGCCAACCGCTCGCTCGGACTGCTCCTGGCCGGCGTCGCCCCGCACCTGCTGGAGCCGCCGTTCAACGCGATCCGGATCACCCTGCACCCGGACGGGCTCGCGCCGCGCATCGTCAACCTGCGGCAGTGGCGGCGGCACCTGCTGGAGCGGATGGAGCGGCAGCTGGAGCTGGTCCGCGCCGAGCCGCTGCGCCGGCTGTACGAGGAGGTCCGCGGCTACCCCGAACCCGCCGGCGACCCGGCGGACGAGCCGGCCGACGACCGGGTGGACGGGCCGGCCGCGTACGGGTCCCCGTTCGCGCTGCCGCTGCGGATCCGGTACGAGGAGCGGGTGCTCTCCTTCCTCTCCACCATCGCGACCTTCAACACGCCGCTGGACGTCACCGTCTCCGAGCTGGCCATGGAGACCTTCCTGCCGGCCGACGCGGAGACGGTGCGGTTCCTGCAGTCCGTGGTCGGCCCCGAGCGCTAACCCTGCTGCCGGGCCCGGCGCCGCAGGGCGGTGAACTGGAGGACGGCGAACAGGGCCACCGCCGCGGCCTGCACCGGGATCCAGACGAACCCGGCGGTGGTCGGCTCCAGCCACACCTCCATCGCGACCAGGCTGAGCACCACCCAGGCCAGGTTCACGCCGATCACCGCCCGCACCCCCGGCCCCGGCGGCTGCCGCCGGGCGGCCAGCGCGCCGACCGCGAGGGCATACCCGAGGAGGAGCAGCCCCACCTCGACCAGGGTGGTGCGGCCCGCGCCGAGCAGTTCGCCGAGCGGACCGGAGAAGGCCAGGTAGGCCAGGCCGTTGCCGCCGGTCACCAGGGCGTCCAGGGTCAGGGCGCCGCGCACCGTCCACGGGGAGAGAGCGGAACCTGGCCGGGCGGGGCTGAGGGTGTTCGCGTGGGCGGACATGGCGGATCGCCTCCTGTCGGGGGTGGGCCCCGGGACCGTGGCGGCCGCACCGGGTGCCCCCACCCTGCCCGGCCCGGCGGCGGGCGTCGATTACCCCGCAGGTAAGGGCGGGCGCCCGCACGGGCACGGGCACCCGGGCTACGGCCGCCGGGCCACGGGCAGCCGGGCTACGGCCGCCCGGGCGGCTGCCGGAGCAGGACGCCCGCCCGCTTCACCGCGCGGGCGGTGATGGTGGTCTCCGCCCGGGTGACGCCGAGCGGTCCGAGGGTGTCGGTGAGGAAGCGGTACAGCTCGCCGTGGTCCGGGCAGAACACCGTGGCCAGCAGGTTGGCCGGGCCGCTGGTGGCGAACACCCCGTGCACCCGCGGGTGGCGGGCCAGCACCGTGCCGACCTCGGCGATCCGGCCGGGCGGCACGTCCAGCCAG
Organism: Kitasatospora sp. NPDC058184; assembly: GCF_042883725.1. Lineage (NCBI taxonomy): Bacteria > Bacillati > Actinomycetota > Actinomycetes > Kitasatosporales > Streptomycetaceae > Kitasatospora > Kitasatospora sp. NPDC058184. The sequence continues at coordinate 692,020 of NZ_JBHVVE010000001.1, forward strand.
AGGTTGGCGTCCACGGCCAGGCCGAGCAGCCGCGGGTCCACGGTGGCATGGGTGCGCAGCAGCCCGGCCCCGTCCAGCCGGTGCAGCCGGCGGCGCACCGTGGACTCGGGCGCGCCCACCGCTGCGGCCAGTACGGCGTGGGACTGCCGGGCGTCCTCGCCGAGCCGCTCCAGCAGCGCGCGGTCGAGATCGTCCAGCGGCGGGGGCGCGGCGGGGCGCGGGACGGCGGGCCGGGCGAGCGCGGCGGCTTCCTCCCCGGTCAGGTACCCGGCCCGCCACTGCCCGGCGTCGGCGAAGGCGTGCAGCACCGCGTGGGTGGTGGTCTCGGTGACGGCGCCGGTCGCGGGCAGCTGCCCGTACAACAGCCTGTCGCGGGAGCCGGCGTCGGTGAGCACCACGGCCCCGACCTCGTGGCCGCCGAGCATCACGTCGACGAACGGCACGTCGGGGCGGTCGGCGAGGGCCCGCGCGATGGCGTCCACCCGGCCGCTCAGCACCCGGACCCGCAGCAGCAGCGCGCCCACGGCGGCGTCCTCGACGTCCGGCAGCCGGACCACCCGCAGCACCCCGGCCTGCCGCATCCGGCCCAGCCGGCGGGTGACCGTCCGGGCGGAGACGCCCAGCACCTCGGCGATCCGGCCGGGCTCGGCCCGTCCGTCCACCTGGAGGGCGCACACCAGGCGGCGGTCGAGGGCGTCCAGCACGCTGTCCGGATCGGCGGTGGAGAGGTCCATGATGTCCGATCCCCGCCACTTCCGGCGGCTTCTGCGTCCTGTTCGGCAGCCCTGACGGTACTCCTTGTCCCGGACGGCCGGAGCGGACACCGGCCCGGAGCGAGGAGGAGTCACCGTGACGGACGGGCTGTGGAGGCTGGCGGAGGACGTGGAGGCCGCGGTGCGCGAGGTCGGTGCGGGGCTGGCGGCACGCCGGTCCGCCGAGCCGGTCACGGCGCGGACCGTCGAGGAGGCGGCGGCCCGCTTCGCCGAGCTGGACGGCCCGGCGGCCGCCGCCCTGCGGGAGCGGCTGACGGCGCTGCGCCCCCGGGCCGGCTGGGTGTCCGAGGAACTGGACGGCCCGGTGCCCGCCGAAGGCGAGTGGTGGCTGTGCGACGCGACCGACGGCGCGGTGCAGTACCTGCTCGGGCAGCCGCACTGGGCGGTGACCGCCACGCTGGTGCGGGACGGCGCGGCGGTGCTGGCCGTGGTGCACGCCCCGGAGCAGGACGGCCGCACCTACCGGGCGGTGCTCGGCGGCGGGGCCGAGCTGGACGGGCGGCCGATCGCGCCCCTGGAACGGGAGTTGGCCGTCACCGTCGCCGCCACCAGCCAGCCGCCCCGGGTGGCCGCCGACCCGGTGGCGCTGCGCCGGGCCGGCGAGTCGCTGTCCGCGATGGCGGGCGCGGTCCTGGCAGTGCGCAACCTCGGCCCGACCGCGCTCCAGGTGGCCCAGGTCGGCTCCGGGCACCTGGCGCTGTTCTGGGAGTACGGCCTGGACGCGGGCAACCTGCTGCCCGGCGCCCTGATCGCGCGCGAGGCGGGCCCCACGGTGACGGACGCCGCCGGGGCGGCCTGGACGGCCGGCTCCGACGGCTTCCTCGCCGCCGCGCCCGGGCTGCACGCCCGGGCGCTGGAGGTGCTGCGGACGGTGCGGTGATCAGCCCGCGGGCGCGGGCCCCGGTTCGGGTCGCGGTTCCGGTCGCGGTTCGGGTCGCGGCTCGGGTCCCGGTCCGAGTCCGAAGAGGGCGGCCGCGTTGTCGTGGCAGACCGCCCGCAGCCACTCCTCCCCCAGCCCCAGCCCGGCCAGCGCCTCCAGCTGGTGGACGTACCGGTAGGGGATGTTGGGGAAGTCGCTGCCGAGTAGGACGCGCTCCCGCAGCCCGCGCAGGCGCGGCAGTTCCGCGCGCGGGAACGGGACGTCGGCCTCGGCGAAGTCGGTGAACGCGATGGTGGTGTCCAGCCGGACGGCCGGGTGGCGCTCGGCCAGGTCGAGGAAGTCGCGGTACTCGGGCATCCCGAGGTGGGCGACCACCAGGACCAGGCCGGGGTGCCGCTCCAGCACCGCGCCGATCGGGCCGGGGCCGGTGAACTTGCCCGGCACCGGCCCGGACCCGCAGTGGGTGACCACCGGGGTGCCGGTCTCGGCGAGCAGCCCCCAGACCCCGTCCAGCAGCGGGTCCGCCGGGTCGTAGCCGCCGACCTGGAGGTGCGCCTTGAACACCCGGGCGCCGTCCTCGATCGCCCGGGCCACGTAGCCGGGCGCCCCGGGCTCGGGGAAGAAGGTCGCGGTGTGCAGGCACTCCGGGGTGCGGGCGGCGAAGTCGGCGGCCCAGCCGTTCAGCCAGCCGGCCATGCCGGGCTTGTGCGGGTAGAGCATGGACGTGAACGCCCGGACGCCGAAGTCCCGCAGCCGCCGGACCCGTTGCTCCTCGGCCTCGCGGTAGGTGATCGGCCACGGGCGGTTCACCAGCGGGCCGGCCGCGTCGAAGTACGCCCACACCTTGTCGAGGACGTTCTTCGGCATGAAGTGGGTGTGCACGTCGATCAGCCCCGGCAGGCCGAGGCCCTGCCAGAACGCCCGGACGCCCTCCGCCTCCCCGACGCCGTCCGCCTCCCGGTCGCTCACGCGATCACCGGGCGGGCGCGGTCGATGATCGCCCCGGTGTCGACGCCGGACGGCAGGGTGCCGAAGGCCGCGCCGTGGTCGCCGCCGAGCCGGCTCGCGCAGAACGCGTCGGCGACCGCCGGGCTGCCGTACCGGACCAGCAGCGAGCCCTGGAGGGCCAGCGCCATCGACTCGACCAGCCGACGGGTGCGGTACTCCAGGTCCCCCGGGTCGGTCAGCTCCTTGCGCAGCGCGGCGACGGCCGCGTCCAGCCGGCGGTCCGCGCCGGCGGCGGCGTCGAGTTCGCCGAGGAAGGCCTCGACGGTCTCCGGGCGCTTGGCCATGGCGCGCAGCGCGTCCAGGGCGGCGACGTTGCCGGAGCCCTCCCAGATCGACACCAGCGGCGCCTCCCGGTAGAGCCGGGGCATCCCGGACTCCTCCACGTAGCCGTTGCCGCCCAGGCACTCCAGCGCCTCGGCGGCGTGCGCCGGACCGCGCTTGCACACCCAGTACTTGGCCACCGCGAGGCCCAACCGCCGGACCAGCGCGTCGGTTTCGTCGCCGGCCAGGGCGCGGTCGGTGGCCCGGGCGAGCCGCATCGCGACGATCGTGGCCGCCTCGGACTCCACCACCAGGTCGGCGAGCACGTTGCGCATCAGCGGCTGGTCGACCAGCGCCTTGCCGAACGCCCGCCGGTGCAGGGCGTGGTGCACCGCCCGGGTGGCGCCGTAGCGCATGCCGGAGGCCGCGCCGACGGTGCAGTCCAGCCGGGTCATGTTGACCATCTCGATGATGGTCGGGACGCCCCGGCCCTCCTCGCCGACCAGCCAGCCGACCGCGCCGTCGTACTCCAGCTCGGCGGAGGCGTTGGACTTGTTGCCGAGCTTGTCCTTGAGCCGCATCAGCTGCAGGCGGTTGCGGCCGCCGTCCGGCAGGACGCGCGGCAGCGCGAAGCAGCTGAGGCCGCCCGGGGCCTGGGCGAGGGTCAGGAAGAGGTCGGACATCGGCGCCGAGGTGAACCACTTGTGGCCGGTGAGCCGGTAGGTGCCGTCGGCGTGCGGGGTGGCGGTGGTGGTGTTGGTGCGAACGTCCGAGCCGCCCTGCTTCTCGGTCATCGACATGCCGGCGATCAGCCCGCGCTTGGTACGCGGCTCGCGCAGCCCGTAGTCGTACTCCCGGGCGGCCAGCAGCGGCTCCAACTCGGCGGCCAGGGCCGGGTTGGCGCGCAGGGCCGGGACGGCGGCGTAGGTCATCGAGATCGGGCAGGTGTGGCCGGCCTCGACCTGGCCCCAGACGAAGAACCGGGCGGCGCGGGCGGAGTGGGCGCCGGGCCGCTCGTCGCGCCAGGGGGCGGCGTGCAGGCCGTACCCGACGGCGGTGCGCATCAGCTCGTGCCAGGCCGGGTGGAACTCGACCTCGTCGATCCGGTGGCCGAAGCGGTCGTGGGTGCGCAGCACCGGCGGGTTCTCGTTGGCCAGCCGGGCCCACTCGGCGGCCTGCTCGGAACCGGCCAGCCGGCCCAGCTCGCGCAGCTCGGGCTCGGCCCAGCCGGCGTCGGCCCGCTGGAGGGCGGCGAGCAGGGTGGGGTCGGCGGCGGTGTCGTGTCCGTACGGCAGGGGCACCTGGTTGGTGACCTCATGCGTAGCTGTCATCGCGTCCTCCCAGGGCACGCAGGGTGAAGGAGACCAGGGCGGGGACCACCGTGGTCTTGTCGCTCTGTTCGGGCTCGGCGGCTCCGGTCCCGGCGGCTCCGGTCTCGGCCGCTCCGGTCTCGGCCGCTCCGGGTGTGGCAGCTGCCCCGGACGCGGCTGTTCCGGGTACGGCTGTTCCGGGTGCGGCGGCGAGCGGGCCGGCCAGGGCCTCGCCGACCGCGCCGACCAGGGCGGCGGCGGTCAGCACCGGGTCCTGCTCGGGCAGTTCGCCGCTCGCCACGGCGGCGGCGATCTCGGTGGCGATCACGTCCCGGAACGCCCGCCGGAACACCAGTCGCTCCTCGTCCACGACCGCGTCGGCCGGCTCGACCAGCAGCGCGTACGCCAGCCGGGGCGCGCGCAGGGCGCGGGCGGCGAAGGTCTCGACCACGGCGGCGATCCGCCGCCTCGGGGTGTCCTGGCGGGCGACGGCGGCGTTGACCGCGTCGATCTCGTGCGTGACCACCCGGCGGAACAGCTGCACCGACAGCTCGGCCTTGCCGCTGAAGTGCTGGTAGAGGCTGCCGGTGGCGATCCCGGCGCGGTCCGCCACGGCGGCCATCGTGCAGCCGCCGTAGCCGCGCTCGGCGAGCAGGCCGACCGCCGACTGGAGCACCGCTTCGCGCTGGGCGTCCAGGCGGGCTTGTACGGCGGGCGTGCGTCGGTAGGCCATGCAAGCATTGAAGCACTGATTCACTGCTTCGGGGAGGGGCTGGGGCGGCCCGACCTTCCCGCCGGCGGGGCGCGGGGGACGTGCGGGCGCGGGGGCGCGGGACGACGCGAGGAGGCCGCCCCGGGCTCCGGGACGGCCTCCTCCTCATGCGTGGTGGTGCGACCTGCCTAGCGCGAGCGCGAGCGCTACAGCGGGCGGCGCTCCTGCTCCAGCCGCTGGCCCTCGACGTCCAGCGGGCCGAAGTCCGAGCCCGGCTGCGGCGTCTTGGCGAGCGAGCGGGCGGCGTTCGCGTCGCCCAGACCGGCCCACTCCAGCACCTTGGCGGTGGCCTCCGCCGACTGCGCGGCGGGCAGCTGCTCGATCTTCGAGCCGTGGTTGCCGCCGGGCACGGTGTAGACGTAGCTGTCCTCGCTGCCCCGGCCGAGGTGGAACGGCTTGGCACCCCACGGGTCGTTGCCGCCGTAGACGTACATGATCCGCTCACCCTCGCGCTTCACCCAGCGGTCGATGTCGGGCATCGCGTTCGGGTTGAAGACGGTCGGGATCTCCTTCGGCACGTAGCTGCGGACCGAGTAGAGCTCCTTGTAGTCGTAGTGCAGCACGTCCTTCAGGTGCGAGACGTCGAAGAACGGCGCGCCCAGCTCGGTCGCGGCCTGGTAGTAGTACGCGGTGTACTTCGCCAGCGACTGGTCGCTGTTGCCGGTGATGCCGGACTGCGAGTCGAACCAGGCGTACAGCTCGTCGTCGGTCGCGGTCGCGGCGACCGGGACCTTGGCGCAGTCGGCCTCCAGGCTGTACTGCCAGAAGCCCCAGACCACGTCCAGCACCCCGGCCTCGTACGCGCGGTCCGGGGAGCCGAGGGTGTTGAAGGTGGAGCCGGACGCCTTGTTGTCGGCGACGTAGCGGGGCACCAGGCGGTCACGGCGCACCAGCAGCTCGCGCTGGGCGGCGTTCAGCCTGGCCCGGCACTCGGGGGTGCCGACGGTCCGGAAGAAGTCGCTGTACGCCTGGTAGTCGTTGACGTTCGTGTTGTTCGGCGCGACGTAGGCGATCGTGCCGGCCACGTCGTCCGGGTAGAAGCGGCGGAAGTAGGTGGAGGACATGCCGCCCTTGCTGGCGCCGGTGGACAGCCACTCCTCCTGGTAGATCCGCTTGAGCGCGGTCACCAGCCGGTGCGAGTCCGCGGCGCCCTGGCGGATGCCGGCCTTCGACCAGTCCGCCGGCTCCGGGCGGGAGGGGGTGAAGAACCGGTACTCGATGGACACCTGGTTGCCGTCCACCAGCCGGGTCGGCTCGGTGCGGGACGGGTTGGTGCCCAGCGTGTAGCCGTTGGTGTAGAAGACGGTCGGGCGGTCGTAGCCGCGGTGCAGCAGGCTGAAGCGCTGCTGGAAGGTGCCCAGCCAGGGCCGGAAGTGGTCGATCGGCTGGGTGTACGTGGCGACGAAGTAGCGGTGACCGGTGGTGGTCGGCTTCTCCTCGGTGATCGTCACGCCGGGGATCGCCGCCAGGCGGTCCTTGATGTCGGCGGTCGGGTCGTCGGCGGGGCTCCGGCCGTGGCGGGACCCCTTGCCCTGGTCACCCTGCGCCCCCTGGGCACCCTGCGCGCCCTGGCCGTCGGCGGCGGACGCCGGGCTCGCCAGGCCGCCGAGCGCGAGCAGCGGTATCAGCAGGGCGGAAGCCAGCAGCCTTCTCACGGTGGTGGTCATCAACTCTCCATCTGTTCAGCTGACATGATCGCCGCCCGCCTGTACGGCCGCGCGGCGCGGGTGGAGCGGATGGTGCGGGTGGAGCGGGTGGAGCGCGGTGGAACTGGTGGAGCGGTGGCCGACCGACGGACGGCCGGGTGGAGCCGGGTGGAGCCGGGTGGAGCCGGGTGGAGCCGGGTGGAGCGGTGGCCGACCGATGGACGGCCGAATGGGCCACCCGCCGTTCGCGGATGGCCCATCGGGGGAAAAGTGCTGGTCAGCGCGGTTGCCCTGGTGGCTTACGGGCGGGGCAGGGTGCAGCCGGCGAGGGTGAGGTCGAAGCGGTTGCCGGCGGCGAAGCAGGCCGGGATCCCGTAGGTCTCCTGGGCGTAGCCGATGCCCGGACGGACCGTCACCGCGCCGTTCTGGTCCACCTCGCAGGGGTTGTCCAGGGTGCAGGTCTCGCCGCTCTCGTTGATCGTGTTGTTGACGGCGACCACCTGGCCGGTCGAGGCGTCGACCACCGGCGAGCCGGAGGTGCCGCCGATCACGTTGCAGGTGGAGGTGTAGCGGACCGAGTCCTTGAAGGTCCAGTCGGCTTCCTTCAGCCGGTAGGCGAAGCCGTCCACCGAGCAGGAGTAGATCTTCTTCCAGTAGCCGGAGACGACCTTGATCGAGGTGCCCTGGACCGGGTGGGTGGCGGCGATGGTCAACGGGGCTATGCCGTACCGGGACTGGATCGAGGCGTAGGTGGTGTTCAGCTGGTAGATCGACACGTCGGTGTCGGTCATCGCGCCGTAGACGATCTTGTTCGCGCGCAGCGTGGCGACACCGCTGCCGCTCCCGTTGAGCAGGGTGAAGGTCCGGCTGGAGGACCGGTTGAGGACCACCTCGCCCGGACCGGGCATGCCGGTCTCCAGGCAGTGGCCGTTGGAGAGTATGAGGGCCGGGTCGTTCGCGGTCGAGCCGGGCATCCGCACCAGCGAGCCGGAGCAGTTGCTGAGGGCGACCGTCCCGGCGAAGTTGACGGCGGTGACGGGCTTGGCTGCGGACTTGTCGGCGGAGGCCGCGGCCTGGGCCGGAGCGGCTCCGCCGAGGGCGGTGGCCCCGGCGACCAGGAACGCGGCGACCGTGCCTATGAGCGGCTTGAGCGGCTTCTTCATGAGAGACCTCTCGGTGTGGGGGGATCCACTGGTGGGGGTGCACCAAAGCTGTCGCGGACATGACCCACTGTCAAGAGTCAAAGCAACACCAAGAACCGCCCAAGCCGCAATGACCGGTTATCGTCGCCACCCGGCCAACGCCCGGACGGTCAACCCGCCTGCCAGTGCTCCCGACCGAGACTGATCAGGCGCAGTTGGAGGCGCGCGGTGGCGGCGATCCGCCGCTCCCGGGCCGGGTCCGTCTCCAGCGCCTCCAGGAAGGCGGCGGCCGTGGAGACCATGTGGTCGACGTACAGCTCGGCGAGCATCCACAGGTCCTGCTCGCTCCACCCCCGCGACTGCGGCTGCAGCGCCAGGGCGGCTCCCACCTCGGCGGCGAAGCGGCCGAGTTCGGCGTCGATCGCCTCGCGCACCCGCCGCACCCCGCCGTGCCGCTCGCGCGCCAGGAAGCGGACGTGCGGCCGGTGTTCGCGGACGTGCCGCTCGATCACGTCCACCGCGCGGTCGATCAGCTCCTCGGCGTCGCCGGCCTCGGCGAGCACCGAACGGATCATGACGTGCAGGCTGGCCAGCGACTCCTCGACCAGCGCCACCCCGAGGGCGGCGAGGTCCGGGAAGTGCCGGTAGAAGGCGGCCGGGGAGAGCCCCGCCTCGCGGGTGACCTCGCGGACGCCCAGGCTCGCCAGGTTCTGATCGGCCAACAGGTGCAGCCCGGCGTCCAGCAAGGCCCGCCGACTCTGCTGCTTCTGGGCCTGCCTGGCCCCAACGGTGTGACTCACGCCATTCAGTAAACATTCGTTTGCCGAACCTGGCCAGCCGAGCGTAGAGTGGGGCCGAAGTCAGTGAACACTTGTCAACCGAAATCGGCGCAGTCCCAGCCGCAGCCGAAGGAGTCAGCCGTGATCCTGCTCTCCGCCCTGGTCGCCATGGGCATCCTGATCGGCACCGCCGCCCACACCTCGCTCCCGGTCTTCCTCGCCGCTTCCGCCGGCATCACCGCCTGGCTGCTCGCCTTCGGCGCCCGCGAGGGCATCGCCCGCCTCCGGCACCGCTGACCCGGCCGCTCCGCGGACCGCACCCGCGGCCACTCTCCAGAGAGGACCCGCACCACCATGAGCACCGTCACCGACCGTGTCACCACCGGCCGCCTCGCCATCGGCCGCCAGAACACTGACCGCCCGGAGCGCCAGGCCCAGCAGACTGCTCGTCAGGCGACCGGCCGTCAGGGCACCGCCGAGGCCGACGGCCTTGCTGTCGCCTCCTTCCTCCTCGGCCTGCCCGGCCTGCTGCTGTTCAACATCGTCCTCGGGCCGATCGCCATCACCCTGGCCACCCTGGCCCTGGTCCGCGGCACCAACCGGCGCGGCCGCGCCGTCCTCGGCCTGACCCTCGGCATCGCCTCGCTGGCGATCCTCGCCGTCACCACCGCCACCTCCCACGGGGTGCTCATCGACATCAGCTCCTGAACCGGCCCGACCCCAACTCCCCTTCCACTCCCACTTCCTGATCCCGCCTCCTGTCCTCAGCCCGCCTTCCGCTCGGCTCCCGATCCACCGTCCCGGCCCTGACCCGCCGGTGAACCACCGGTGAATCGCCGGGCTGACCTCGGCTCCTGAACCGACGGTTCGAACGACTGATCCCGTCAACCCGCCCCACTCCCCCCGCCCGCCACGTAGGGTGGGCCCCATTGGCCGGGCGACCTCAGGGGGCAGGAGTGACTACGGAGAACCGCAGCGAGGCACAGCCGGAACGGACCACCCCGACGGGTGGACGGCTGCTCGCCGTGAGCGATCTGCACATCTCCTACCAGGAGAACCGCGACCTGGTGGAGAAGCTCCAGCCCTCCCACCCCGGGGACTGGCTGCTCGTCGCCGGTGACGTCGCCGAGATCACCACCAGCATCGAGTGGGCCCTCGGCCTGCTCGCCGAACGCTTCGCCCGCGTGGTGTGGGTGCCCGGCAACCACGAGCTGTGGACCCACCCCGAGGACCCGGTCCAGCTGCGCGGAGTGGCCCGCTACGAGCACCTGGTGGAACGCTGCCGCCGGCTCGGCGTGGTGACCCCCGAGGACCCGTACCCGGTCTGGGAGGGCCCCGGCGGACCCGTCCGCATCGCCCCGCTCTTCCTCCTCTACGACTACACCTTCCGCGCGCCGGGCACGACCACCAAGGAGGCCTCCCTGGCGGCCGCCTACGAGAGCGGCATCGTCTGCGCGGACGAGCGGATGCTCTACCCGGACCCGTTCCCGGACCGCGACTCCTGGTGCCGCGAGCGCGTCCGGCTGACCGAGAAGCGGCTGGCGGCCTGCGACCCGGACGTCCCGCTCGTCCTGGTCAACCACTACCCGTTGGTCCGTCAGCCCACCGAGATCCTCTGGTACCCCGAGTTCGCCCAGTGGTGCGGGACCGAGCTGACCGCCGACTGGCACACCCGGTTCAACACCGCGGCGATGATCTACGGACACCTCCACATCCCGCGCCGGACCACCTACGACGGCGTCCCGTTCACGGAGGTCTCGCTCGGCTACCCGCGCGAGTGGCGCAAGCGCGGACTGCCGGACCCGCTGCTGCGGGAGGTCTTCCCGCAGCAGGCGGGCTGAGCCTCCGGCCCACCGTCACGCGGCCGGATTGCCGGCCCCCGGCGCCGCCGACACCGTGGACCTCCACGGCGTCGGCGACCCGGTCGTCGGCCACCCGGGCGGCGGCGCCCCGTACGACGCCGGGGGCGGTCACTTGGCGCCACCTCCTCCGGGGTCGCCCCGCGGCGGTTCGCTGAGCACGGCCCGCTTGGCGCGGTACTCCTCGGCGTCGATGTCGCCCTCGGCGTAGCGGCGGCCCAGGACGGCCAGCGGATGCTCCATGACGGCCCCGACTCCGGCTCCCGATCCGGGCCCGAACCCGGCCCTGGCACCGTACCCGCAGCCGTGCCGCCGCCAGACCGTGCGGCGCAGGACCGCGATCACCAGGACCACCACGGCAATCCAGACCAGGGGGATCAGCAGGATCCACGGGCCCGGGCCGTGCCAGTCGGCCAGCTGGGTGTACATGGTGGTTCAACTCCTCGGTGGTGGGCTTCCAGCACCTCGGGCGGTTCCCGAGACACCTGAAGCGTCCCGCCGAAGACCCTCATCGCGCGTCCTACCAGCAGCGGCAGTTGGGATACTCCCGGGAGAGTACGAACCACCCGCGACGCTCCGGCCCGGGAGCAGGCCTCAGCCCAGCCAGCCCGGCCGCACCAGCCCCGACTCGTAGGCCAGCACCACCAGTTGCGCCCGGTCCCGCACCCCGAGCTTCACCATCGCCCGGCTGACGTGTGTCTTGACGCACCTAGGCTTACGCGCACGAGGATACCCGGGCGTAGCAGAGCCCCCGCCGGACCGCCGGACAGGGGCTCTCTGCTGGTCACGGGGGTCAGACGGCCTGGTCGGTCAGCCCCCTGCGGATGACTGCCGTGGCCTCCGCAGTCTGCGCCCGTAGCGTCTCGGCCGGGTCAGCCTCGCGGACGTGTGCGGGCATCGCCTGCCACTCCTCGTTACCCGGCCCGCCAGGGGGCCGCAGCGTCAGCCGCCTGTCCGCCACGTCCGTCACGATCGCGAGCCGCTCGCTCCGGGTGTCCGCCACCAGCGCGCCAATGTCCGGGGTCTCGTTCACGACAGCCCCTCGTCCTCGGGGTCCTTGAACGTGTTCGTCCGCGTCGGGTCGGTGCACTCCCCGAACAGGGGGTCGCGGTGGCGATTGCGCTCCCGGCCGACCCAGGCGAGCCGCTCGCGATTGCCCTCGGCGGCGTACTGGCAGGCCCACCCGTCGAACATCTGACACTCCAGACACTCGCTCGCGGTGATGCCCGGCGGGCGGGTCTCCATCACGGACAGCGGCTCGACTCCGGACTGTCCGGTGATGAACTCCGTCAGAGGCTCACGCGGCACCGTGACCACCCCCGAGCAGGCACGTACCGGACTCGGCGTGCCGCTTCCGCAGCACCCGCACGTCCGCGAGTCCCGATCCGTTGTAGGTCCGTCCCGGCTTCCCGTGCTTCGCCTGCAACTCGTCCAGCTTCGCGCACACCGCGCAGCCCGAGACAGCGCCCTGATCAGCCGGAATCGTTGTCGGTGTCGTCATGCCCACACCGTCCCGCGCTCGTTGATCTCCGGGAGGGGCCAGCCTGTGGGCCAGGTGTGGGCCAGGATGGACACGAGAGGGGGCCAGGGTGGCGACAGAAGCAACAAGGCAGTTCGGGGCGTACCTCCGCCGACTGCGCGGCAAGCAGAGCCAAGCCGACCTCGCGGCGAAGCTCTGCCGGGCCACCGGGACGGCCAGCGTCACCCGACACGAAGTCAGCCGGTGGGAACGCGGCGAACGCATCCCCGACGTCTGGTTGCCCGCGCTCGCCGAAGTCCTCGGCGTGGATCTCCGGGCCCTCACACGGGCAGCCGACGCCGCCCGGCGGCCGGACGACCCGCTGACGAGCCCTGAGCAGCCCGCCAGCCTCGCGGACTTCCTGCCGGAGGGTGAGCCGCTTTGGACACTGGGGACGGGCCGCCTGATCGGCCAGAGCACGGCCGCGAGCCTGACGGCCCGCGTCCACGGGCTTCGTCTCGCGGACGACGTGCTTCCCGGCGGGGACCTCGTACGGCCCGCGCTACGGCAACTCGCGGAAGCCGTAAAGCTGTTCAAGGAGACGAGTCACACCGAAGAGGTCAGTCGGGCGCTGCTGGTCGCCATCGGTGAGTTGGCCCAGATCGTCGGGTGGATCGCGAGCGATGCCGGGCAGCACGCCGATGCCGAACGGGCCTACCGGCTCGGCATGTCGGCCGCACGGGAAGCCGGAGCCGGAGCGCTCGCGGGGAACCTCGCGGGGTCGCTCGCCTACCAGCTCAGCAACACCGGCCGGGAGCGCGAAGGACTCGACCTCGCGCGGGCGGGCCTCGCGGAAGCCCCCGATGCGCACCCCACGGCTCGCGCTATGGCGCTCGACCGGCTCGCGTGGGCCCACACGCGCGCGGGTGAGGCGCAGCCCGCCATGCGGGCACTCGGCGAGGCGCACGACGCGCTGACGGCCGATGCCACCGACCCGGCCCCGGTGTGGGCCTACTGGATGAGCCAGGAAGAGGCAGAGGTCATGGACGCGCGGGTGTTCACCGAACTCCGGCGGCCCCTCCGCGCCGTGCCGCTGCTCGCGGCCGTGCTCGACCGCTACGACGCCAGCCACACCCGCGAGTTCGCCCTCTACCTCTCGTGGCTCGTCGTTGCCCTCGCGGACGCCAACGAGCCGGAGCAGGCAGCGGAGCACGCCCGGCGGGTACTGGAGCTGACCAACGGCCTCGCCAGCGACCGGACCGCCGAGCGCTCCCGTGTCGTCCTCGACCGGCTCCGGCCCTTCGCCGACGTGCCCGAGGTGGCGGACGTGCTCGACCAGTTCGCGGCGTAGGCCGTGGGCCTGACGGCCGGTCGGAACCTGACGGTGGGACCTTGGTCCTGCGGCCGGCGAGGACCAAGGTCCTGTTCCGAACTGACGAAGCAACGGCCCTCCGCTGAGCAGCGCTGCACAAGGCCCAGAACGCAAAGAATGCCCCCTCCCAGGACAGGGAGGGGGCATTCTCGGTGTGAGTCCCGGACCGGCCTATGCCCGGCGTCCGAGACCCCAGCGCCTCGCGCGTCGCGACGCACCGGCACCATCTTCATCTCAGTGGGTTACGCCTCCGCGCGTTCGCGGAACGCCACCTTGAAGGCGTCGAACGAGCCCGCCTCGTCGTACAGGTCGGCGAACACCTGCGAGCGTGCCGGGAGCGGCGTCCCACGACGGAACACCGGCTCGACCGTGCAAGCGCACGAGCGGTGATAGCCCCGGCCGTCGCCCGCCGCACGGGCCGAGCGGTACACCGCGCCACGGCCCGCCAGCATCGCGCAGAACGAGCAGCACGACGACGAACAGACACGCTGCCACCCGATCGCCCGGCTGTCCGCTCCCAGGCTGCGAGCGAGCCTGTCACGGCCCCCGCCGAGCACCACCCGCACCACCTCCCCGGGCCCCTGCCCGAACCGGTTCGCGGCGTCCGCGATGCGCTCCCGCGCAGTGGCCGGAGCCAGCGGGTCAGCCTCCCCGAGTACGAAGCCGTCAGCGATGCCCTCCGCCTGCCGGAACGCGGCGTAGTACCGGGCCGCCACCGCGTCCGACTTCCCCCGTGCCTCAAGCGCCAGGTCCACCACGGCATCAGAGAGCAGATCCTCGCCCAGCTCCGCGAGCACCGCCCGGCCGATCGCGGACTGAGCCAGCCGGTGAGCCTCGGTCAGCATCGTGCCTTCAGGAGTCAGCGCCACTGTCCGCCCCCACTCCGGCCCCGCCGAGCAGGTCCTTCGCCATGTCCTGAACGCCACCGGCCGCAATGACCTTCGTCCGCTGCTCCTGCGTCAGGCCAGGGATGAAGTCCACGAGCACCGACAGCGGTACACCGAGCTGAGCCAGCGTGCCGAGCCCCTGCGTGATCGCCATGAAGTTCCGCTGTCGCGCGTCCTTCCACACAACCTCGCTCGCGGTGTCGGTGAATGCCGCCCGGTCACCCGCCGCCAGCGCGGCCAGTCGCAGCACACGGCCCCACGCGGTCCCGAAGGACTTCTGACGGTCCTCGACCTTCGCCACAAGGTCACGCTCGACCGACGCCACCGCGTCCGCCCCGACGTTCACCATGTCCGGGGACAGCACCCGCAGCGGGACGCTCGACTTCGTGGCTATGTCCTTGTAGCACTGCGTGATCGAGTCCAGGAACGGGCGAAGGTCGGTCGCGGAGAACTCGCCGACGCGAGCGCTCGCGTCGTTCCCGCCCTCGGCCTCCAGGTCGAGAATCGAGCCCGGCCGGAGCTTCAGTTCCGAGTCGGGGTACTCGACGCCGATCGACCAGCGCTGACGCCACGCGGACAGGCCAGCGGCCGACAGCTTGTCGAAGTAGAGCCCGTTCAGTCGATCCTGAAGGTTGGTAAGTTCCTCGACCTCCGACACCGGCGGAGTGTGCTCCGCGTACGGGGCCTGGTTCACGAAGCGGACCACCGGACACACGCCGAGCCCATGCGGCATCGACCGCACCCGTCGCGCGTCCTTCACAGAGTCCTCGCCGTCCGCCCGGTAGACGTGGACGGCCCGGGTGTCGATCACCGACCACTCGGTGAAGACGATGCGATGCCCCTCGCGGTGCTGGTGCTGCGTCATCGCGGCCAGCGGGTAGCGGTCGAAGGCCGGGTTCTCGTAGACCGCCGTCAGCTCCAGCGGCGAATACGGCCGGATCAGCGGACCCGCCTTCGTGCGCAGCACCACCACGTACGAGACGCCGAAGGTCAGGGCAGCCCGGTGCACCATATCCTGATGGTCAGCCATGTCGTTCGCCCGCCAGTGCGCCCATGCGGCTGACTGGGTGTCAGTGCCGGCTGATCTGTAGCCCTCCACCGAGAGGTTCTCGGCGATGGCCGTGACCACTCGCGGCAGGACGTTCGTCTTCGCTCGCTCCGCCGTCCGGCGGCGGAACTCCTCGTCGGTCTTGCTCGGGGAGTACGGCGCGGGGTGGTGCCCGTCGTGCCACCGGGCGATCCGCTCCAGACGCGATCGGTTCACCGCCCGCTGACTCACCAGCAGTTCCAGAATGTTGCTCATTTCAGCCTCGCTACTCGGCGGCCCTTCGGCCTGATTCGCTTCTCAATGGCCACCCGCCGCGCCTCGCGGGCGAGGACAGCCGTAACCGCCGCGTCGATCTTTCGCGGGGAGTGGGGACGGTCTTTCGTCATCCCGATGCCGAACCGCGTCGGTCGGCGACGCGCGTTCTTCAGATGCCGGACCAGGGCCCGGCTGCCGTCGTGGCTGATCTCGCCCAGCTCGAAGGCGTTCGCGGTGGCCTCGGCCGCCCGCACGAAGTCGGCCGTCCGGTTGCGCATGTCGAAGGCGACTGAGTGCCCATGACCGGCCTTCACCCGAAGGCGGGAACCGTACTTCTCCGCCCATCGGTTGATCGGGTCTTCCCACTCGTACCGGTCGGCGAAGAAGCCGCACACGTCGAAGCGCTCGAAGGCGTCGTTCACCGCGTCGTCCACCTCGTCGCGAGGGACGAGCCAGGTACGGGCCTCCGGGCCGTCAGGGCACTCCCACACGCCCAGCGTGAAGACGTGGCCCGTCGTGACCTCACAGCCGATCAGGGCCGTCGCGTCGCGGGACACCGAGCCGTCGAATCCGAGCGTGATCAGCGCCCCCTCAGGGACCACGTGGTCCGGCTGGGCGGCCCTGTCGGCGTCCTTCGGGTGAATCCACCCGTCCTCGGCCGCGACGACCTGCGAGAGGTAGAAGCGGCGGAAGTCCTCGACCGTCACGGCCCGCGAGGCGAGTTCGCGGACGATGCGGTCCAGGTCCACCCACGGGGCCGACTCGTACGCCTCGGCGAGCCCCGCCCGGAGCCCCTCCGCGTCGTCCAGCGGGGTATCCGGCGGAGCCTGGCAGGCGAGGTACAGCAAGCCGTCAGCGAGCGCCTCGGCGCGGGTCAGCAGTGCCTCGCCGTACGAGCCAGCGCCGAGCGTGTGCGCGTTGGACGTGGCCAGCGCGCGGCCCCCGACCTTCGCGGCGTTGCGCTTCACCACCTCGGCAAGCTTGTGGTTCCGGTGCTCGGTGAAGTGGTGCACCTCGTCCATGAGGACGGCAGTCGGCTTCTCGCCCTCCAGCGAGGCGGACGCCGACGCGACCGGCGCGAAGTAGCCCGGCCGTCGCGGGTCACGAAATCGGACGAGCTTCTGAGAGAGCTTCAGCCCGTACTGCCGGACCGCCAGGTCCGAGAGCATCCCGCGCGCGTCATCAAGAGTCTGCGTGCCTTGCTTCTCGGAGACGGCAGCGACCTGAACCTTCGGGACCGCGACCGGCCGCGCCTTCGGGCGGCCCTGCTCGTCCCAGCCGTTGAAGCGGCACGGACCGAGCATCTCGAACAGGCCCACGGCGGCAGCGAAGGGCGACTTCCCTGCGCCCTTCGGGGCCACAAACGCGCCTTCCTCGAACAGCCAACGGCCCTCGCGGTCGATGGCGTACCACCACGCGAGGTAGTCCTTCTGAGTGCCCGTGAACTCCCAGGGCTGACCGTTGACCCGGAGGAACCTCCGGCACCACACCTCGGCGTAGGGGGCAAGGGTCCGCTCCGGCCGCCCCTCGGGCATGGTGCCGAGCCTCATGGGCCGAACACCTCCGCCGTGCCGAACTCCGGGGCCGCGCTGCTGCCGGTCTCCTCGCGGAGCCGGGCAGATGCCTTCAGCAGCTCCGGGAGCTGTCGGAGAAGCTGGTTCGCGCAGGGCTGGCCGTTGTAGCCAGGCACCGAAACGCCCTCGGCCTCGACGGCCTTGAAGGTCGCAGCGATGGTCTTGTTCAGCTCGGTGAGCTGCTGATCCGGGGTCAAGAGGTCACTCCTAGGGCCTGTGTGATGTTGTGATCAATCTTCGGGTTCTGCCCCGCTCTGGGGCAGAACCCGGTAGGACTGTTGGATGTGACGCGCAGGCAACTCA